>JASHNW010000066.1 GCA_030041435.1 Acidobacteriaceae bacterium
TCCGCACCCCGGTCTCGTGCTCCCGGTCCCGCACCTGATAAACATAGAAGCGGCTGACCTCAAAGCGCTGCGCGATCGCCGATGGGCCCTCTCCCCGAGCCAGCGCCCGAAGCACACGATCACGCAGATCCTGCGAATACGATTGCATCCGAACCCTCCTTCTAAAGGACAGGAGGATTATCGCATAAATGTAGATATTTAAATTAGAACTGCTCTAGCGGCCGTCGCGCAGCCGCGCCGCCAGGCGGTCCGGCAATCCGGCCTGCAGAATGCGCTCCTGCGCCTCGCGCAGATCGTACGGAACGCGGTACCACGTCAGCAGCATCTGCGCATCGTCGTAGATCGCGAAGGCCGCGCGCCAGTCGCCGTCGCGCGGCTGGCCAACGGAGCCAGGGTTGAGCAAATAGCGCGCGCCGTCCCGCAGCGGCAGCTCGAACTCCTCCTGCTCGTTGCGCGTGCTGTAGTGCGGCGTCAGCCGGAACCACTCGTCGCCGTTGGTGGCAAAGCCGCCCTGCACGTGCGTATGGCCGAAGAAGGTGAGACGTCTGCCCGTCTCGATCAGCGACGGCCACGCGTCGCGCACGGTCACGATGTACTCATCCTCGTCGATGGGCGAGCCGTGGACGCAGCTCACCTGCGGACCATCCGGCATAATCGGCCCCGCGGCCAGCTGCCGCAGCCACTCGCGGTGCTCTTCGGTCAGCACGCACTCGGTCCAGCGTGCCGCACGCTGCGCTACGGGATTGAACTCCTCCACGCCCCCAAGGCCGCAACAGGCGCGGTCGTGATTGCCGCGCACGAAGACGCTGCCCAGGCGCCGCGACTCCTCGATGACCTCGTTCGGATTCGCGCCGTAACCGACCACGTCGCCCAGATTCCAGACCACGTCGTGCGCCGGAGCTGCGGCCAGGACCGCTTCGAGAGCCTCGAGGTTAGCGTGGATATCGGAAAGGATGAGAGCGCGCATGGAAGATGAGAGCCGTTTATCACTCTACATCACGTTTGGATGAGGTTCGTACTGAATAAGGTGATTCGGCCGGGATGCGTGCCCAGTGACCGGGGGCGGCTTCCCGCAACGGAACGGCTGCCTGGGACTGCCGGGCTCCGGCGCGCAGAGTGGCCAGCGGCTCGCCGAGCCTGGTTTGCATGGTTGGGACCGCTCCGAGCAGGCTGCGCGTATACGGGTGCAGCGGATGGCCGAACAGCGTCCGGCGCGGCGCTTCCTCCAGAAGCAGGCCGTGCCGCATCACGGCGACGCGGTCCGCCACCTGGGAGACAACGGCCAAATCGTGAGAGATGAACAGCATAGCCAGGCCAAACCGTTCGCGCAGCCCAGCCAGCAGCTCCAGGATCTGCGCCTGCACGGTCACGTCCAGCGCCGTGGTGGGCTCGTCGGCAATCAGCAGCCGCGGCTGGTTGACGATGGCCATGGCAATCAGGATTCGCTGGCGCTGGCCGCCGGAAAACTGGTGCGGATAGTCGCCGCAGCGCACAGCCGGGTCGGGCAACGCGACAGCAGTCATCGCTTCGAGTACGCGCTCCCGGACGGCGCGCCGCCCAAGCCCATGCTGATGCGCGCGCACCGCCTCGGCCACCTGCTCGCCGACCGGCATAACCGGATTGAGCGCGGTCATCGGCTCCTGGAAGATCATGGCGATGTCGCGCCCACGCAATCGCCGCAGCGCGTCAGGGCCGAGCGCGAGCAGATCGCGCCCGTCGAATTCGATCCTTCCTGCGACGCAGGCCGCCTCGCCCAGCAGGCCGAGGATCGCCAAAGCGGTGACGGATTTCCCCGAGCCCGATTCACCCACCAGGCCCAGAGATTCCCCCTCCGCAATCTCCAGCGAGAGACCGCGAACGGCCTCGGTCGCACCGAAGCAGACGTTTAGATTGTCGATGCGAAGCAGCGCCACAGACGCCATGGTACAGGACGCCGGGCGGCAAGCATTTAGGCGACAGGCTGCGCGGCAGCGCGACGTTTCCTGCGCGTGACGATCGCCGGGACCGGCGCAACAGGAGCCTCAGCTTCAGTAACGCTCATCTCCGGCTCGGCGCGGAAAGAACGGGGTAGTTCGGACGGGTTGAATTCGACGCCGTTCTCCGCCATCTGGCGCGCAGCGCGGGCCAACTGATCGCGCTTCAGCGTAATGCGCCGCGCCGCGGCATCCCGATCCGCGTCGCTGGCGAAGGCCTCGTAGCGCAGCAAGTGAGCGAGCTTGCGATCGAAGAGGTCGATCTCCTCATGAAGCGTTTTCAACTGGTATTTGTCCTGCACGAGTGCCTGCATGGGATACTCCGGCGGCCAGGGCCGCGGTTAAGCAAAGAAAAAACCGAAAAGTCTCCGCATCGCCGAGCAGGGGCGGGACGGTGACGAAGAGCAGAAACTCGGGGATATGGGCAAAGAGGGGCTGAACTGCAGCCCCTCGCGCTCACAGCTTCTCTGCCGCCTACAGAACCTGAACGTTCTCGGCCTGCCAGCCCTTAGGGCCTTTTACCACGTTGAACTGGACCGCCTGGCCTTCCTGGAGCGAACGGAAGCCGTTGCTCTGAATCGCCGAGAAGTGCACGAATACGTCTTCGCCGCTCTGGCGGCTGAGAAATCCGAAGCCCTTGGCGTCGTTAAACCATTTCACTGTTCCCTGTTCCATATCTCTGTTTCCTTTTTGTGTAAATGTATCGCTGAACTCAATGTGGAATTACGCGAGTCAGGCGACAGAGCAGAACAGGCGAGAAAACCAGGTCGGATTCGACGATCTGCATCCAGTATAGCATTCGCCCTGCCGGCAGCTTCGCATGCAGACCGGCCGCGACGCCTGTCTCCTCGTGAACGGCCGCGCATGGATCGTTGCCCGATCGAAAAGGAAACGCTGGGAGAAGCCGCGCAAACAGCGTATGCTGAAGGGAGAGACACTTCTTATCTGCTTGTCGGCAAGTTCTTTGAGTTCTTTGGCCCGCCCTCGACATCTCCGATTCCCTGCGGCTCCAGCGCAGCCGGGCAAAGGAGATTGTTCACCAGGTTGACCCGTTCGGGAACCTGGGTCGAGCCCGGCTTCTGTTGCAAACGCGGCACAACCGGGAAACGAGGCAAGTATGCGGTCAGATCTGGTGTATTCCGCGGGACTCAAAATCGAAAACCGATTTCTTTTGGCCACGACGGTCATGCGGGCAGTGCGTAAGCTGCACCTCAATTCGACCCGCACCGAGGACACCACCAATCAGGTGCTGGGCGAAGTGGCGCAGGGACGCTTCACCGAAGTGCAGCTGCCGGAAATCGTTCCGGCGCCGGCTATCGACGCGCTGCTGATTACCACTGCGGCCTGACGCGTATCCAGCGCCGCCTTCCCTGCCGTCAGCCCTCAGCTTTCGCGATCCGCTCGGTCATGATCTGGAAGTGATACCCCATTACGGCCATGGTCATGGCTGCGCCGAAAGAACGACGGTGCCGGGTCGCCGCTGCGAGCAGAAATCTCCAGTAGCTGAGCCTGGATTTTCCCAGCACGCCCAGGCGCAGCATGGCGAGGCACAGGGCGCGCACATTGCCAAAGCTGATGTTCGCCTGGTATCGGGGCCGACAGCGGCTGAGATAAGCCCGCACCCTCGCGTAATACGCCTCGCGGTCGTAGATGCGCCGCAGGACGGAACGGTAGCCCTCGACCAGACGGGTCGAGTTCATGCGCGGCAGAAAATTCAGCTCGCAGCCCGTGTTGTTGCCGCCGCCCGCGTGCAGGATGCGGCCCTCGCCGGAAAGTCGACGAAAGAGCCGCGTGCCCGGCATGGCCTGCAGCAGGCCCACCATGGCAATGGGAATCTCGCTCTTCTCGATGAAATCGACGAGCCGGTCGAAGACGTCTTCGCGGTCGGTGTCGAAACCGAGGATGAATCCGCCCATCACCTCGATGCCGTATTGCTGGATGAGGCGAATGCTCGCGAGCAGATTGCGCCGCGTGTTTTGCAGCTTGTGCGCCGCCACCAGGCTGGATTCGTCCGGTGTCTCGATGCCGAGAAATACCGAAGCGAAGCCGGCGTCCTTCATCGCCTGGAGCAGATGGAGATCGTCGGCAAGATTGAGCGATGCTTCGGTGATGAAGCGGAAGGGGTAGCGATGCGCCGCCTGCCATTCCGCCATGGCCGTCAGCAGTTCGCGCACGCGCACTTTGTTGCCGATGAAGTTGTCGTCGACGATGAAGACGGGGCCGCGCCAGCCGGCAGCGTACAGCTGGTCGAATTCGGCCAGCGCTTGCGCCACTGCTTTCGTGCGCGGACGGCGGCCGTAGATTTCGACGATGTCGCAGAACTCGCAGTTGAACGGACAGCCGCGCGAATACTGCACCGTCATGGTGCTGTATCGGTTCATGCGGATGAGGCTGAGCATGGGCAGCGGGCTGCGCTCCATCGAGGGCCGCTCGACGGCCTGATACGCCGCGCTGGCCTCGCCGCGCTCGAGATCCCGAGCCAGGCCGGCCATCAGATCCTCGGCTTCCCCAATCACGACGTGATCGGCCTCCAGCTCCGACGCAGGCACGCTGCTGGCGATTGGACCGCCGACCACGGTGCGGCAGCCATGGGCACGGCAGCGGCGCACGATGGAGACGAGGTCCTGCTGCTGCACGTGCATCCCGCTGAGGAAAACAACGTCGGCCCATGCAAGATCGCTGTCGCGCAGCCGCTCTACGTTCGTATCCACCAGCCGCTTGCTCCACGATTCCGGCAACAGCGCAGCAACGGTCATCAGACCCAGCGGAGGCTGCGCGGCGCGCTTGCCCTGGAAGGAAAGCGCATAGCGAAAGCTCCAATACGTATCGGGAAAGCGCGGATAAACAAGCAGCACATTCACGGATTCGTCTCCGCCGCATCAGGCGCTGGCTGTTCAATTCAGATGGGACAAATCCGCGCGCCGCGGCTACGGTCAGTGTGGCGTTTCTGTGCCGGGCGTTCACGCGCTGGTACGAAAAGATTACAAACGGCACGTGACCACGGTAATGCACCAAACAAAAAAGAAAGCGGACCGAAGTCCGCTTTCTTGTGTGATGCGGAGAACTGAAGCTACTTCTTCGGGGGCGCGATCGAGTCCTTAGCCGACTTCGCGACGCGGAATTTCACCACCGTCTTGGCCTTGATCTTGATCTGTTCGCCGGTCTGCGGATTGCGGCCCATGCGCGCCTTCCGCTCCGCCTTCACCAGACGGCCGAGGCCGGGAATGACAAAGACGCCGTTCTTCTTTGTCTCTTTAATCGCCGTCTCCGCGAGCAGGTCGAGAAACGCCGCCGACTGCTTGTTCGTGAGTTCCAGCTTCTCCGCCAGTTGCCGCACCAGCGCGGTTTTCGTCATTGTTGCTGCCATAGAATCTTCCTCCTTTATGTTGCCTGTTCCGGACCGCCCGAAGGCGATCCTGCACCGGAACCCCCGGAAACCGATGCGCGCCCATATGCAGAAGAGCCAGTATTGACGCGGGTCCGGAAGAACCTGCCGCCGTTAACCTTGCGGCTTTCAGCAGCGTTTGTCAATGGGAAAACCTCGGTTTCCACAGGATTTTTGCGGTTTTCCCTGGTTTTTCTCTGGAAAACCCCTAAAAATGCCCGTTTCCCGAGTAGAAGATACACGCCTAACCGCGTCCCAGCCGCCTCCGAAGCGGGTTCCACGATGTTTCGTTGCTCGCGTGGAGTGTAGTCCCTGCGTCGCCATTGGTAAAGGCCGTTACCGCGGAAACTCAGGTCGGAAGTTACTTCGGCAACAGATGAGCCGCCCAGGCCGGGCACCGCTTCTCCGGTTTAGCCATGGGCTCGTTCAGAAAATTCACCAGCGGCGTTGCCATCCGGAACCGCCTCTCCACCTCCGCCGCCAGGTTCGGCTTGAGCGCTTCTTCTGCCGGCAAATGCGCGGTCACGCCCCACTGCCGCCATTGAATCCACTCCATCGCCGGATGTTCGGCGGGGAATCCCCTGGGCGGCCGCGACAGCGACATGGGATCGTGCACGCTGAAGGCGCGCAGCAGTTTTTTGTCCTCGATCAGCCGCCGAAATGCCGCGTGATCTTCGAGCAGACGCCGCCGGATGGCCAGCGTTTGCTCTTTCTCCGGCATGTACGCGCCAGCCGCGATCACCAGCTCCGTGGCGCTCACATGCAGGTAATAGCCGGCCCCCGAGGTCTTTTCCATCCCCTTGCGCGACCACCACGCGCCAAGGTGCGTCTTGTAGGGCGTTTTGTCCGCAGAGAAGCGCGTATCACGATAAATGCGAAAGAGAATCTTCGCCGCGGGGCGCATGTGCTCGGGGGCGTATTGGGCCATGCCTGCCGTCACCCGCTCGATCAGCGCCAGCATGGGCCTCTTCACTTCCTGCTCGAAGGTGGAGCGTTGCTCCTCGAACCACTCGCGCCGGTTGTTCCGTTTCAATCCTCGAAAAAAGCGCAGCGCCTCCTGGCTGAAATGCGGCTGGCTGGTCATTCGCTCATTTTAATCACCTGGGCCCGCCCGAAAGGAGGCGTAACCGGTTGCCCGCAACCGTGCTGACCCGTCACACTGGACACATGCGTCTCCTCCAGCTTTCCGCGCTGTTCCTGGGCCTGGCCGGCTCTGTGGCCGGCCAGGCCTCGGCAGCCGCATTCCCGCTTCCGGCACCGGCTCCGCCCGCGGCACAGCACCGCCTCAGCCTGCGCCAGGCACGGCAGATCGCCTTGCTCGTCGCGCGTCACGACCACATCGATCTCACCGACACGCACATCGAGTTCAACAGCATGGACCTGGGCGCCGATTTCATTCCCGGCTACTCGAGCTTCATCGTCATTCGCGAGAGCAGCACGCCCGGCCCCGACGAAACGCTGCGCCGCTACGCCGTCAACCGCGCCACAGGCGATGTCTGGGAGATGACGCTCTGCACGCACTATGACTTTCCCGAACTCCGCCGCATGCTGAAGACCTTTGCCGTGCAGGCAGGCACATCAGCCGGCGCCGTCGCTGCGCAGAGCAAGGAGCTCGGGTGCACGGAGCTGAAGACCGCGCCGACGCTCTGAGGATTCACCCCTGGCCCGCGACTTCCGGGGCTCCGATTTGCCTCACCGCTCTCCAGGCGTAGTGGAACCCTGAGAACAGCGTGAGCACGACCGTTGCCGAGAGGCTCCATTGGCGCAGGGTAAGCACCCAGGCCGGGTGCCAGGTTTGGCTCAGGATCACCGACGCCAAGGCCAGAATCTGCGCGACCGTATTCGACTTGCCGAAAATGCTCGGCTTGAAATTGCGAATCGACGTGGTGGCGAAGAGCACAGCGCCTACCACCAGAATTCCGAGATCTCGCGCGAAGACCAGCACCGTGACGCGCAGAGAGAGCAGCCCCTCGTGGTGCAGCACAAGAAAAAGCGTGCTCAGCATCAGCTTGTCCACCACCGGGTCAAGGTACTGCCCCAGCATCGTCCGCTGATGCAGGACCCGGGCCAGCAGCCCGTCGAGCGCATCGGTCACTCCGGCCAGAACAAACAGCGCGAACGCGGCCTGGAAGTGGCCGTCGAGAACTGCCAGCACCAGAAAAGGCACGATGCAGAGGCGGAAAAACGTCAGGAGGTTGGGAGTCGCCCGAAAATCGTTCATTGCTTCCAGCATCTCAGCCGGCCTGAATTTGGCACGGCCTCGACAGCGTCACAAACCATCCATACTAATGCACCGCGCCCGGGTTCGAACGGCAAACCTGCGCCGGTCCTCGCGCGGCGGCCATCGCGGAGCTCCGCCAACGCTTCGGCCATCGCGATCCTGCTATCATGAAATTCACAGGTACCCGCTGTAGGCGCGTAGCTCAGTTGGTTAGAGCGCTACCTTGACACGGTAGAGGTCAGGAGTTCGAGTCTCCTCGTGCCTACCATTCCCTCGCGAACAATTTGAATTTTCAGCGACCCCGATGCGGGTCCGGCTGCGTCTGACAACAAAACGGCGGGACCAGGATGGTTCCGCCGTTTTGCGTTTTAGCATGGCCCTGAGTCAGCCGCCGGATCAGTCGCCGGCCACGAGTACACCCTCCTTCTCCTCGATCGTGGAGGTGCTCCCTGCGATCGGCCGCGCGTAGGAGTGCCCGGTGATGAGCCCAACGACAAAGAGCCCGAGGATCGCCGCTCCGGCCGCGAACAGCACATCGCCCGGTACCCGCATCCAGCGCAGGAACTGCATCGACGGAGTCTGCAGGAAATCGGCCGAGCGAGCGTACCAGGTGCCCTGCTGGATCGATGCAATCGCCTGCAAAATGCCGATGGGCAACATGCTGATGACCACCATGAACGTGAGCCCGAGGTTGATCAGCCAGAAGGCCAGCTGCAGCGGGCGCTCCTTCCACTGCACGCCCGGCCGAATTGCCCGCAGGCAGAAGAGCGTAAGCCCCAGGCCCAGCATGCCGTACACGCCGAACAAGGCCGTGTGTCCATGGACCGGGGTGAGGTTCAGGCCCTGCATGTAATAAAGCGCGACCGGCGGGTTGATGAGGAAGCCGAACAATCCCGCGCCGACCATGTTCCAGAAAGAGACCGCAACAAAGAAATAGATAGGCCACTTGTAGTTCGCCACCCACGGAGCGCTGCTCCTGCCCCGGGCCAGGCGAATGTTCTCCCAGGCCTCGTAGCCGACGAGCGTCAGGGGGACGACTTCCAGAGCGCTGAAGACAGCGCCCAGAGCGATGACCGCCGGTGACGATCCTGCGAAGTACAGGTGGTGAAACGTCCCGATGATGCCGCCCGACAGAAAGATGGTCGTCGAGAAAAGCACCGTGCGGGTGGCGGAGCGAATCTCCAGCAGGTTGAGCCGTGTGAACAGAAAAGCAATCACCACGGTGGCAAATACTTCGAAGAAGCCCTCGACCCAGAGGTGAACCACCCACCAGCGCCAGTATTCGGCGGTGACCAGCTCGCTGCGCTGGCCGTACATGAGTCCGGCCGCGTAGAAAAGAGGAATCGCGATGCTGGAAATGAGGAACAGCACCATGAGAGGGCGGCTCTCGCTGCTGCGCACCAGCGCAGGCTTGAGAGCGCGGACCATGAGGAAGAGCCACAGGACCAGTCCCACAAACAGCAGGATCTGCCAGAACCGCCCGAGGTCCACATAGGTGTAGCCCTGATCGCCAAACCAGAACCAAAGGTTGCCGAGCTTCTGCTCGATGCCGAACCACTCACCGGCCAGCGACCCGCCCACCACCAGGACCAGTGCGCCGAACAGCACGTTCACGCCCAGCCGCTGCCCCTTCGGCTCATGCCCGCTCACCGCCGGGCCCACGTAGAGGCCGGTTGCCAGCCACGACGTCGCGATCCAGAAGATCGCAAGCTGGATGTGCCAGGTGCGCGTGACCGCATAGGGCAGGATCCTGTCGAGATGGATGCCGTAGAACCCGCCGCCCTCCACGCCGTAGTGCGCGGTAAGAGCGCCCATCGCGATTTGCACGCCCCACAGCGCCACCACCACAAAGAAGTACTTCATGGTGGCGCGCTGGCTGGGCGTTGCCTTCAGGCTTAGAAACGGATCTTTGCGGGGAAACGCCGGGTGAAAATCGGGCTTCTCCTGCGACGCATACCACCAGACGAGGCCGCCGATGCCCGCCAGGAGAAACACGAAGCTGAGGATGCTCCAGAGAATCGCAGAGGGCGCAGGGCCGTTCGCCACCAGCGCCTCATGCGGCCAGTTGTTTGTATAGGTGATGCTGCTGCGGGGGCGATCCGTGTGCGCGGCCCACGAAGTCCACCAGAAGAACGCGGCCATTTGCTGCTGCTTCGCCGGATCGGTAAGCGCGCCGGCAGGAATGGCGTATTCCTTCCGTCCCGCGCTGAAGACATCGGCATAATACGCGGCAAGCTGGTGGATGGCCGTTGCCGTATCGTCGCTGACAATGATGCGCCGGGCGACGGGGTCGTAGGTGTTCTTCCGCATCTCGCGAATCAGACGGGCCCTGAGAACCGCCTGCTGGTCGAGGCTGAGAGCGGCAAAGTTTGCCGCCCCTTCGCGCTGCGCCCAGAGGTCGAGCCGGATGAGGGATTCGCGATGCAGCCAGTCGGCGGTCCAGTCGGGTGCGACATAGGCGCCATGGCCCCACACGGTGCCGATCTCCTGCCCGCCGATGGACTGCCAGACGTTCTGCCCGTCGGTGATGGCCGAGCCGGTAAAGAGCAACTGACCGTCCGTGGTGTAGACGTCGGGAAGGGGCGGAGCTTCGCTGATCATCTTCCGCCCCACTCCTCCGAGAACGGCGAACGATCCAACAATGACGATGGCCAGGGCCACCCAATAACGCTTATAAGACATAGGAATTCCTCTTGAGTAAATGCGCGGTGCTGTGCTGCATGCCGGTCATGGAGCCAGAGTAGCTGCCGGATTGCGACGATGCAGGGACTTATGTCACAGGCTGGGAATACAATCCACTTCGGCCATCATGCCGACCACCGGCGCAATCGAAAAGTGATCGATATCACACGACAGCGGTGGCAGTGGCAATTTCAAATCGGCGCAAGTACCTGCCGGTGACAAAAACCGATTCGAATTGTTAGAGTGTTTCGATCTTCACACCGCGACCCTGAGACAGAGATTCATCTTTCTTCGGAGGCTGGCTGGCATGTCGTTCCGCTCTGTCTTTGTGGCCGTCGTGATCGGCTTCGCGCTGATCCTCTCCGCTTTCCTCATCAACCGGGCGCGGCCGCGGGTGGAAACCAGCCAGCCCACCGCGGATTTTGTCCGTGCCTCCGGCAAATGCGCGGAGTGCCACGCCCGCCTGCAGTATTCCGTCGTGCATGAGTACGAGATGTCGGCGCACGCGCGAAAAGGCGTGAACTGCCTCGACTGCCACCAGCCTGCTCCAGGGCAGCAGAAGAAGGATCATCACGGCTTCGTGATCGCAACGCACCTGACCGCCGGCAATTGCCGCGCCTGCCACGAGACCATTTATCAGGAATTTCTGCGCAGCCGGCATGCCGCGCCCGCGTGGGCTGCCATTTACGGCGAACAGGGTCTCACTCCGGAGCAGGTCGCGTTCTCCGAGCAGTACCAGCCCGGAGGCACCCGGCGGCCGCCGCATCCTTTCGTCAAGGCCGAAGGCGCTTCCGCCATGATCAGCGGGTGCGAGCAGTGCCACTCCATTGGCAAGCCGAACGACGACGGCACCATCGGCACCTGCACGGATTGCCACTCGCGCCATACCAGTTCCGTGGAGCTGGCGCGCCTGCCCAGCACCTGCGGGCAGTGCCACATGGGCCCCGATCATTCCCAGATGGAGATCTACAACGAGTCGAAGCACGGCGTGATGTTTGCGGCGCAGAGGAACATCCTCAACCTGCAGGCGCCGCCGGATACTCTGACCACGCGGGATATGTTCGTGCCCACCTGCGCCACTTGCCATATGTCCGGCATCGACGGCCTCAAGGTGACCCACGATCCATCCGATCGCCTCTCGTGGTTCCTGGCGAGCGCCATCTCCACGAAGCGGCCGAATTACTACCGCGCCCAGGCCGCCATGAAACAGGTCTGCGAGCAGTGCCACACGGCAGCCACCGTCGACCGCGTTTACGAGCAGGCCGAGCAGGTTATCCTCACCACCAATGCCCGCGTGCAGCACGCGCAGGACATTGTGAACAAGCTGCACGCCGACGGCTCGCTGCAGGGGCCGCCGTTCTCCAATCCCATCGACTTTCTGTATTTCGACATGTGGCACTACGACGGCCGCACCGCGAAGCATGCCGCCTTTATGGGCGGAGCCGATTTTGTGCAGTGGCACGGCAACTATCCCATGCTGCAGAAGACCGTCGAGCTGGAGCACATGGCCGCGCAGCTGCGAGGGCAGCATGGAGGGGAATAGCCTGCTCCTGCGCTGCCGCCGCGTCGTCCTCGATCCGCGCCTGCGCTGGGCACACGATCCGCAGCTCTGGCTGGAGCTGTTTGTGACTGCCAATCTGGCCATCCTCGCCGGAGATATTTACATCGCGCACTCGGTCAATCAGTTCGGCAAGCCGGCGGAATACGTCCCGCTCTATTTCTCCATTGCCGGCGCCGTCGTCCTCGCCGCCGTCGTCGCTCTGCGCTGGATCGCGGGGATGGTTGCCCCGTGGCGCATCGCGGGCAATATCGTTGCCTGGGCCGCGATCCTGACTGGACTGGCCGGCGTGCTCTACCACCTGGATTGCCGGTTTTTTGCGGAGAGGACGCTGAAGAGCATCACCTACGCCGCGCCGTTTGCCGCGCCGCTGTCGTACACCGGCCTCGGCTTTCTGCTGCTCATGAACCGCATGGTGCAACCCCGCGGCGCCGACTGGGCGCGCTGGGTCATGTTCCTTGCGCTGGGAGGGTTCTTCGGCAACTTCGTGCTCTCGCTCACCGACCACGCCTCCAACGGGTTCTTCCTGCGAACCGAGTGGATTCCCGTCGTCTCGTCCGCCTTCGCCGTCGGATTTCTCATGGTTCCCCTGATCTCCACGGTCACACGCCGCTTCCTCGACGTGTGCCTGCTGGTTTTGCTCGGCCAGGCGCTGGTCGGTATGCTTGGCTTCTGGTTTCACCTGCGCGCGAATCTGGTTGAGCCGGGGCACACCCTGTTTGAGAAACTGGTGAACGGCGCGCCTCCCATGGCTCCGCTGCTGTTCCCGAACCTCGTCGGTCTGGCGATGATTGGCCTTTGGGCGCTGATTCCGCACCTGCCGGAAGCCGCGCAGGGCCGCTCCTGGCTGGGAGCGACCTGGGTTTGGGCGCATCCCGAAGAGCCGGCGAGCTCCGCAACCTAAGCGGACGCACGCCGTGGCTCGGCAGCGGCGAAGATGCTCGGTTCCAGCGTAAACGTGAGGATGAGCTGTAGCGCGAAGAGGAGCACGGCGCCGAGTTCAAGGCATCCGGAGAACGGCAGCAGCTTCCACGCAAAGGGCAGAATGCCCTCATAAGCCAGCGGCTCCATGCTGACGCGCAGCGTGCATCCGGCAAATAACAGCAGGAGCGTTGCAAACATCAGCCGCGGGCTCCGAAGCCCACGCACGCCGGCGAAGTGGGGCAGAATGCGCGGCCCCACCGTCATCACCATCATCGCGGCGAAGCCCACCGTTAGCGCGTGGCGCGATCCGCCCCAGATGCCGCCATGCACATCGGACCACGATGCCCAGATACCCAGCAGCGAGGCCGCGATCGACCATGCATACGCGAGGCGCAGAAAGAAGGGGAAGCTGGGATGGAGGCCGATGGTCTTCGCCGGGCGTTCCGGCACAGGGAATACCCGCATGGCAATAGCGGCCAGAATAGCCGCAGCCGCCAGCAGCGGCGCCATCAGAATCGTTTGGTGCACCATTCCCAGCACCACCCCGATCAGATCCACGGCCACGGCAATCTGCAGCAGCCGACCCCGCACCGGCGCCGCGCCGAGAAAGATGGGAAGCCACCGCGCGGAGAATCCCCACACCAACGGCGCCAGGAATCCCCAGCCGAGCAGCACCAGAAAGCTCTGATCGAACCGGTGAGGAATTGCGGGTGCGGCGCCGTCGATGGCCAGCCGCACACCCTCGACGAAGTTGATCGCCAACGCCACCAGCAGCGCAGCGTTGCTGACCAGAACGGATTGCATCCACGGCTCAATGCGCGGTTGTGTGCGCGCCCGGGCTTCGCCTGAGCCAGCACCCGCTGTGGGCAGCTTGTGCTGCCGCGCAGCATGGAGAAACAGCAGAATCGCGGCAAACTGCAGCCCTCCGGCAATGGGCAGGACCACACGCCACTGCCAGAGATAGCCGACAGCGAGCCAGTGCAGCGTCAGCCCTGCGGTCCACAGGCCCCAGCAGGTAATCGGAAGGCGCCCACGGTTGGCGCGCGTGTGCGGCTGCGAATAGAAGCCGATGCCCAGCACAAAGCTGCCAATCCAGCCGAACACCTGGGAGAAGCCGTGCGCCTGAATCCACGCTGGCGAGATCGCCTGGAGGCCATGGTGCGCGCTGATGGCCAGCAGGTTGCTGAATCCCAGCACCGTCCCCGGAAGCACCATGAAGAAGATGCCCGTGCCAATCCAAAAACGTAACAGAAAGCTCTTCCGGCGCTCGGCAGCGACAACCGCAGCGCGATCGCCCGCAGGGGTTGCAGGGTTGGACAGGGTATCGACGAGAATGGCGGACATGAATCTCTCCTGCTGCCAGCTTCACGGCAGGAGACGCCCCCGGGCAGTGACATTGGTCACGCCCGCTGAAACAAATTTTTACGAGCTGCTCTCGAGGATTGCCGTCAGCCCCGGCATATCGCGCACCACGATGCTGCGCGCCTCCACCTGCAGCAGGCCCTCCGCCTGCAGCCGCATCAGGTTGCGCGAGACCAACTCGCGCACCGTGCCCAGTTGATGGGCCATCTCCTGGTGCGTCCCCGGCAGGTCGAACTCGATGCCCAGTTCGGACCGCCGGCCTTCTGTCTGCGCCATTCGGACCAGCGCGGCAACCAGCCTCTGCCGCACTGTGGTGAAGGACAGCTCCTCAATAATGCCCACCAGCCGCCGCAGCCGCGCCCCAACCACGGCGAGCATCTTAAGCGCCACTTCGGGATGTTCCAGACAAAAACTGCGCAAATCCTGGCGGGAGATGAAGAGAATCTGCGCATCCTCCACCGCGCTCACCGACGCCGGATAGGGACCGCCGTCGAAGACCGGCAGCTCAGCCACCGATCCTCCCGGGCCCTCCACCGCCAGCACCTGCTCACGCCCGCTCGCGGAGCTCTTGAAGATGCGCAGCCTGCCGCTTTCGATGATGTAGAGGCCGTTGCAGGGATCGCCCTCGGAAAATAACAGCTCACCCTGGGAAAACTTCCTGCGTACGAAGCGCGCCGCCAGCAGGTGAACTTCTTCCGGCGAAAGCTCCGAGAAGAGGGCCACAGCCGCAAGGGCCGTCGAAACATTTCTGGTTTCTGCCATCGCGGGCATTCTAACGAATTTCCCCGGCCTGTGACTTTAGTCACAGC
Source organism: Acidobacteriaceae bacterium (assembly GCA_030041435.1). Taxonomy (GTDB): domain Bacteria; phylum Acidobacteriota; class Terriglobia; order Terriglobales; family Acidobacteriaceae; genus Palsa-343. Next base: position 14,915 of record JASHNW010000066.1, read on the forward strand.
GCACGCGCGGTCGGCCCGTTAATTTTCGATGCAGGAGAGTTCCTCATGAGCATCGCTGAGACTACCGTTCGCGAAATCGCCCTCGAAAACCCGGCATCCATTCGCGTCTTTGAGAAATTTGGCATCGACTATTGCTGCGGTGGCCGCAAACCGCTCGCCCAGGCCTGCGCGGAGCGTGCCCTGGACCCAACGGCGGTGCTCGCCGCCCTCGAGACCGCCGCAGAGCCACCCGACCACGGCGCAACGGACTGGACCACGGCATCGCTCGAGTCTCTCTGCAACCACATCGTCCAGACGCATCATGAATATGTCCGGGCAGCGATCCCTCGCCTCACGGAACTGGCGCGGAAAGTGGTGTCGCGGCACGGAGCCGACCGTTCCGAGCTGCCCCGCATTCAGCAGCTCATTCACAGCCTCGGCGAAGAGCTTCTGCAGCACCTCGGCAAAGAGGAGAGCATCCTCTTTCCGTACATCGCCAATCTGGAGCGCAATCTCGCCAGCTGCGGTCCCCGCTCGCTGGGCTGCTTCGGAACGGTGAGGAATCCCATTCACGTCATGATGGCCGAGCACGACGCCGCCGGCGACATCCTCGCCCAGATTCGCCAGCTCAGCAACGGCTACACGCCGCCCGTCGGCGCCTGCCCCACCTACTTCGGCTTCTATCAGGCGCTCTCCGACTTCGAGCGCGACCTGCACCAGCACATTCATCTCGAGAACAACATCCTCTTCCTGCGCGCCATCGAAATGGAAGAGAGCTGCGGCTGATCGGGTTTCCATAGCCGGCAGCGCAGAACAGAGACATTTGGCGTGTGTCGAGCGCCTGAAACCGTGGAACCGGCCTGTCACCCCATGCGCCGCCCGGATCAGTGGCGGGCCAGCAGCTGTGCCTGGAGCCGCTGCGCGCTCTTCAGCAGCGGCAGGCCAGGATCGGCATTCGTCCAGTGGCCCAGCATTTGACCGACGGTGCTCGTCGCCTGCGCGCTGTCTCCCTTTTTTCGATAGTCCACCGCCAGCAAGTACCAGGCCGCGAACATCTGCTGCTGTGGCTCCCAGCTCAGCGCGTGACTCGCCCCGCCGTTCAGAAATCTCTGGTACCACTGGATCGCCGCGTCGGTATTGCCAGCCTGCTGATTGAGATGTGCGAAGGTTTCGCAGGTGAGCGTAGCCGCGGAGTCGCTGTCGTATGGCCCGGGCGGCTTCAACATCGCGAGCGCGCTGGGCACGTCTCCCGATGCAGCGGACACTTCCGCCCGGAGCACCTGCACGAAGGCGGTCTGCTCCTCGGCCCGCGCGTTTGCGAGCGGAGCGATCCGGTCCAGAATATTCTTCGCCTGGGCGGGCTGCCCGGCGCGGGCGTAAGCCTGGCCGACCAGAGCGCCGTACAGGACTTTTTCTCCCAGGGCATCGAAGTTCGCCATGATGCGGTCCAACTGCGCAATCTGCTCGCGCCGGTTGCCCTGGCCTTCAGCGATCACCGCCAGCATGTAGCGGATGCGCGCCACGGAAAAGGGATCCTGCGAGACCGGCAGCGCCAGCAACAGCCGCTGACGGGCGCTCGAATAGCGCCCATGGTACAGATCGAGAAACGCGAGCGATCGCTCGCTGTTGGCGTAGGTGGCAGGACTGGCAAGAGCCGCTGTAAACAGCTGTTCGGCCTTCGCGTCCTGCCCGGCCCGCACCAGCGTAAAACCGTACTCGCGCGCCAGATTGCCGGTTCCCATGAGCGCAGGTTCCAGAGAAAAGGCCGTCTGATACTCTCGCAGCGCAGCCGGCCACTGCCCCAGATCTCCGTACGACGCCGCCAATGAGGTGTGCGTGGTGGCGTCGTCCGGGTCGTTCCGGACTACCTGCTGCAGGATAGGAATCGATTCCTGGATGCGGCCGTGCATGCGCAGCAGCCGTGCGTAGGATTCGTGAATCGGCATGTCGTCGGGGTATTGCCGCAGGTAATCCTGATAGAGCCGGAAGGCGTCCTCCATGCGCCCCTGGCTCTCGGCATAGCGCGCTTCGATCAGCGCGTGCTCGCGATCGGAGGTCCGCGAAACCAGCGCCAGCGCCTTGCGGTACTCGGGCTCGCCCTTCGCGGGCAGATTGAAATAGAAGCTGTAATACGCGTAGCCGAGCGCCGCGTGCGCCATGGCAAAGTCGGGATCGGCCGCGATCGCCGCCCGGTACAGGCTCACCGCCTCCTGGTGCTGGCCATGGGAAAACGCGGTCGCCCCGTCGGCGAAATCCTGCAGCGCGATGAACGAGGCCGTGGTCACTTCGGGCAGCGGACGATGCGTGCGGTAAATTTCGTAGCGCGACTCGCCCAGGTCGCGCCGCAAGTCAGTGGAGATGGAATCGAGCGCCGCGAGGATGCGATCCTCCCCATCGGCGCGTTCCAGATACGACTGCACCACGTTTCCGTTTTGCGGATCGACCAGCTGCGCCGTCAGCAGGTAGTAGCGGCCGGTGCGCGTAATGCCCGGAACCACCAGCGCATGGATGTCTTCGCGGCGGCAGATTTCGCCGCCCACCACCGCCGTCACCCGGTCGTTCTCGCTGCGCGCCATCAGCCGCAGCGCGTTGGCAGTTTGCAGGCGCGAGTAGATATTCAGATGCTTCGACTGCTCGAGGCTCACGCTGAACGCGGTCGCCAGCGCGCTGTCGAAGCGCGGATTGCCGGTCTGGTTATCAAAATCGGCCACCAGCACGGAATTGTGACCGCTGAAGGAAAGCACGGGACGCGCCCGCGTGAACCAGTACCAGAATCCGGCGACGACGGCCGCGCACAAGATCAGGAGGAAAGCTGCCCCAGGCCAACCATTGAATCTCCGGTCCCGCTTCCCGTTGCCGGCCTCCGCGTACGATACCTCACTCGCCGCCGGCCCCGTAAGCACCGTCGCGGATTCCCCTGCCCCTCGAACGCGCAGCCGCTCCTGCGCCGTCATCGGCTCCACTTCTGCTACGAACCGATACCCGCGGCCGCGCACCGTCTCGATAAAGCGGGGCGCCTGCGGGTCATCTTCGAGGGCCTCGCGCAGCTTGCGCATGGCGGTGTTGAGCCCGTCTTCGAAATCGACAAAGGTATCGTTGGGCCACAGGCGCTCGCGCAGCTCGGCGCGCGTCAGCACTTCGCCGGGACGCTCGGCGAAGGCGACCAGCAGGCTGCGGGGTTTCTCCTGCAGGCGGATGCGGCGGCCGTTTTTGGTCAGCTCTCCGGAGCGCAAATCCAGCGTGAACGGGCCGAAGCGATAGCCGGTTACGAGCGACGTGGCCATAGTGCTGCGCCTGGTCAGGCGGTAAAAGAGGAGCTTCTGAGCAAAACGCTGCCCCGTGGGTGCCAACACCATATCACAACTTTCCCCGGGCGGGCGCGCCCATTCTGCCGTTAAACTCCGCGCAATCAAACCCTTCGCTGTTCAGACAAAGTTCAGCTACAAGTCAGACGCAGTCCATTGACCTTCCCCCGCCGGCTTGCTTACCTTCCCCTGAGATCGGAGCGATCTTCCCTCCGGCGGCCTTTCCGTGCCGCTGAACGGCGCCGAAGCCGTGCTCTCCAGCGAGCGGCAATCGCCGTTGGGCCAGAAGGAAGAGAGATGCGCAGACGGCCAGAAACAATTCGTGACGCGAATCCTCGACGCAGTGGTGCATCCGCCTCCCCAGGTCTGCGTGCATCTCTGGTCTGGATTTCCATCGTCGTCATATTCCTCATTTTCGGCTGCTCGTCGTCTGCACACACGCAGACGCTCACATTCGGCGGATTCCAGGGCGAGATCAGCTACACCAACATCAACACCGGCCCGAGCTCGGCGGCCGCCAATCAGGTGAGCGTCGCCGTGGGGCACTTCCAGCATTCCAGCGCGTCGAGCTCCGTCCTGGACCTCGCGGTAGCCGATGCGGCCAACAGCACCGTTGAAATCTGGTTCGGCAATGGCGACGGCACATTCCAGCTGCCCTCGGGCAGCCAAATCTACTCGCTTCCTCCGCTCACTTCTATTTACCCCAATGCGCCTCCGTCGTCGGTTGAGCCGACGTCCATCTCCGTAACGGGCAACACGCAGATTGCCGCCGCCGATCTGACTTCCGACACCGGAGCCAGCGGCTACGACGACGTGGTGCTGGCTAACTTCCAGGGGCCCGGCACCATAACCGTGCTCAAAAACAATCGCGACGGTTCCGGCACGTTTACCGCCTCTTTGCTTCCTGCGGAGGTTCCTGAGGGGACCAATGACATCAGCTACGTCACCACCGGCGGCGGCTCGGTTTCCCTGGCCATCGGCGACTTCAACGGCGACGGCGTCCCCGACCTCGTGGTTGGCAACAGCAACACCAATTATGGTGGCTCGATCGATGTGGTGCTGAACAACTGCAGCGGCGCCGGAGCATACAACTTTTGCGCGCCAGTCTCGTACAACGCGGGTCTCCAGATCGTTGGAGTTGCGGCAGCGCCGCTTCGGAAATCGAATACCACCTACCAGGACATCGTCGCCACCGACGGGGCCAATGTTTATGTTTTGCTGAACGATGAAAAGACCGGTACTTTTCCCTGCGCAGCGTCTTCCACCTGCCAAACCACCCTGATGAGCAGTTACAACAACGCCATCAGCGGGCTGATCGCTGAAGACGTGAATGACGATGGCTATCCGGACGTGGTCGTGGAGGACCAGTACGGCGATCCGGCGGTGATGCTGAATAACGGGTCGGGGGGGCTGGGAACGCCGTCCACCCCGCTACCCGTCAACTTTGCGGCCGCCGCCGGAGTCTTCAATTCCGCAAATCCGGACTATCCCGGTCTGGTCCTGCTCGCCAACGGGGGCATGACGTATTTGCCCAACACGACGTCCACTCCGGGCGGCAGCGTATCGCTCGGAACTCCGGCGGTCATTGGTCCTTTCACCTCGAAGTTCGACATCGGAGCCGCGCTCGCCACCGGCGGCTTCAACGGCGACGGTAACCTGGACGTGGTTGCGGTGACGGGAAGCGAACTGCACGTGGCGCTGGGGAACGGCAACGGCACGTTCCAGACCACGCCGAGTTATCTCGAAAGCCTGGCCGACCCGTCCGAAACGACAAAGAACGCTTCGACGTCGATCGCCGCCATCGCCGTGGGCGACCTGCACGGAACCACGAATGGCGCCATGGATACAGTCAGCGCCGACGTGGGCTCCGCGAACACCGAGTATCCCAACGCCGTAACCTCGCTGATTGTGCGGCTGGCCAATGCGAATGGAACTCTGCAGGCGGGCACGGTGATCTTCCAGGAGCCGGTGACCACGGCGCAGTTCAACTCCATCGTGCTGGGCAATTATGGCGGCGCGGGGTTCCAGCCAGGTGGCGACGGGGCGATGGATATCGCCGCCGTTACCACCACAGGCGAGATTTATATCTTTCAGAATAAAAACGGCAACGGTAGTTTCACCGAGGCCGCCGATTCTCCCGTTGTTACGGGATTCAGTTCGCTGACCGGTGCGGTCGCAGGCGATTTTGCCGGAAACGGTTCGCCCACGGATATCGCTGCGATCGGACCGGTCGCGAATGCTGACAATTATTCCGGAGTACCGCAGAGCGGGAGCGTCATCGTCATCCTGGGAAGCGGAAATGGCTCGTTTGTGCAGAATGGGGATGGCGGTTACGGCACCCAGTACCAGGGAACTGAGAACTCCTCGGCTTCCTCGCTCACCACCTTCGTGAACCCTGCGCAGCTGGCTGTGGGAAGTCTCGGGTCCAGCGGTTATCCGGACATTGTGGTGGCGGATTCAGGGCAGACTTACCCCACGCAGGCCGGCGGCGGCGTATGGGTGCTCCGCAATCAGGGCAGTGGAACGTTCAGCACCGATCCGCTGCAGGTTTCGGCAACCAGCGCTCAGTGCTGCGGAAGCCTGACCGCTGGACCGAGCATGATCGCCCTGGGGCACTTGTTCGGGACCCCGTATTTTGACATTGTCGCGGCAACGACGCCCGGGAGCGACCAATTTCTCGAGGTTCTCGAGAACAACGGAAGCTATACGTTCCCCATTGCGTCGACCGCAACGACGATCTACCCATTCGGCGGGGAATTGGCCGTCGCGGACGTGAACCACGATAACGCCCCGGACGTGCTCGTATTCAATGGCGACACCGTACAGGCGCTGCTGAACACCACCAATGAGCCGTCAGTGATGGCGTCCAGCGGCATTCTGCTTCCGTGGGACCCCTCCTGGTCGACTGGGCCGTCTCCATCTCTCACATTTACCGGCGCGCAGCCTCCGCTCTTCGCCGTGGGCTATTCGGCGTCCAACCCCGCGGCGCCCAACGCGGTGGCTGGGGACGCGCAGCCGGCCGTGGACGTGCTGCTCAATGGCGCGAACGGCTCCGGCACCCAGACCCTCGATATCTCCCCGGCCACATTGCCCGCCGGCATCGTCGGCCAGGCGTATTCACAAACGCTGACGGCTACCGGCGGCAGCGGCACGGGTTATACCTGGGATGTTTTTTCGGGCACGGCTTTGTCCGCGGCAGGGCTCTCCCTGTCATCCGGTGGAGTGATTACAGGAACGCCGACCACGGCGGAAAAGGCAGCCTCGGTGTCCATCCAGGTGACCGACTCCCAGGGCAACCTCGGCAGCGTGGCCTACAGCCTCACCGTCTACCCGGCGCTCTCAATTTCTCCGGCCAGCCTGCCCACAGGAGCGGCGGGAGTCGCGTATTCCGAGACACTCCGGGCGACCGGCGGCAGCGGGACTGGGTATACGTGGTCCGTCACCACCGGCTCAGCCGGTCTGGCGGCGCTGGGGCTGCACCTGTCCGCCGCGGGCATAATTTCCGGCATCCCGGTAGCGGGCCAGGCGAGCTTTACAGTGAAGGTTGCGGATTCAGCCGGCAACTCCACCACGACGATGTACCAGCTCATTGTCACCGCGTTCGTCAATATCCCCACGAAGACCCTCTTGAGTTCGTCCACCGTGGCGAGTTCGGCAGGACACCCAATAGTGCTCCGCGCGACCGTCACGACATCCGTTCCCGGCACACCCACGGGCTCCGTCATGTTCTATGACGGCGCCACAGTGCTGGGAACGGAGACCCTTACAAATGGCGTTGCCGTGTACAGCACCTCTGCGCTGCACAATGGAGCGAATGCCATCAAAGCGGTCTACACCCCCACCCCCGGCACCCACGAATTTCTCACCAGCACTTCCGCCACACTCGACATAACCATCGGGGGATTCGGCCCGGGCTTCTCGTCCAATGGGAACGCAAACCCCGGCCCGGTCAAAGCGCCGCGATCGCCCTCACCCTAACGCCCCTCCAGGCATCGTTCTGCGATTTTGGGTCACCCGCTGAGACCGGCCCCGCCAGTGCCGCCCGAGGAACCTACCCCAAAAGTGGAATAGCCCGCGCCCACCCCGCGCCTATAATTCCGGACAGACTCGCAGCCCAGAAGCTTGAGAGCCAGGCCCTGCTCTTCAGTTTTCCTGAGGACGGTGATCCTTTATGCCATTATTGAAAATCCTCCCTGTTCGCATGCCCTCCCGCCTTGCTTCTCTGGGGCTTAGCCTGATTGTCTGTGCCGCGATGCTCGGCACCAACGGGTGCATCTCATACAAGTTGACCGGAATCTATGTGGAGCCGTCGGCCGGCGCCTGCATCTACCCCGGATTCACCGCTCAGTTCACTGCCTACGGAACCTATACCGAAAGCGGCCATGCTACGGTTACGAAGAACATTACCGATCAGGCGAGCTGGACGGTCGATTTACCCAACCTCGCGACAGTGAACTCCTCAGGTCTGGTCACCTCCACAGGAACCGCAATCGGTATTACCGATATCATCGCGTCCGCCCCAGGCGAGTTTGGGACCGTTCGCAGCAGCGCACCCCTTACGGTGGAGACAAACTGCGTTTCCAGCAGCGGGGCCGTCAGAACGCTCTCCTCCATCCATATTCTCCCGGCGAATCAAAATCTGCTGTCCGCTGGAGACACGTCGCAGTTCGTCGCGGTTGGCCACTTCGCGATTGCGCCTTTCAGCGACGATCTGACCCGTCAGGTGACATGGCAGTCCAGCAATCCGCAGGTCGCCACCGTCGATGCGGCCGGCGTCGTGACCGCCGTTGGGGCGGGTGAGGCAACCATCACTGCAAGGCAGACCCTGTCCGACGGCATGATGGTGACCGGAACGCAGAAAGTCCAGGTGGACAGCGGATCCACGTCGCGGTAAACCGTTCGGAAGAGCGATCCACTTGATCGCTCCCCCACATGATTGGAGTGAACCGAGGCGTCTGCTTCCCAGCGGGCGCCTTGCATTTAATGGCTCTGCAAACCTTCCTCTCGCGGCTTGAGCCCGCTCCTCCGCAGCCGGCGTCGAAGTCTTCTTTTGAACCGCGATCGATAGCTGCGCGTCCATTCGATCTCTGTAAACTTTGCCTCTCCCCTTCTCGTCAATTGAGAGAGCGTGAAGCGCAGCGGATATTTGTGTTTTGTCGCGCTCCGCTGATCCCCCTGCTGCCCAGCCTGGAACTCCCGCGCCGATGGACCGACGAATGAAATCTGCTGGTAGTCCGCTGACTCTCCCCTTACGCAAAGTGTGCGGTTACGCATCTCTGCTCGCAGTCTGTCTGTTGCCGCAATCCGCCGTCGTCTCCCAGCAGCCGCAGTCCAACACCGCCAGCGCAACCCCGCTGCACGCCCCACCCCCGGCCAGCGTTTATGCGGGAGACAGCGCCTGCGCAGGCTGCCACCAAACTGAGTTCCAGGAGTATCAATCCAGCCCGCACCATCACGATTCAGCCGAAGCTACCCGAGATACGGTGCTCGGCAACTTCACCCCCGGCAGGAACGTGTTGCGCACCAGGAATCCCAATCTGATCTTTGCCATGATCAAGGCGGATGACGGCTACTGGCAAAGCTCGGTCGATATCGCCCACCCCGACCATCTGACCGGCATCGCCGAGCGGTTCGACATCGTGATCGGCTCGGGACGCCGCGGTCAGACTTCGCTCTACTGGAAGGGCGACCAACTCTACGAACTGCCCGTCACCTGGTGGGCCTACACCCACCGGTGGATCAACAGCCCCGGATATCCTGATGGCCAAGTCCACTTCGACCGGCCCATCATCCCGCGCTGCCTCGAATGCCACACCACCTGGTTCGAAGCGCTCGACCCGCCCAACCACTACGAGCGCGATAACATGATTCTCGGCATCGGCTGCGAGAAATGCCATGGCCCGGGCCGTGAACATGTGGAGCGCGAGAGTTCCCCCCATCCGCCTCCGCCCGGCTCGCCCGAAGAGGCCATCGTGAATCCGGCGCGACTGTCGCCGGACCGTCAGATGGATGTGTGCGCCCTCTGCCATGCCGGGGTGGGAGACTCGACTGCGCCTCCGCTCTCCTACCGCCCCGGAGACGTGCTTGCGGATTACGTGAAGATCACGCCTCCACCTCCGAATGTGCCCGTGGACGTGCATGGAAACCAGGTTAATGCCCTGGAGCGCAGCAAGTGCTACACCTCCGGAAAAATGACGTGCGCCACCTGCCATGACGTTCACCAAAAGCAGGAGGATGTCGACTCGTATTCCACCCACTGTCTCGCATGCCACGAGGTCCAGGCCTGCGGGCGGTTCAGGGTGATGGGCGAGGCGATCCGCACCAAATGCGTGGAATGCCATATGCCGGAAGGCAAGTCGCAGGGGCTCAACTCGCACACCGGCGGCCAGCTGCTCCAGGCGGAACTGCGCGCGCACAGGATCGCCATCTATCCGGAAGCCACAGCCCATCTCGCCGGGCGCTGAGACGTTGCCGGCAATCGCCACCCGCCGCGCAATCGACGCGGCGGCTGCACCTGGTTAGCGCCCGCTGTCCTCGCCGACCTTGAGTACTGCCAGGAAGGCTTCCTGCGGAATATCCACCTTGCCGATCCGCTTCATCCGCTTCTTGCCTTCCTTCTGCTTCTCGAGCAGCTTGCGTTTGCGCGTGATGTCGCCGCCGTAGCACTTGGCCAGCACGTTCTTGCGCAGTGCCGAAACCGTCTCGCGCGCGATGACCTTCGCTCCGATCGCCGCCTGAATCGCCACTTCGAATTGCTGCCGCGGGATCAGCTCCCGCATCTTCGACACCAGCGCGCGGCCCCGCTCGTAAGCGAAGTCGCGATGCACGATAATCGACAGCGCGTCGACCGGCTCGCCGGAGACAAGGATGTCCATCTTTACCATGGGCGACTCCCACGTACCTGACAGGTGGTAGTCGAGCGACGCGTACCCCCGCGACACCGACTTCAGGCGGTCGTAGAAGTCGAGCACGATCTCGTTGAGCGGCAGCTCGTAGGTGAGCATCACGCGCGTCGCCGACACGTATTCGAAATTCTTCTGCCGTCCGCGTTTTTCTTCCACCAGCTTCAGGATGCCCCCGACGTATTCCTCATTCGTCAGAATCGTCGCCGTGATCATCGGCTCCTCGACCTTTTCGATGTCGCTGGGGTCGGGCCAGCGCGACGGGTTATCCACTTCGATGACCGACTTATCGGTAAGCGAGATGCGGTAGCGCACGCTGGGCGCCGTCGTAATCAGGTCCAGGTTGAATTCACGTTCCAGCCGCTCCTGGATGATCTCCATGTGCAGCAGGCCGAGGAACCCGCAGCGGAATCCGAAGCCCAGCGCCACTGAGCTCTCCGGCTCGAAGAAGAACGACGAGTCGTTGAGCTTCAGCTTTTCGAGCGCGTCGCGCAGCAGCGTGTGCTCGTGCGAATCGACGGTGTAGATACCGGCGAACACCATCGGCTTGATCTCTTCGAACCCGGGCAGCGCGGCTGCTGCCGGGCGGCTGTCTTCGGTAATCGTGTCGCCCACGCGCGTGTCGGAGACGTTTTTAATGGTCGCGACAAAGAATCCCACTTCCCCGGCGGACAGCTCCTCAATCTCCACCGGCTTCGGCGTAAGCACCCCCATGGACTCCACATCGAAGACCTTGCCGTTCCACATGAGCCGGATCCTCATGCCCCTGCGCATGCGTCCGTTCACAATGCGCGCCAGCACAATGACACCGCGGTACGGATCGAACCACGAATCGAAAATCAGCGCCTGCAGCGGCGCTTCTGCGTCGCCCTTCGGAGGCGGCAGCCGCTTCACGATCGCTTCCAGAATGTCCGGCACGCCCTGCCCGGTCTTGGCGCTCACCGGGATTGCGTCCGTCGCGTCCAGCCCCACCGCCTGCTCGATCATCTCCTGCGTGCGCGGAATATCGGCGCTGGGCAGGTCGATTTTGTTGATCACCGGGATAATTTCCAGTCCGTGATTGATCGCCAGATAGGCGTTGGCCAGAGTCTGCGCCTCCACCCCCTGCGACGCATCGACCACCAGCAGCGCGCCTTCGCACGAGGCCAGCGAGCGCGAGACTTCGTAGGAAAAATCGACGTGGCCGGGCGTGTCGATCAGGTTCAGCTGGTAGGTCTGTCCGTCCTGCGCCGGGTAAGTCATGCGGACGGAGTGCGCCTTGATGGTGATGCCGCGCTCGCGCTCCAGGTCCATGGCGTCCAGCACCTGAGCATGCATTTCGCGCGCGGTCAGCGATCCGGTCAACTCCAGCAGACGGTCGGAGAGCGTGGATTTCCCATGGTCAATATGTGCGATGATCGCGAAATTGCGGATGTGTCTGCTATCCATGAATGGAAAAACGCTGCCCCGCGCCGCGGCCAGGGCTGCCGGAGGAAAGAAGTTCGCCGGAAGCCTCAGTTTACCATCCGCGGCGCCGGGTCTCGGGTCATACAATAGAGCTTCCGCCGTGCTCATGGTAGTGAAACGACTTCTTCTTGCAGGCAGCCTGGCTGCACTCGTCGCTCTCACCGGTTGCCCGTCGAACCAGACGGCAAATCCGCGTCCGCCGGCACAGGCCACGGCTCCGGCTCTGCCGGCAGAGCCGGCGGCAGCCGAGGCGCCGGGCGCAGCTCCCGCTGTCTCCCAGTCGCAGACTTCTGCTCCGCAAACTCCGGCCCCGCCGGCGCAAACCGCGGCGAATGCGCAGCGCGATCGCACGCTGATCGATGCGGTAGAGAATGCCTACCACACCGGTCTGAGCGACTACCAGCAGGGCCACCTCGCCTCGGCCCGCGCGAACTTCGATTATGCCGTGGACCTGATGCTGCGCTGCAACTGCGACATCCGCAGCGATCAGGCCATTTCCGACGAATTCGACCGCATCGTCGACGCCGTCAACACGCTGGAACTGGACGCCCTGCGCCAGGGCAATCCACTCAACCCTCAGGCCGAGCCGTCACCCGTCGACGTGGCCGGCAACATCACCACCCCGGCGAATCCGAACGTGGCCGCCAAAGCCACCGCGGAACTGAAGACCACCCAGTCGGACCTTCCCCTGGTGATGAATGAATACGTCGCCGCCTATATCGATTTCTTCACGAACAGCGCAAAGGGACACGCGACCATCGAGGCCTCGCTCGAACGCATGGGCCGCTATAAAGACATGATCCAGCGCGTGCTTCGCGAGGAAGGCGTACCCCAGGACCTCATCTATCAGGCCGTCGCGGAATCGGGCTTCCGCCCTCAAGCCGTCAACCCCCGCTCCGGCGCCGGCGGCATGTGGCAGTTTATGCCCTGGGGTACCTACGGCCTTGAGCGCACCGCCTGGTTCGATCAGCGCTTCGATCCTGAAGAGTCCACGCGCGCCTACGCCCGCGAAATAAAGAAGATGTACGACCAGCTCGGCGACTGGTACCTCGCCATGGCCGCCTACGACTGGGGCCCCGGCAATATCCAGCGCGCCGTGGAGCGCACCGGCTACGCCGATTTCTGGGAGCTCTACAAGCGCAACAATCTGCCCCAGGAAACGAAGAACTACGTCCCCATTATTCTGGCCGTCACCATCATGGCCAAGAATCCCCAGCAGTACGGGCTGAACGACCTTACCCCCGATCCACCGCTGGTAACCGACACGGTGACGACGGATTATGCCGTGGACCTGCGCCTCGTCTCCGATATCGTCGGCGCGCCGGTGCAGGAGATCGCCGCACTCAATCCCAGCCTGCTGCGCATGAGTACTCCGCCCGACGACACCTTCGAGCTGCATCTGCCCGCCGGCACAAAGGACGTCTACGACCGCGACATCGCGGAGATCCCTGTGGACAAGCGCCGCTACTGGCGCTTCCATACCGTCGACGATGGCGACACGCTGGAGAGCGTCGCGCACACATGGCACGTTTCGGAGTCGGAACTGGCCTTTGTCAATCAGCTCACGGCCACCTCGAGCCTGGCCGGCGTGGATTCCCTGGTGATCCCGCTGGCCCCCGAGAGCGAGCCCGGCGCCCTGCGCAATGCGCTCTACCGCCCGCACCGCGGCGATACTCTGGTGACCATTGCCGATCGCTTCGGCGTCACCGTCGCGCAGCTCCGCCGCTGGAATCACCTGCGCAGCGAGGCCGTCGTCCCAGGCCACGGCCTCTATGTTGCAGAACCGGCCCACATCTCCGCCGCCAGCCGATCTCGGAGCCATCGCCGACGGCATCCGGAGAAGAAGCCGGCTTCCACGCAGCACAGGACGGCCAAGAAGAAGCGACGGTGAGGCGCGGGCAGCCGTCCTGACAATCGTGCCGGTCTCCCGTACACTCGATAGAACCTAATCTGCTGAAGGAAGGCCGATGTCCTCACTGTATGCAATCGTGCTGGTTGCGATTGTCCTGAGCCTGCTCACCGTTTCGCTCACGCGTGTGAGCAAGGTGAAGACGAAGGCGGACTTTCTGGTGGCGGGCCGCACCCTGCCCGCGTTCGTGCTCATCTTCACGCTGCTCTCTTCCTGGATCGGCTCCGGTTCGCTCCTCGCGGGCGCGGAAAACGCATACCGGCATGGCTTTGCCGCGCTGTGGCAGGCGGCCGGCGGATGGTTCGGCCTCCTCCTCATCTACTTCATCGCCCCGCGCGCGCGCAAATTTGCGCAGTACACCATCCCCGATCTTCTCGAAGCGCGCTACAGCCAGACGGCGCGTGTCCTTGGCGTCATCGCCATCCTGTTCGCCTACACGGGCATCGCCAGCTATCAGTTCATCGGCGGCGGAGACATTCTGCACCTCGTGTTTCCAGCCACCATCACGCCGCAGCTGGGCGCGTATATTATGGCTGCCTTCACCATCGTCTTCACTGCCATCGCGGGCATGTCGTCCGTGGCGTATATGGATGTGGTGATCGGGCTGCTGGCGACCGTGACCATGGTGGTGGCGCTGCCCGTTCTGGCGCATGCGGCAGGCGGCTGGAGCCATATCGCCCACGTTCTGCCGGCGACGCATTTCGAAGTGCTGGGCGATTTCTCCTTCGTCCAGGCGATGGAGCTGATGCTGCCCACGCTGCTGCTGATGCTGGGCAACCAGGCTATGTATCAAAAGTTCTTCTCGGCGAAGTCGGAGAAGGACGCCCGCGTCGCGGTCGTGGGCTGGGTCATCGGGACGATCATCCTGGAAACGGTCATCGTCGCCATCGCGGTGGTGGGCTCCGCGCTCTTCGCGCACGGCGAAGTCGCGCAGCATCCGCGCGAGATCATCGCGTACTCGGCGCTCCACGGGCTGCCGGCGCTGCTGGGAGCGCTGCTCATGGGCGCGGTCTTCGCGAAGATCATGTCCACGGCCAACAATTTTCTTTTCTCCCCGGCGACCAATCTCATCAACGACATCTTCGTGCGCTACATTTCGCCGGATGCTTCGAACCAGCGCATCCTGCTTGTGTCGCGGCTGATGGTGGTGCTTCTGGGCATCTGGGCGCTGGTGCAGGCTACCGGGATCACCAACGTGCTGCAGCAGACGCTGTACGCTTACACGGTGTATTCGGCGGCGCTCACGCCGGTGATTCTGGCGGCGTTCTATTCGAAGCGCGCTACCGCCGCCGGGGCGGTTACGGCCATCGGTGCGGGGACATTCGTCACGGTGTTGTGGAACTTCGCCTTCCCCGACGGCACTGTCTCCCACTGGATTGTCCGCGCCGGCCTCGCGCCGCAGTTCGCCGCCCGCTTGGCTCTGCATGACGCCATCTTCCCCGCCCTGCTCGCCGCGGTGCTGGGACTGGTGCTGGTGAGCGCACTGACGAAGGCGCCGAGCCGGGAGCATCTGGACCTGTTCCACGGAGTGGCGGCATCGGAAGCGACGGCGGACTGAGCATACAGGTCAGCCCGCCGGGAACATCGCTCGCACCAGTTCGATTCCCTGCTTTCTCGTGAGAATCCGTCCCTCCAGCTGCGCATCCTCCGCCGCCGCCAGCATCTGCTTGAACTGCGGCCCCGGCATGTAGCCTGCTTCGATCAGATCGCGCCCGGTCACCAGCAGCGCGGGCCGCACCTGTTCCTCCGGCAACTCTTCGCGACGGCGTTTCGCGAATTCGTACAGGCTCAGGTCGCCATGGCTCGAGAGGCAGTCGATGCGATGCAGCTCCAGATGCTCGTCGAACCGCGGCAGCCGGAAGAAGCGTTTCAGCGTCGACTCCCGCATCTTCTCCACGTCGCCAAAGCGCATGTGGTTCTCCACCAGGCTCAGAATCTGCGTGCACTCCTCGTTCGAAAACCGCAGCCGCCGCAGAATTTCGTGCGCGATCTTCACGCCCACTTCCACGTGGCCGTTGAAACGGATGCGATCCGGCGGGTTGTGCGAGAAGGTCGCCGGCTTGCCCACGTCATGCAGCAGCGCACCCCACGCCAGCGTCGCGGGCGCACCGGCGCGCAGCTTCTCCAGCAGCAGCAGCGTGTGAATCCACGCGTCGCCTTCGGGATGGTACTCCGGCGGCTGCTCGATACCGTGCAGCCGGTCGATCTCCGGCAGCACCTGGCGCAGCAGCCCGACGCGATCCAGCAGCTCGAACGCGCGTCGCGCATGGCCCTCGGTCAGCATGCGCGTCAGCTCGTCGCGGACGCGCTCGCGGCTCACCTGTGCGATGCCTGGCGCCAGCTCCCGAATCGCCTGCTCCGTTGCCGGATCAATCACGTAGTCGAAACGCGCTGCAAAACGAACGGCTCGCAGCATGCGCAGCTTGTCTTCCTCAAAGCGTCGATGCGGCTCCCCGATGGCGCGCACGATCCCGTCCCGCAGATCGTTCTGGCCACCCACATAATCGAGAAGCGACGAAGTCAGGCTGCACGTTTCGCGCTGGAGAATCGGGTCCAGCATCATCCCGTTGATGGTGAAATCGCGCCGCAGCACATCCTCGCGCGCGCTCGCCGAAAATCGAACCTCCGCCGGATGCCGCCCGTCGAGATAGACGCCGTCGCTGCGAAACGTAGCCACTTCGGTGACAATTTCCCGGACGTCCACCTTGTCGCACACCAGCACCACGCCAAAGTGTGCCCCCACCGCAAAGGTCTTTGGAAACATCGCCAACACCGCGTCGGGATGCGCGCTGGTGGCCACGTCGAAATCTTTCGGAACCACGCCCAGCAGCAGATCGCGCACGCATCCGCCGGCAAAGTACGCCTCGTACGCCGCCTCGCGCAGCCGCTCCACGATGCGCTCCGCCACGATTTGTGCCGCTGACGGCTTCATGCTTCGCCCTCGCCGCGCAGCCGCGCTCCGAACCAGCGTTCAGACGCCGAATCGGATCGGAGAGCACCCAGCCGAACAAACGTGGTATTCGGACGCCGCGGCTTCGCTGATAGCATTTGTCTCCGAGGCATGAGCGGAGCCAACCAACCTGTCGTACCCGCTGTTCCGCGCAGGACCTGGAGCGCGCGTGTGTTTAGTTTACCCACCGTCTTCGGACTGCTGCTGGTCATGCTCCTCTTCCTCTTCATGTCCTCGGGCCCCGGCGCCAGCGGCGCCATCGTCGACCCCGATATCTGGTGGCATTTGCGCGACGCCGGCCAGCTGCTCCACACCGGCCACTTCATCCGAGCCGAATCCTGGACCTTCACCGTCGCCGGCAAACCCTGGATCAACTTCGAGTGGCTGGCCGAGCTGCCCTACTACATCGCCTTTGTGCACCTGGGCTACCGCGGCATTTACTTCGTCATGATGCTGGTCGCCTCTACGATTCTGGTGGGCATCTACGCCCTCGGTTGCCTGCGCTCCGGCGACTGCAAAGCCGCCTTCATCGCCTCGTTCATCGGCTTCCATTTCGTCACCGTCTCCATGGCGCCACGCACGCTGCTTTTCGGATGGCTCTTCCTGGTTGTCGAGCTGGCCATCCTCTGGAGCCTCGAAAAGGGCCGCGACTTCACCCTGTGGCTGCCCCCGCTCTTCCTGCTCTGGATCAACACCCATGGCTCCTGGCTCATCGGATTCGTGCTCATGGTCCTCTTCTTCGCATGCGGCGCCGTCAAAGGAGAATGGGGCAACCTCTGCGCCACGCGCTGGACCGGTGGCCAGCTGCGCAAGTTCGCCGCCGTCACAGCCGCGTCGTTTGCCGTCCTCTTCATCAATCCTTACGGCTGGCGGCTGGTCGCGTATCCGTTCGACGTCGCCTTCCACCAGAAGCTCACCATCGAGCACGTGGCCGAGTGGGCCAGCCTCGACTTCCACTCCATCCGCGGCAAAACCGTGCTGGCGACGTTTCTCCTGGTCGCCATCCTGACGCTTGTGCGCAAGCGCCGCTGGAGCCTGCAGGATCTGCTCTTCGCCCTCATCGCCGTCTATGGCGCATTCACCTACGAGCGCTTCCTCTTTCTTGCCGGCATCCTCATCGTTCCCCTGCTGGCCATGGACCTGCCCGACCTCCTGCTGAGCCGTTATCAGCCGGAGAAAGACCGCCGCTGGATCAACGTCGTTGCCATGGCCGTGCTGCTCGCCATCATTGCCTTCTTCCTTCCGACTGAAAAGCAACTGCGCGCCGGCGTGAACCAGGCTTTCCCGGAGAAGGCATTGCCCTACGTGCGCAACCTCGCCGGCCAGGGACATCTCTTCAACACCTTCAACTGGGGCGCGTATCTGGAATGGAACGCACCACAGGTGCCGGAGTTCATCGACTCGCGCGTCGACATCTTCGTCCACGAAGGAATCCTGGCCGACTACCTCCAGGCGACCGAAGTTCACGACACCTTCGCCGTTCTGGAAAAATATCAGATCCGTTTCGTGCTGCTCGGCAAAGATGCCCCCATGACCTATCTGCTTGAGCACAGCTCCGCCTGGAAGCAAACCTACTCGGATCAGCAAGCCGTGGCGTTCGAGCGCACACACTGATTTTCAGACAGAATCACCAGAGAAATCGCGCTGCTTCAGCCTCAACCCGCAGTGGGGGCCGCTGCGGTGACTAAACTGGAAACAATGGCGGCAGCTTCCAGCGGACTCATCCTCGGTATCGAAAGCTCCTGCGACGAAACCGCTGCGGCCGTGGTTCGGCGTGGCGCAGAGATCCTGTCGAACGTCGTCGCCTCGCAAATCCCCATCCATTCGCCCTACGGCGGCGTCGTCCCTGAGCTCGCCTCGCGCGAGCACCTGCGCAACATCGTCCCCGTCGTCCGCTCCGCGCTTGCCCAAGCCGGCGTCACTTACCAGGACCTCGACGCCATCGCCGTTACCGAAGGCCCAGGCCTCGCTGGCGCGCTGCTGGTCGGCATCAGCTTCGCGAAGGCCTTGGCGGCCTCCCTCGAGAAGCCGCTTATCGCCGTCAACCATCTCGAAGGACATATCCATGCGGTCCTGCTGGAGGAAGCACACGGCAGGCATTCCGCCCGACAGCCTGCCCTCAGCGACCCTGAGGAAGCGAAGCGCGCCAAAGGCGAGTCGAAAGAGCCCGCCCTCCTCGCGCTCGTCGTCTCCGGCGGACACACGCATCTCTACCTCGCCCGCATGCACGACGGCGCATGGGCCTACCGCAATGTCGGACGCACCGTCGACGACGCCGCCGGCGAGGCCTTCGACAAAGTGGCCAAGCTGCTCGGCCTCGGCTATCCCGGCGGACCCTGGATCGACGCGCTCGCCCCGCACGGCAACCCCGAGGCGGTTCCCTTCAGCTTCTCGCAGATCAAGGCCAAGGCCCACCGCAAGGGCGATCCGGGCGCGCTCGACCCCGCCGAAGCCACCTACTTTTCTTTCAGTGGGATTAAGACCGCGGTCCTGCGTTACGTCCACGTGCACGAGATGGAAGCCTCGATCGGGAAACGCCGCGCTGCGCTGGCCGGCCTTGCCGATCCCAAACCGTCTGACGCGCTGCCTCTCTGCGATCGCCGCACCCTCGACCTCATCGCCTCGTTCCAGCGCTCGGTGATCGACGACCTCCGCCGCAAAACCTTCCGCGCTGCAGAGCGTTTCCATGTCGACCGGATCCTCGTTTCCGGCGGAGTCGCCGCCAACCGCGAGCTTCGCGTGCGCTTCACCGCCGACGCCGCCGAGAACGACGTAGCCATCGCGTTTCCTGCGCTCGCTCTCGCCACCGACAACGCCGCCATGATCGCCGCTGCCGCCTGGCCCAAATTTCTGGGCCGCGAATTCGCCGCCGCATCGCTCACCGCCGAACCCTCCCTGGCCCTCGGTTCGCCCGCATGAGGCACGCTGATAGAATCGTGTTACGTCCTGCATGAGCCCGCAAAATCAGCATGTTGGCGATGGATCCCGCGCGATGACCGCCGTGCTCGGCGCATCGACGGAGTCGCCATCCAGCCCGCCCCTGATGCACCTGTTCAACACACTCTCCGGCCAGGTTGAACCGCTCGCCCCCTCCGACGGCGCAACCCTGCGCATGTACGCCTGCGGCCCCACTGTCTACGACTACGGCCACATCGGCAACTTCCGCACGTTTCTGCAGGTGGATGTCCTGCGCCGTTTCCTGCGCTCCCAGGGTATCGCTGTCCGGCATGTGATGAACGTGACCGACGTCGACGACAAGATCATCCGCAACGCGTCCGCAGCGGGCCTGGCCATCTCCGACTACACCCGCAAATTCGAGAAGGCCTTCTTCGAGGACCTCGACGCGCTCCAGGTCGAGCACCCCGAAGTCCTCGCCCGCGCCACCGAACACATCCCCGCCATGGTTTCGCTCATCGAGCGGCTGGCCGCACAGGACATCGCCTATCGCGCCGAGGACGGCTCCTGGTACTTCCGCATCGCGCGTTTCCCCGAATACGGCAAGCTCTCGAAGAAGGATTTCACCGGCATCGCGGACGGCGCGCGCATCGACGTGGACGAGTACGAGAAAGATTCGGCGCGCGACTTCGCGCTCTGGAAGGCCCCCAAACCCGGCGAGCACCGGTGGGACACGCCGCTCGGCCCTGGCCGCCCGGGCTGGCACATCGAGTGCTCGGCCATGGCGATGGAGTACCTCGGCGACTCGTTCGACCTGCACGCCGGCGGCGAAGATCTGATGTTCCCGCACCACGAGAACGAGATCGCCCAGTCGGAGTCCGCCTCGCACCGGATTTTCTCGCGCCACTGGTTCCACGTGCGCTTTCTGCTGGTGGAAGGCCGCAAGATGTCGAAGTCCGAGGGCAACTTCTACACTCTGCGCGACCTGCTGCTGCGCGGCTACAAGCCGTCGGCCATCCGCATGCTGCTCATCTCCGTGCCCTACCGACAACAGCTCAACTTCACCTTTGAGGGACTCGCAGCCGAGACCGTCGCCGTAGAGCGCCTGCGCACCTTCCGCGATCGCATCGAGAAAACGCACTGGCCGCAGAGGCCGGATGCGGGCGACGGGCTCGCCGTGAGCGACGTCGCCGCAGCCGCGCGCGAGTCGAAAGCGCGCTTTACCGCCGCCCTCGCCGACGACCTGAACACCGCGGAAGCCCGCGCCGCCATCTTTGAAATGGTCCGCTTCGTCAACGCGCGCGCCGATGCCGGCGCCCTCTTTGAGAGCGACAAAGCCGACGTGCTCGACGCCCTGCGCCACTTCGATCGCGTCTTCGCCGTCCTCGACGACCACGATGCCGAGTGGACGCGCTTCACCCTGAACTGGGCGGAGCGCGAAGGACGCCTGCAGGAAGCAGCTCCGGAAGTCCTCGCCACCCGCGATCTCTCCGATGCGCAGATTCAGGCCCTCGTCGACGAGCGCAGCCAGGCAAAGCGCACGCGCAACTTCGCCCGCGCCGACCAAATTCGCAACGACCTTGCTGCGAAAGGCATCCTCATCGAGGACTCAAAAGACGGCGTGCGCTGGAGGCGCAAATAGAACTTAGTCAGCCGCGACCGCGCTCGGACGTGCCCTTGCTGGCCGCTTCGGTTCACCGGAAACATCCACCCTCGGAATGTCCTTCGCGTCCGCTCTGCCCTCCGCCGCCTCGATAAAGAAGTCCTGCGCGCTGAACGCCGGGATCTTGCTCTCACGTCCTGGCTCCCGCACCCGCACGTACGATCCATCCGTACGCAGCAGCCTCGCCTTCACGGTGTCCGCCAGATACGCGGCCAGAATCTCATCGCGAACGCGCGCGCGAATCTGCGCGTCGCGGATCGGGAAGATCACCTCGCATCGCTCGAACAGATTGCGTGGCATCCAGTCCGCGCTGCCGCAGTAAAACTCCTCTTCCCCGCCGTTCAGGAAGTAATAGACGCGGCTGTGCTCGAGGAACCGCCCCACAATCGACCGCACCCGAATGCGCTCGCTCAGATTCTTCAGCCCCGGCCGCAGCGCGCAGATGCCGCGCACGATCAGGTCGATCTCCACACCGGCATGCGCCGCCGAATACAGCGCCTCGATCACGCGCTGCTCCAGCAGCGAGTTCATCTTGGCGATAATCCGCGCCGGCCGCCCCGCAGCCGCGTGTTCCATCTCGCGCTGGATCATGCGAATGAAGCTCTCGGCCAGGGTCAGCGGCGCCACCAGCAGCGGCCGGTAGTCGTCGGACTCGGAATGCGCCGTCAGGTAATTGAACACGCTGTGCACCGCAGCCGTGATCTCCGGGTCGGCCGTCAGCAAACTCAGGTCCGTATAGAAGCGCGCCGTGTCCGGGTTGTAATTCCCCGTGCCCAGGTGCGCGTAGCGCCGCATCACGCCGTCCGGATCGCGCCGCACCAGCAGCGCCAGCTTGCAGTGCGTCTTCAGCCCCACAATCCCATGAAATACCTGGACCCCCGCATCTTCCAGGTTACGCGCCCAGCGAATGTTCGACGCTTCGTCAAAGCGCGCGGTCAGCTCCACCACTGCCGTCACTTCCTTGGTCTGCGCGGCTTCGGTCAGCGCCTGGAAAATCGGCGAGTCGGCGCTGGTCCGATACAGCGTCTGCTTCATCGAGACCACGTTTGGGTCCTGCGCTCCCGCCTCCACAAACCCCACCACCGCATCGTAGGAATCGTACGGATGGTGCAGCAGGATATCGCGGTGCCTCAGCTCATCGAAAAGATCCGACGATTTCCGGTTCAGGCGCAGTTCGCGCGGTACGAAAAGCCTGAATTTCAGCTCCGGCCGCGGCGACGCGCCGTAGAGCATCATCACCCGCGACAGATTCACCGGCCCGTCCGTGTGATAGACCAGCGACTCGTCCAGCTCGAAGTTCACGCGCAGGCGATCGACAATTTCCGGGTCGGCCCCGCTCTCGATCTCCAGCCGTACCGCGTCGCCCTTGCGCCGGTTGTGCAACTCCGCGCGCACCGTCTCCAGCAGCGACCGCGATTCTTCCTCCTGGAAGTAGAGATTGCTGTTGCGCGTCACGCGAAACGCCGCCCGCGACAGGATCTCGTAGCCGCGGTACATGGCGGCGGCATTGCGCTCGATCAGGTCGTGCAGAAAGATGAAGTCTTCTGTGCCGTTCGCCGAGGGCAGGCGCACAAAGCGCGGCAGCGCCCGCGGCACGGTCAGCACGCCCAGCACCGGGCCGAGGGTCCCCCGCCTCTTGCGCCGCAGCAGCAGCGCCAAACACATGGCTTTGTTCAGCACGCGCGGAAACGGATGCGCCGGATCGATGGTGATGGGCGTCAGCAGCGGGTCCACTTCGCGCTGGTAGTAGTCGCTCGCCGACTGGCGCGCGTCGTCGTCCATCTCGTCCCATTTCAGAACGCGAATGCCCGCCTTGCGCATTGCCGGCAGCAACTGCTCGTTCCAGCACTGGTACTGGTCGGCAACAAACCGGTGCGTCTCTTCCTTGATCGCTTCGAGCGACTCGCGCAGGGTCTTGCCGTCCGGAGCGGCCTCGTTGTATCCGTCCTCCAGCCGCTGCAGCACACCGGCAATGCGGATCTCGAAGAACTCGTCGAGATTGCTGGCCGTGATGGCCAGAAACTTCGCCCGCTCCAGCAGCGGATTGGTCGGATCCTGCGCCTCTTCCAGCACCCGCCGGTTAAAGCCCAGCCACGATTCGTCCCGGCTGAGAAACAACGTCTGCGTCATTTTCTTAGCTCTTGCCATGCCCGCTGGCCCGCGTTTGCTGGTGCCGTAGCAGGAAGTTTACCTGATTGGCTATAACGCACGCCGGGTGCACGCAGCATGAATCCAGAGCGAAAGTTAACCAAATTTCTCAGCTAGTTGAACGATTTGACGCCTCGCCCCGTCTCGGTGACGATAGAGTTACCAGTTTCCACGGAGGTGCCTCATGGCGGAATCCCCCTGTTCCGGCGAATCAGTCCTCACAGCGGAGAACGCGGCCGTCGAGATGTACCGCTTCGCCGCCCTCATGCTCGGCAGCGAATCGGAAGCGCTGCGCCTGGTGGAAAGCACCGTAGCTTCGGTTGAAGTCGACCCCTGCGCCGATCCCTCGGCCGCCAAAGGTTTCGTCCGCGAGCGCGTGCTGCAGGGCGCTCTTGAAATCATGCATCGCCAGGACCCCGCCTCTTTCGCCGCGGTTCCCGTGGCCGACGCTCCCTCCTCCTGTCTGGAAGACGAAGACGGGGGAACCCTTTCCGCCGCAGAGATTTCCGAGCTGGTTTCCGGCGCGGGACGCAACCGCCTGCGCGACTGGCTCGGCCGGCTTTCGCATGCCCAGCGGGCCGTATTTGTGCAGCGTGCTGTCCTCGGCCAGGACAATGCCGCCACGGCCACCGCGATCAACCGCTTCGCCCGGCCCGCCACCTGGACTGCCGACGCCGTCGGACGGCTCTTCCGCCAGGCGCTCTGCTCGCTGGCGTCCTCGCTGGCGCAGGCGGCCGCAGCCGCACACGCCTGAAACCTGTTTCCAGGGCCGGGATGCGCCTCCGTGGGCACCTGATAACCCGAGCCCGCCCGGTTACCTTTGGCGTCGATTCGGCGAGACGCGAAAGCACCCCTTCGACTACTCTGTATGTCAGAGATTCTTCTGAATTTTTTGCTCGGTAGCGTGCATCCAAAGCACATACCTCGACCGGAAGATTGAAATCTTCCCACAAGTCATGACGAAAGGCTTCTTTCTGTGCCGGAGGCTGTTGCAACCGATTACCGGCTCCTGCGTCTGAGACGGATGGCCGCTGCGCTGGCAATCGCCGCGTTGCCGGTCCTCCCCGTGCTCGCCCAGGCACCATCCACCGGCAGTACGGTCGCCGTACCGGCTGCGCCTGTCCAGATTCCCCAGCCTCAGATCGACAGCTCGACCTACCAGGGCAGCATAGTGCAGCAGCCAGCCACCTCCGGCGTCCTTTCCCTGTCGCTCGACGACGCTGTCCAGCGCGGCCTGCGCTTCAACCTGGGGCTGATCCTCACCAGCCAGAACGTCGAATCGGCGCGCGGCGCCCGGCTGGAAGAACTGCAGTCGCTGCTGCCCACAGCCAAGGCCCACATCACCGAAGCCGACCAGGAAACCGACCTCCAGGCCGAAGGGCTGCGTATTCCTGGCTTCCCCGCTGTCATCGGCCCCTACGGATACACCGACATTCGCGGCACGCTCAGCTGGACCCTGCTCGATCTGACCGCGCTGCAGAATTATCTGGCGCAGAAGCACAATTTCGCCGCCGCCACGCTCTCCGCGCAGGATGCGCGCGATCTGGTCGTCCTTACCGTGGGCAACGCCTACCTCACCGTCATCGCCGACGCCGCCCGCGTGCAGGCTGCCGAGGCTCAGGTGGCAACCTCAAAAGTTTCCCTCGATCAGGCCATCGGCAACCACCAGGCCGGGACGGCTCCGCTGCTCGACGAACTGCGCGCCCGCGTCGACTACCAGACCCAGCAGCAAACGCTCATCGCCGCCCGCAACGCCTGGGCCAAAGACAAGATCGCTCTGGCCCGCGCCATCGGCCTGTCCCTTGACCAGCAATTCGATCTCACCGATCAGGTTCCCTACAAAGCCCTCGACAATCTCGATCCCGACGCCGCCGTGCAGCACGCCCTTGCCAGCCGCACTGACCTCAAGGCCCTCGAGCAGCAGGTGGAAGCCGCCGAGCACGCCCGCAAGGCAGCCACCGACGAGCGGTTGCCCACCGTCAGCTTCAATGGCGACTACGGCGACATCGGCATCAACGTGTCGCACTCGCACGGCACCGGCGACGCCACCGGTTCGCTGGACGCGCCGATTTTTGAGGAAGGCAAGCTGCGCGGCGATGCCAAACAGGCCCAGTCGCAGCTCGATCAGGCGCGCGCCCGCCTTAGCGACATGCGCGGGCAGATCAGCGCCGACGTGCGCGACAGCATCCTCGATATCCAGGCCGCGGCAAAGCTCGTCGACGTGGCCAAAAGCAACGTCGACCTCGCCAACGAAGCCCTGAGCGAAGCCCAGCAGCGCTACAAGGCCGGCGTCTCCGACAATCTTGCCGTTTCCCAGGCCCAGCAGGCCGTCGCCCAGGCCGACGAGCAGTACGTCGACAGCCTCTACCGGCACAACATCGCGAAGTTATCGCTGGCGCGCGCCCTCGGCGTCGCCCAGACCAGTTACAAGGACTACGTGGGAGGAAAGTAAGCGTGGCGGACCAGACTTCCGAGCAATCGAAACCCGAGATTCACGAGGAGCAGCCGGAACTTCCGCGCCAGGGCTCGCGCCGCCGGTTTGTCATCATCGGCGCGGTCGCCGTGCTCGTGGTCGGCGCGCTCCTCTTCTGGTGGCACTCCACCTATTACGAAGACACCGACGACGCCGCGGTCGACGGCAACCTCGTCCAGATCAGCGCGCGCATTCAGGGCCACGTCAAGGCGGTCGCCGTCAATCAGAACCAGTTCGTCGAAGCCGGCGCCACCCTGGTGCTCATCGATCCCTCTGACTTCGAGACCGCTCTCCACCAGGCAGAAGCCAATCTGGAAGCGGCGGAAGCCAGTTACGAGGCCGCCCGGGTCAACGTTCCCGTCATCCACATCAACACCGGGGCGAACCTGGACAATGCCAGTGTCGACGTGATCAGCGCCAACGAGTCCGTCACCGAGACGGAAAACCAGCTGAAAGCGGCTGAGGCCCGCGTGGTGGCCGCCCAGGCCAATTCCGAAAAGGCCAACCTCGACCTCCAGCGCTACACGCCGCTGGTCCAGAAGGACATCATCTCCAAACAACAGTACGACGCCGCCGTGGACGCCGCTGACGCCGACAAAGCTGCGGTCGACGAGGCCCAGGCAGACGTTGTCGCCGCTCAGGACGCCGTGCGCGTCGCACATGATCGCGTCGTTCAGGCGCGATCAACACTGACCTACGCCAAAACCGCGCCGCAGCAAGTCGCCATCCAGAAGGCCAAAGCCGATCAGGCCGCCGCCCAGGTCGACCAGGCCCGCGCCGCTCTTGCCCAGGCCAGGCTGAACCTCGAGTACTGCACCATCGTCGCCCCGGCATCGGGCATCGTCACCACCAAGAGCGTCCAGCCCGGACAGAACGTGGCCATCGGTCAGGCGCTCATGACGCTGGTTTCGCTCAACGATGTGTGGATCACGGCTAACTTCAAGGAAACGCAGCTCCGCCACATGCAGGTCGGCCAGCCCGTCGTCATCCACGTCGACGCCTACGATCGCGACTACGACGGCAAAGTCACCCAGGTCGGCGGCGCCACCGGCTCTGAGCTCAGCCTGTTCCCGCCCGAAAACGCCACCGGCAACTATGTGAAAGTGGTGCAGCGCATTCCCGTTCGCATCGACCTGACCAACCCCAGCCAGAACAACGATCACCTGCTGCGCCCGGGCATGTCGGTCGAACCAAAGGTTCGGGTGAAGAATTAGCCGCACTTGCCCCGGCCGCCCGCTTCGGCGGGGTCGCGCCGGCGGCACGGGAAATTCAGGGCGTGAACTAATTCTTCTCGCTCAAACTCCCCGTTCATTGCTATAATCCGCGCACTCTCCCACCGAGGCGCCTATGAATGCGGATCAGATTATCGCCGCCTTCCGGGGGAGTTTACCGGAGTTGGCGGTTCTGCTGCTCATCCTTGTCTTTGTTGCTCTTGTCATGCGCGAAGGCCGCAGGATGCGCCGCAACCTCTCCAGCGAGATCGAAACCGGGGTCCAGGCCGAGATCGGCAGCTTCACCATCGACATCCTCCGCCGCGTCGACGATGCCCGGCAGCAGCTCTCCTCGCTGGCGCGCCTGCTCACCGCCATCAACGACGACCGGAACAAGTTCGAAGCCCAGCTCGACTCCGCGAAGCAGGAAGCGGACAGGCTCCTCGCCGAGATTCGCGCCGTCAGCGAGGAAGTGGCCAAGCTCGCCCCCACACGCAAAGACCTCGACTGGATTGCGCCTGAGACGCTGCTTGGCCTCGCTGCCAGGGCGGCGGACTGGCCAGAAGCAGCCGGCTACCTGGCGCGCATCGACCACGAGAACGCGACCTCCAAAGACCTCGAGCACGCCGGAGATATTTGCCGCAATCGAGCCGCCTTCGTCAAAGCCATAGAGTTTTACGGCGAGTCGGTCAGCAAAGACCCTGAGAATCTGCTTGCACAGGCCGAACTCCTCGCGCTCTCCGCTCAGATGCGCCCCGCCGAGCGCAACCAGCTTCTCGGCCAACTGCAAAGCCTGGCCGCGCAATATCTCGACGATGCTGCCGACGGCCTCAACCTCCAGGCGAAGTTAAGCTGCGTCCTGAAGGGCCTGGGACGGTACCGGGAGCTTGCGGAGTTCTGCGAAACGCAGCTGAAGCGGCCGCTCCCATGGGCTGTCGAAGCCGCGCTGCACCGCAACTTCGCTATCTGCCTGGAGGAAATGGGCAAGCACGAAGAGGCGTTGGCCCAGTGCGCCGCCGCCCTCAAGGCCCTCGGCGACGACAGCGTTACGCTCGGCCTCTACGGCCGCCTGCTGCTCAGCGCCAAAGAGTTCGATGACGCCTATCGCGTCGCCCTCCGGGGCATCCAGATCGATCCCGCCTCCGCAGCCCGTTACATCTTTCTGGCTGAAGTCCAGGAGAAGCGCGTCGGCCGAGTGGCCGCGCGGGAGGTTCTCAAGACCGCACTCAAATGGGCCGATTCCCGCGACAAATTGAACATCGAGGAACGCCTGGCACGGCTGGCTGCGCTCGATGAATTGTCCGATGTCCTGCCCACAACCCGTCCGCAAATCATCCAGGCCTGACGCGGGCAGTCCCGGTCCGGCGCCGAGGGCGCGTGTCGCCGGCCTTCCGGCCCGAGTCTCGCTCACTCCTGCCCCGTCCCGCCAGTCCAAACCTGAGCGCCTGCACCGCATTTGGCAGCGCCACCAGCCTCCTGTTTCAGGCACAATAAAGGAGGCCCCCGGGAGGCCGCTTGTGAAGACCGCCAGCCTGTCCCTCATCGGATTCCTGCTCGCCGGCGCCGCGGCCGCCGTCGCGCAGACCGCCCCGTCTGCCGCTCCACAGCCGGCAGTCCCGGCACCGGCCCAGACGGCAAGCCCGACCGTACCGGCCCCGACCGCACCTGCCCAGACCCAGACCGCCTCGGCCACCGCGGCCCCGACGGCCTCGGCAGCAGCCCAGCCGGCATCCATACCCGCGCCCGCATCCACCGCCACGCCCGCCCCGAAGGTCTTCATCGTCCCCGCAGGCACCAGAGTCCTGCTCGAGCTGCGCAGCGCCATCAATACCAAAAGCGCCAAACCCGGTGACGGCGTTTATCTTTCCTCCACTTTCCCAGTGGTCGTCGGCAATCGCGTGCTCATCCCCGCAGGCGTGTACGTCCAGGGAGTCATCGACAGCGTCGAGCGACCCACCCGCCGCAAAGAAGCCCAGCTCAACATGCACTTCACTTCCATGATCTTTCCCAATGGGTCGGTGGTGGAGATCCCCGGCATGGTCAACAGCCTGCCCGGCGCGGAACACCAAACCGTCAACGGTGACGAAGGCACCATCGAGCAGCAGGGCGGCAACAATAAAGGCCACAATGCGGGCGAAACCGCCAAAGTCGCCGTCCCCACCGGCGCCACCATCGGCTCGATTGCCGGCATCGACTCCGGTCATCCCCTCGCGGGCGGCCTGGAAGGCGCAGGCGCAGGCCTCGCCGCCGCCGGCATCGTCGCCCTCCTCACCCGCAAGGCCGACATCAGCATTCCCTCCGGCTCCCAGGTGGAAATGGTAATCCAGCGTCCGCTCGATCTCGAGGAGAACAACCTCACCGGACCAACCACGCTCGTCCCAGCCTCCACCCAGCCGCAACCCATGGCCAAGCCCGTCCTCCACGGACGGCCCAACATGATCTGCCCTCCGGGCAGCCTGGGCTGCAGCTAGGCGAGGAACCCTGATCCGTGCGAAAAGGCAATTTTCATGTTTGGCTGCGCGACATCGTCATCTCGTTCCTCGCCTCCATCTTTATCATCACTTTCCTCTACCAGCCGGTGCGCGTGGAAGGCACCAGCATGCAGCCCGGCCTGCGCGACCAGGACCGCCTCTTCATCGATAAGTTCTTCTTCCGCTTTGAAAAAATCGACCGCGGCGACGTAGTCGTCTTCCACTATCCGCGCGATCCCGAAAAAAGCTACATCAAGCGCGTCATCGGGCTGCCCGGCGATACCATCTATATCCGTCAGGGCAAGGTATTCATCAACGGCAAGGCCACCAGCGAGCCCTATGTTCCCCGCCGCTATCAGGACACCCGCTCCATGGGCACACTCGTCGTTCCCCCCGACGAATACTTCGTCATGGGCGACCATCGCTCCATCTCCAGCGACAGCCGCGACTTCGGCCCCGTCGACCGCGACCTCATCTACGGCAAGGCCGAATTCATCTACTGGCCCGCGGATAACATGGGAGTCGTGCGCTAACGCAGCGCATGTTGCACATTCGCCGAACACAACTGCCCCCGAACTTCAGATAGCATGAGCGGACTTTCGCTGCGGCGATAAAGGCCGCTCGACCACATTCGGCCCGCTCCAGTACACCGAGGAGCAACTCAAAAGAAAAAAGCAGATCCAACGGATTCATAGAACCCAGGGCCCCAACTACCAGGCGCTCTGGGTTCTTTAGTAACCAATGCGAAAATTTCTGGACACACTGCCTCTCCCTGGCTGAGAATTCGTCCACCCCGGAGCCTGCCGCATTCCACGCGGCAATCCCACACCCCGGGTCACAAGGAGAGAACGTGATTCGCCTTCTCAGGAAGTCTCTGCTCTCACTGTTCGCGCTGCTGTTCGTCGCAGCCGCGTTTGGCCAGATGCAACCTCCCCTCACCCGCCATCTGCGCTCCGTCGTTGCCACCGGCCAGGCAAAGCCCGTCGGCACGCTGCCCGCCGCCCAGAGCATGCGTCTTGTCCTGGTGCTGCCGCTGCGCAACCAAACGCAGGTCGACAATCTCCTCCAGGATCTCTACAACCCCAACAGTCCCTCGTATCACCACTTCCTCACCGTCGATGAGTTCACCGCGCAGTTCGGACCTACGCAGGACGACTATAACGCCGTTCTTGAATTCGCCCGGGAGCACGGCCTCGCCGTCGTTGGCACCTCGCGCAACCGCCTCAATATCGATGTCGAAGGCACGGTGGGCGCTATCAATCGCGCCTTCCACATCACCATGCGCACCTACCAGCATCCCACCGAGAACCGCACCTTCTTCTCGCCGGATCGCGAGCCCACTGTCGATCTGCCCTTCCAGCTCTGGCATATCGCCGGCCTTGACGACTACTCCCTGCCCCATCCCGCCGGACTCAGCAGGCGGCCTGCGAACTTCGGCGTGAAATCCAGCGCCACCACTGGCTCCGGTCCATCCGCTTCGTTCCTCGGCAGCGACATGCGCGCCGCCTACTACGGCAATGGATCGCTCACCGGCACCGGCCAGTACCTCGGCCTGCTGGAGTACTACGGCACCGACCTGGCGGACCTTCAGACCTACTACGCGAATGCCGGACAAACCTATCCCGGCAGCATCATCACGCTCCTCTCCACTGACGGCACCAGCACCAGCTGCACCGAAAGCAGCGGCTGCGACGACACGGAGCAGACCCTCGACATGACCCAGGCCCTGGGCATGGCGCCCGGGCTATCCGGCCTGGTCATGTACGTCGGCTCCACAGACTCGGCCATCTTCAACTCCATGGCCACCCATACACCGCTCAACGCCCAGCTCAGTTCTTCGTGGACGTGGAGCCCCGCCGATCCCAACACCGACAATCCGTACTTCGAGGAATTCGCCGCCCAGGGCCAGAACCTCTTCCAGGCGGCCGGCGACAGCGGTAAGTGGACCACCTCCGGCACAGCCTCGGAAATCTACCCCGCAGACGACGTCTACGTCACCAGCGTGGGCGGCACCGATCTGGAGACTTCTTCCGCAGCCGGGCCATGGGCTTCGGAGACCGCCTGGTCCGATGGCGGTGGCGGCATCTCGCCCGATAAGTACGCCATACCCTCCTGGCAAACCACTGCAGCGGCCGGTTGCTCCAGTTGCTCGAAGACCTACCGCAATGGGCCTGACGTGTCGGCCAACGCCAACTTCACCTTCTACGTCTGCGCTGACCAGACCACCTGCACCGCCAACGAGTACGGCGGCACCAGCTTCGCTACGCCTATGTGGGCCGGCTTCCTGGCTCTCACCAACCAGCAGTCGGTCGCCAATGGCAACAAGACTCTGGGCTTCATCAACCCCAGCCTCTACACCATCGGCGAAGGCTCCAGCTACGACTCCGACTTCCACGACATCACCAGCGGCAGCAATGGTTATTCGGCGACCACCGGATACGACCTCGCCAGTGGCTGGGGCAGCCCGCAGGCGGCCCTCATCAGCGCGCTTGCCGGATCGGTGTCCACGCAGCCCGGCTTTACGCTCTCCGCGTCGCCCGGCTCCGTCTCCGTACAAGCCGGCAACTCCGGCGGCTCTACCATCACCAGCACCGTCACCGGCGGATTTGACTCCGCCGTCACGCTCTCCGCTTCCGGCCAGCCTTCCGGCGTCACCGTGACCTTCAGTCCAACGTCGATCACCGGCAACGGTACATCGAGCATGACCATGGCCGTCGCTTCCTCCGTCGCCGCCGGCACCTACACCATTACCGTGACGGGAACCTCCGGCAGCACCGTGGAAACCACACCGGTATCGCTGACCGTCACCACCACCTCATCGGGCAACTTCACCATCTCCGTTTCACCCTCCTCCGGATATCTTTTCCAGGGGCAGAGCGGGTATGCCGTCGTCACGACAGCGGTCTCCGGTGGATTTGACTCGGCCATCTCGTTCTCCGCGACCGGCGTTCCCTCCGGAGTTACCTCCAGCTTCACACCATCGTCCATCGGCGCGCCGGGTTCCGGCACAACCGATTTCAACCTCAGCGTCTCCAGACGTGCCAGGACCGGCACCTACGTGATCACCATCACCGGTACCGGCGGCGGCACGTCGCATTCCACCACATTGACCTTCACCATCTACTAGCCTGACGCGCCGGCTGCCCGCGTGGCCGGCGCATCCCCAGCGAAAGCCCGGATCCCCCAGGGTCCGGGCTTTTTGTTGCCGTTACGGGCCCGCTGTGCCCTTCCCGAATCGGTTCAGCTCTCGACCTCCATCCCGTTTCGCCACACAGCCCGATTTCGCTTGCCTCTTTCTGATGCCATGCGCTGCCGCCGCCGATAACCTCTTCACTGAGGCAACCCTGTATGACCGTGCACACCGTCGATCCTGGCTTCTTCTCCAATGCATCCGCCCCTCTTTCCGAACGCCACGGACTCCCGGTCACAGAATGTCAGCCTCGGCCTCTCGACAACCCCATTGGCGCATTCCGTGGCCTCGCGTTCGCGCTCCTCTTTGATACCATCGCCGCAGTCGCCGGCCTCATCGTCTGGCATCTCCTTCACCACCTCCACTAATCTCGCCCACGCCGCACCCTGTACCCTGTAAAAGATGAACCTCCTCATCAACGGCCAGCCGCGCACCTTCGAGCTGCCCCCCGCCGCCACCGTCCAGGACCTTCTCGCCGCATTGGGCCTCAAGCAGGACCGCGTCGCCGTCGAGCACAACGGCTCCATCGTCTCCCGCCCGGCGTGGCCGACGACCCCCGTTGCCGACGGCGACAAATTCGAGATCGTCCATTTTGTGGGAGGCGGCGCGGGCGCATAAGCTGGTGAGTCATGCCTGACCCTGGCTCGCCCGTCCTCAACCGCCGCCATCTCGCCCGTGCCGCGTTCCTCGGCGGCGCGTCGGCCCTCTACTCCGCATCGGCCTTCGCCGCAGACAGACCGGATGGAGTCTTCGGATTCCTCAACGTTCGCAATTTCGGCGCGGCCGGAGATGGCAAAACGGACGATACCGCCCCACTGCAACGCGCCATCGATGCCGCGGCGGTAAACAGCAGTGGGGTCTTCCTGCCGCCCGCCATCTACATCACGCGCGAGCTCCACGTCCGTCCTGGCATCGCCCTCATTGGCATACCCGCGTGGAATTACAGCGGCCCCGGCGGCTCCACGCTCCGCCTCGCCGGCCCCGATGCCCCCGGCCTGCTCAACCTCACCGACGCGCGCGGCGCCACCATCGACGGCCTCGCCCTCGACGGCCGCGGCCTCGGTCAAAATGTCCACGGCATCTTCACCGAGCGCACGGCCTACGGCCCGCACGAAGACGGCTTCCGCATCGAGCGCTGTCAGATCACCTGCTTCACCGGCGACGGCCTGCACCTTGAACGCGCCTGGTGCTTCAGCGTCCGCCACTGCGAGTGCATGGCCAACCACGGCGACGGCCTCAGCCTGCGCGGCTGGGACGGTTTCATCCTCGACAACTGGCTCTCCGGCAACGGACGCGCCGGGTTTGCCGCCCGTGACGAAAACGCCTCCGTCACCTTCACCGCCAACCGCGTCGAATGGAACAGCGAGGAGAACTTCGTCGTCGTGGGCGGCGACGGCTACCAGATCACCGGCAATTTCTTCGACCGCGCCGGAACGGTCGGCATCGCGCTGCGCCACAACCCGCAAACCGCGGGGTGGAACAAGGGCCCCTGTACGCAGTTCGCGATCACCGGCAACTTCATCAAGCGCAGCGGACGCTTCGCAAAAGCCGGCACGCACGACTCGGCGCAAATCGTTCTCGAGGGATCCAGCGGCGTCACCTGTGCCGGCAACGTCCTCGAATCCGGCCGCGACGACGGCAACCAGGGCGTCTGGAGTCCGTCGTTCGGCATCGTCTGGCAGGGCCTCGAAAACTGCGTCCTCGCCAACAACGTCCTCCACGAAGGCGCTCTGCAGCAACTGATGGTCGACCTCGGCGGCAAACGCGACGGCGTCATCGTCAAAGACAACCCCGGCAGCCTGTTCACGCCCGGCCACTAAATCCGCTATGTCCGCGCGGATGGCGCTGCCGCATTCGCCCCCGTTACCGGCGCCCCAGCCGCAACTGGGGCCGACACTTCACTCCCTTTACGACGCCGGTGCAGCGTCAATTGCTTTGCGCTCCAGTTCCGCAGCGCCCACCTTCCCGTCCGCCGCCGTCTCTATCGCGACGCGGATGATCTGCGCTTTCTTTGGCACCCGAACCGATATCCGGAACGCGATCGTTCTCCCTTCCAGATGCAGCGTGTCCTGGGTGGGCGTTGACATCGTCAACCGAGTCAGCTTAGCGGCCATGATTCTGTGGTCGCCATTCAGGCTGGCCGTCGCCGCCGTCAGGTTTGTCGAGCTGTTGCCGTCCGCACCCGCGGTCCAGGTCAGGCTGGCGGCCGGCAGTCGCACCGTAAAGTCGGCGGAACCTGCGTCGGGATGCCGGACGATCTGGCTGACCGCGAGTTGCAGCGTGTCGAAGGGCACTGTAGCCCGCTCCGCCTCCACCAGCCGCTCCGTAGCTTCCACGCGCGCATCCCGCGGCGCGTTCCGGTCTGGCGCATAGTAGCCGTCTCTGGTCACGACGCGCAGTTCAGGATTGCTCATCGTTACCCGGATGCGCCGAAACCGGCCGTTGTCGTCGCCACCGTGCGGCTGATAGGTCAGCGTGTAGTAATCCGTGCCCAGAGCTTCCGACTCGTGCAACTCCCCGTCGAGATCGTTGCGGTTATAGAAGAGCCTGCCGCCCGTCTGCCCTACGAATAATGGGAAATTGATTTCTCCTGCAAAGGGGTCGCCGACGGCCACCTGGCTGGCCGAATTCAGGTTTTCAACCTGATCCGGCGAGTTCACCGGAACGCTCACCCAGCCCGGAGGGGGAAGTCCCGGATAGATGAGATACAGACTCACCCGCGAGTCCACCATCAGGTTAACCACGGCGTGGATATACCGGTCCACCCCCTCGCGATTCTGCTCCGGCATGATTCCGGTCTGCAGCGGCGGCGCGCCGTAGCCCAGCCACAGGATGTTCTTTCTGCCGGGCACGCCCGCATTCTCGATCGCAATCTGCTGCAGCGCATCCAGCGATTGCCCGATCCGCTCCGACCAGAAGTCTGACCTCATCTCCTTAAAAGGAATGTCGTGCGGAACCTGGCGGAGGGCAGAGAGCAGGTCGTCGCGGCTGCGCGTCCAGCCCTGCATCAGCTCCAGCGACCGGTTGCCCACCACCATCAGCTCTGCCGGAGAACGCAGCTCCTTCGGCTGTCCCTCGAGAAAATTCTGGGCCTCGCGCCGAATGTAGCTGAAATCCTGGAGGCTCGAGTTGAGCTGATCCAGGACCAGAATGGTCAGCGGAACCGCCGCATCGGCACTCTGATCGTGCCCATCGGCCAGGTGCGCCTGCGGCGTCTCAAAAGAGAAAATTTCCTGCGGTCGGTTGTCCTCGGTAATCCGGAAATCGTCCCGGGTCAACCCGGTTGTTACCGGCCGGCCTTTTTTATCGAGCACGGTGACATCCAGAAAAACCAGCTTCGACGTCACCCCGAACGTCTGCTGCGCGCCAGAATCGGACGGCGCCCCCTGCGCCGCCGCACCGAAAACGGGAAGAATCGCCGCCACCATTGCCATGCACAACCCACATCGCAGAATCTTCGCGCCAGATCTCGTTTCTCTTTGAAGGTCGCAGAGCACCAGAATTACTCCTATTGACGATAGCGCATCGCGTTCGGACTCCATCCGCTCGAATTATCATTCCCACCATGAACCAACAGCTTCGCTGGGGCGTCCTCTCCACGGCCAACATCGGCGTCAAAAAAGTCATTCCCGCCATGCAGCGCGGCCAGTACACCACCGTCGCTGCCATCGCCTCGCGCAATCTCTCCCGCGCTCGGAACGCCGCAGCTCAACTCGGCATCCCCACCGCATACGGCTCCTATGAAGAACTCCTCGCCGACCCGCATATCGACGCCATCTACAACCCGCTCCCCAATCAGCTCCACGTTCCCTGGACGGCCAAAGCCGCCGAGGCAGGCAAGCATGTCCTTTGCGAAAAACCAATCAGCATGACCGTCGCCGAAGCCGAATCGCTGTTCGCGCTTCGCGACCGCACCGGCGTCGTCATCGGCGAAGCCTTTATGATCCGCAGCCACCCGCAGTGGCTGCGCGCTCGCCAGCTCATCGACGCAGGCCGCATCGGTCCCCTGCGCGCCGTCATCGCCGCCTTCAGCTACTTCAACGACGACCCCACCAACATCCGCAATCGGCCCGAAACCGGCGGCGGCGCGCTCTACGACATCGGCTGCTACTGCATTCAGGCAGCGCGCTGCGGTTTCGGCCAGGAGCCCGCGCGCGTCTGCGGCCTCATCGACCGCGATCCGCAGATGCGCACCGACCGCCTCACCTCCGCCCTGCTTGACTTCCCCGCCGGCCACGCCATCTTCACCTGCAGCACCCAGCTCGTCCCCTACCAGCGTGTTCAGTTCTATGGCACGAAAGGCCGCATCGACATCGAAATTCCCTTCAACGCCCCTCCCGACCGCCCCACCCGCCTCTTCATCGACGACGGCAGCGACCTCTTCGGCGCCGGCATCGCCACTGAAACCTTCCCCATCGTCGATCAGTACACGCTGCAGGGCGACGCCTTCTCCAAAGCCGTCCTCGACGGCACGCCCCCACCCCTCCCGCTCGAAGAAGCCATCGCCAACATGCGCGTCATCGAAGCCATCTTCCAGTCTGCCCACTCCGGGAGGTGGACAACGATCGACCCCAACCGATGAAAATCGCCAGCCGGATGAAGCCCGATCCCATCCAGCGCTGACATTGCATCGCGCAACCCTGCGCTCCACGCGCTGCTACAATTCCCTCCGCACAAGCTACGGAGTTCTCATGCCTTCTGAATCGGATTTCTTCTCCCGCCGCGACTTCCTGGCCGGCGCCGGAGCCCTCGCCGCCACCACGCTGCTCTCGCCATCGCGCGCCGCCGCCGCAAGCTCGCCCCTGGGTAACTCGCCACTCGGGGACTCGCCTCTGGGGGACTCGCCTCTGGGGGATTGGATCGACGACGACTTCGGCCTTCCCGCCTGGCACTACACCGGACCGCTGCGTTTCCCCGGCAGTCCCGTCTTTGAAAACACGCCCATGCTCCCCGACGATCCGTTCTTTCTCACCGGCAACTACCGCCTTACACTTTTTGCGCACTCGAGCGGCGCGCTCCAGGTGCTCACCGGGGAACGCGCCTGGGGCCGCATGAATCAGGGCCCCATTCCCTTCAGCGGCGCGAATACCGCCAGCGTCGAAATCGCCGGCAGCAAGCACGCCCTCATCGGACTCGACGAGCCCGCCGCCGCGGCCGCCGACAAACGCTTCGGCATCGGCTTCGCACGTTACGACTACACACTCCCGTCAGCCCTGGCCGTCACGCGCCTCATCTCCGTCATGCCGTCCACGAGAGTGAACGAAGGCGTCTCCGCGTTCCTCCTGCAAATTCGCCTGCGCAACACCGGTCAGCAGCCCCTCGGCATGCATTACGAAGAGGCTATCGCGGCACGCTACCAGCAAATCCTCGCTGCCTGGGACGAAGACCGCGGCGCAGTTGCTTATTCTCCTGACCCTGCGCAGCAAATCGGCGGCTCTACTGCGTTCGTCAGCTTTACGCTGCATCCTAAGCGACTGCTCGCCTTCCCGACGTCCGGCCAGATGTCCCACCTCGAGCAGTTCCCTCCTGCCCTCTTCGTTCACTCCGCCGATACTCAGGCGCGGCCCTTCGCCGTAAAGGATCCCAACGGCGATACCTGGCTCGGCACGCGATGGAACGGCACTCTGCAGCCCGGCCAGCAGCAGAATCTCGCCTGCATCATCGGCTACACCCGCGACATCTCTGCCGCGTCCATCCACAACCTCGCCGCACAGCTCCAGTCCGCATCCACGCGCGAAATCGCCCTCGGCTCGGCTTTCGGCGATGCATGGCGCGCCAAAATTCCGGCTTACGTCAACGAGGCCGACCTCACCCT
Source organism: Acidobacteriaceae bacterium (assembly GCA_030041435.1). GTDB lineage: Bacteria > Acidobacteriota > Terriglobia > Terriglobales > Acidobacteriaceae > Palsa-343. The sequence continues at coordinate 53,272 of JASHNW010000066.1, forward strand.
GCGCCGGGAGATGCGCTGGAACACCGCGGTCCTCGAGCAGATGGCCAAGTGGCGCGAGTACTACGACGAGACCATCATGCCCCAGGGCACCGATTATGACTTCAAGTGGGGCATGGTGGGCTCCATGCGCGACCAGGCGCAGCACGCCCTGCCCCTCTGCCACACCAATCCCGCCATCGCCCGCTCCACGCTCCGCTTCATCATGAAGCGCACCGTCCCCGACGGCGAAATCAAGCTCAACGACGGTGGCTTCGGCTGGTCGCCCAGCGGCCCGCAGCAAACCAGCGATCAGCAGCTCTACTTCTTCATGCTGCTCACCGAGTATCTCCGCGTCACCGGCGACGCGTCGGTCCTCACCGAGACCATCGGCTACTACCCGCTCAATTGCTCCGGCCGCGACACCGGCCTCGCCCACGTCCGCCAGGCCTTCCTCTATTTGCGCGATCGCGTCGGCGTCGGCCAGCACGGCATCGTCAAGCGCTGGAACTCCGACTGGAACGACATGTTCTTCTGGTGGCCCTCCAACCACCCCTACAACGACGTCTTTCCCATCGCCGAAAGCCACATGAACTCCGCCATGGCCATCGTGATCCTTGGCGACCTCGCCACGCAGCTCGACGCGCATGCTCCCGAGGCCGCCGACGTCTCCGCCGCCCTGCGCGAATACCGCACGCAGCTCAGCGACGCATTTATGCGCGACCTCGGCGATCGCACTTTCCCCCGCCGCGCGTGGACCTGGACCAACACCGCCCTCGGCGAGCAGGACATGTGGCTCGAGCCGCAGGGCTTTACGCTTCTCAATCCCGATTTCCCCGCGGACCGCAAGCGCCGTCTCTACGCCGAGCTCGAGCAGCGCCTCCTTGCCGGAGAATCCCAGGGCGCTCGCCAGATCGAAAAGCCCGTCGTCGAGCCGGGCACGCCGCAGGGCTCCCGCGAAAATGGGGGCTTCTGGTACGCGCTCAACGGCCCGCTCATCCTCGGCGTCTCCACCTTCGATCAGGCCGCAGCCGAGAGCCTGCTGCGCCGCATCACCTTCGCGCACTACGCAGAAACGTTTCCCAATTACTGGACCGGCCACTGGTCCGGCTCCGACTCCCTCGACTCCGCGCTGCTGAAAACCAACGGCCTCGCGCAAATGATCCCGTGGTGCGCCCACGCGCACGCCTGGCCGCTCTACTGCTGGCTGCGCCTGCGTGAATTGCCGCGCAGCACATAGCCAGGCAGGTTCGTCCGCAGAGCGCAATAAAAAAAGGCTCCGCAGGCTCTTCTGTCCAGCTGTTGAACAAGCTGGACAGAAGAACGCTGCGAAACCCTTCGCAATCGTTCGTCAGAACATGCCGTTGAACCGCAGCACCACTCCCTGCGCCACGATCGTTGGCGCAGCGCCGCTGCTCGCCGGCGCAAACAACCAACCGCCCGCCGACACCAGGTCCTGGTCCTGGATGCCCGCAAAGCTCTCCGGATTGAAACCGTCAAAGGTCGTCTGCGAGGTCGTGTCCACATCGAACGACACTGCGTTGGCCGCCATGGGCCACGGCGCAAAGAACGGGCCGCCGTTGCTCAGCGTAAAGCTCGATGTAGTGGAGTCGGTCGCCGTCACCATGCCTGTGATCTGGCTTGGCTCCAGCCCCACGCTGTCGGTCGTAAAGGACAAACCTCGTGGTGGTCCCCATCCGCCCGAATTGTTTTGCCCGTTCGAACTGCTCAGCGATCCCGCCACCACATCCACCCGCACCTCCTGCCCCATGTAGAGATCGGAGGCGCTGGTAAAGCTCAGTCCCGACGGAATCGTGAAGCCGTTGGCATCCACAGAGAACATCGCGTTGCTGGCCACCGTCACTTCTGCTTCCCCGCCCAGCGGCAACCCGCTTGTATTCGCGGGGTCCTTGTGCAGGATCAGCTTGATGATCCACGGCGCACTCGTGTTCGTCGCAGTCGGCCCGGTCACGCGAATAATCGTCCCCTCCGCCGTCTGCTGGCCCGCCGCCTGCACATACGTCACCTGCGATGCCGTCAGCACTCCGCCGCTGCCGACGCTCGCAATCTGCGCCTGCACAATCTGTCCGGCAGACAGGCAGCCGATGCCGGCCGTCGTGCACGCGCTTGTCGGGAAGTTGTCAAACGTTGTGCTGCTGGTGGTGTCGATCGTGAACGTCCTGCCCCACGCCGTCTGCAGCGTGAACTGATTCTGGCTGGTGTTCACGGTCCCGACTTCCCCTGTCAGGGTTCCGAAACGCGGATGCGAAGGCAGCGATGGCAATTCCGCAATCGTCACCCCGTTGGCCACTCCGAGGTTCACGGAAAGATCGGACTGAATCACGGTGTTCAGATGGAAATCGACCAAGAAGCCGAGAGGATTATTGGCAGACACCGTAACCGGAAAGGGAGCTGAAGTGAAGTTAACCGTTGCGGAATTGTCGATCGTCGGCGCGATCTGGCAAATCGTGCCCACCGCGCAGCTGCTCGCGATCGATGTGTCCGAGGCGTTGAAGATTACCAGTTCCGGGCTGCCAAAGGTCAGGCTCATGCTGTTGTAAGTGCCCGCAGCCACATTTGCTGTGCTCAGAAAATCGGAGAACGCCTGCAGCTGCGTCACGTCAATCTGGATCGGCGTGTTGTTGCTCAGCAGCGATACCGGCGATCCCGCTGCCGATGCCGGCGTCAGCGTCGCGGCCGTCAGGCTTACCTGGAAGAACAATACCGACACCCCGGCTGGCGGGTCGTCGGTGATGGACAGGGATACGGGAACCGTTCCCGCAGCGGGAGCGATCGAGTTACCGGTGGTTGTGCCGCACCCGGCCAGCAACGCCAGCACCGTGACCGGAAGGAAAGAAAGGAACAGAGACTTGCCTGTCATTGGACCTCCTGAATCGAGAGGCCAGGGCAGCTCTGCATCCTGCGGTCAAGCGCAGCGTATTCGGATAATCAGAAACCAATCCGGGATTGCACCCGGTCTTGCAGGCCTGGCACACCTCGCGCGCACGCGAAGAAATGCCGCACAGAAACCCGCGCACGCACCCCTTCGGGGTCCTCGTGTCTGACGCCAGTTTATAGACGCAAATCTTTTACAGAAGTTGCGGCGCAAAGTTGCGATTGCACGGGTCGGGTAACCGCCCGCACAACGCCCCGGAATGACCTGACGCAATTCTCCAAAACGCCCGCATCCGCTGACCGTACGTCATCCCGATGAGTCGACAGAGGCTAATATCCCACCGTGAATCGCTCCCGCACATGCTGCGGCTTCTCCAGCTCGTCCACCAGCGCGATCGCGTAGTCCTCCGCGGAAATCCGGCTCTCCCCCTGCGCATCGACGATCAGATCGTCTTTGCCCAGCCGAAACTTTCCTGTCCGCTCGCCCGGCTGGATGAACCCCGCAGGGCTGAAATACGTCCACTCGAGGCCCGCCGCCTCATCCGAATTGCGCAGCATCTCCAGCACGTCCGCATGCGCCTGCGCAATCCCTACCCACTCCTTCGGCAGATGCCCTGAAGCGATCACCGTTATGCCCGGCGCAACCAACAAGCTACCCGCACCGCCGGCAAGCAGCACCCGCCTGACCCCGGCCTGCCTGGCCGACGCCAGCAGCGACCGGGTCGCCTCCATCAATCGCCCCTCGGTTCCCTGCCCGGGACTGTACGCGCTGACCACCGCATCCGCGCCCTTGAATATCCGCGCCATCGCCGTGGTATTCATCACGTCGCCTTCCACCACCGTCACACCTGGCTCCGCTGCCACCCGCGACGGATCGCGCACCACCGCCGTCACCTTATGTCTCCGCGCAACCAGTTCCTGCAGCACGCGGCTCCCAATCATCCCGCTCGCGCCAATCAAAACAATATTCATGCCCGTCCCTCCCGCCTTTCAGATGGCGCAATCTTCGGGGGGATTCGCCGAATTATCCCGGTCTGGCTCTCCAGCGTACGCCGCAACAACGATGCAGCCGGTTCACCGGACATAACACCGGACCGGACTACACGAAGTCGCAACGCCCCCGGATTTCAATGCAGCCCCAGGAGGCCTCGGGTGCTCTGGAGAGAGCACCCGAGGCCGGTCAAAGACACCGGCGGGAAGGCAGTGCGATGTTACAGCAGCTTCACGGAAGAAACTTTCAGCGTGTTCCCCTGAACCTCCCCTGTCACGTCGACGCGAAGGTGATCCGTCTCGTTGGACGCCTTCAGGGCAGCCAGGATTTGCTTGTTTCCTGCCGCGTCGAACTTAAGGTACCGATGGTCGCTGGTGATAATTCCGAAGCCGCCTTTGGCGCAGCGCAGCGCACACGCCCGCGTGTGGCTGTCCGGAGCGTTGGCGACTCTTGCGGAACATTGAGTATCCACAACGGGTACATTCGTGAACGTCTGGGCGCCGGCAATTCCTGGAATTATCAGCATCCCTGCAAGCAAGAACCAGAATCCTCTTCGCAAAGTCTCCTCCTTATTTGTGGTTCCTCGTTAGAGTTTGTCCTGAGTTAGTCTTATCCGGACGATTATAATGTGGCCATGCTCGACGTGGCCGCCTCCTTTCCCCCCTTCCCAGGCAGGGCGCTTTCACGAACTACCGTCAGGCGGTTCAGGGCGAATGCGCCAATGGCAATTTCGACGTCGCGAACCGCCAGATCGTAAAACATCCCCGTGGTCACAAGGTTCACGGCGATTGCCAGAAGCCACAGCCCTACAATGATGCTTCCGATCTTCGTCCACCGCGTCAGAACGATGATTCCTGCGACGATCTCGATCGCTCCAACCGCACGCATGAATACTGGCACACTCACGGGAATAACCTTGACGGCGATCGGGCTCAGATACATGCCCCAGTCCGCGAGCTTGTTGAAATACTTGTCGATTCCCGCAATAATCGGCCCCAGCGCCAGACCGAGGCGCAGGGCCCACCAGGCTCTCCCTAACCGGCTGTCGAATTCACTCATCCCGCACCTCCTGAACAAATGGAGCGCCGAGGCTGCGGAAGGTTACAGAGTTCCTTTTACCTCTGTCCCCGGGTCTGGCTCGACCGGCTTCTCGCCCCGATCGGCAGAAGTTACCGCATCCGGCGTAACCTTTTGGCATCTCGCCGCTCCATAGAACAGGCGAACCCTATGGGACTTCTGGAAATTGCGCGTTGCGATAGCCTGACCGATGAGCAGGTGGTCGAGCGGGTCCTGGCCGGTGATACCGCCCTGTACGAGATCATTATGCGTCGTCATAATCAGCGCCTGTATCGTGTCGTTCGGTCCATCCTTCGTGATGACGGCGAGTCGGAAGACGTCATGCAGACGGCTTACGTTCGCGCCTATGAGCATCTCCGGCAGTTTGAAAATCGTGCGGCGTTTTCCACCTGGCTCATCCGCATTGCGGTTCATGAGTCTCTGGCGCGGCTTCGCATGCGCAGCCGCTTTCATTCTCTGGATGGAGACGATACCGATCGGGAGTCTGCGTTCAACCCCGTTGCCATTGCACCCGATCCGGAACAGAGCACCTCCTGCTCTGAGCTGAGCCGGATTCTGGAAGAAGCCGTCCTGGGCCTGCCCGAGCGCTACCGAGTCGTCGTCATGCTGCGCGACATCGAGGAGTTAAGTACAGCGGAAACCGCCGCCTGCCTGGGTATCACGGAGCAGAATGTGAAAGTCCGGCTGCATCGCGGCCATGCGCTGGCGCGCCACGCGCTGTTTGCGCGCGTGGGACTGTCTGCCAAAACGGCCTTCCCGTTTATGGGCGAGCGCTGCGATCGCGTGGTTGCCGGCGTCTTCGCTCGCCTGGCGAATTCCGATCTCCGCGATCTTTGACGTGAAACCAGCCGGTCGCAGACTCAACAGGAGCCATCGATCGGAATCGGAGATCGGCTCGCTCTTCATCGAATTCACCCATCCACTTCCTGGAGGCGGGTTCGCCGAAAACCTATTTCAGTTCCGCTCAGCTCGCTTCGCGATGGCCGGCAAATCTGCGATGAACTGGCCGACGATTCCCGCACACGCATTGTGCAATTCCTTCGCTTCACCCTTCCCATAGAACGTCTTCTGGTGTACGCTTCTTTCCATAGACCTTCTAGGGAGGCCTCGTGGTTCGATCCAATAAAGAGCAGGAGCTGCTCCTCGGCACCCTCGACATGCTCATCCTGCAAACCCTGGTTATGGGCCCTGCCCACGGCCACACCATCGCCCACATCATCGAACACACCTCCGACCAGGTCCTCCAGATCGAGCAAGGCTCGCTTTACCCCGCCCTCCATCGCCTCGAAGACCGCGGCTGGGTCTCGTCCTGCTGGGGCGCCAGCGAGAACAACCGCAGGGCGCGCTTCTACCGGCTCACCGCCGCCGGCCGCAAACACCTCCACCAGCAAACCCACCGTTGGCGCACCATGGTTCACGCCATCGGAAGCGTCCTGAGCAAAGCCGGCGAAGTTTCCCGGTAACCCTGAAAGAGCGCCACGATGAGCCTCCGCCGCTTCTTCCGCCGCCGCCAGTGGGATGAAGAGCGGGCCCGCGAGCTCGAGGCGCATCTGGCCCACGAAATCGACGACAACCTGGCCCGCGGCCTCTCGCCGCAGGAAGCCCGCCGCCAGGCATATCTCAAGCTCGGCAATCCCACCGCCATTCGCGAGGAGATCTGGAAGATGAACAGCCTGGTGTCAATCGAAGACCTCGGCCGCGATATCCGCTACGCCTTTCGCCAGCTGCTGCACAGCCCCGGCTTCGCCGCCATCGCCATCGTCACTCTGGCTCTCGGCATCGGCATCAACACCGCCATCTTCAGCATGGTCAACGGCCTCGTCCTCAGCTCCCTCCATATTCAGGATGAAAGCCGTGTGCTCGAAATTGGATTCCGCCAGCAGGGTGCGCCCTGGCAGCCCACGCTCTCCGTACCGGAGTACCAGCAGCTCTCTGCGCAAACCACGAATGTCTTCTCCAGTGTCTTCGGCGATCAGTACGGCCTCGACGGCCTCAGCATGGAAGGCAGCAGGCCCGACCGCGTCTTCACCGATTACGTCACCGGCAATTTCTTTCAGTCGCTCGGCGTGCATCCCATGCTGGGCCGCTTCTTCCATCCCTCCGAGGGCGTCACCCCCGGCGCCGACCCCTACATGGTCCTTAGCTACGCCTACTGGAAGCAGCACTTCGCGGCGGACCCCAGCATCGTCGGCCGGCACATCGATCTCGATGGCCAGCCCATCACCGTCATCGGCGTCGCACCGCCCAGCTATCGCGGGCTCAGCAGCATACTCGAAGTTCAGGCATACCTCCCCATGGCGATGAACGTCACCGTCGAGAACACGCCCGTCGCCGACTACAACAAGCAGGCCAACCGAGGTCTCAGGCTCTACGGACGCCTGCTGCCGGGGGTCACAGCACGCCAGGCCGACGCGGCCCTCGCCCTCGCCGCCCGTTCGCTTGCCGCCGCCCATCCCAGCGAGGAACGCGGCGCCGATCTGCGTGTCTTTTCCCTCGCCGCCGGCCGGCTCACCGGCGGCCTCGACCAGAACAATTCGTTCGAAACCGTCTCCGCCATCTTCCTCTCCCTCGCCGCTCTCGTTCTGCTCCTCGCCTGCGTCAACGTCGCCAATCTCCTCCTCGTCCGCGCTACCGTGCGCGAGCGCGAAATGGTCATCCGCTCCGCTCTCGGCGCGCAGCGCTTTCGCCTCATCCGCCAGATGCTGACCGAAAGCCTGCTCCTGGCCCTCTTCGGCGGCATCGGCGGCGTCAGCCTGGGACTCGCCGGCAGCTACCTGCTCAGCAACATCAACCTCCAGTCCGACCTTCCTCTTAACTTCGACTTCGGATTCGACTGGCACGTCTTCGTCTTCTCCGCCCTCGTCGCCGTCGTCGCCGGGCTCTTCGTCGGCGTCGTGCCCGCCGTTCGTCTCGCCCGCGCCAATCTCAACCTCATCCTGCGCGAAGGCGGCCGCGGCATTGCCGGACGCGGGCATAAGTTCCGCGACGCCCTTGTCACCATCCAGATCGGCGCAGCGCTCCTGCTGCTCATCATCGCCGGCCTCTTCACCCGTACCCTCTCGCAGAGCGAGCACGCCGACCTCGGCTACGACCCCAGCCACGTCCTCACGCTGATGATCGATCCCAGCGAAATCGGCTACAACGAGGCCCGCTCCCTGGAGTTTTACAAGGATCTTCTCCCGCGCATGCGCACCGTGCCCGGCGTCGTCTCTGCTACTGCGGCGGAGTCCATCCCCATGGGCATGATCGACAACGCCTCCGACACCGTCACCATCGACGGCTATGCGCCGCCTCCCGGCCAGGCGCCTCCCAGCATCGGCTACAACCTCATCACCACGGAATACTTTCAGACCCTCCGCATCCCCATCGTCGAAGGCCGCGATTTCACCAATGCCGACAACGGCAACAGCCTCTCCGTCGCCATCGTCAGCGAGGCCATGGCGCAGAAATACTGGCCGCACCAGGACCCCATCGGCCGCCACTTCACCATGTCCCAGGACCCGTCCCACTCCCTGCAGATTGTCGGTGTCGCCGCCAATGCCCGGTACGGCACCATCGCCGGCGCCATCCCGGATTATTTCTACGTGCCCTTCCTGCAGCACTCGCAGCTCAATACGTTGCTCGCCCTCGAGTTCCGCACCCTCGGCGATCCCGCATCCATGGCGCCCGAGATCGAGCGTGCCATTCACTCCATAACGCCCGGCCTTCCCGTCTTCGAGATCAAGACCCTCCACCAGGCGCTTTACTCGCCCAACGGTCTGCTTCTCTTTCAGGTGGTCGCTTCGCTCGCTGGCGTCATGGGCATGCTCGGCCTCGTCCTCGCCATCGTCGGCGTCTACGGTGTGCTGTCGTATGTGGTCAGCCAGAAGACCAGCGAAATAGGTGTCCGCATGGCCCTCGGCGCGCAGCGCTCCGACATTCTCGCCATGGTCTACCGCCAGGGCCTCTGGATCGTAGGCATCGGTCTCGTGATTGGCCTCGCCGCCAGTTATGGAGCCGCGCATCTTCTGCGCAGCATGATCACGGTCAGCGCTGCCGACCCGGCGACCTTCATCTCCGTCCCCGCGCTGCTCGCCGTCATCGCCCTGCTCGCCTGCTATGTTCCCGCGCGCCGCGCCACCCGCACCGAGCCCATGGAGGCCCTCCGCACGCAATAGTCGCTCGCCTCCACGCTGCTCATCGCAGGATTCCGATCCGGCAGACCCTGGGGAAGAACGCGTGCCCGGGATTCTGCCTGCGTCCTACGGACCAGCGGGACACCGGTCCGTGTGCAGGTACTGGCGGCACTCGTCGTTCGTCAATCCGCGTGTGACGTGAGCGCGCGCCACCGCCAGCAGCTCGTTGTCGTCCAGCGGAAAAGTGCGTACCACCCCGTCATCGCATCCGGTGGCCAGGTACTTGCCATCAGCGGTGAACGCCACCGCTTCGACTCCACGAGGATGCGTGAACACGAGGGTTGCCGTATGGGAGGCCACATCCCAGACGCGCGCTGTACGGTCCCAGCTCGAAGTCGCCAGACGCTTCCCGCTCGCATCGAAGACTACCGTGGTCACGGCCATGCGGTGTCCGATCAACAGGAAGTCCCGTCCGCCCACGAGGTCGAAGACTTCAACTGTGCCGTCCAGGGTCGAAGCGGCAAGCAGCTTTCCGTCGGGGCTGAAGGCCAGGCTCATGACCACATCCTGTAACCGCCTGACAAACTGCTTCGCTCCGGAGCCCGGCCAGGGGTTGCCGGATGCGTCCCACAATCGCACCATCTGGTCGGAGCCCGCCGTGGCAATCTGCTGTCCGTCGGGGCTGTAGATGGCGGCGTTCACCGCCCCCTGGTAGTGGGTGATATTGAAAACCTCGGAGCCGGAGGATGCATCCCAAACCCTCACCGATCCGCCCTCGGGCCCAACATCGTGCGCCGTTACGATGCGGTCTCCTGTGGGGTTGAAGGCAATGCTGTTCACGTCGCGGTTCGACGCCGGCAGAGAGAAGAGCAGGTTACCCGAAGAATCGAACACCTTCGCCCACCCGTTGGCGCCCGAGGCCGCCAGTCGATCGCCTTTAGGACTGAAGGCAACGCTGGACATGTTGTCGGACTTTTCCGGCAGCACCAGCAGGCTGCGCGGCGGGTAGCTGGAAAGGTCCCAGATGCGGGCGGTGCCGTCCTGGCCACTGCTGGCAAGCCGTGTGCCGCTGATCGCGAGACTGGTGACGGGACCGCTGTGAAACGAGGAGGCGTCCCACAAGGCGGCAGTTCCATCCCAGCTGGCGGTTACAATCGTCCGGCCATCCGGACTGAAATTGACGCTGTTCACGACGCTCCGGTGACCGGTCAGGATCGCCAGCGGGTGTCCGGTGGTGATGTTCCAGATCCTCTCGGTCCCATCGGCGCTCGCGGTGGCGACGCGCAGGGGATTCGCAGGATCGAAGGCCACGCGAAACACTGTATTCGTGTGGCCTCTGAGATTCATGACCAGTTCCCCGGTTTTCGCATCCCAAATCTTCGCCGTTCCATCCGTGCTGCCGGTAGCCAGCTGCTTCCCATCCGGGCTGAAGGCTACGGAGTAGATGGTGCCGGTGTGGCCGGAAAGCATGAAGACCTGCTGCGGATGAAACTGCAGGATCATTGCCACGTGGCTCGATCCGGCAAACGCCATGCGCGAACTGTCGGGACTGATCGCGATCGCGTCGCCGTAGTCCCTGATGAATTCAGCCGGGACTGGGACAGAGGTTTTGTTCCCCAAAGTGCTCTGGGATATCTCCCAAAAATCGATCGCCGCAGGCGCGTCGGAGCCGCGGGAGTTGACGACCACCAGGCGGTCATCCGGAGTAAACATCACCTGCACCGCCCAGGCTCCTTTGTCCTCGGGCACAGCTCCCATGGAGGCGCCGGATGACGTGAAGAGTCGCGCGACCCCGTCAAGGCTCAGAGTGGCGATGTACTGCCCATGAGGACTGAAGATCGCCCTCTGGACTCCGGCCTTGCCGCCTGGGAGGGGAAAAAGATGATTTCCGGACGCAACATCCCACACCGTGGCTGTTCCATCATCCGCGCCCGTGACCACGCGCGATCCGTCCGGGCTAAAGGCTGCGTCCAGCATTTTGGCCCCGGGATTCCCGGTTGGCATGATGTGAATCAGCCGCGATGCCTGAACCGCCTGACTGACAGCATCGCGGGAAAGCGTGGGCAGCGGAGTGTTCTGGTGGATGGCTTGAAACCGCGAAGCCGCCTGCAGCGCAAGCAGCAGGCTGAGCTGCGGATCCCATTGCAGATTGGCGGCGGCCGCCGCTTCCAGATCCTGAGCGATGGCCAATTGCGCCTGCTCATGTGCTCTGGCTCCGAATTTCACGGCCAACCACGCGGCAACGGCCGTCGCGATGAGGCAGAGGACCAGCCCTGCGGAGATCCAGCGGAGACGCCTTGCCTCGCGAGCCTCCTTTTCCGCGCGCCTATGCTGTTCCTGGGCGCGTTCTTCCGACTCTCTCAGTTCCTGGCCCTTTACATATTTGGCGCGCCATGCCAGCACGGCCGGGGCGAGCACATCGTGGAAGATCTGATAGCGCGGGTCCCCGGTGCAGCCGGGAAGCGATTCGACGGAGCGGAGAACCCGCGATTGCCGGGACAGTTTTTCCAGCACCGGCGCAAGCTGCTCGCGCGATACGCTGGCGAGCGCTGCCAGATCGCCGAGGGTCTGGGAGATCTTGAGCCCCGACGGAGTGACAAGGTAATAGAAGATCGCGGCGACGATCTTCTGCTCGTCCGGAGACAGATTGGCCAGCGCCTTGTCGAGGTACTTGTCGGCAATGTCCGCCGCGCCGCCCAGCCCGGTGAGCGTGCTGAGACGCAGCACGGTCGACCCGGCGTGGCATTCTTCTTCCCACAGCCGCGTCATCACGAGTTGCAGGAAGGGTGTTTCGATGCGGGAGTTCTCTGAGGGCCCGCCGCTGGAGGGCACCACGCCCCCACCGGTGTCGCCAAGCACGACCTGGCCGGTCGCGACCTGCTGGAGTACCGTCTGAACCAGTTCCGGCTCAATTGTGAAGGTCTGGCCGCAGGCTGCCGGCTGCGTGTTGTACCACTCCACAGGTTTTTCTGTTGCCGATCGCGCCGCTGCCCGATCGAGGTGCTCGATGCGCAGGTAGTTGCTGAGAATGTTGGGGATCTTGCCTTTCAGCCGGTCCAGCTGGGCCAGCATGTCCTCTCGCATCGAGATGAGAAAGTTCGCGCGCAGGCCGGGCTCATTGACGGCCTGGGCAAACTCGGCGTCGAAAGGCCAGCTCTCGCCGGGCGACGAATGATAGAGAAAATACTCTTCAAGCTGGTCGAGGAGGACCAACAGGGTGGCGTTGGCACGCTCGCTGCAGACGCGCAGCACCTGGGCAAGGCTCGTCTCGGAAGACGGCAAGTCGAGTGCCTGGCCCGCAATCCATGGCCTGACCGCATCCTGAACGGCCATCTTCAGGGCCAGAAGAGGATCTTCTTTCCATGCATTGAAGTAGACGACGACGAACTTAGGCGTGCCCAGGTTAGCCAGGTTCTGGGCCGACAGCAGCCGCAGATGGTGCACAACTCCGGCGCGCAGCACGGAACTTTTGCCCACGCCGCTTGCGCCGTACACCAGCGTCAGGCGAGATGCCTTCAGGTTGTCGATAACGATCCTGCGTTCTGCTTCGCGGCCGAAAAAGCGCGGCGCATCCGTATCCGAGAACGGGATCAGCCCCACATACGGGCATTCCGGCATTGCCTCCTGCTCTTTTGCAGCAGGAGTCGCCGTTTCGGCAGAGGCAGTATCAAGGACCGTAGGAGGCATGGGCCTGCTCCTTGCTAACTCCACCTGTGCTGGATACATCGGGTTGCGGCGTGCGCGCCGGTTGCAGGCCTGCGATGCGCGCCTGCAGCTGCGCTACGTAAGCCTCCAGGTGCACATCCAGGATTTCCACGTTGCGCTTCGACCAGAATTGCTGGTCCATCGCCTGTGGGTTGACCTGAATGGCCCAGGACTTATAGTCGAACGCCGCCTCGCTCCAAATGCGGTACAGGATGACGCGCAGGTTCCAGTCGCTGAGGCTGTAGCCGAGAAACAGGAGATGGCTTTCCTTCAGCTTGCCGGTCAGCACTGAGGGCAGCACATTGGTCAGATCCGTTGTCCTGGCCATATAGGCGATATAGTCGTCCTCCCGGATCACGTAGCTGTCGTCTTTTCTGTTCAGCCTGCTGACGGCGCCGTGGATCTTGAGGATCACCGGGCGTTCCTCCAGGCAAAGAGCGGTGTATTTGTTCGGCTCCTCAATCAGTTTTGGATCGCCGCTGGAGGGCCAGTGCACGAAACGCCCCTGGTGTTCTCCCTGAGCAACATAGGTGACGACATCGAACGGCTGCCCGGCGTCCTGGAAGGCGCGTTCCATCAGATCGTCATAGTTCGTCGTCACGATCAGGAGTTCGGGCCGCGGGTATCCCTTGCCTGCCACCGTGGCCGGCAGGGTGGCCAGGAAGCGGTGCAGAGCCGTGGGAGGGCAATTGGCGCTGAACACCCGGTGCAGGTCTTCATAGAGCTGTCCCAGGCCGCTGGCGTTGGCAACGTACTGCGCGACCCGCAGCAGATCCTGAGCCTCGTCGAGAGCGCGTACCTCCATGGCGCACTTCGGGCAAGTCACCTGCACTTCGGAATGGCACTGGGGGCAATGCAGCTTGATTTCCCTGGTCGGGAATCCGTATCCGGAGGCAAGCAGAGCAGCCAGTTCGCCGCCACTGGGAAGATATTCGCTTCCCTGCTGCCACGCCGTATTCTGCGGGCGGCCGCAAAGATTCGCTCCCGCGCCCAGGAACGGAATCAGGTTACCGTCCGCGATGTGCCTGGTGATGATCGTGTAGTGCGGGTCGGATGGATCAAGCATAAGCAATCCCTCAGGGATGCGAGCCCGGTCCCGAATTGACGGTGATTCCTGCGGTTACCGGCTCGGGCGAGAGCGGGTCGGCTCGTTCGACCCGTTCCTTTGTCCGGAAGGCTTCTTCAAAGATCTCCTGGAGCTTGTCGGAGGCCTGCTTGGAGAAGAGGCCGCACATGCCGGCGGTCGCGGCCAGCCCATACGGGCTCATCGGGTCGGGGCCGCCATTGCTGCTGATCAACCCTCCGCGAATGACGAAGTAGACGACGATGGCGAGAGCGGCTCCGATCAGCGGCCTCAGGAAATACCACACCTCCCAGCTGGGCTTCAGCTTGCGGTTGCCCACAAAGTCCGCGAAGGAGGTGGCTACATGAATGAAGCTGCCGATGGCGCCCGACAGCGCAACGATCAGCAGGTAGCGGGTCTCGATCCAGAGATGGACACGCAGCCGTCCGCCCCATGCGAGGGAGATCGTGGACTGATCGGCCGGCGGCACGGTGCCCGGCCAGATCTTGATCAGCAGATACAGGAGCGCGAAGCCGAAAAGAAAGATGTAGGCGGTCAGTCGCGCAACAACGGCAATGGGAAGTTGATCGGACGCGGCTGCGTCCCTGGGGACCGGCTGCACAACGTCCGGCGACTCTGCGGTGAGCACGGTGGCGCTTGCTATGACATCGGGCATACGCTTTCCTCCCGAGTCGAGTTAGTGTACATCAAAGGCCTCGAGTCCAATACAGGGAATATCGGTGATTGTGGCCCGATGGAAGCGATATCCCTGCCGATGCAGCTCGTTGTTTCCGCAGGGGCAAAAGCGGCCATGCCCCCGCTGAGGAGGATCCTGAGCAACAGCCCCGACCTTGCGGAGCCCCTGAACTTTCTTGCCGAAGCCGAGATCGGCGCCGGCCACTATAAGGAAGCGGAGAGCGCCGCGCGGGAAATGGTGCTGGTGCAGACGGGCAAGGCAGCGGCCACCGATCGCTGCTTCGGAGCTTCGCATCTGCTGTGGGCGCAGGCGCTGGCCGGGCAGCATCGCCATAAGGAGGCGTTGCCCCACGCGCAGATCGCCGACCGCCCTCTGGCCATGAATGCGGTATCTCCCGGCGTGAAGGCGAAGACGGCCAACGCGCATCGGCTGCTGGTCGACCTGCAGGGTCGCGTGGCGACGAAGTAGCCGGCACAGCGCAGCAATTACCGGCAAAAAATAATTCCGCGAATTTGACGTAGATTTCCTGGCGCTGACGCGTACTCGGGCAGAAAAGCCTCTGTGACATCGGAGGCTTTTCCGGGCGCCGGGCTTACTGCTTTGTTGAGGCCTGCTTCGCCGCGTCGGTGGAGCGCTTGAGGGTCAGGTTCAGCGGGGGCATATCTGCGTTGTCGGATTTCGTGGTCATCTTCATCTCGTCCCCGCTGATGGTCGCTTCATGCGTGATCGTGGTGCCGTTGAACGAGACCGTGAAAAAGAGCTTGTCGCCGTCCACTTTGCCGTTGTCGATGGCCAGCGGATCGCCCTGCGGTCCCTGCACGGTGCCGGTGAGCTTCGTCCCGTCCTGCTTGAAGACGAAGGTGAGGGTGAAGCTGTTGCCGTCGGGGGCGCTCATCTCCGTGGTCCACGTCCCGGTGGCATCGGTGGCGGCGAACAACGGCTTGGCGCTGGCGACCATGAGCAGCGCAGCGCAGAGTAACGATCCAGTTCCTCATCCTTTTCATCGACTCGGTCCTCCAAAAATTCGAGCGCGGCGATCATATCGCGGCGCGGCAACCCTCGCCCAATGAATTTTTCAGAGCTGTGCAGCCCCGCGACCAGGCGCGCAGAGAAAAGGTGAGCCCTCCTTGCGCGGGACCGCGATGGGCGCTGCCTGGCGTGGTAGCCTTGGTGCGTTTGCACTCCACCATCGCGCGGACGCAGGTGTTTGCGGGCCGTGCGACGAGGTTGATTGACCATGAAGAAGCGCGTTGCCCTCCTCCTCTGCCCTTTTCTGCTAGCGGTACTTCCGGGCCTCGCCCAGCAGCAACGGTATCAGCCGCCGAAGCAAGTGGATCAGTGGCACCTGCAGCATTACCCGTTCGACGATCCCAGCCTGCCGGTGGAGAAGCGCATCGATAATCTGCTTTCGCTGATGACGGTGGACGAGAAGATCGACTGTCTGGGTACGCAGACCGGCGTGCCGCGGCTGGGCGTGCCCAATATCGGCAGTTCGGAAGGCATCCACGGCGTGGTGCAGCGGGATGCGCGATTCGGACGGCAGCCGATTACGACGACGCAGTTTCCGCAGCCGCCCGGGATGGGCGAATCGTGGGATCCGGAGATGGTGCGCCAGGCGGCAGGCGTAGAGGGCTACGAGGCCCGGTTCATCTCACAGACGCCGCAGTACAACCGGCAGATCCTGATGCTGTGGGGACCGCAGTCGGATCTGGATCGCGATCCGCGGTGGGGACGCAGCGAGGAAGTGTACGGCGAAGATCCGTTCTTCAATGGGACGATGGCGACGGCGTTCGTGCACGGGCTGCAGGGAGACAATCCGAAATACTGGCAGGCGGCGGCGCTGCTGAAACATTTCCTGGCCAATGAGAACGAAAACCACCGCATCGAATCCTCTTCGAATTTCGACGAGCGGCTGTTCTGGGAGTATTACTCGGTGCCGTTCCGGATGGCGTTCCTGCAGGGTGACGCGAAGGCCGTGATGGCCTCGTACAACGCGTGGAACGGCACGGCAATGGCCGTGAATCCCATCCTGCGCAGCATTGTGACAGACAAGTGGGGCGTGGACGTGCTGTCGAGCGACGGCGGCGCGGTCAAGCTGCTGGTGATGCCGCGGCATCTGTATCCAAACCAGGAAGCAGCGGTGGTGGCGTGCCTGAAGGCGGGAATCAATCAATACCTGGATGTGTACCGAGACGAGCTGCACACGGCGCTGAAGGATGGGTCGATTACCGAGGCGGATCTGGACGAGGCGCTGCGGAGGAAGTTCCGCATCGAAATCAAGCTGGGGCTGCTGGATCCGCCGGACATGGTGCCGTACACGTCGATCAGAAATTCACCGGAGCCGTGGAACACGAACCGCGACCGCGACGTGTCGAAGAAGATGGCGCTCGAGTCCGTGGTGCTGCTGAAGAACGAGAACAACTTCCTGCCGCTGGACAAAACGAAGATCAAATCGATTGCGGTGATCGGGCCGCTGGCCGATGTCGTGCACTGGGACTGGTACGGAGGCACGCCGCCGTATGCGGTAACGCCGCTCCAGGGCATCCGAAATGCGGTTGGCCAGAATGTGAAGGTGAACTTCGCCGCCTACGATACGCCGGATGGCGAGGGCGATGCAGTGAAGGCGGCGCGCAGCTCCGACGTGGTGGTGGTAGTGGTGGGCAACGATCCAACCTGCGGAGACGAGGCGCATGCGTGGGTGAACACACCGGACGGCGGCAACACACTTCCCTGCACCGATCCCGGCGACGGGCGCGAAGGTCGGGACCGCGAGACTATCGACCTGACCCAGGAACAAATCGTGAAGCAGATGTACTACGTCAATCCGAAGACCGTGGAAATTCTGGTGTCGAGCTTCCCCTATGCCATCAACTGGAGCGAGGCCAACGTTCCGGCCATTCTGCACATGGCGCAGTCGTCGCAGGATGAAGGCACGGCGCTGGCCGCGGTGCTGTTCGGGGACTACAACCCGGGTGGGCATCTGGTGGAGACGTGGCCGAAGTCGGCCGATCAGCTGCCCCCGCGCATGGATTACAACATCCGCGATGGTTACACCTATATGTACTTCAAAAGCGAGCAGCTATATCCGTTTGGATTTGGGCTGAGCTATACGACGTTCAAGTTTTCGAATATCAGGACGAGCTCGCCACGACTGGCCAGGGACGGAACGGAGACCGTGAGCGTCGATGTGACGAACACGGGCAGCCGCGCCGGCGATGCCGTGGTGCAGCTCTACGTGAAGCATCTGCACTCGGCGGTCGAGCGGCCGCGCCAGGAACTGGAAGGATTTGAGCGTGCAACGATCGACGCCGGACAGACGAAGACGGTGGAGATTCCGCTCAAGGCATCGCAGCTTGCGTACTGGGACACGAAGACGAATAGCTGGCGCGTGGAGGCCGAGCCGGTGAGGGTGATGGTCGGCGATTCGTCGGCGGATATTCTCGAGAGCGCGACAATTCATGTGGAATAGCGAGAATCGGGGCGGCGCCGGCGTTTCCTCTCCGGTCATTCGGAGCCGGGAACGCTGACCTGGCCCGGATCTTTCACGTTGTAGCCCTCGAGGATCATGCGGGGCTTTTCTCCGCGCGTGTCCTCGTTGCGCAGCGTGACGTGCAGCGTGCGGCGCTCCCCGGGCATGAGGGCGATGTAGTTGTCGTCGAAGAGGGCCGGGGCGATGAGGTCGCCGCTCTTCCTGCGCACGACTTTGACCCGGACCATCAACGCCGGGGTTTTGGAAGCGTTGTGCAGGTCGACAGTCAAATCCCAGTCGTCGCCGTTGCGTCGGATGTGGGATTTGAGGTCGACTTTTGCGGGCTGCAGGTCGCGGATGCCGGTGTAGTCGCCCTGCGTGAGGCCGCGCAGATAGAAATTGCGGGAGACGATCTGCCCGTTTTTCGCAAGCGTGAGGCGGATAAAGTGCGTCTTTGAGAGGCCCGCGGGGTACTGCAGGCTGAAGGGCGAGACGGTCGAATCTTCGCGGCTGTCAAGGGTCGCGGATTTCTCCCACTTCACGGAACCGTCGATGTTGAGGACCTCAGCGTGGGCGGTGAGGCCGGTCTGGTCGCCGGCGCTGTAGTTGACGATTTCTACGGCGTCGGTGGCGGCGTTCCACTGAATGTGCAGCGGCTCAGCGCCCTTCTTCGCGCCGTAGTAGCCGGCGTCAGTGTCGTAGAAGTAGTCGTAGGTTTGCCACAGGATGGAGGGCCAGGCGGGATGGCTCATCCAGATCAGGAGGCCGAGGCGGTATTTGCTCTGGCCTTCATACATGCCGCGGTAGGCGTTGTAGTCGACGAACTGCGCGAGCTGGTCCCAGTCCGCAATGTTATCCGCGCCGCCGTACTCCTGATCGATTTCGTTGGGCGGTAAATGCAACTCGGGGTACATGCTGCGGATGAAGTAATCGTGCAGGGGCCACATAGAGCCCTGCGGCCACAGCGCCGATTCGGGCATGGTGCGCTCCAGCGTCGATAGCTCGGGCACGTTGGGCGCGCCCATTTCGCTGTGAAACTTCGTCGGCGCGTGCGAGAAGTAGTACGGCAGCGGCTCCACACGATACGGGCCGTGGCCGCTGACGGGGCCGTCGGCGGAGCTGGAGATATAGTGCGAGCCGGGATCGAGCGTCGCGGTTAGATTGCGCAGGCCGTCGTCGATGGGCTGCGGCGGATAGCCCTCGTTGCGCCCGCAGAACAGACCGAGCGAAACGTGATTGCGGATGCGCAGCAGATAGTCGCGCGCGTTGGCGAGGAAGAGCGAGTTGTCGTCGGGATTGGGGCCATCCCATGGATTGGCCAGCCAGAAGTCCTGCCAGATGACAATGCCGTAGCGGTCGGCGGCGTCGTAGAAGGCCTCCTGATCGGTCATGCCGACCCAGTTGCGGATCATGTCGAAGTGCAGATCGCGGTGGTAGCGCATCGCCGTGTCGAATTCACGCTGCCGGTAGCGCAGCATCGACTCGGAAAAGCCCCAGTTGCCGCCGCGGGCGATGAAGCGGCGGCCATTGATCCACATGCGCAGCACGCCGCCGTCTTCGGAGTACGTGAACTGGCGCACGCCGACGTTGAAAGAGGTGGAATCGGAGGTCTGTTGACCGGTCGTGAAGGTGATGGAGACGGGATAGAGGTTGTGGTCGCCGTAGCCGACCGGCCACCAGAGTTTGGGATTGGTGAGGTGCAGCGCGGGGTTGGTGGCCGGCGTCAACGTGACAGTTTGCGTGGCGGAGGCGGCGAGAGTGACGGGCGCATCGATTTGAATCTCGCCGAAGGAAACGTGGAGAGTGCCGGATTCTGGCTGCGGGTTCTGGTTGCGGAGCGTGGCTGCGATGGAGACGTCGGCGTGCGTGGTGTCCGGCAGAGGCAGCGTGGTGGACACGAGCGGATTTTCGATCGTGACGGGGCCGGTGGTGGTGAGGGTGACGCTGTTCCAGATGCCGTCGTCGCGGCCGCGGATGGTGGAGATCCAGTCCCATCCAGCAGCGGCGTGGAAGGTGGGGTTGTCGCGGCCAAGCGCGCCGCCGTTGACGGTGCGAGCGGCTTTGTCTTTGGTGCCGCCGGGGTTGGCGTTGGCAATGATGCGCACGGCGAGCACGTTTTGCGCGCCGGGGCGGATAATCCGTGTGACGTCGAAACGCCCGCGCATGAACGCGCCTTCAATGCGGCCGAGGTGCTGGCCGTTGAGATAGATTTCGGCCTTCCAGTTGATGCCGTCGAGGTTGAGCCAGGTGTGGCCGCCGGCGGCCGGAGCGGCAGGAGCGGTGAACACGTCGCGATACCAGAAGTCGGAGCAGAAATACGAGTCCGAGATGTCGTACTGGTAGTCACCAAAGTCGGGGTTGGGGATGGCGCCGTCGTTGAGGTAGCTGGTGAGAACGGTGCCGGGGACGGTGGCGATCATCCAGCCGCTGTCAGAGTAGCCGGGCTGGGAGATTCGCTCGCCGTCATCGGGCACCAGCGAGGCGCGCTGCAGCCGCCATGCGCCACGGGCGAGGTTGAGGCTGCCTTCGGCATCGGAGACATTCGCCGCCTGGGGCTGCGGAACAGGACCGCCGCGGCCGTAGACTTCCATCTCGCTGAGGATGTAGCGATCGCCGGGCTTGTCGGGCTGCGACATGAGGACGCGGACATAGCGGCCTCTGGCCGGGTGGGCAAGATGGAGGTCCTGGTTGAGGCCGCCGCTCGCGGGCAGCGGCTCGATGGCGCGCCACTGGGAGGCATCGTCGGAGACCTGGAGGGAACCGACGGAGGGGCGCTGGAGCCAATCGAGGACGACGCGATCGAAGGTGCAGACGGCACCGAGATCGACGTAGACCCATTCTTCCCCGCTCCCGGCGCTCATCCACGCGCTTGAGAAGTTATACGGACCGGCGACATGGACCTCCTGGCCTTTGTCGAAAAGGGCGAGCTCAGCCACGCCCCAGGTTTTGATTCCTTCGGCGGAGAGCTGCACGCGGTAATCGCGGTAGTGCGCGGGCGCGGTGAAGGGGATGGTCTGGGCAAAGCTGGGGCCGGAAAGGTTCATGCTGGGCCAGTCAGTGCCCGTGGAGCGGCCGACTTCGGTCCAGTTTGTGTGGTCGTCGGAGCCGAGAACGGTGTAGGTCCAGCCGGTGGCAGGCAGTGGAGGGTTGAGACGGCGGAGCCAGAGATCGAGACGGTCGATTTCCGGCGGATCTCCTCCGCCTTCGAGGTCGAATTCAACCCAGGGCTGGTCGCCGGTGACATCGATGGACGAGGTGGTGTTGCCGTCGAGGAAGATCTGGCGCTCCTGCTTCGAGAGCACGCCGCCGCTCGAGGTGGAGGCAACCATCCACTGCGGGAGGCTCTGCGACTGGATGCCGTCGGTGACAAGCTGAGCAGTCAGGTTGTAGTCGTATGCGCTGGACTGATAAGCGGGGCGGTGGAGGGCGAGATTGCGATAGCTGGCGGAATCGACGACCAGGGCGGGGCCGTCGTACTGCTGCGGATCGCCAGGGTAGACGCCAATGCCGCGCGTGTACTGCTGCGCGGAACACGTCAGAGCGGGACAGGCCAGAACAAAGAAAAAAAGCAGCAGGGCACGACGGATCACGGAGCGGTTCCTCTCTTCGACAATCTCAGCGACGTTCCGCACGAATTGTACCGCTCGCGGAGCGGTGTCAGGTTGCGCATCCAGCCCTGTTGCAGAGGCCTCTGCACAAAGCAACGAAGCGGCTTCCAGCGTGTTATCCTCAACGGCTGGGCTTGGTTTCCTGCGGCTCTTATCCATTCAGGACGGCGAACTATGGCGTTGATGGGATCGGTTGTGTTCAGGCGCTGGTTACAAGTCGGGGTACTGGCGTGTCTGGCGTGCGGTGCAGCAAGCGCACAGTTTCTGCAGACGGAAGAGGCGACCGGGAAAGACCTGCCGGAGGCCGAGCGCGCAACCATCGACCGTCTCGGCAAGCTCAGCCACCTGCCCGAAGGGACCTGGCGGTATCACACGGGCGACGTAGCGCATGGCGAGGATCCATCCTTCGACGATTCGTCCTGGCCGACGGCAAAGGCGAACAGCGACTATCCGGAATCCGCGCTGTGGTTCCGGCAGTGGATTCAGGTGCCGAGGACGCTGGACGGCTACGACCTGACAGGGTCGCGCATCTGGTTTCAGTTCAATGCGTGGGTGAACGGGCCGCTGCCGCAGATTATTTATTTCAACGGGCGGCGCGTGGCAATGGGCGACGATCTGGAGCCCATCGTGCTCTTCGACAACGCGCGGCCGGGCGACCGCGTGCTGGTGGCCGTGAAGTTGCTGGCGACCGTCGATCACAAGCACTTTGCCGGCAGCCCGATGCAGATTACGTTTGCCGCGGACCGGCCGAGCCCTGAGGATATGCGCGAGGAGTTTCTCTCGGCGGCGCTGCTGGTGCCCAGCCTGTCGACGGATGTGGCCGCCGACCGGGCGACCCTGGACAAGGCAATTACGCAGGTGGACGTGAAGGCGCTGGATGGCGCCGATCAGCAGGCGTTTGACGCATCGCTGCGGGCCTCGCAGGCGACGCTGGAAGCGCTGAAGCCGATGATGGACCGGGCGACCCTGCACCTGACCGGCAACTCCCACATCGACGCGGCGTGGCTCTGGCCGTGGACGGAAACCGTGGACACGGTGAAGAACACGTTTGGCACGGCGCTGCAGCTGATGTACGAATATCCGACCTACACCTTCACGCAGTCGGCGGCGGCCTACAACGACTGGATGGCGAGGGATTATCCCGAGCTGAACGACCAGATCAAGAAGCGCATCCAGGAAGGCCGCTGGGAAGTGGTGGGCGGCATGTGGGTGGAACCGGACCTGAACATGCCGGACGGCGAGTCGACGGCACGGTCGATTCTGATCGGAAAAAGGTGGTACGAGCAGCACTACGGCGTGGACGTGCGGATCGGGTGGAATCCGGACTCGTTTGGATACAACTGGCAGCTTCCGCAGATCTACAAGAAGTCCGGCATCGACTATTTCGTGACGCAGAAGATGGCGTGGAGCGACACGAATCATCTGCCGTTCAAGCTGTTCTGGTGGGAGTCGCCGGACGGCAGCAAGGTGCTGACATATTTCCCGCACGATTACGCGAATACGAATCTGAATCCGGTGCGACTCTCCGCGGATTTGGCGCAGGCGCGGCAGTATGCGCCGGGGTTGACCGAAATGATGGACCTGTACGGCGTGGGCGACCACGGCGGCGGCCCGACGCGGGCCATGCTGGACGAGGGCCTGCACTGGATGGGGCCGGACAAGGTTGTCCCAAAGATGCAGTTCGGGACGGCGCAGCCGTACTTCTCCGACGTGGAAAAACAGATCGCACCGGAATCGAAGACGTGGGATTACCGGAGCATCGCGCAGGGCTATCAGTTCCCTGCTCCGGTCGCGGGAGAGATTTCGATTCCGACGTGGGACGACGAGATGTATCTGGAGTATCACCGCGGCGTCTACACCACGCAGGCCGGCATGAAGCGCAATCTGCGCCAGGCGCCGGAGTGGACGCTGAACGCGGAGAAGGCAGCGTCGCTGGCGTGGCTGGATGGGAATGCGTATCCCGGCGATGAGCTGACCGACGCCTGGAAGAAGATCACGTTCAACGATTTTCACGATCTCGCCGCGGGGTCGGGGATCGGCGTGATTTACCAGGACGCGCAGAAAGATTTCGATCAGGTGCGCTGGGCGACGAATGAAATCTCCGGGCACGCAATGCAAACCATCACAGCGCAGGTCGATACGCACGTGGCCACGGGCGTGCCGGTGTTCGTCTTTAATCCGCTGGCCTGGACTCGCTCAGGCGACCTGACGGTGGATGTGCAGATGCCAGCGCCAACGGCGGATGTTTCGGTTGTCGATGCGCGCGGCATGGTGCTGCCGTCGACGATCCTCTCGAAGAATGCGGCGACAGGCAGCTTCCATCTGCTGATTCACGCGCGCGACGTGCCTTCGATGGGCTATGAGGTGCTGCATGTGGAGCCGGGCCATCGGACCTTCACGAGCGACCTGCACGTGACGGGCACGACACTGGAAAATGCCGCGCTGCGCGTGGTGGTGGATCCGACCACCGGATGCATCACCAGCCTCTACGACAAGAAAGCCCACTTTGAGACGCTGGCCGCGGGCTCGTGCGGCAATGAGCTGCAGGCGTTCAAAGATGCGCCGAAGGATTACGACGCGTGGAACATCGATCCGGGCACGCTGGATCGGCCGCCGACCCTGCTGACCGAGGCCGATTCGGTGCAGGTGATCGAGAAGGACGCGATGCGCGGCGTGATTCGCGTGACGCGCCACTGGCAGAACTCGACATTCGTGCAGGACATTGTGCTGGAAGACGGCGCGGACCAGGCGGTGGTGATGAACGACATCGACTGGCACGAGACGCACGTGCTGCTGAAGGCTGCCTTTGCGCTGGCGGCCACGAGCCCGTTCGCAACGTACGAGATTCCCTACGGGACGATCCAGCGGCCGACCACGCGCAACAACAGCTGGGAGCAGGCGCGATTCGAGGTTCCGGCGCAGCGCTGGGCCGATGAGGGCGACGGGCAGCATGGCTTCAGCCTCATCAACGACTCGAAGTATGGATACGACGGCGTCGGCAATCTGCTGCGGCTCACGCTGCTGCGGTCGCCGGTGTGGCCCGATCCGAAAGCCGACCGCGGGCACCAGCACTTCACTTACGCGCTCTATCCGCACTCCGGCGACTGGAAGACAGCCATAACGGTACGGCATGGGTTCGACTACAACTATCCGCTCGAGGCGATGCAGGTGGAGGCGCACAGTGGCGCCATGCCGGCGGAGCATTCGTTTGCCGCAGCCACGCCGGACGACGTGGTGCTGACCGCGATGAAAAAAGCCGAGGACAGCCACGCGCTCATCTTCCACCTGTATGAGTGGGCCGGCAAGAGCGGCTCCATCGAGCTGCGCGTGCCTCCGGGCGCGACTGCCGCGGTGGAGACGAATCTGATGGAGAAGCCGGAGGGTGGAGCGTTGCCGCTGAGCGGGGATCGCGTCACGATTCCGGTGCATCCGTATGAGATTGTCGCGGTGCGGGTGGATTATCCGGAAAAGGAGACGGCGGCGGCCCGCTGATGCGGAGGCAGCAGGGCTGGGATGGGGTCTTCGTAACGAGCGGTTTGCGTTGACCCTATTTGCCTTGCCCGATATACTCAGGAAGAACCGTGCGGGAGTAGCTCAGTGGTAGAGCATCGCCTTGCCAAGGCGAGGGTCGCGGGTTCAAGTCCCGTCTCCCGCTCCAGCCCGCCCAGGCGCATTCTGCGCTGGCCCGAGGTTCCTCTTCTGGATTAAGATTGCCTGTTTCGGGGCGCGGTACCCAAGTGGTAAGGGAGAGGTCTGCAAAACCTTTATGCGTCGGTTCGATTCCGACCCGCGCCTCCAGTTCCAGCAACAACTTACAAGCAAGACGCGGCGGAGGCGAATAGGCCACTGTAGCGGAAACTGTAGCGGGTGCCGTGCTTTTCTGCGCTGCGGCGCGCATCCCTTCGCTTGCGGTCACGGTCCCGAGAGTAGGACCCGAGACCCCCGGGTACCCCCCCATGAACCCACCGGGGGCGACGTGCTTATATCCCTCCCTGGAGATTTCCGCCCAAAAGCGATTACTCGACCTGAGTGATGGCGGGGAGGGTAAGGAGTCTCTGCGCTGCGTCTTGTTGTTCGCGCATGGCGCGGATGGACTCCACGGCATCCCAGAGCACATGCACGTCGATGCTGGTGGGTTCGCCGCGAATCAGGCGGAGTTTGTCCACGGCAATGGCGGCGGCGGTCGTTTTCTGGAGCAAACTCGATTTTCGGTAGTCGTCATCGCTGATAGAGTCGAGGGC
>JASHNW010000067.1 GCA_030041435.1 Acidobacteriaceae bacterium
TCGCCCGCGTGCGATTCGTACGATCCATGCGTACTATCGATCAGAGTTTTTCTCCCGAGAGCGCAGCCCCAGAGAGGGCAGTCTTCTCATGCAGAAATTCCCCAGCTGGATAGTAAACTGGAAATGCACTTGTAAGTGATTGAGTCTAAAGAGCGGGAGTAGTTCAGTGGCAGAACGTCAGCTTCACCCTTGATTCCTGCGGCCTCCTCTCGGTTAACCCTCTTTTGATCGAAATAAATCCATAAAAGTCATCGATATACACGCGGTCGCGAGACCCTTATCAGGTGTGTGCAGATGTGGCCAAAATTGCACCATTTTTGGTGATTTTGAGCATGTGGATAGTAAAAATGGATAGTAAAAACCCTGCCTAAAATTGGCGAAAGTTTGTGCGCTTCTACCGCTGATGGAATTCCGAGCCCGCTTACTATCCATCCTGCCATTTTGTCAGAATTATATGTCACCGTGGCAGATCAGCGGTAGAATGTGAATATGGCAGTGGCAAACAAATCCGTTGCAGCATTCGTCCCGCCCCCCGCTCCCAAAGGAAGACCCCGAATTGGAGCAACGCTGGGGCTGAAGAGCATGGACGTTCCTGCACTCATCAAAGCAACGAGTGCCGGGCTCTCCTGGAACTCTGTCAAAAGATTCTTGGTAGCAACTGGGTTCAACCAGCAACAACTGGCGAACTACTTGGACATTCCGGAGAGAACATTCGCCCGCAGACGCGAGACTGGTGCTCTTGACCAGCGTGAGTCCGAAAAGCTGTTGCGGTTGGCTGAAATCTGGGATGCGGGTCTGGACCTTTTCGACGGAGACGAAACGCGAACACGCGAATGGCTTGTGGCGCCGGCATTCGGACTGGGAAATGTGGCTCCCATCGATTACGCCCGAACTGAATTCGGCGGACGTGAAGTTCGCGCTCTCATTGGACGCATCGCAGACGGAGTCTTCTCTTGATCGAGGCGTACCGGATCTCGAAAGAATCCGACTCTACAAGGGCCTTCTCAGGGCAGGGTGCAAAGGATTGGGGAGGGAGATGGAACAGCAAGGGCGTTGCAGTCGTTTACACCGCTGCCCACCGCTCGCTCTCAATCCTTGAGGTTCTGGTTCATGTAAAAGGCGGTGCGGGCATGGGAAGGGCCACGATCAGTGCGCCTTTCTATGTGTATGCCGTTTCGTTTGACGAGGCCCTGCTGGAGGAATTGCCGATCGCAAGCCTCCCGGCAGGATGGGATTCTGAGCCGCCCACGGCCGCCAGCCAGAGTCTCGGAGATGCCTGGGTGCTGGCTGCGAGCAGCACCGTTTTGGCCGTGCCCAGCGTCGTTGTTCCCGAGGAGCGCAACTACATATTGAATCCAAACCATCCGCGCTTTCCTGAAATTCAGATCGGGGCACCGGTTGTGTGCTCGGTCGATCCTCGGCTGCTGTAGCCTAATCGCATTGTTCTGTCGCTTCCCGGAATCCTTGCTCACAGCAGCAACTTCATTTCGACTGCGACTCTGGAGTGCTGTCCGCCGCCGCAAAAACCGTCTAGCTAAAGAATCGGATCATCGAGCAGTTTCTTGTACTTGTCCCGATATTGCTTGAGGATACCGGGAACGTCCTGAAAATGCTTTTCGCAGTTCTCATCGATTTCAGGGAATTCCTTCGAAACATTCGAGACCGATGTGTACACGAATTTATCAATGTACTCTTCGAAGTTGGCGACTACGCTCTCGATAAGTGCCGTATTCGCGGTCCCATAATAGGTGAGCGATCCGTCGTCGGAGAGCGCGACCGCTTCCGTCTTGCCACCAACTCCCTGAATCGTGTTCTTGGCGTGGTACATCATCCGGATTCCACAAAACAGGGCCGTTTCCTTTTGAGGCACAAACTGGAAGTTGCGGAGCATGGGGTCTACGGTCCACATGCCAGTTCCGATGCATTCGTGATTCGGCGGCTCGATCCATAAAACCTTGTTCAGATAGAGCTTAAAGAGGAAAGTGCCTTTTTTGAGAATGTTGACGGCTATCACCATCTCGAAGTCCGGCGCAGGATCGAGACCGGCTGCCTTGTACGATTCCGTTGTCTCGGAGAAAAACTTCTGGGCGAAGATATTCAAGCCGTCGAGGATCAACTGAGGGGTAAGGGGTTCGTCGGGAGTGCCAGGCATTACCTTTCCGAAGAACGTCGCAAGCTCCTGATTCGCACAATCAATGAGGTGCGCGTCGCCAGCTCCGCCCGTCAGAACGTAGCCCGAAGGTGAACTGAAGTGATAGAGCTTATCGCACGACGATTTGGTTGCCTCGGTGGTTGATTCCTCTGTGTCTGCCATCATTAACACGCCGTCGTGGCATGTGAAACCGATGATCGCTGTCACGGCCGCTCCTATCTACAAGATGCTCGTCGGATCGAAATTCGGACCGGCAATTTCAACCTTCAATTCTGATGCTGTCCAGTTTTCGATGTGGAAGTGATGGCCTTTGGCGAACCATTCGCCTCGGTAGTCGCGGCTCATCGGGATCCGGTAAGGGATGCTGTTGAACAACGCAACCTGCGTTTCAACGACACCGTCTTTCGGTCTTCCTTCGAGGGTGAGTACATGCCCATCGGTCCAACGTTCATCTCGAATAATTTCCTGGGCGATGATGGGCTTATGTTTTATGAAAGCTCGGCCCTCGGCGCCTCCGATGTCGTATCGGATGAATGAGCGGAGTGCATCGAAAGAAGGCGACAGCGCGAAGTGCGATCCTTGAATGAGTGCCATATAGTTGAATGCGATCTTGCATAGGCACCTGACGGTAGTCAGCGTGGTCTGATGCTCAAGATGGATCATTACTCTTTCGTCGGCGCCGACCGGCGGCTTCATCTGGCCGCCGTAGATGAAGGTGGGGCAGACAGTCATCCACTTCTTCATGAGCCTGTCAGAATCTACGTCGTTTTCCCCTCCAACGATGCGGAACTCACTGCCCTTCGGGAATTTGTTGGCCCACTCGACGGCCAAATCCTGCTCAAGGCACCATTCAAACGGTTCGGCTGGA
>JASHNW010000068.1 GCA_030041435.1 Acidobacteriaceae bacterium
ATCCTTTCCGCAGAACATTCCTGTGAGGTCACGACCATGAAAGCGAGTCTTGTCCTGATTGCAGTCGCAGCGTTCGCGATTTCGGCGGGCGCCCAAACCGCCAGTTCCGCGAGTTCGGCCAGCGCCGCAGGCGCCGCGCAGGCCGGCAATGCTTCTGCGAGTGCGGAACAAGCCACCGGAGTCTCCGCCGAGCTCACCAAAAAGATCGCCAGCAAAGACGCCAAAGTCGGCGACGAGGTAGTCGCCAAAACCACCTCCGAGACCCGCCTCTCCGACGGCACTCGCCTGCCCAAAGGCTCACATCTCGTCGGTCACGTCACCCAAGTTCAGCCCAAATCCCGCGAGAATCACGACGCCAGCATTGCCTTCGCCTTCGACCATGCGGTCCTGCGCGACGGCCAGCAGATTCCCATTCACGCTGTTATGCAGTCTATCTCCGCCCCCGCGCCCGTATACGCGGCCTCCTCGTCCGACGACAGGATGAGTTCGCCCGCCATGGGCGGCCCTGGCATGGGCGCTCCAACCGCCGGTGGCGGCACGATGCGCGGCGGAGGCAGCACCGGGGGTCTGCTCGGCGGCGCGGGCGGAGCCGTCCGCGGTGCCGCAGGCGCAGCCGGCGGACTGACCGACAACACCACTTCCGGCCTCGGCGCGACCGCCAGCGGCGCAACGAATTCAACCGCCAATGTCGGACGCAATAGCAGCGGCCTCGCCGGTACAGGCGCAATCGGTTCCTCGCTCGCCGCGCCCGCCGGCCCGGTCGGGAACCTTTCCGGCGTCACCTTCGCCACCGTCGATGCCTCCGGCAATCTCTCCCGCTCCGGTGTCACCGGCTCCGCGGCGTCGTCGACCTCCACCATGCTCAGCGCCCGCGGCAAAAACGTCACTCTTGACAGCGGCTCGCAGATGACCCTCGCCGTCGCCCCCCAAAAATAGCGGCTCACGTCCACCGGCACTCGATGAGGCTCCCCCTGCGGGAGCCTCCGTTTTTGCGGCCATTGTCGTAAACTCCGTAGTGCAGCAGACTCGCTGGGAAGACATCCCACAGACCCTCCCCGGCGCTGATTTGCCTGCATCGCAGCCCGGCCCTTCCAGGCTGCATTTCCCAAGCGGGCCGAGTTCTGCGAGCCATCGACATTCGGGAGGGTTGCAGATGAAGGCGAACTGGACATTCAGGACCGTTGCCGGAGTCGTGCTGTCTGTCGCGGTTTCCGCGGGTGCGCAGACCGGTGGAACTCCCCTGCCGGCGAGCGGAAGCGAATACGCTGCGCAGGCTGGTGACTTGTACGCGCAGGAGGCGGCCACAGTGCCGGCGGAACTGGCAAAGACGCTGGATAGCCGTAACGCCAGGGTCGACCAGGAAGTAGTCGCGAAAACGGTCAGAGAAACTCGCCTGACCGACGGCAGCACGCTGGAGAAGGGAGCCAAACTCTTTGGGCATGTGACCGATGTCCAGGCAAACTCCCCCGACTCTCCCAATGGACGCGTTGCGGTGCTGTTCGATCACGCGATGGCGAAGGATGGGCATCAGGTGCCGATCCACGCGCTGATGGTGGCCATCCGGGAACCTCCGCACTCCGCGCCCCCGACGATGGGCAGCTCAGACGGTATGGGCGCGCCAGGAATGGGTGGACCAGGCATGGCCGAACCCGGACCGATGGGCGCACCTGGCGCCGGGACCCGCACTGGCGAGCCCGGCAGTATGGATGAGCCGCGGACCGGACCGGTGAATATGCCGCCGGGTTCGCCGGGCCTCGGATCCGGACCGGTCGCCGGGCCGTCCGGATCGGTGGGCGGCTTGCCAGGAGTGACCTGGAGCAATGTGACGGCCTCGGGCAAGCCGGCGGATGCCGCTTCAGGAGCCGCGACGGCGGTAATGTTTGTGGGGCAGGGACGGGATGTGAAACTCGCAGGCGGCACGCAGATGGTGCTCGCGGTGACGCCTCAGCAGACCACGTCGCAGCAGTAAGATTCGCCACCGCACAAACCCCGCAAGCGCCTCCTGTCACGTCCCTGTAACAGAGCGGGCAGTCGTAAACTGCAGAGTGACCGGCACTGCCCGCTGCGGCTTGCCTTGAGGATCTGCCCTGACTACGCGCCCCTTTCCCTCGCTCTACCCCATCCTCGATCTCGCCTGCGTCTTCCCCGGCGGTGCGCCCGATCCCCAGGCGCGCTGGGCCCATCTCCGCTCACTGGTCCGCGAACTCGCCGCCGCCGGCGTCACCCTGCTCCAATACCGCAACAAGCTCGACGACGACGTCCTCGTTGCCCAGGACGCGCTCGCCCTCCGCGCAGCCGCCCCGGAGATGACTCTCGTCCTCAACGACCGCCCCGCGCTCGTCGCCGCCACCGGCTGCAGCGGTGTCCACCTCGGTCAGGACGATCCTTCCCCCACCGAAGCTCGCGCGCTGCTCGGCCCCCGCGCCCTCATCGGCCTCTCCACCCACAACGACGAGCAGGTGCGCCTCGCCACCCTCCAGCCCATCGACTACATCGCCATCGGCCCCGTCTTCCGCACCTTGACCAAGTCCGACACCTCGCCCGTCATCGGCCTCGAAGGCGTCGAGCGCGCCCGCGCCCTGACCGCCCTGCC
>JASHNW010000069.1 GCA_030041435.1 Acidobacteriaceae bacterium
CCTTTCGGCCTTGAAGCCGAGCTGATCCTCGACAACGATCAACCACAGTTACAAATCCTCGAACCCGCTGTCTCCCATGCAGGATAAAAAACACATCCACCTCATCGGCATCTGCGGCACGGCCATGGCCTCGCTCGCTGGATTGCTGCAGCTCAAAGGCCATCGCGTAACCGGCTCCGACCAGGCCGCCTATCCGCCCATGTCGGACCTGCTTCGCTCGCTCGGCATCCCCGTCGCCGAACCATTCTCCGAAGCAAACCTCGCGCCCGCGCCCGGCCTGGTCATCGTCGGCAACGCCATCTCCCGCGGCAACGTCGAGCTGGAATACGTCCTCGACCGCCGCATCCCGTTTACCTCGCTCGCGCGCGTCCTCCACGACGAATTCATCCAGGGCCACGAATCCCTCGTGGTCGCCGGAACCCACGGCAAAACCACCACCACCAGCATGCTCGCCTGGATCTGCGAAGTCGCCGCGCGCCGCAACCCCGCGCTCGCGCCCTCCTTCCTCATCGGCGGCGTCGCCGAAAACTTTGCAACCAGCTTCCAGTTGCGCCCCGGCCGTCCCTTCATCGTCGAGGGCGATGAGTACGACACGGCGTTCTTCGACAAAGGTCCGAAGTTCATGCACTACTTTCCCGACGCGCTCATCCTCACCCACGTCGAGTTCGATCACGCCGACATCTATCGCGACCTCGACGCGGTGAAGACCGCCTTCAAACGCCTCGTCAATCTGGTCCCGCGCCGCGGCCGCATCGTCGCCTTCGACGGTTCGCAGAATGTCTCCGAGTGCGTCAGCCACGCCTTTTGTAACGTCGAACGTTACGGATTCGCGATCGACTCCGTCTGGCGCCTCGCCAATTTGCGTTTCGAGCAGGGAAGCAGCCACTGGACACTTTTTAACAATGGCGCAAAGTGGGCCGACCTCACTCTTCCCGTCGCCGGCGAGCACAACGCGCTCAACGCCACGGCCGCCGCGGCCCTGGCTGCCGGCCAGGGACTTCCTCAGGACGCCATCGTCGAAGCTCTGGCCACCTTTCGCAGTGTGCGCCGCCGCCTCGAAGTCCGCGCCGAGATCGACGGCGTCGCCATCGTCGACGACTTCGCTCACCACCCCACCGCGATCCGCGAAACCCTGCGCGCCCTGCGCTCCGCTTATCCCGGCCGCCGTCTCTGGGCCGTCCTCGAGCCGCGCTCCAACACCCTCCGCCGCAATGTCTTCGAGCACGAACTGGTCGAAAGCCTCGCCCTCGCCGACCGCATCGTCCTCGCCGGCGTTTTTCACTCCGAAAAGATCCCCGCCGCCGAACGCCTTCACCCTGAAAATGTCGTTGCTGCCCTGACAAATGCCGGACGCGACGCTGCCCTCTGCCCAAATGCTGACGCCATTGTTACAAATATCGTTCCCCGCCTCGCCTCCGGCGACGTCGTCGCCATCCTCTCCAACGGCGGCTTCGATGGCATCTACGAAAAGCTTCCCGCAGCTTTGCGTGAGCGCTCGCCGAAGGCCTGACCCATGTTCGCCGCGATCGTCCTCTTCGCCACGTGGATCCTCCTCGGCATCCCGGCCGCGCTCCTCGGCATTCCGTTAGCGCTCGTCACGCGCGATATGGGACCCGTCTACCGCTGGTCCATGATCATCATGCGCATCGGCCTGCGCCTCGCCGGCATCCGCGTCGAGGCCCGCTGGACCGTCCCGCTCAATCCTGCCCGCTGCTCGATCTTCCTCTCCAACCACGTCTCCAATCTTGACCCGCCGGTCCTGTTCCCGCTTCTCCCCGGCCGCGGGTCAGGGTTCGTCAAACGTTCGCTCATGAAGATCCCTGTCCTCGGCTACGGCATGCAGCTCGCCGAGTTCATCCCGGTCGATCGCGACGGCCGCGTGGAGAGCGCAGCGGAAAGCGTGCAGACGGCGGCGCGCGTCCTCGCCTCCGGCCTGCACATTGTCTCGTTCGTCGAGGGCACCCGCTCGCGCGACGGCCGCCTGCAGCCTTTCAAAAAAGGCCCATTCTTTCTCGCCATGGAAACGGGTGCGCCCGTGATCCCGGTCTCGATTTACGGCACGCAAAGCATGATGCGGAAGGGCAGCATGAAGATCTTTCCCGGAACCGCACATGTCATCTTCCACGCGCCCATCCTGCCGCGCGACTATGCCACACGCGAGGACCTGTCGGAGGCCGTGCGCCAGGCGATAGCCTCCGGATTACCGGAATGGATGAGAAATAACTCGATGTGACGCACACCGAGTGCCGGTACAGCATCACAGGCGAGACGCCGGTCAGCGCCACCCGAGGGGCGAACCGATCTCCCCCTTACCCCGTCCTCCGGCTACCAGCTCTCCGCTCCCGGCTCCCAGCTCCCAGCTACCAGCTACCCGCTGTCCGCTGTTCTACTTCACCACCGCGTTATACCCGTCGGCCAGCAGTCTCGACCGCATGTCGAATGCCTGGGCGCGCGTGGCAAAGGGTCCAATCTGCACGTGCAGCAGCGCATCCTGGGCCTCATTGCGCACCACCACGTTGTAACCGCGCCGTTCGAGCGCGCTCACCAGCACGGTGGCATCCTGCTGCAGCCGGACTGCGGCAATCTGCACCATGTACGTGGTCGCCGGCGCAGGAGCGGCCACCGGCTGTACCGATCCGGTCTGCGCGGCGCCCGGCTGAACAGAAGTCGCCGGCGCTGGTTGTGCCGTCGCCCCAACCGGGTTCTTTACTGGCACAGCAGCCGTTGCCGCTGCCGGCTGAACCGCGGTTGCCGCCGGTGTTGCTGCCGGCGCAGGCGTAGCTGCCTGCGTTGCGTTCGAGGTCGTCGCCGCGTTGTCCGCACTCTGCGTGTCGTCCCCTGCAACAGGCGCCAGCGCCGGGGTTCCCGTTTGCTCAGCTGAAGGCTTCTTCAGATTGCTGCTCACCGCGGCGTTCGACGCGGCGGCTTCGTCCTGCGACGCGGCACGCGACCCGCCGCTCCGCCCTACCGAATACCCCAGCCCGAAGAAGATCCCGCAGATCAGCACCAGGCCGAAGAAAATCCCCAGCAGCGACCGCATCCCCAGCGTGATCTCCGCCTCGTCGCTTTGTGCCCGGTTGCGGCGTCCCAGCCCGTGCCGTTCGCTCCCGGCATCGGCATTCCGCTCTTCGGTGATCAATCCCATGTTGCACTCCCGCGTGATTACAAACCCGCCATTTCTATTTCTGTTCCGGTGGCGTCGCCGCCGGCGCGGCCGGTAACGCCTTTGACAGCAAAGACAGCAACTCCATCGGCAGCGGGAAGACGATCGTCGTGTTCTTCTCCACCCCGATATCGATCAGCGTTTGCAGGTACTTCAGCTGCAGCGTGTAAGGTTGCGTCGCCAGTTGATTCGCCGCCTCCACCAGCCGCTGCGCCGCAGCAAACTCGCCCTCGGCATTGATGATTTTCGACCGCTTCTCGCGCTCCGCCTCCGCCTGCTTGGCCATCGCGCGCAGCATGGATTCCGGCAGGTCCACCTGCTTCACTTCCACGCTCACCACCTTCACGCCCCACGGTTCCGTGCGCAGGTCGATGATGGTTTGGATACGCTGGTTCAGCACGTCGCGGTGCGACAGCAGCCCATCCAGTTCCACCTCGCCCAGCACGCTCCGCAGCGTGGTCTGCGCAAACTGCGAGGTCTGGTAAACGTAGTTCGAAACTTCGATCACCGCTTTCGCCGGGTCCATCACCCGCATCGTGATGACCGCGTTCACCTTAATCGTGACGTTATCTTTCGTAATCACATCCTGCGGCGGCACTTCCATCACTTCCTGCCGCAGCGAAACCCGCACGATCTGATCGAATGGCCGAAATACGAAGATGATCCCCGGCCCCTTCGGCTCGGGCAGCGCGCGTCCCAGCCGGAAAATAACGCCGCGCTCGTATTCGCGCAGGATCTTGATGCAGTTCAGCAGATAGAGAATGACAATGGCCAGAAAAACAAGCAGCGGAATCCCAGGCATGTGATGGGCTCCTTGCGCCCGGCTGTCATTGTACCGCCGCGCACCCTGCAGCCCCGCACAAAATCAGGCGGAAACACCCTCCCGTACCTTTGCGCCCACGGGGTGCCCGTTGCTGGCGTCCATCGGTGACAGCGGCTCTACCAGCAGTGTCAGCCCCCGCACCGACCGCACCCGCACCTGCTCGCCCGCCGCCACCGCAGACGCGGATTCTGCCTGCCAGATCTCTCCGTGCACCAGAATCTGTCCCTGCGGTGCGAGCGCCTGCTGCGCTACTCCCACAGCCCCTACCAAAGCCTCCGGCCCAACCATCACTTTATTGCGGCGCGCCCGCAGGGCGAGCCACGCCAGCAGCGATGTGATCGACCCGAACGCCAGTCCCGCTGCAATCGCGGTTGCATATTGCACCCGCATCTGTGGAATCGGCCCCGCCACCAGCGTCAGCAGTCCCAGCACCAGCGCCACTGTGCCGCTCAGCGCCAGCACCCCGTGGCTGGGGAACTTCGCCTCCAGCACCATCAGGATCAGCGCGCACACAATCAGCGCCAGCGCCGTATATCGCACTGGCAGCAGGTTCAGCGAGAACAGCGCCAGCAGCACCATCAGCGTGCCCAGTGCGCCGGGAATAATCGTCCCCGGGACGTGGAACTCGAGATAGATCAGCAGTGCGCCGGCCAGCAGAATCAGCACGGCCACGTTCGGATCCATCAGCTGATCCATGATCCGCTCTCGCAGGTCCCGATCCACGCTCACCAGCTCCGCCCCGCGCGTGTGCAGCACCTGCGTCGTCCCGTTGAACCGCTTCACCGTCCGCCCGTCGATCGCGTTCAGCAGAACGGATTCGCTGGGCGCGATCACGTCGATCAGGTTCAGCTTCTGCGCTTCGTCGTCCGTGTACGACTTCGAGTTCGTCACCGCATCCTGCGCCGCGTTCACATCGCGCCCGCGCAGCGACACGTACGACCGCAGGAACGCCAGCGCATCGTTCAGGATCTTCTCCTTCATCGTGTCGCTGACGCTGCCCACTTCAATCACCGGATGCGCCGCGCCCGCCTCCGTGCCCGGAGCCATGGCCGCAATATCCGCCGCTTCCATAATGAAGAACCCGGCCGATCCCGCGCGGCTCCCCGCCGGAGCCACATACACGATCACCGGAACCGGCGAAGCCAGAATGTCGGTCACCATCTGCCGCATCGAGTCCAGCAGCCCGCCCGGCGTATTCATCTCCACCAGCACTGCCTGCGCGTGCATCTCCGCAGCCCGATCCAGGCCCCGCTTCACGTAATCGGCGCTGATCGGCTGAATCGTGTCGTCCAGATGCAGCACCACAATCTTGCCCGACTGTGCCTGCGCCTCGCCGGACAAAAATCCCGTCATCAGTCCGCACAACAGCGCGAGGCTCAAGCAAATCGCTCTGAGCCCTGACCGCTGCAAGCCGAACCTTGCCTTGAACGCCGATCGCCGATCGCTGATCGCTCGCTTTTCCGCTGACCGCTTCATCGCTGACCGTCCTCTTGCCGCCCGCTTCGGAGCCACCAGCTACCAGCTACCCGCTTCTTTCCGATCCCCGATCGCTGACTACTGATCGCTGTGTTCCCGCCGGTCCAGCGCCAGCTTCATGCCCCGGGCGTTGGCATTGGCCGGGTCCACCTTCAGCGCGTTGCCCACGTCGCTCGCGGCTGCAACCAGCTGGTTGGCCTGCAAGTCCAGCCGTGCCAGCACCAGATACGCCGGCACATTCGGCTGCAGCTGGATCGACGCCTGCGCCTCCTGGCGCGCCGCGTCCGGATCGCCATCCCGCTCCCGCACTGCGGCCAGCCCGGCATGCGCCGGCGCCGACGAGGAATCCGCGGCCAGAGCATCACGATACTCCCGTTCCGCCTCCAGCACCAGCCCGCGCTGGAAGAACTGGTCGCCGTCCTTCACCAGCGCGGCCGCGCGTTGATCGGGCGGCATGGAAGCCAGCCGCATCTGCTGCACCTGCTCCAGTTCGAACGCTGCCTGCCGGAAGCCCGCCTCGCTGTATCCGCGCTTGATCCGCTCCAGCGGCCCCTGCGTGTCCGTAATGGCATGGCCCGGGTCGGGATTCGGCGTCGCCTGCGCCGGGTCCTTCAGCTGCGCCTCGAAGCTCTCCGCTTCCGTGTCCTGCGGACGCAGCTTCAGCGTCTCCTCCAGCTCCTGGAGCGCCCCGGCCGTGTCATTCTGGTGCGCCAGCGCAACCGCCAGATTGAAGTGATAATCCGGGTCCCGCGGATCGGCCGCAATCGCCTGCCGAAACAGCGCGGACGCATCTTTCCCGCGCCGGCTCGCCGCCACGCCCTGGTTGTTCACCACCTCCGGCAGCGGCAGCCGCGTGCTCACAAAGGCGAACGCGTCCTCCGCCTCGCGATAATTCCCGGTGTAGAAGAACGCCAGCCCGCGATAAAAATCCGCCTCCAGCGCGTTCGGATTGTCCTTCGGCAGATGTCCCAGCGTCGCCGCCGCCTGGTCGAAGTCTTGGTTGGTGAAATACGCACGCCCCAGCGCCAGCCATGCCGACGCAAACTGCGGGTCGAGCCGCACCGCTTCGCGCAGATGCTGGATTTGCTGATCCGGCGCCGCCGCCACCAGTCCCTCCATATAGTCCTCAAACGCATCCGCGTGCAGGTTGCGATCCGCGGCCAGGAACGTCTGCTCCTCTACCGCGTAGCTCGGATCCAGTTGCTTCGTCACCTGCCACGCCAGGCTGTTCAGCATGTCCAGCAAGTGATCCAGGTCTCCGTGTTGCTCGATCTGCGGTCCCAGCCGCAGCGCGGTCACGTCCAGAATCTCCGCATTCGCGGTCACCGCGTTGTTGGTCAGGGCGTAGGTGCCGAAAATCACATAATCGGCGTCCAGCGTTTGCGCCAGGCGGATCGCCATGGCCCGCGACGGCTGCAGGTTCAGCGGCAGCCCCAGATGATCGAACGCATAGAGCCGATCCCCGCGCGAAATCGTCAGGAAGCCTGCCGAATCCAGCCGGCGGTTCAGAACGTTGGGAAACGCCTCCCCCATCCATTCCAGATTCGCCACCCCCGTCCTGTTCTCGAATGGCAGCACCAGCAGCAGCTTCCCGTGTGCCTGACCCGGCTCTGCGGGCTTGGACTCGGCCGGTTCCTGCGCGCAGGCAACGGCCGCAAACAGAACGATGACGAGGAGGGCGCGAAATCGACGAAAAACCTGCACGACAAGCTGATTATAAGTCGCGCCGCCAGGCTCTTCCTCGCGTCGGTGCCCAGCAGAACCGGCGCCAGCCTCGCGACCCGGCCCGGATCTTCGCCTGGAGGCTGTTATTAACTTTCGCGCGGCCGGTCGTGGGAAAGTTAATAACAGCCTCTATGCGTGCGTGTGCTCGTGATGGTCGTCGTGATCGTGTGGATGCGAGTGCGTCACCCCATCGTGCGTATGCTCGTGCGAGTGCGTTGTGCCCGGAGCCGGAGGGTTCGCATGGGTATGATCGTGGTGCCCGTCGTCGTGCGCATGTTCGTGCGTGTGCGTGACCGGCTCGTGAGTGTGCGTAGGTGCATGCTCCGGCATCGATTCCTCCCGCCTGCCGCCCGCCGCAATCCAGCCCGGCGCGGGCGATAACAGGCACCCCGGAGAGTAGCAGTCCGGCGGCATCCCCGCCAACCCCACACGCGTAAGCTGCTCCCGGCGCGCGAGTCAGCCCCGCCCAAGCCCCGCCCAAAACGCGCGCTTCGCATTCCCCTGCTATCTCGCTCATCGAAGCCAGGCGCGGCTCCTGTGACGCGTGGCACAGACAGCAAACCCCTGAAGACTATCCTGCCAATGACAAAGATCGGGGGCATTCGATGAAAGCCGTCCTCTATCACCGCCACGGTCCGCCCGAAGTCCTTCAGTACCAGGAGATCGACAAGCCCATCCCCGGCAACGAAGAAGTTCTCATCAAAGTACACGCAGCCGCCCTCAATCCACTCGATTGGCGCATGATGCGAGCCCCGGAATTCCTCATCCGCATCCTGGCGGCAGTAATGAAGTTCAAAATCACCCGCCCCGGCGTGGATGTAGCCGGCGTCGTTGAATCCGTGGGCAGCAACGTCACGCAGTTCAAGCCCGGCGACGCCGTATTCGGCACCTGCGACGGGGCCTTTGCCGAGTATGCGTGCACACCCGAGTCACAGCTTGCCCCGAAGCCGCAGAATCTGACCTTCGAGCAGGCCGCCTCAGCCCCGGTTGCTGCTTTCACCGCCCTCCAGGGCCTGCGCGACAAAGGCCATGTCCAGCCCGGTCAGAGGGTCCTTGTCAACGGCGCAGCCGGAGGCGTTGGGACGTTCACCGTGCAGATCGCCCGATGGTTCGGCGCTGAAGTCACCGGCGTTTGCAGCGCGCGGAATCTCGACCTCGTCCGATCCATTGGGGCGGCTCACGTCATCGACTATGCCCGCGAGGATTTCACCAAATCGGCGGAAAAGTACGACGTGATCTTCGATCTCATCGCGAACCATCCAGTGTCCGATTGCCGCCGCATCATGAGCCTCCACGGCATCTACATCGGCGCCGGAGCGTCCAAAATCGGGTTCTTCTCGATGCTCCGCGGCTTGTTCATGACCCTCGTGGTCACGCATTTCTCGACGCGCAAGATCGTCTCCTTCATGGCAAAATTCCGCCAGGACGACCTGCTCCTCATAACGAACCTCATGGCCACCGGCAAAATCACCCCCGTCATCGACCGCACCTACACCCTCGCCGAAGTCCCCGACGCCATCCGCTATCTTGAAACCGGCCACGCGCGCGGCAAAGTCGTTGTCACGGTCTGATTGTGTCCTGGGGTGTATCGACATATAGAAACGACCCGCGTTGGGAGCGAAAAGGGAGCCTCAATTAGGTTTGGGCAGATAAGGACGACCGTTCTGGTCTAAGGGCGAGTGGGTTTTCGCTCCCAACCCTGCGGGACGGGGTCCTTTTCGCTCATTCCTTCGTCGCTCGTCGCTAAGATATTTCAATATCTGCCACTCCTCGCTCGCTCGGACTGAGCGAAAATGCCTCCCAACGCGGGCCGTTTCTATATGTCGATACACCCTGGAGCTTACCGGCCCGCTTTCGCCGCCCCTCTGGGGGCTTCCAGCGCCTTGGCGCCATCCAGATGCTTCTGCAGCGTGGGCAGCGCCTGCGCTGCATAAGCCTTCAGCGCCGGATTCTCCGCATCCGACGACTCCTTCTTGTAGATGGCGATCGCCTTCGTGTGCCCCGCAACCATCTCCTGGATGTACTTCCTGTCGAACGCCGCGCCCTTCAGCTTCTGAAATGGATCGACCATCGCCCGGTCGTGCTCGGTGTCGATCGCCGTGGGCACCGTCAGGCTGGCCTCGTGCGCGGCGGCGATCAACTGTCCGTAATCGGCCGTGTGATCCGTCGTGAGCGTCTGGCCGTAATCCTTTACCCCCTGCGCGGACGCGCTTGTTTGCGCCAGTTGTCCCAGGTTGGCTTCCACCATGTCGGTCTGTGCGGCGAAATCGACAAACTGCTGATCGCTCATCGTTGCGCGCGCGGTCTTTTTCTGGGCCAGCGCGGGCAGCGTGCAAACTGCCACGCAGCAGACCGCTGCAATCATTCGCTTCATGTCATTTTCTCCATTCAGGAAATCGTTCGCTACCAACGGAGAGTTAGATGCATGCGGTCCGGACGCCGTACACGCCGTACACGCCGCACCCGCCACCATCCGCGGCTCGCGGCGCCCCGGCGTGCGGCTCCGTCTGTGCGACCGCGTCAGGCCCGGACTGTCTCCGCTACCAGAGTCCCCGAACGACTATTCTTCACTTGTCCCCCGAGAACGGAGCTTCCCGATGCGCGCAATCGTGTACCACCGCTACGGTTCTCCCGACGTCCTGCAGCTGGAACAAATCCCCACGCCCACACCCGCCGACACCGGCGTTCTCATCCGAGTCCGCGCCGCCTCCGTCAATCCCATCGACTGGCACTTCGTCCGCGGCATGCCCTATGGCTTTCGCATGATGTCCGGACTGCGGGTGCCCAAAGAAACACGGCTCGGCATGGATATTGCCGGCACGGTCGAAACCGTCGGCGCAGGCGTAACGCAGTTCAAACCGGGGGACGATGTCTTCGGTGTCTGCCGCGGGGCCTTTGCCGAATACGCCTCGACCCCCGCCACCGCTCTTGCGCTAAAGCCAGCAAATCTCTCCTTCGCGCAGGCCGGCTCGGTCGCCGTCGCTGCCCTCACCGCCCTGCAGTCTCTGCGCGACAAAGCCCACATCCGGCCCGGACAAAAGGTTCTCATCAACGGCGCATCGGGTGGCGTCGGCACCTTTGCGGTTCAGATCGCCAGGTCCCTCGGCGCCGAAGTCACCGGCGTTTGCAGCACGCGCAACGTCGGCCTCGTCCAGTCCCTCGGCGCGCACCGCGTCATCGACTACGCCCACGAAGACTTCACGCAGAGCGGCCAGCGCTACGACATCTTCGTCGATTGCATCGGCAATCACCCCTTGTCCGCGTGCCGGCGCATCCTCGCCCCCAAAGGAATGTGCATCGTGGTCGGCGGGCAAAGCGGGAAATGGGTCAGCCCCATGGATCGTCTCATCGCCGCGCGCGCCATGTCCTGGTTCGTCAGCCAGAACTTCGTGTCGATCATGGCCCAATGGAGCCAGTCGGGCTTGGCTTTCCTCGCCGGCCTCATGGCATCCGGCCAGGTGACTCCCGCCATCGACCGAACCTACAGCCTCGCCGAAGTTCCCGACGCCATCCGCTATCTCGAAACCGGCCACGCCCAGGGCAAAGTCGCCATCATCGTCTGAACACCGCTGGCCCCTCAGCCGACATTTTCCGGCCGCCAGCATGCGCCACAACCCATGTAGAATCAATCGGTTGCCCCGGTGTCTATCAAGCCTCGCACAACCCGTGCGGAATCAGCCCGTTGCCGCAGCCCCGCGGCGCCTGGCTGCCCCCTCCCCCTCGAACCCCTGCGAAATCTGTTGACTCCCCGCACGGCCCCTCATTACATTCGTGCAACCGGACAACGCTGCTCCATCCCCATCCTCACAGGCGGGCGATCATGCGCTGCTTGCGTTTCCTTCTACTGGGCTCAGTAGTCCTGGCCTGCACTGCGATGCCCGCCGTCGCGCAGCTGCAGCTCCAGGCCGGCAGCCCCGCTGTCCTGCAGGCTGGCGCCGGCTCCGCTCGGTTCACTCTGCACAACGCCGGATCCGCTCCTGTCCCCCTCAGCCTGAGGGTCGGTGCCATCACCGATGAAACCTCCCAGGTCGCGCTCAGCGCGCCCAAGGTCACCCTGCAACTGGAAGCCGCCGGCCAGCCTGTCCCCCCATCCATCGCCCCTCAGCAGAATCTGTACCTGTCGGCCGTCATCGCCAGCCTGACGAATTCCGCCGCCGCGCAAATCCGCATCTTCAACGGACTCGACCCCGTCGGCACGCTGGAAGCCGTTGCCGCGGATGCTCCGCTCAATATCTCCATCTCCGGAAATGGCTCCTCCGCCACCACGCCCCTGGTCTTCACCCATGACCGCAAGGCGTGGCTCACGCTGAAGAACGGCGATCCCGAAGCCTACAACCTCAACTGGGTTTTCCATCTCCACGACATGGAGTCCTCTGGCGCCATCGTCCTCCCCGCCAATGGCTCCGTGGTCATCTCCGTCGATCCTCAGGACGACGTCTACTCCTGGAGCGACTACATTCACCCCTCCGCGCGAACCGCATACCTGGTGCTTTC
This sequence comes from Acidobacteriaceae bacterium, assembly GCA_030041435.1. Taxonomy (GTDB): domain Bacteria; phylum Acidobacteriota; class Terriglobia; order Terriglobales; family Acidobacteriaceae; genus Palsa-343. The sequence goes on from JASHNW010000069.1 coordinate 11,682, forward strand.
GCTGGTGCCCCCGGGCGCGGCCCCTAAACTTATCCTTCCCTCCCGCGATCTTCCTGTCGGCCTCACCATGCAGCGCACCACCGAGGCCAAAACAACCATCGGGTCCGATCTGTATGTCATCGTCGCCCTTCTCATCGGTGGCTTCCTTTCCGTTTTGGTCACCGGAGTGCTCCCCGTATCCCGCCGCCGCTCCGCCTTCCGCACCCAGCTCGCCGATCTGGCCAACCGCACCAGCAGCGTCAGCACCCGCGTCGATTCCTACCTGCGTGTCCTGCTCCGCCTGGAACGGAAGAAGATCGATGCGGCCCTTACGCAAACTAAGTCGTTCTACCCCAGCGCCAGCAGCTCGCTCGACGATATCGGCGCCGACATCGATCGCCTGACCAAGCGCCTCACCGTCGCCGAGCGCATCGACGATCTCCGCCGCCGGCTCGAAGCGTCCTGGGCTACCGCGCCCCCGTCGGTGGTCGGCGACGTCGACGCGAAACTCCAGGCTGCCGCGGATTCCATGCACAGCTTCGCCCTTTCCGACGACAACGTGACCGCAGCCAGCGCCTGCCTCGATGCTGCGAATGCCTCTATGACCGCCACCAACAACTCCGCCGACCTGGCCGCCAGGATAGCCGTTTCATTCAACGATCTGAAAACGCGCGTCAGCACCTTTGACCTCAAATTCGACGATCTGCGCAACGCGTTGCCCGGCGTATTCAAGGTTCTCGATGAGCCCTTCGGTGAGGCGAAAAACATTACCCCGGCGATGCTCTACGGCATCGACCACAGCGTGGCCGCGATGAACCTTGCCCTCGATTACGCCGTCATCCGGCAGACCGTCGTCGCGCAGCCGCAGGAGATCGTCCCCGTTCCAGCCAATCCCGTCTGCGAGAATGCAAAGCTGCATCAGCCCGAACTGATCGAACTGCTCAGCGCAAGGTTCTGGCAGTCCCTCCGCGAAGCCCGAACCCTCGTCCAGGAAATGCGCGAGAACATCTACGAGCAGGATGTTCTGGACCAGCTCCCGGACCACGCAACACTGAGGTTCGAGACCCAGGAGGCCAGCCCGCATCGGCGCGACTGCGTCTCGGCGAAAGATGTCCTGGACCGGAGCCAGGAGAGTGCGAAACTGACCTTCGATACGCAAAAGGCCCGCCCGTATTTGCCCGTCAATTTCTATATCGAGTTCAGAGATTCGAAATTCAAAGAGGCTGCAGCCCTCCACCGTCTTGCCTTCGAATGGGACTTCCCGAACCATCTCCAGGAAAAAGGCGCGAAGGTTTGCCACTTCTTTCTCGGAACCGAGTCGGAGTGTCCTCCCACCCGCGATCCGGCGGCAAAGCCGGTCGGCGACGCCGCCGCGGAAACCTCACCGCAGCCTGACACCTCGCGAAGGCTGCCACTCAATCCCACCGATCTCGATTGGCCGGCCTTCCTCTCCTGGCTGTACGGTCGCCCGAGTCGCAGCCATACAGTCCGGGTGTGGGTCACCGTCCAGAAGAAAAAATCTCCCTCGCTGCCCATGTCCAGGGGTCTCGCTCAGGCGAATGCCGGTGCGGCTGGCTCCGCCCAGCCGTCGGGCGCCGCTGCGTCCTCTGCGCAGCCGGAGAGCGGCGCGCGCACCCTCACCAACACCATCGAGATCCAGGGCGAGAGCCGCAATCCCGATCGTTCGCGCGCGCTCACGGAGTTGCTGCAGTTCTTCATCGCCTTCGGCGTGGCCCTTGCCGGATTGCTCGCCGGCGGCGTAGAGCAGCTGGGCAAACTCGACCTGATCCCTGCAACCTTTGCCATCGTCGGCCTCGGCTTCGGCGCGGACGCAGTCAAAAATCTGCTCACCCAGCCGGCGAAGAAGAGCTGATTCGCCGGGTGACCTGCGTCAGAAGTCGGTTGCGGCGTTGTTCTTTGGTTTGCATCAGGGCACGACGTCACCGCCGCCTCGCCCTCCGCACAGCGCTACCCGCGGCTCCACGTCTTATCCGGAGCATGGCACAGCGTCTCCAGCGGACAATCCACGCACCGCGGCTTCCGGGCAACACAAATCTGCCGCCCGTGATGGATCATCTCGTGCGAGAACGCGATCCACCGGTCCCTCGGGATCACCCGCATCAGATCCTCTTCCACCCGCTTCGGATCCTCCGCCCGCGTCAGCCCCAGCCGGTGGCTCAGCCGCAGCACGTGCGTGTCGACCACCACCCCCTCGGCCTTATGAAAGGCCACGCCCAGCACGACGTTCGCCGTCTTGCGCGCCACCCCCGGCAGCGTCAGCAGCTCCTCCATCGTCTCCGGAACCTTCCCGCCAAAATCGCTCACCACCTTCTTCGCTGCTCCCGAAATCGACTTCGCCTTGTTGTGATAAAACCCCGTCGACCGAATCTCCTCCTCGATCGCGGGCAGGGAAGCCGCGGCAAACGCCGCTGGGGAAGGGAATTTGCGGAACAGGGAAGGCGTCACCATATTCACGCGCGCATCCGTGCACTGCGCCGAAAGAATCGTCGCCACCAGCAGCTCCCACGCATTGCGATGCTGCAGCGCGCACTCCGCATTGGGATACGCCGCCGCCAGCCGCCGCAGCAGCTCCGCAATCCGCTTTGCATCCGTGTCCAGCCCTGCGTCTTTCGCGCCCGCGGACTTCTTCCCCTGTGCCGCCGGCTTCTTGATCGCCCGCCCCGCCTTCCCCGCAGTCCGCGCCGCCTTCCCCGCAGACGCCTTCTTCGCCACCATCTTCTTCACCATGCCGAGCATTGTAGCCGCTCCCGCCCCTCGATCCGCGCCCCCCACCCCGCATCTCCTAAACTCATAGTTGACAACCTCGCTCCCTCCGGCGTACAGTCCTAAGTTATTAGGAGAAGCGCCGCCGTGGGCAAATCCCCGAAACCCCGCTTCACCCAGCTTGAGCTCCGCATCATGCAGGTCATCTGGCGCTGCGGCGCCTCCACCGTCGCCGCCGTCCAGGCCGAGCTCCGCCCGCCTCTCGCCTACACCACCGTTCAGACCGTCCTCAACATCCTCCACCGCAAAGGCAAGCTCCGCCGCGATCTTCAGGGCCGCGCTTACGTCTACTCCGCCAAAGTCACCCAGGCTCGCGCCCTCGGCCAGGGCGTCCGTGACCTCATCGACCGCATGTTCGGCGGCTCCAGCGAGGAGCTCGTCATGAGCCTGCTCAAAAATCGCCAGATCGACGCGGCAACCCTCGCCGAGCTATCCCGCCGCTTCAGCCGCACCGGGGAGGACGAAGCATGATCCGCCTCGAATCCTGCGCCCTCGCTTACTTCCTCAACTCCCTCTGGCAGGTTCCGCTCTTCTTTGCCGCCGGTTGGCTCGCCGCCCACGCTCTTCGCCGACTTGGTGCCGCCGCCGAGCACCGCCTCTGGGTCGGGGTCGTTCTTCTCCAGGCCGCCGTCCCCGCGCTCTCTCTTCTGCCCTTGCAGGGTCTGCCCGGCCTCCTCGCCTGGGGCAGTGCCCGCAGCCGCAACGGCCGCGTCACCATCTTCATGGGACCCGGTTCCGCCACCGGCGGCCTGCCTCTTCCGCCGGCGCTCCTCCACGCCGCCGCCTTCGTCTCGCTCGCCGCCGCCGCCTGGTTCGCCCTCCGCCTGCTCTGGCGCTGCCTCAGCCTCCGCGCTCTCTCCCACGATGCCCTCTTCGACGCGATCCCTGCCCCCGTCCTCAACCTCTGGCAGCAATGTTGCCGCCGTTTCGGACTCGCCCGCGCCACCCTCGCCGCCTCCCCGCGTCTCTTCGGCCCCGTCACCCTCGGCATTCGCCGCAGCCTCGTGCTTCTCCCTGTCCGCATGCTCGATGGCCTGCCCGACACCGATCTCCGCACCATGCTGGCCCACGAGTGCGCCCACATCCGCCGCCGCGACTTCCTCCTCAACCTTCTTTACGCCGCCGTCGCCATCCCCGTCAGCTACCACCCGTTCCACTGGGCCGCGCGCGCCCGCCTCGTCGAAACCCGCGAGATGGTCTGCGACCGCATCGCCGCCTGTCTTTGTGGCCGCCGCCACTACGCCCAGTCCCTCCTGCGCCTCGCCGCTCTGCTCGTCTGTCCTGTGCCGGCCGTGGTCCCCCAGGCCATCGGCATCTTCGACACCCGCACCCTGGAAAGGAGACTCATGAAACTCACTGAAAACCACGCCCCCCTCGGAGCCGCGCGCCGCACCGCTCTCCTGCTGCTGTGCGCCTGCTTTGGCCTCGTCACCTGCGCCTCGGCTCTCGCCGTTCGCGTGCACATCGGCGGCCTCACCGCCGCGCTCGGCTCCAGCCACACAGCCCACGTCGTCCACGTCTCGTCGGGGGTTATGCAGGCCCAGCGCATCGGGGGCCCCATGCCCGTTTATCCACCGGATGCGAAGAAGGCCGGAATCGAGGGTACCGTCGTCCTTGCCGCCACCATCGGCACAGATGGTACGGTTGAGCACCTCACCGTCCAATCCGGGCCCTCGGCGCTCCAGAAATCCGCTCTGGAGGCGGTCCGCCAGTGGACTTACAAACCTTTCCTGCTGAACGGCGAGCCGGTAGAAGTGGAGACCACCATCAACGTCGTCTATTCGCTGCAGAAGTAAGCAGTCACTCGCGTGGCGAAGCCGCTCGAACCCTCGCCACAATCTCCACATAACCCCGTGCCATCGCCGTCACCCGCTCCGGTTCGCCCTCGGCGATGGCCTTCGGGTCCACAAGGTCGGCCCCCACACCCAGCGCCCGCGCTCCGGCCTTCAGGAAATCCGCGACCGTCTCCAGCGTCACCCCGCCCGTCGGAATGAGCGGCAGGTCTGGGAACGGCGCCAGCAGCGCCTTCACATAACTCGCGCCCCCCATCGCCGAGCAGGGAAAGATCTTCACATAGTCCCCGCCCGTCCGCCACGCTGTGATCGCCTCGGTCGGCGTCAAGGCTCCCGGGATCGAAACCTTCCTCATCGCCTTCGTCACCTTCACCACATCCTCATGAAAGCTGGGGCTCACCACAAACTCCGCCCCCGCATCGATCGTCGCCAGCGCCTGTTGCGCCGTCGTCACCGACCCGGACCCCAGCAGCAGCCGGTCCCCGTACTCACTCTTCAGATCCTTCAGTAATCCGATCGCTCCCGGCACCGTCATCGTCACTTCCATCACCGTGATGCCGCCCGCCACCAGCGCCTCCACCAGCGCGTGGCCCTCCTCCGCCGATCGCGCCCGCAGCACCGGCACAATCCCCGCCCCCTCGATCCACTCCTGGGTTGTCACCGCGCCCCCCCAATCCGGCCTGCGCCGGCCCTCGCCGGAGTGAGGTAACCACAACACCGATCCCCCATAACCATGTCGCCATTCCCCCTCAACGACCCCTGTCGCTGCAACGCCCGGACGGCTCGACTCCCCATTTCCGGTAACGCGACTTCATCGTGCGATCCTCGCCGGCCCGCCCTGCATCACGCGCACTACCTCCGCCAGCGTTGCCGTGCTGGTGTCGCCGGCCGTGGTCATCGCCAGCGCCCCGTGTGCCACGCCGCACTCGAGCGCCCACACCACGGGTTTCCCGGCGAGCAGCCCGTAGATCAGCCCCGACGCAAACGAATCTCCGCCCCCCACCCGGTCCAGGATCTCTACCTCCCGCTGCGGCACGAGCGCAATCTCATCCCCGCCGATGGCCCTCGCCAGGGCCATCGCCCCCCACAGGTTCCGCGTCGCCGAGTGTGCCGTTCGCAGCGTCGTCGCTGCCACCTTCAGATTCGGATAGGCCGCCGCCACATCCCGCAGCATCCGCTCGTAGCTCGCCACCGGCAGCTCGGCATAATCCTCGCCCACGCCCTCGAGCGCAACTCCCAGCATCGCCGAGAAATCCTCTTCGTTGCCCACCAGCAGATCCACTTTCCGCACCAGCTCCCGATTCACCTCCTGCGCCCGGGCCTTGCCGCCGATGCTCTTCCACAACGACTCGCGATAATTCAGATCGAACGAGATCGGCGTCCCGTGCCGCCTGGCCGCCTCCATTGCCTCCGCGGCCACCAGCGGCGTCGTCTCCGACAGAGCCGCAAAAATGCCGCCCGTGTGGAACCACCGCGCCCCGTTCCGCGGTCCGAATATCTCCTCCCAGTCCCAGTCGCCGGGCTGCGCGGCAGCAATCGCGGTATGCCCGCGATCCGAGCATCCCGCCGCCGCGCGCACGCCAAACCCACGCTCAGTAAAGTTCAGCCCGTTGCGCACCGCGCGGCCCACGCCGTCATACGGCGCCCATCGTACCAGTTCGAGATCCACGCCGCCCTGCAGCATCAGATCCTCTACCAGCCGCCCAACGGGATTGTCCGCCAGCGCCGTCGCCACCGCCGTCCGCAGCCCAAAGCACCGCCGCAGGCCGCGCGCCACGTTGTATTCGCCGCCGCCTTCCCACACGCTGAACTGACGCGCCGTGTACACACGCCCTTCGCCCGGATCGAGCCGCAACATCACCTCGCCCAGGCTCACTGCATCCCACCGCACCGGGCCTTCCTTCAGCCGAATCGCTTCCATCCCATCCATTCTCAGCGCACGCCGGCCAATCCGTCCCGTTTTCCGAGACAACCTGAGCGCCTCATGTCTCGCGTGGTTCGAGAAATGGGCCGGCGCACATCGCCCGCAGTGGTTTTTCCTAAACCCTATCCCCTAAACCCTGGCCCCTAATCCCCATACCCTCGCTCCGGGTATCATGTCTGCTTGCGGCCACAGCCGCCCGGAGCTCGCGCCCCTATGAAGGTCGGAGTCTTTACCCCGCTGCTCTCCCAGCTTCCACTCCCCGCTGTTCTCGACAAACTCAGCAAGCTCCGCATTGACACCGTCGAGCTCGGCACCGGCAACTATCCCGGCGACGCGCACTGCAATCTTTCCATGCTCGACGAGCCCAAAGCCCTCGCCGAATTTCAGGGGATCCTCGCCGATCGCGGCGCCTCCATCAGCGCCCTCAGCTGTCACGGCAACGCCCTCCATCCCGACCCCGCCCGCGCCAGGCACGACGCCGATGTGAGCCGCCGCACCGTCCTCCTCGCCGCAAAACTCGGCATTCCCACCGTCGTCGATTTCTCCGGTTGCCCCGGCGACTCGCCCACCGCCACGCACCCCAACTGGGTCACCTGCCCCTGGCCGCCCGACTATCTTGATGTCCTCGAGTGGCAATGGGATAAGGTCGTCACCCCGTACTGGACCGAGCACGGTAAATTCGCCGCCGATTGTGGCGTTCAAATCGCCATCGAAATGCATCCCGGCTTCGTCGTCTACAGCCCTGAAACCATGCTGCGTCTCCGCGCGGTCGCCGGCCCCTCCGTCGGCGCCAACCTCGATCCCAGCCATCTTTTCTGGCAGAACATCGACCCCATCGCGGCCGTCCGCGTTCTCGGCGACGCCGTCTTCCACGTCCACGCCAAAGACACGCAGCTCTACCCCGCCAACCTGCCTCGCAGCGGCGTGCTCGACACCAAACCTTACACCGACGAGCGCCACCGCGGCTGGATCTTCCGCACCGTCGGCTACGGCCACGGCGCCGAGTGGTGGAAGGAATTCGTCTCCACCCTCCGCATGTACGGCTACGACGGCGTGCTTTCCATCGAACATGAAGACTCGCTCCTTTCCGCCGAAGAAGGCCTTAGCAAAGCCACCGCTTTCCTCAACGACCTCATCGTCCGCGATCAACCCGGCGCCGCCTGGTGGGTATAAGGCGCAAAACAGCAGGCAATTTGAACCTTCTATGACCACAATCACTCCCATCCGCACTGCCATCTTCGGCACAGGCTTCATGGGCCGCGTGCATCTCGAAGCCCTGCGCCGCGTCGAGCACGTCGAAGTCGCCGCCATCGCCGGCCGCAACACCGTCGCCGCCCGGCAGCTCGGCTCGGCCTTCAACGTCCCACGCCTCAGCCCGGAAGCCGTCCTGAGCGACCGTACCATCCAGGCCGTCCACCTCTGCACGCCCAACGCGCTGCATTTTTCGCAGGCCAAAGCAGCGCTCCTGGCCGGCAAGCACGTCCTTTGCGAAAAACCCCTCGCCATCTCTGCCGCCGAAGCCCTGGAACTCGTCGAACTCGCTTCTAAACGAGACCTGCGCAACGCGGTCTGTCACAATCTCCGCTGCTACCCCATGGTCCAGCAGATGCGCGCCATGCGCGACGCCGGCAGCCTCGGCGAAATCCTCGTCGTCCAGGGCGCCTATTCCCAGGACTGGCTCCTCTACGACACCGACTGGAACTGGCGCGTCGACTCCGCAGCCGGTGGCCCCTCCCGCTGCATGGCCGACGTCGGCTCCCACTGGTTCGACATAGCCGAACACCTCACCGGCCTCCGTGTCACCGCGCTCTGCGCCGACCTCCAGACCTTTCACAAGATCCGCAAACAGCCTCGCGGTCCCGTCGAAACCTTCGCCAACAAGCTGGCCTCCGAATCCGACACCATCGACACGCCCGTCGACACCGAAGACATGGGCGCTGTGATCTTTCGCATGGGTCAGGCCCGCGGCTCCATGACGGCCAGCCAGGTCTCCGCCGGCCGCAAGAATCGCCTCAGCATCGAAATCTACGGCAGCAAAGCCGGCGTTGCCTGGGATCAGGAGCGCCCCGACGAGCTCTGGATCGGCCATCGCGACAGCGCCAACTGCATCATCGTCAAGGATCCTTCGCTCCTCAAGCCCGCTGCCCGCGCCTACGCCGACCTTCCCGGCGGCCACAGCGAAGGCTACGACGATACATTCAAGCAGCTCTTTCGCCGCTTCTATGCGTCGATCGCCGACGCCAACGCCCCAGGCGACTACCCGCAGTTCACTGACGGTCTGCGCCAGCTCGTGATCCTTGAGGCCGAACTCGCCAGCAGCCGCACCCGCGCGTGGATCGACCTGCCCGCTACAGAAAACGGCAACTGAAAGGAAGCACCCCTTGTTGATCACTGCCGCAGTTGTCGCAATCTTTGTGTACGGCATGATGGCCGCGATGCTGGGCACCATCCTGCCCGACCTCTCCAGCCGCTTCCAGCTCACGCCGCGCCAGAACGGCACCATCGCCTTCGCCCAGGCCCTCGGCCTCATGCTGGCCTCGCTCGGCGTCGGCCCGCTGCTCGACGACTTCGGCAAGAAAGCCGGCCTGATTCTCGGCCTCGCCTGCATCGGTCTCGCTCTCAGTCTGCTGCCCCGGTCCACCGGCTACCGCGGCATTGTCTTTTTGCTGTTCCTGCTCGGCGTGGGCGGCGGCATCGTCGTCACCGGAGCCAACGCACTCACCAGCGATGTGGGAGAAGCGCATCGCGCCATCGCGCTCAACCTGGTCAACCTCTTCTTTGGCCTCGGCGGCCTCGCCACGCCTTTCATCTCCGCCAATCTCTTCAGGCGCGACTGGGTCCGCCTCTGCTACACCATCGCCGGTCTTACTCTCGTCACCCTCGTCATTCAGGTGGCCGTCCATATGCCGCCGCCCACCGGCGCAGGCCGCTTCATCTTCTCGCATGCCGGCCCTGTGCTCGGGCGTCCGCTTCTGTTCCTGCTCGGCTTCTTCCTGTTTCTCTATGTTGGCTGCGAGGTCGGCGTCTGGAACTGGCTCGTGCGCCACCTCATCGCGCAGGGCGTTCCGGAATCCCACGCCCTCTACATCCTCTCCCTCGGCTTCGCCCTGGGCATGCTCATCGGCCGCGTCGCGGTCGCGCCCATTCTCATTCACGTATCCGCCGTGCGGGTCACGCTCTGGGCATCTGTAGCCATGGCGGTTACAACATTCCTCATGCTCCGCGTCCACAGGACTGCCGCGGCTGCCGCGCTCGTCTTCCTCGCCGGCCTCTCCATGGCGCCCGTCTTTCCCACCACGCTGGCCATCACGGCTACTGCCTTTCCCAGCATGACCGGCACAGCTCTCGGCATCGTTATCACCTTTGGATGGGCAGGCCTCGCCCTCAGCTCCCGCGTCATCGGCAGCATTGCCGGCGCGGACGCGCGCCGCCTGCGTCAGGCTCTCCTCGTCATCCCCGCATCCGCCGTCATCATGATCGGCCTGAACCTGGCGATCATCTCCGCCCTGCGTTAGCCGCGATCCACTATCAGCTATCAGCTATCCGCTACCCGCTACCCGCTATCCGCCATCTGCCATCCGCCATCCGCCATCCGCCATCAGCTATCCGCCATCCGCTATCTGCCATCAGCTATCTGCTATCCGCTATCCACTGTCCGCTACCCGCTGAAGTTCTTCAGCCAATTCGCGTCAACCTGCAGCGCGGCCATCGGCGCCATATCCGGAAACGCCTCCTGCTCCACGTAAATATGCCGGATGCTGGCCTTCTGCGCCGCCGCAAAAATGCTTTTGTAGTCGATGCTCCCCTGGTTCATCTCCGTCGAAACCGGCTCTTCGCCCGGCTTCCACCCCTCCAGCTTGAACTCCTTCACGTGCAGCTGCGTGAACCGCGTCGGATACTTCGTCAAATAGTCCTCCGGCCTCGCGCCGCCAATCACCACCCACCCGCAATCCATCTCCATCGTCACCAGGTGCGGGTCGGTGTTCTTCAGAATGATGTCGTAGGGCCGCACGCCGCCTTCCTTGTGGTGGAACTCCACGAAGTGGTTGTGGTACCCAAAATGAACCCCCGCCTCCCTGACCTTCCTCCCAATCTCGTTGAACTGGTCCGCATTCCACTTCCAGTCGTCCAGCGAAACCGCCTCCATCGTCGCGTTCCAGCTCAGCCCTTTCGCGCGCGATGGGTCCCGCATCATCGGCGCGGAGCAAATGATGTACCGCAGTCCCAGGTCCTTCGCGTAGTGGATAATCTCGTCCAGCTGCGGCTTCAGCTGCGCCAGCGCATAGTGGGCGCTCACGCACCGCAACCCGGCATCCGCCATGGCCTGCTTCACATCCGCTGCCGAGTGATCGAAAAAGCCCGCTGCCTCCACGTCCTGGTAGCCCATCGCCGCCAGTTGCTTCAGCGTTCCCGCATAATCCTTCGGCAGAAAGTCCCGCACCGAGTAAAGCTGCAATCCCACCGGCAGCCCCAGCGGATTCGCCAACGCGCTCCGCGCCTCCAGCATGGCCGCGCACGCCGCCGCCGTCTTCACAAACGTCCGTCTCGAAACTACAGCCATCGTGTCGTCCCTTTCATGTCCGCCTATTTGTAACCGTCAATGTGAAAAGTCACCAGCGCCGCGCTCCCCGGCGGCAATTCAATCTGCGCCAATCCCTCGTGAACCGGCAACTCTTCCTCGGGCGCCGCGTTCCACGTCCCGCTGCCGCCCACCGGATTCTCCCCCAGCGTCACGTCCTGCGTATCGTCCAGCCGTGCAGCGGCCAGGCGCAGCGCCCGCGCGCGAGTCGCCTGTTCGCCGCAGTCGATGGTCAGTTGAATCGACCGGTCGTCGTGCTTGTTGAAGAGAACCGCCTTCACCGTGCCGCGCGGCATCTCGCCATCGTTGATCACTCCGTACGCCTTCAGCAGAGGTGCCGCATCCTGGTTGTCAAGCCGTGCATCGATCAGATGCCCCGGCCCGGCCTCGGCAAAAAGCAGCATGCCATAATAAATCGGTCGCGCCGTAAAGCCGTTCGCCACCGTCCCCGCAATCGGCGTGTACCAGCCATACCCGCCGCCGTGAAAGTTAATCCCCACTCCCCCGGCAGCCGCCAGTTGGTACATCAGATCCGCACCCCACAGCGCTGATGCGAATGTGTCGCTCACGCCCCGCTTGCCGCCCTGGTAGCACGAATTCGTCTCCGCCAGCCGAAACGGCAAATTCGACTCCGCCTTTGTCTCCGCCATCCCCTGAAATTCCGCCCTCAGCTGCGCACTCGGCTTCAGCAGCCGCTCGATCGTCATCGACGGATTTTCCGGCGGACCCTCCGCATAATAATGCTGCGAAAGAAACGCCACCTCGCTCTTAAATTGCCTCGCAAACGGCACCAGCCACTCGTTGTTGAACGCCGTGTCCGGTCCCGCAAACGGCGCGTTCGGCACCTTCTGCCGGATCACCTCGTAAAAGTGCTGCCATTCCTGCGCAAACTGTGCAAAGTTGTAATCCGGCTTGCGCAGCCCGTTGCGCGAAAACAGATCCGGCTCATTGCAAAGCTGGAACGCGATCAGCCTGTCGCCCATCGTCCGCATCGCAAAGTCCGCTTCCGCCGCGGCCGTCTCCGCGGATTCCGTCCCCATATTCAGCCCGTAGATCAGTTTCCATCCCGTGGCATCGATGAATCCGCGCAGGTTCCTCACCGCTTCGGGCGTAATCTTCTTCGGCGGTGGCGGCTTGTGCCCCTTGTCCGGCCCCACCGCCTGCTCAATCACGTTCGCCTCGTTCTCCTGCTGAATCGCGGCGCTTTCCTCCGGCGTCATATCCGGCGCCCAATAGCAGTACTCGCTCGTGTTGCCGCCGATACGCAGCACCCCGGATGCCCCCAGCCGCCGCACGAACCCAATCAGCTCGGTATTCGTCGGAGCGAAGAATTCCGGCTCGCTCAGTTGCGCGCTCTCATAACTCAGCCCGGCAAAGTCCGCCGCGATCGGGTTGCCCAGCTTCTTCGCATCGAGCGTCAGCCGCAGCGATACAGAAGAGGCGCTCTCCGCAAATCCCGTCCGCCCGCACAGCGCCGCACCCGACGCAAACACAGAAGCCCGCAAAAATGCCCTGCGATCCATGGCCGCCATTCGACCACACCCCTCCGCTGGCTGCAACATTGCTTCTCTCTCCTCATTATTTATTCTTGCGCGCAAAACAAACGCAGTGGAGCCTTCGCCCCACTGCGCGGAAATTAAGTCTGCACGTGCTTAGAAGAGGAACTTCCCACCGAACTGCAGTTCGCGCGGATCGTAAGTACTCGTGACCTGCCCGTAGGTGGTGTCGCCCGTGCCCGTGTCGATGGAATTCCATTCCGTGTGGTTGAAGGTATTGAACGATTCGACCCGCAGCTGGAAATGCGGACCTTCTGCCCGCGATGTCAGACCGAAGTCCTTATACGCCGACAGGTTCCAGTTGAACAGCCCGGGACCGACGATTGCATCCTTGCGTGCGTTGCCGAATCCCTCATTGCCGCCCCCGGCCCACGGCGCAGTCGGTGCCGCGAACGATGAGGTGTTGAACCAACCCGCCTGCCTCTTCTGGTAGCTCACCGGCCCCACCACGTTCGGCCGGTTGGCAGTGTTGCCGCCCAGCCCCAGCGTGTCCGGGCCGTTGTAGTAGATGTTCACCGGCGATCCCGCTTCAGCCTGCGTTACGCCGGACACTTCCCATCCCCCCAGCGTCTCGCGCAGCAGGTCGCTCGAGTGCATAAAGAAGGGCAGGTCGTAAATGTAGTTAGCGTTCAGGATATGCCGCCTGTCGAAGTTACCCGACCCGCGGTCGTATTTCGGATCGTAGGGATCGGAGAGTGTTCCCCCTGTTCCCGCCTCGGTCGAAGTCGTGAGGTCGGCGCTCTGAATGTCGATCTCATGCGAATACGTGTAGGCCAGCTGCACCGACAAGCCATGCCGATTGTCCATGCGCAGTGCCGCCTGCAGCGAGTTGTAGTTGAAGTTCGTCGCGTTCTCCTCCTGCCGCATGTTGCTGTACCCCAGATAGGGACGGTAGAGGTTCGCGTTCGCATTCAACCCGTTCTTGCCTCCCGTCGCCACCGCCTCGCGCTCAGCAACCGCGCTCAGCGGCAGATCGTTGATCTCCCGCAGGTCGTCCTGGTTCCACCCTTCCGAGCCCACATACTGTACGGCCGCCACCACCGCGGGAGCCAGCTGATGCTGGATGCCCAGGCTGTACTGCGCCGTACCCGGATTCGGATAGTAGTAGCTCAGGTTGCTCATGCTCGCCGCAGCTACCGGAGCCGTCGACGACGCGCCCGTCAGATCGTTGGTGTGCGGATCGGAAAAGTAAACGTCGTTTACGCTCGGCTGATACGAGAACGGCGGGTTGGTGCTTAGGTTGTAAATGTCGTTCCCCTGCACCCGCTCGTAAAAGATGCCCGCGCCTCCACGCAGAACCGTCTCGCCGTTTCCGGCAAAGTCGTACGCAAAACCGATGCGCGGCTCCACGGTAAAGTAATCGTTCTTCACCAGCCCTCGCGGCACGCCGTTCATTCCCGCCAGTTCCATGCCATTGAGGTAGAAAGTATTGCCGCCTGCCGTGGAAAGTCCGGCGCTGGGGCCCGAGCAGCCAGGATCGAGTGCCGACGTGCAGATCGTTCCAGCGCTCGAGAAGCTGGCGGCGTCCGCGGAGTTGTAGGCCGCGGGGTTGAAGTTCGACACCTGGTTGTTCTTCTCATAAACATGGGGCAGCGCGTCGTAGCGTAACCCCAGGTTCAGAGTCAGCCGCGGCAACAGGTGCCAGTTATCCATGGCATAGAACGAATAGGTGTTGTTCAGCCAGTGATCCGTTTGCAGCGACTGCAGCTGGGCATACGAGCTGGCGAATCCCAGCAGGAAGTTCACGTAAGAGTCCCCGGAAAACTGCGACCCGTTGAAGGTGTAGTCGCCTTCCGTGTCCGCCTGCTGCTGCTGGTTCTTGTCTTCGCGCATGTAGGAGAACCCGAACTTCAGCGCGTGCTTGCCCCTGGTCCAGGTCAGGTCGTCGCGCAGCTGGTAATCCAGGAAGGAGTTATGCCACGGCCAGTAAATCACCGACCAGGTGGTGTTCAGCGGCCCCCCGCTGAATCCAACCTGTGGCAGCCGGTTCTCGGCGTTGTTGCCGTTGAAGAATCCCGTCGCGCTCCATCCCGAAGGTTCTGCGTACGTTCCCGCCGGCTTCACGTTGATAGTGTTACCGTTCACGTACAGACCCGTCTCGTTCAGTATTGTCGGCGAAATGGTCTGTGTCAGCCGCACCGCTGCGCCCCACGACGGGTTATTGAATACGTCGCCTACCGTCGTATAGTTGTCGCCGCTCCACATGGTGGGGAAGATCGTCTGCGACATCGCATCGTGAATCCAGCTCCCCATCAGGTGGTACTTATCGGTGAAGTTATGGTCCACCCGAATCACGTCCTCACGCACAAACGTCGGCTGCTTCGGCGAAGCAATGTAGTTATCGCTCCCCGAGTTAGGCTTCGGAATAGCCCCGGTGCCCATAAACAGTACCGCGTTGGGGTCGAGCAGGTTCGCCGGAATCACGTTGCCGGGGAACGGCTGCCCAGGCGTCAGGTTATCCGCCGTGTATGTTGCCAGCTTGGCGGGATCGCTCGTCGCCGGAACGATGGGCGTCTTGCCGTTGTTCCACGGAGTGTAGGTAAGCGCCGAGCCGGAGGTCGGGAAATCGTTCTCCGGAACCGTCGGCGTTACCGAGGCGTTCGCCCCCTGAATGTAGCGGCGCCACTCCTCGTTCACAAAGAAAAACGTCTTCTGCTTCGATTCGTTGTAGACGTGCGGAATCCACAGCGGCCCGCCAAGGTTGCCGCCGAAAATATTCAGCCGCAGCTCCGGGCTCGCCTGATGGTTCTGCTTGAAGAAGTAGTACCCGGAGTCGAAGTCGTCGTTGCGATCGAATTCCCACACCCCGCCGTGAAAGTGCTGCGACCCGCTTTTCATCTCGATCAGCACCGTGCCGCCGGAAGATATGCCGTAGTCGGGTGGATAGTTGCTGGCCAGCACCTGAAACTGCGCGATCGCGTCCGGAGAGGGAAGTGCGTCCAGTTTTCCGCCCGATCCCCGGTCGTATACCTCTCCGCCATCGACCAGAAAGTCGTTATGGTCGGGGCGCATGCCGTTGAAGCTGATAGTCGCCGTGCTGGTCTGCGCAGCGACGCCGTTGAAGGACGGCAGATTGCTCGAGACGCCGGTGCCCAGAGTCGTCAGGCTGGTGATATTGCGCCCGTTCGTCGCGATCTGGTTTACCTGCGCGCCGCTGATCAGCGTGCTGACTTCGTTAGTCTCGGCTTGCACCTGCAGGGTGTTCGCTTGTACGGTCACCGTCTGGTTGTTCGCCCCGACCCTAAGCTGCGCGTTCTCCTGGAGCGTCTGCGCCACGTCGACGACGATGCTGGTCCTCTTGTATGTCTCGAAGCCCGGAGCCGTCACTGTCAGCGTGTAATGCCCGATCGCCAGTCCTGGGATGTTATAAAGACCGCTGTTGTTGCTGACCGTAGACTGCCGCCTGCCCGTTTCATCCTGCGTTGCCGTCACCTTTGCATTCGGGATCACAGCGCCGCTCGGGTCGGTCACCGTACCGGTGATTGCCGAGCTTACCTGTGCCCACGATGGAGTGCTGAACAATAACATCGCCACAGCGGCGACGCACAGACAGGGTACTAGCCTTCTGATTCGATTTGACATGCAGACCTCCGAAACAGACATTCTGGGGTTGGATTGTTTTTATTTCCGGCTTGTGCCGGCTTTTTAAGTGCTGCCTTGCAGTTTTACTTCACATAAAACATCACTGTCAAATAATGCGGCTTTTCCAATTTAGTAAAAATGCCAATACTCAAGCGTTTTAGTTGTGTGTCGAGTGCGCAGACATGGGTCGGTCCTCTCAACCGGTGTAATCCGTAACACCTAAGTCATGGATAAATCGAAAGGTAATAGAAGGGAAGGTAACTATAACAAAGCACGCGCCTGCGAAATCCACATAAGAAGACATGCTCTGCTTATGGAAGAGGCTGTGTCCGCTCGATCCGGATCACCGGCAAGAAAGATTCAATGCAGAGGGTCGCTCACATGCGCCGCGCGCGGACAATGTCGCGCCATTCTGCGCCACGCGCAGTCGGGGATTTCACCCGGCCGATCGAGCCTGCCCGTCCCCGCCGAAGCCGACCAGCACCGGCTCCGGCTCCAGGCGAACCTGGAATTTCGCTTCCACCGACGCTACGATCTGATCGCGCAGCGCCACAACCCCGCGCGCTGTCGCGCCGCCGCGATTGATCAGCGCCAGAGCGTGGCGGCTGGAGACCGCCACGTCGCCCAGCACGTACCCCTTGTGATATCCCGCCTGCTCCACCAGCCAGGCCGCAGGAATCTTCACGAATCCCCGCGTAGCCGCATAACGCGGCACCGCAAAGGCCGCTGTCGCTGCGATCTCGTCATACATCTTCTCCGGCACCACCGGATTCTTGAAGAAGCTTCCCGCACTGCGGCAATCCGCTTCGCCCTCCACCAGCAGCATGCCCTTCGCGTGACGGATCTCCCGCACCGCGGCTGCTGCCTCCGCCAGCGTTGGCGGCGTGGCGCGCCCCGCGAAATACCGCTTCAGGTCCGCATACGAAAGCACCGGATTCGCGTTCCTGCGCAGGCGCAGGCTCACCCGCGTCACAACAAAGCGCCCGCGATGCGACGAGTTGAAGATGCTTCTCCGGTACGCAAACCCGCACGCCGCCGCGGGCAACTCGGAGAACGTCAGGTGGTTCAGATCCAGCACCCGCACCGACGTGATCGTCCCCGAAACCTCCTGCCCGTAAGCGCCCACGTTCTGCACCGGCGTTCCTCCCACGCTCCCCGGAATCCCGGCCAGGCACTCCAGGCCCCCATAGCCCCGCTCGATCGCCAGTGAAACAAAGTCGTCCCAGTTCTCGCCCGCGGCAGCGTGGAACATGTCGCCCTTCTGTTCAACGCCCTTCAGCGCAATGTGCAGCACCAGCCCAGGAAAGCCCTCATCGGCCACCAGCAGGTTGCTGCCGCCCCCCAGCACAAACAGCGGAGCGCCACGCTCCCGCGCAAAACGCACCGCCTCCACCACCGAGTTCTCGTCTTCGGCCTCGGCAAACCAACGCGCCGGGCCGCCGATGCTGAAGGTTGTGTACGGCGCCAGCGCAACTTGTTCCCGCAACTGCATCTGAAAGAGGTTATCAGGATGGTGGCATCTACCGGGTCCTCCCCGTACAATGAAAGAGACCACGCGACTTCGTCGACCGTGGCACCGGAGGAGTGAAGAGAATGTATCCCGAGATCATGCTCATCCCGATGCGCGAGGAACTGACCCGCGCCGGCATCGAGGAAGCACGCACCGCTGAGGCCGTCGACGCCGCCCTGGCCCGTCCCGGCACCACCCTGGTGGTTGTCAATTCCATCTGCGGCTGCGCTGCCGGCAAAATGCGCCCCGGTGTGCGCCTCGCCCTGCGCAACCAGGTTACGCCCGATCACTCCATCACCGTCTTTGCCGGCCAGGATCGCGACGCCACCGAGCGCGCCCGCTCCCACTTCGAGGGCCATCCGCCCACCTCCCCCGCCGTTGCCATTTTGCGCGACGGCAAGCTCGTGTACCTCATGCAGCGGTTCATCATCGAAAACAGCACCCCCCAGGCCATTGCCCAGGAGCTCTCCCGCGCCTTCGACGAGCTTTGCGCGCAGCAAACGGCATAAGTTTTTTGCACTGATACAAAAAGGCTGCGCCCGCGCGCAGCCTTTTCTCCGCCTGCCCTTTTCCCGCACGCTCCGCTCAGTGCACGCTCAGGCTCCCGTATCCCGCGCTGCGGTGCACCGTCACCAGGTTGCGCCCGTCTCTCTTTGAGCGGTACAGCGCCTGGTCGGCGCGGTGCAGAAACGCACCCGCCGACTCTCCCGGCAGGTTCACGGCAACGCCAAAGCTGGCTGTCAGGCTCACGCATGCGGGCAGATCCCGCAACGCTTCGATGTCGCGCCGCAGCCGCTCCGCCACCTCTTCTGACTGCTCCAGGCTGGCATCCCGCAGCAGGATCACAAACTCCTCGCCCCCGAATCGCGCCAGAACGTCCGAAGGCCTGGTCCCCACGCGCAGCGCGCTCCCGATGCGCCGCAGTACGTCGTCTCCCACCAGATGCCCGTGTTCGTCGTTCACCTGCTTGAAGTAGTCGATATCCAGCAGCACCATGCCCAGCAGGCTTCTCGACTGCTCGCAGCGCCGCATTTCACGCCGCAAAATCTCCTCGAACGCCCCCCGGTTCAGCAGCCCCGTCAGGCTGTCGGTTTGCGCGGTCTCCTGCAGTTCCTGCCGGTGGACACAAAGCGACAACCAGGCCAGACCCACCACGTTGCTCAGGGCCACAATCATGCTCAGATAGCTGAACCCGGCATCCACCATGTCCGGATGGAGGAAATTTGGATTCCGCCCGTACGCCGCCCCCAACGTACCCCACGCGATGTTGACCCCAATCGCCCCGTTGGCCAGCCATCCGCAGGCCCGCGCCGGATAGCGCAGACCTGCCCGCCCCTGCCGGAAGAGTGTGATGGACACCATGGCGAAGATCGCGGCCAGCACCACGCAATGTATCTCCCGCCGTCCCGCCGCGGAATTCGATCCGTACGTGAACCAAAGGAAAGGCGGCAGTGCCGCCGCGCACACCGCAACCGCCCAGGGCAGAAAGCGCCGCCCCGCCTCCAGAATCTCTGCCGCTGCGCAGTACAGAAAGATCGCGCCCGCAAATAACAGGTAGTTCGCCGCAACCGTGGTTAAGATGGCTGGCGCCCGCAAGCGCAGAGCCAGCAGCAACAGCCCGCACAGCCCGCACAGAATGAACCGGCGCAGATCCCGCAGCCCGCGCAAATCCGGCGCGCTCCGTCGAATAACCTCGAATCCCAGCAGCACCATCAGCAGGGCCGCGGCATAGGCGCACATCAGATACGGCGTGTACATGGACCTTCCGTCAGACGCCTCCGGCCGCCAAACGCTCGCGGCCGAAACCCGCAAAGGGTTCCTTCGGTCCGCGCAGCTCAGGGGAAAAGTGTTTTTAGAATGTCACAAGTCCCCGACCCCGGTCATCCCAAAAGCTCACCCGGGTACCACATTTGCCTGCTCCTGCCGCCGCCGCTGCAGTCCATTCGTGCCGCGCGCGATTCCCGCCCGCATGGGTCACAATGAAAACTGTGCCTCGCCGCATCGTCCTCATCTCCGGCCCGCCCGGCTCCGGCAAAACCACCATCGCTCGCCCCCTCGCGGAAGCTCTCGGTTTTGCCCTCCTCACCAAAGACGACATCAAGGAATCGCTCTTCGTCTCGCTTAACGGCCTTCCTGGCGATCTCGGTTTTTCCCGCCGTGTCGGTGCTGCCGCCATGGATCTCCTCTGGGCCCTCGCGCCCCACTGCCCCAGCGCCATCCTCGAAGCCAACTTCCGCACGCAGAGCGCCTGCGAACGCGAAAAGGTGTCAGCCCTCCTCAGCGAATCCAACACCGGGCTCGTCGAGGTTCACTGTCGCCTGCCCCTCGAAGAGGCCGCGCGCCGCTACGCCGAGCGAGCTCGCATCGTGCGCCATCACCCCGCCCACGTGCTGCAGGAAATGTCCCTCGACCAGCTCGCCGAATACGCACAGCCCTTCGCCCTCTGCCCCGTCATCGAGGTGGATACGCGCGAGGCTGTCGACATCGATGTACTCACGGCTCGCATCGGCAGCATTTGGAGAACAATTGGCCGAAACTTGAGTTGATCGAAAACAGCATGGTAGATATCATGGTATGCATTGGGAGATAGGTATGCGCGCGAAGGCCAGAGTTTTCAAAACCGGACGAAGCCAGGCGGTTTGCCTGCCCGCGGCCTTTCGCTTCGACACCGCTGAGGTCTACGTGCGTCGGGATCCCAGGACCGGGGATGTCATCCTCTCCCGAAAGCCGGCGAACTGGAGCGATATCTTTGCCGCATTGGATCGGGCTGGTGCGCCGGATGACTTCATGTCGGACCGCGACCAGAGCCTTTCCCAGGAGCGTCCCGAAGTCTGATGGCCGCCGTGCGGTTCATGCTCGACACAAACACCGCCAGTTATATCCTCAGGGGCCTGTCGCCGCGCGGCCGCAAAAGAATGGCAAATCTCCGCGAGGGGGAGGACGTCTGCATCTCTGCGATCACAGAAGCGGAAATTCGTTACGGCCTGGCCAAACGAGCCGTGAAAGCGGAGTTCCGAGTCGAGGTTGAGAGATTTCTCGATGCGATCGATGTGCTGCCATGGTCATCCGACGCTGCGCGGGTCTACGCAAGCCTGCGCGCGGATCTTGAAAAGGCGGGGAGAACTTTGAGCAACCTCGATATGCTCATCGCTTCTCATGCCGTCGCATCTCGCTGCACGCTGGTCACGAATGATCGAGCCTTTCAAAATGCCGCGCACGTTTTGAAAATCGTAAGCTGGGCGGACGATCTCCCTCTGCGAACGTAGGTGGTCTGCCAGTTAGAATGATCCTTTGCGCGGAAATCGTCTCATCGCCGCGTCTTCTCCTCGGAAAGGCATATACGCACGCATGCATCGCTGGTCGAAGCTCTTCATTCCTACCCTGCGCGAAGCTCCGGCCGACGCCGAAGTCGCCAGCCACAAATTCCTCGTCCGCGCCGGCTACATCCGCCAGCTCGGCGCCGGCATTTATTCCTACCTCTTCCTCGGCCAGCGCTCCATCGACAAGATCGTCGACATCGTGCGCGAAGAGATGGATCGCATCGGCCAGGAATTCCTCCTGCCCACCATCCATCCCGCCGACCTCTGGCGTGAGTCCGGCCGCTGGACCATCATGGGCGACGCCATGTTCCGCCTCCAGGACCGCAAAGGCGCGGACCTCTGCCTCGGCATGACCCACGAAGAAGTCGTCACCGACATCGCCCGCAGCGAGCTGCGCAGCTACAAGCAGCTCCCCCAAATCTGGTATCAGATCCAGACCAAGTTCCGCGACGAGCCCCGCCCCCGCGCCGGTCTCCTCCGCGTCCGCCAGTTCATCATGAAGGACAGCTACTCCTTCGACCTCGACGACGCCGGCCTCGATCGCAGCTACGATCTGCACGACGCCGCCTACCGCGCCATCTTCACCCGCTGCGGTCTCCAGTTCGTTGCCGTCGAAGCCGACTCCGGCGCCATGGGCGGCTCCCGTTCGCAGGAATTCATGGTCTACACCGACGCCGGCGAAGACCTCATCGCCAGCTGCGCCGCCTGCGGTTACGCCGCCAACCTCGAGAAGGCCACCTCCCGCCTCGCTCCCGTCAACGATATGGCGCCCACCGGCGACGGCCAGGTCGAGATTGTGCACACCCCCGGACAGGCCGCCATCGCCGACGTCACCAAATTCTTCAACATCGAGTCCAGCTCCGACATCAAGTGCGTCGCCTATATGGCAAAGGTCCCTCAATCGGCGAGCGACGCCAAAAAGCCCTCACCGGAGGTGCAGTCCGCCTGGCAGCCTGCTGCCGCATTCCTCCGTGGCGACCACTTCGTCAACGAAACCAAGCTCCTCAAAGTCCTCGGCGCCACTGAGCTCCGCCCCATGGTCGCCGAAGAGCTCGAGCAATGGATGCACGCACCCGCCGGCTACCTCGGCCCCGTCGGCCTCGATCCCGCGCAGACCATCAACGACACCAGGCTCAATGTCGTCCTCGATCCCGGCCTCCAGAACCGCCACAACCTCGTCTGCGGAGCCAACCAGCTCGACTACCACTACCGCAACGTCGTCCCCGGGCGCGACTTCACCTGGACCGTCGTCGCCGACATTCGCAACGTCCTCGAAGGCGAAGGCTGCCCCGTCTGCGGCCAGCCCCTCAAAGTCGCCAAAGCCGTCGAAGTCGGCCATATCTTCAAGCTCGGCGACCGCTACACCAAAAAGATGGGCGTCCGCGTCCTCGACGCCAACGGCAAAGAGGTCACCCCTGTCATGGGCTGCTACGGCATCGGCGTCGAGCGCATCCTCGTCGCCGCCATTGAGCAGGGCAACGACGCCAACGGTTTTTGGCTCCCGCGCTCCATCGCGCCCTTCGATGTCGTCGTCACCGTCACCAACGTCGCCGACGCATCCCTCAAATCCGCCGGCGAGCAAATCGCCGCCGCCCTTGAATCCGCCGGCTTCGATGTCCTGCTCGACGACAGAGACGAGCGCGCAGGCGTAAAGTTCAAAGATGCGGACCTGATCGGCGTCCCCTATCGCGTAACCGTAGGCAAAAAGGCCGCCGAAGGCAAAGTCGAGCTGGTCGTCCGCTCCGGCGCAGCCTCCCGCGACGTGCCCATATCCGGCATCGCCGCGGAGCTTACCCATGCAACCTCCGGCAGCTGAAAGGAGGGAATCATCGGCAGCGATTCCTGGCAGAATCGTCTTTCCTGAAGAATGTGTCACGTCGAACACGGCGTGTCGCCCCGCACACGGCACGGGTTTTTCGCGGCGCTTCGAGCCTTTGTTTTCAGCAGCTCGGAAATGGCCCTCGCGATGCACTTTCCCGTGTGCAGGAGTTCGAGGCATCGGCCTCCGGAAGACGCCATCGGGCTGGCAGGGCGGTTGCTTACGCCCAATCCCGCATCCGATTCGTCTGAACCTATGGAAGGGGTAAACAAAATTTGGCGGTAAAGGTAAAAGTTCCCCGCTACTCGGTCAGCATCACGGGGCGCAAAGTCCTCATGGTCCTGGCCATGGCGGTCACTGTCGCGCTTTTGCTGGGCGGTATCGTTTTTTCGTTCTATTGGACCAAGTACGGCCAGGTGGTGGACAACCGGCTGAAGACTCCGCTCTTCACGCAAACCGCAAAAATCTATGCTGCGCCGCCTGAAGTCCGTCCCGGCCAAAAACTCACCGCCCAGGATGTCGCCCAGGAGCTCCAGCAGGCTGGCTACACCGTCGACGGGCAGGGAACTGCTTCACCGATGGGCACCTTCACCGCCACCGGCATGTCGGTCACCGTCCATCCCGGACCCCAGTCCTACCACGCCCAGGACAGCGCCACCATCAGCTTCTCCGGCGGAGCCGTCTCCGAGATCGCCGACAGCAATGGCCAGCAGCTCGCCGCTTATGAGCTGGAGCCCATCCTCGTCACCGGCCTCTCCGACGCCAGTCACGCCAAGCGCCGCCTCATTACCTACGACGATCTCCCCCCCTACCTTGTCCCCGCCGTCACCGCCATTGAAGACCGCCGCTTCTTCGAGCATGGCGGCCTCGACTACTGGGGTATCCTCCGCTCCGCCTTCAACGACCTGCACCCCAATCACCACTATGTCGAGGGCGCTTCCACCATCGACATGCAGCTCGCCAAGATGTTCTTCCTCACCCCCGAGCGCACCTTCCGCAGGAAGTTCCTCCAGGTCGTCATCACCCTCCAGCTCGAGCACCGCTTCACCAAGAAGCAGATCTTCCAGATGTACGCCAACGAGGTTCCCCTCGGCCAGCGCGGCAGCTTCTCCATCGATGGCTTCGGTGAAGCCGCCCAGGCCTACTACGGCAAGGACGTCAGCCAGCTCAGCCTGCCCGAGTGCGCGCTGCTGGCCGGCGTCATCCAGAGTCCCAGCTGGCTCAACCCCTACCGCCATCCGGAGCGCGCCCTTGAGCGCCGCAACCTCGTCCTCGACGCCATGGTCGACACCGGCGCCATTTCCAAAGCTCAGGCGGAGCAGGCTAAGGCTGCGCCCCTCGACGTCGTCCCCGGCGCCTTTGATGCCGGCGAGGCTCCCTACTTCGTCGATCTGGTCCGCGATCAGCTCATCCAGCGCCTGGGCGACGCCGACTACAACCAGCAGGGCCTCCGCATCTACACCTCCCTCGATCCGCAGCTCCAGCAGATTGCGCAGACCGCCGTTGCCGACGGCATGAAGCATGTCGATGATCTCGTGCGTGCCCATTTTGCGCGTCTGGCGCGCATCGCCGAGCGCAAGGGTGAAGCCGCGCCTCCCATCGTCTATCCTCAGGTCGCGCTGGTGGCGCTCAACCCGCATACCGGCCAGGTGCTGGCGCTGGTCGGCGGCCGCAACTATGGCGTCAGCCAGTTCGACCACGCCGTCTCCCACCGCCCCACCGGCTCCATCTTCAAGCCCTTCGTTTACGCCGCGGCCTTCAACACCGCTCTCGCCGGTACCCCGCTCACCAACGCCAACGGCGCCAGCGCGGTCTTCACACCGGTCACCATGCTGCACGACGCGCAGACCGACTTCGCTTACGGCAACAATCAGGTTTACTCACCGCACGACTTCGAAGACAAATATTACGGCGATATCCCGGCCGTCGAAGCGCTCTACCGCTCCCTGAATAACCCCACCATCGCACTCGCCGAAATGGTAGGCCTTGACAGTGTTGCAGCTCTGGCTCGCGACGCGGGCATCACCACCGTCGAGCCCACTCCCTCCATGGCCATCGGCACCTATGGCGCCACGCCCCTGCAGATGGCCGGCGCGTACACCATCTTCGCCAACGGCGGCATCAAAATCGATCCCTGGCTGCTGGCTTCTGTCCGCGCTCCCAACGGCGACGTCATGGCCGACTACGCGCCTCAAACCAAGCCCATCCTCGATCCCCGCGCCGCCTACCTCACCCTCAGCATGATGGAGCAGGTCGTCAACAACCCGCACGGCACCGGCGCCGGAGTGCGCAATATGGGTTTCACCTCTCCTGCCGCGGGAAAAACCGGCACCTCGCACGATGCCTGGTTCGCCGGCTTCACCAGCAATTTACTCTGCGTCGTCTGGGTTGGGAATGACGACTACAGCCAGCTCAACATCGAAGGCGCTTTCGCCGCCGGCCCCATCTGGGCAGACTTCATGAAAAACGCGGTGAAGTTGCCGGAATACTCTGACACCAAAGACTTTGTTCCTCCCCCCGGCGTCGTCCAGGTGCGCCTCGACGACACCACTAACCTGCTCGCCGACGACTCTTGCCCCGACGATTACACCGCCGCCTTTCTCGACGGCACCCAGCCCACCGACACCTGCGATCATTCGATGGGCGATCAGCGCAACATCTTCCAGAAGATCTTCGGCCTCGGCCAGCGTCCCGTGAATCCGGCTCCTCCTGCGCCGCGTGTTGCGCAGCCGTCGCCACCGCCCCGTCCCCAGGCCGCGCCCGCGCAGCCCGTCCAGGCGCAGGACCAGGCTGACGATCTGAACCAGAATCAAAAGAAGAAGAAGCGCGGCTTCTGGGCGAAGCTCTTCGGCAAGAAGGACGACAACAAGACGCAGGAGCAGAACCCGCCGCAATAACCGCAGCGGCTGCGTCCGAACTGCCGTCCGCTGCTAACCGCGGGAGCGGCGTTCTCGAAAACGCCCCCGGTCAGATGCCGATGCGCGCGCAATCGGCTCGCACCGAATTGGGGGCGTGCGCTTCTTGTCGAAAGTAAATTGCGTTGATGGCTGCCGGAGCCTTTACAAAAAAACAGATCCCGGCCGCAGTTCTGCAGTAGAATAAGCGTCCCCCAAAGGAGATGCTATGTTTCCCATCTCTGCTGCCGATGCCATTTCTCCCGCGGTCCGGCGAACCAGGGACTTCCTCTTCCGGCCCTTCCGGCCCGGCACGTATGTCAAGCTGTGTCTCGTCGCTCTTCTCACCGAAGGCATCGGGGGAAATTTTTCGAGCCACGGTGGTCGCGCCTCGAACCGTGCTCCCAGCCTGTCTTCGCCGTTCGCACTCACACCGGAATCCATCGCTGCGCTGGTGGCGGTGTCGCTGTTGCTCGTGCTGCTGGTTCTCTTCCTGTATTACCTCGTCACGCGCCTGCGCTTTGCTTACTTTCATTGCCTCATTCACAACACCAGGGAAATTCGCCCCGGGTGGCATCTGTATCGCGCGCAGGCGGTGCGCTTTTTCTGGCTGAACCTGGTGGTGGGATGCTGCTTTCTGCTGCTCATCGCGCTGGTCGCGCTGCCCTTCGCAGCCGGGTTTTGGGGCCTGTTTCGTAACCTTGCTGCAGGCGGCCATCCCGATGTCGGATCGATCCTGGCCCTCGTTCTGCCTCTCGTTCCGATCATCCTCCTGGTCGTCCTGGCCGCATTTGCCGTCGACGTGGTTCTTCGCGACTTCGTATTGCCGCACTACGCGCTGGAGAACGCAACGGCCGGCCAGGCATGGGCCGCCGTGTGGGCCCGCATCAGGGCGGAAAAGGTCCCGTTCTTCCATTACGCTTTGCTGCGCGTCGTCCTGCCGCTCGTCGCCCTGATCGCACTCTTCATCGTTCTCATCCTTCCCACGATCATCTTTGTCGCTCTTGTTGCCGCCATCGAAGTCGGAATTCACGCGGCCTTTTCGGGCGCCAGCGGCGCAGCCGCCGGCATGGGAATTATTCTTGGGGTCCTGGTGGGCGTGGTTGCGTTCGCAGTCGCAGTGCTGGTTTGGATCGGTTTCGGCGGGCCGGTCAGCACCGCCATCCGGGAGTATGCGCTGTTGTTCTACGGCGGCCGCTACCAGCCCCTGGGCAACATTCTCTCGCCGCCGGGCCCAGGCATGAATGCACCCGGAATGGCATGAGCCGCGCCACCCATATCCCCGGTGCCGCGGATGCGTGAGCCGCGCGTACTGGCCCTAAACCCTAAACCCTATACCCTAAACCCTATACCCTATACCCTATACCCTGTACGTACCCATGCCCCCGCTTACCGTCGCCACCCACCGCAAGCGCGAAATCCTCGACATCACCAAGCAGGTTGAATCCCTCCTGCCCGACGCCACCGGCATCTGCTGCCTCAATGTGCTGCACACCACCGCGGCCCTGACCACCGCCGACCTCGACCCCGGCACCGATCTCGACATGCTCGACGCCTTCGAAGCCATGATGCCGAAGCTCCGTTACCGGCATCCGCACAATCCGGCGCACGTGCCCGACCATATCCTCTCGTCCCTGATCGGCACCGCGCTCACCCTGCCCGTCGAATCAGGGGCGCTCGTCCTCGGCGCCTGGCAGCGCATCATCCTGGTCGAGCTCGACGGACCCCGCCAGCGCAACCTCACCATGCACTTCCTCAAAAGCAACTAACACGACCAGCTACCGGCTCCCGGCTCCCAGCTCCCAGCTCCCGCTACATCTTCACCGGAAAGTTCGGATCCCCCTCGGCCGTTACTGCCGCTTCCGCCGCCTGGAAGCCCATCTTCGAGTGCGTGCCGTCGCAGAACGGCTTATTCGTCGACGCGCCGCAACGGCACAGCGAGAATGCTGGTTTGCCCGTCAAATCCCACTCCCGCCCCTCGGCATCCACCAGCTTGACCGGTCCCTCGACACGGTAGGGACCATTCGGACGAACTGTGATCTTTACTTCCGACATATGGGGTAAGCTCCTGATAAATAAACAGATAGATATCGTAACAATTGCTCAGGGGAAAGCCCGCTGAGCCACTTGGCAGATGGCGAGCCGCCGCTCACCGCTTCTTCTTCTTATCGCTCTGATTCTTGCTGCTTGCGGTTGCCTTCGCTGCCTTGGCGGGCTTCTTCGCCGCGGGTTTCGGCGCAACCTTCACCGGCTTGCGGGCATGCGCGGCCGCCTGTTTCTTTGCAGCCGGCTTGGCGGCCGGTTTCGCAACCGCCTTTGCCGCAAGCGAAGCCACTTTGCTAACGGCCTTTGCCGGTTTCGCTTCCGGTTTCGCCTCCGGCTTGCTGCTGGCCTTTGGCGGAGCCTTCACCGCAGGCTGCGGCTTAGCTGCCGCTTTGATCTCGGGCTTCGAAGACGCTTTAGCATCCGCCTTAGCCGGTGCTTTGGCCGCAGCCTTTGCTTCGGCAGTTGGCTTCGGTGCCTCTTTCGCGGCCTTCACGGGTGCCGTCTTTTCAGGCTTGCCCGCCGTGGCCGCGGGCTTCGCGGCTGCGAGGGTCTTCGACGGAGGCAGGATTTCGATCTCGCCGCTCCGTACCGGCTCCTCGGTTTCCTCTTCCTCCTCGCCCTCTTCGGCCTCGCCCGCCCGCAGCGCCGGAATCTCCAATTCCTCTTCTTCCTCGAACTTCGGTTCGGCACGGCGCCCACGCGGACGGCGGATCACCACCGGCGGCGGTGGAGCGGGCGGCGAGTGCGGCTCCAGGAACGCGCGAATCTCTTCCTCGGTCTGCAACTTGCCGTCCATGAACTGGAAGAACAATTCTTCCGCGATCTTGCCGTATTCCGGCAGCTCGGGCGTGATCCGCATCTCTGCCATGAGTGCAGTGGGAATCTTTTGACGAGCTTCTGGCCAAACGTTAAAGAAATTGTTGAACTTCTCCTTCACCGCCGCGTTCTTTGCGCTAAATGCCAGCCAGAGAACAGCTTCCGGCTCATAGTTCACCAAAAGCTTCCACGTTGCCGAGGGCGTCGACGCTCCCTTGCCCAGCAGTTCCTTCGAAAACTCCTTCGCCGAGTGCTCCAGATGGTTCCACTGGTCCACAAACCCCGTCCGCGGAAACAGCCGCTTCAGCCCCGAAAGGTCCTTTGGCGTCATCTTCGCAGTCAGCAGTTCGACGTGCGCTGCCGATGGATCGGGGTTCACCCCCAGCATCAGCAGCCGGATGAAGATCCGGTTCAGTTCGTCCAGCCCCTTCAGATCGGCCTTCGCGGCCGTCCACGCCGGATACAGAGCCTTCATCCACCCTTCGGCCTCCAGCAGTCGCAGGGCCTTGATGGGATCTTCCTCATGCGCAATCTCTTCCAGCTCGTAGCCCCGCGAGAAGGCGGATATCTGCTCGATCAGCCCCTCGTCGCGTGCATTCTCATAGCGCGATTTGGTGCGTGGGTCCATCTCCCAGCCGGTTCGCGCTATGAACCGCGCCGCGCGGATCATCCGCGACGGGTCCTCGATGAATCCGTAGTTGCTGGCCAGCCGCAGATGGCGGGTCTCGATATCCGCAAACCCGTTCAGCGGATCGAGCAGCAATCCCCACGAGCCCTCGTTCAGCGAAATCGCCATCGCATTGGCGGTGAAATCGCGTCGCCGCAGGTCTTCGAGGATCGGCGCCCAGTGGTATACCGGCTTGCCGGGCTTGGGATACTCTTCGCGTCGCGCACTCGACACTTCGACCCGGACGCTGCCGGGAAACCAGAAGAAAAGCGTGCGGGAAGGCTCATGTTCGCCCCACAACTTCGCGCCAGCTTTCTCCAGCGGTTTCTTCAGCTTGAGAGCATTTCCCTGAACCGAAAAATCAAGATCGCGGACGGGAAATCCGCTGGTCAGGTCGCGCACCGCGCCGCCCGCCAGAAACACGGTCATCCCCGCGTTGCGGGCGGCGTCGCGTACTTCGCGAAGGGCGTTTTGCTGTGCGGGGGAGAGACGATTTTCGAGGAGATAAATGTAGTCGGGCATGGTGCTGGTGTATTCTTCCCTGGGGCTCCGATCCCCGCCCCCGTTTGCCGGGAAACCATCCCTAACTGCCAGCGGTACAGCTACTTACAGGACAGAGGAGCCGCAATCCAAACTATCAATGTAACATAAGGAAGCCTGTGTGACTATGGCGTCTGCACTATTTTTGATGCGTTGTCGGCCGAATGTGCAACAATCCAGGTCTCATCCGCGAAAGTCCTGCTGACCCATGTCCTCCAGCCGCAAAAAAGCGATCTTCCGCAAGTTCTCCCGAGACTGGCTCTCCGGCTACCTGCCGTCTGGCGAATTTGTCCATCAGGGCAGCGTCGAAATGCTTGACCTGGAAGGGAAGATCGTCCGCTTCGCTATCGAGGACCTGAAGTGGATCTGCTATGTCCGCGACTTCAACTCCGGCGAGCTGAACAACCCCGAACGGCTCCTTCGCAAAACCTTCGCCGGACGTCCCCGCGGCGAGGGCCTCTTCGTCCGCGCGCGCCTGAAGGATGGCGATTTGGTCGAAGGCCTGGCGGCCAACGATGCCACCCTGGTTTCGAGCGACGGCCTCTTCCTCACCCCACCCGACCTGCGATCGAACACCCAGCGCCTCTGGATTCCCCGCACCTCGCTCGAGGAACTGGAAGTGGTTGCCGTGATCGGGGCAGCCCGCAGGAAAGAGCCTGCCAGCGTCTCCCGCGCAGGGGAGACTAGCCAGGAACAGCTGTTTGGAGATCAGGAATAACCGCGGGTAGAAACAGCTGTTCGTGCTCCGCTTCCGTCCAGTGCCCGGAGAGAGCTCCAACGATATTGCGCAAGCATTTGAAAACAAAGTGCATGCAGGCAATCATTGCAGAATCATATGGATAGCCCATACTCCGGTTCCGTCAGACCGAGTAGAATCAAATGCTTACGGGAAAGTGACCGGAAGGCGAAGATGATGATTGCATTCCTTGGTCTGGGCAGAATGGGCAGCGTCATAGCCCGCCACCTGATCCGCCACGGTGAAAACATCACCCTCTGGAACCGCACCGCCGCTCACGCCGAGCTTCTGGCGGCCGAGGGCGCCAAAGTGGCGAAAACCCCGGCTGAAGCGGTCTCTGCCTGCGACGTCGTCTTCACCATGCTGCTCGACGATCCTGCCCTCGAACAGGTCATTTACGACGGCAAAGTGCTGGAGAGCCTGCCCAAAGGCGCGATCCACGTCTCGCTCAGCACCCTCAGCGTCCAACTCTCGCGCCGCCTCACCTCCGACCATGCCGCACGCGGCCAGCACTTCGTCGCCGCTCCCGTCTTCGGCCGCCCGCACATCGCCGAGCAGGCCAGGCTCTGGATCGCTGTCGGGGGCGCCCCGGAACCAGTCGGGAGAATCCGAGCGCTGCTCCAAGTCTTCAGCCGTGGCGTTACCGTCGTCTCGGACAACCCCTGGAGCGCCCACGCGCTCAAGCTTGGCGGCAACTTCCTCATCACCGCCATGATCGCTTCGCTCAGCGAAAGCTTTGTCTACGCGGAGGCCCTGAGCATCGACCCCGAGATTTTCCTCGAGACCGTCAACAACGCCCTCTTCCAGTCGCCCTTCTGCGAGATGTACGGCAAGATCATGCTCCACCCGCCTGCGACGCCAGGAGCCACGATGGCCGTCGGCGAAAAGGACATGCGCCTCTTCCGTGAAGCCGCGCACAGCGAGCAGCTGTCGACGCCGCTTGCTGATCGCTTCTTCGCAACCTTCCATCGCGCCTTTGAAGCCGGCATGAAAGATCAGGACTGGGCTGCAGGGTACTACCGGCTGGAGAAAGGGCTCGACTCGCACAAGCCGTAAGGCCAGAGCAGACCTTTGCGCGGTCCGCACGGCAAAGCATATTCTCCGGAGGGCTTTCCGGGTTAGTAGTTGTCTCGCCTGCTGCCAAGCTGAACGGATATCGCGAGCGGCTTCTTCGCGAGCGCAACGGCGAGCATCAAGGCGAGCAGAAGCGCCGCGCCCGCCTCCAGAAACCATGTAATCGTGCTGGAAAAGAGGGCCCAGTCGTGCACGAAGGCCCGCTGGGGCGCGCCGGGATCGTAGACCACCGGAACCAACTGGCCGGGGTTGAAATCTCGGATGAAGCAAAAGGTGCGCCGGCCTCCGCAAAGGATGACGTAGTCCTCGGTAAAGACATGCGCAGCGCCGTCGCCGCTCGCGAACTGGATGGTTGGCGTCGAGGTGCGGCTCGGACTGAGGACGGTGCCGTCCGTTCGCATCCACAGAAATCCGGTGAGCGCATACCGCGCAAAGCCGAAATTGACATACAAGAGGAAGAGGACGCCGCACAGCAGCAGCGCGCCGCCGAATAATGCCAGTCCGCGTTGATTCGAAGGCTGAGGCTTCACTCCATCCTGCGTCGCGACTCTGAACCTGGCATTGAAGCTGGATGGCATGCTGCTTCCTTATCGATCGAATGGCCGACCGCGATCTGGCAAGACCCTGAATTAACTCCTGAGAGGCACTCAGGGTACTATTTCCCGCGCGACCTGCTCAACCCAGATGAATCTCCTGAAGCAGGCCGGCTGAAATCGGCATCGATTCCTGCCGTTCAGATGGGGCGAGTGAACGTGGCTGGCGAAAATCGGGCAGGTGTCGTGACCAAGACGAAGGAAACCCGCGGTTGAAGGCGTGTTTCGCACACCTGGCAAAGCCTGCACAACGCGCGTTAATCGATAAGGAAATATTCTCGAAGCCGATCTCGCTGAACGGACGCGCGCTGAGATCGCGAAGATGCATGGTATCGGGCCCTCGGCATTGCCAATCATGGATCGGGCACTGGGTGATGCCGGGCTGAAATTCAGATCGTAATCGCTCGACTCAAACCCTCCCACTGCCCAATCTTTTGAATGACGGGCTGCACCCACGATGCAGCAGCTTGCAATTTCTGGTTACGATGAACGTATGGGCAAGAGGAGCGAAGTGGAAGATCATGTCGTCTTCATCACCGGCGCCAGCTCCGGAATTGGGGCGGCCTGCGCTTTGGCTTTCGCGCGCGGGGGAGCGCGCCTGCTGCTGTCGGCGCGCCGCGTCGAGCGGCTGGAAGCGATGGAGGTGGAATTGCTCCAGGCCGGCGCCGCCGCCGTGCACTGTTTTCACCTGGACGTGCAGAACCGCTCAGCCGTTGAGCGAGCCATAGCGGACCTGTCCCAAGAGTGGCGCGCGATCGACGTGCTGGTGAACAACGCCGGATTGAGCCGCGGTCTCGACAAGCTGTGGGAAGGGAAGCCGCAGGATTGGGAAGAGATGATCGAGACCAACATCAAGGGCATGCTTTGGGTCGCGCGCGCGGTCGTTTCCGGCATGGTGGTACGGGGGCGCGGCCACGTGGTCAATCTGGGCTCAACGGCTCAGGATCTCGCGTACCCCGGCGGAGCGGTTTATTGCGGCACCAAGGCCGCCGTCAAACTCATCAACGATGGACTGCGCCAGGACCTGATGGGAACACCGGTGCGCGTGACCAGCATCGATCCGGGCATGGTCGAAACCGAGTTCAGCGAGGTCCGCTTCCACGGCGATGCAGCGCGGGCGGCGAAGGTCTACCAGAACATCACGCCCCTGACCGCGGACGATGTTGCCGATGCCGTGGTGTGGGCGGTGACCCGTCCGGCCCACGTCAATATCGCTCATGTCCTGATGACTACCATCGATCAGGCGAATTCGCTGATGTTCAATCGCCGCACTTAAAGGCTGTTGGTAGCTTTCGCGCCGGTCGTGGGAACGCCAGCTTTTAAGCAAGCCCTGCGAGCTTTGCTTCGATCTCGCTGAGCGCGGCTTCCAGAGCCGCGCGGCGAATGGGATTCGACGTCCGCTCATCGAGTATCCGCTCGCGCTGCAGTTCCAGCGACTGGCGTTGCCGCATGCGGGCCGCCTGCGCGGTAGCATCCTGCGCGCCGCCGTTGAGGTTCTGAGAAGGTTGCTGTTCTCCCGTTTTCTGCTCGACCTGTTCTTCGACGGATTTGCTTTCCCAGCCTCTGGCCATAGCTTTATGGTACCCCCTTCGGTCGACAGGATTGCATCCGGCGCCAGGGTTGGGGCATCCTCGGTGCATGAAAGCCTGGCGCATTGCGCACTTTGGCATCGAGAATCTGGAGCTTGTCGCCCTCCCCGATCCGCAACCGCAACGCGGCGAGGTGCTGGTTAGAGTCCACGCCGTCTCTCTCAACTATCGCGACCTGATGGTCGTCGTGGGCAGATACAACCCGAAGATGCATCTGCCGCGCATTCCTTCGTCGGACGGAGCCGGCGAGATCGTCGCCATCGGCGAGGGCGTGACGCGCGTGAAGGTGGGCGATCGCGTCGCCGGCATCTTCATGCAGAACTGGATCGATGGGCCTGCTGACGCGGCGAAGATTCGCGGCGCGCTCGGCGGCGACATCGACGGCATGCTGGCCGAATACGTCGCCTTGAGCGAAGACGGCGTGGTGCGCATTCCCGCGCACTTGTCCTTCGACGAAGCTGCGACGTTGCCTTGCGCAGCTGTCACGGCGTGGAACGCAGTGGTCCGTGCGGGCAGGGTCAAGGCCGGTGACACGGTCCTGATGCAGGGAACCGGCGGGGTGTCGGTCTTTGCCCTGCAGTTCGCGAAATTACTGGGTGCGCGCGTCCTTGGCATTTCGAGCAGTGACGAAAAGATCGAGCGCGCGAAGCACCTGGGTCTCGACGCCGCCGTTAATTACCGGCAGCATCCCGACTGGGACAAATGGGTGCTGGAGCAGACCAGCGGCCGCGGCGCAGATCTGGTGGTGGAAGTGGGCGGCGCCGGGACATTTACGCGGTCGCTGCGCTCGATACGCATCGGCGGGGTGGTTGCGCAGATTGGCGTTCTCAGCCAGTCAATTGAAGGTATCGAAATCCCGCTTTTACTGCATAAACAAGTGCATTTAAGGGGAATCTATGTTGGGTCGCGCGCAGATTTTGAAGAAATGAATCGGGCCATCGACCTTCATCAGCTGAAACCCGCGATAGATCAAGCAGTTAGCTTCGGAAACCTGCCGGACGCCCTCCGTCGCATGGAGACTGGGGCGCATTTTGGCAAGCTTGTGGTGCAGGTTGGAGGTTGAAAATTGTTGCGGAAGGGGCGACATTTTTGGTCTTTATGCATCTGAGAAGTGTGCGGAAATGCCGGAGCAAAAGGAGAGCATTGACGTATGAACTGGATCACTGTCTGCCTTCGTGCGATCGTCAGTTTCTTTACCGAGATTCTGTTTGGCTGTAGCCACGCTCATCTGACGCGTCCCTTCACCATCAATGCGGAAACCTACATGGTCTGCCTCGATTGCGGAAAGCAGGTTTACTATTCCGCGCAGGAGATGCGGCCGCTGACCAGCGGAGAAGTGCGCAGGATGAAGGCCGCGCACGCAGGCGAGGTCAGAGTTGTGCCAAGGATGCCTTCCTCCGGGCCGCAGCTGGTGCCGGCCGGCGATCGCAAACCGAATATTGCTGCGTAACCACCGGTAATCGGGATAGCATAAGGAGCGCGAAGCTGCGCTCCTTTTTGCATTTGTGGGTCTAAGATAGAGTTTGTCTGCCGCCCCATGTCCCGTGCCGCTATAACGCGCGTTATGTTCGCGATGCTCAGCCTCGCTGTAGCTGGGTGCGGAACCATGGACTTCCCCTCGGCGGCGGCCAATGCGGGCTTCTCGATCCATGCATCGGCGCAGTCCGTGGCGACGAATGGCGAGGTTGCGCTCAACGCTATCCTTCCGTCAGGCGAGCCGGCGGCGGTTACCTGGAGCATCGCGTTCGGGAACAATGCCCCCACGCTTGGCGAGGGGCACGTTGACGCGACTGGCATTTACACCGCGCCGGGATCCCTGTCCGCCGACGCCGTGCAGGTCCGCATCGAGGCGAAGCTGGAGAGCAATCCGGCGAGCGCCGCGTCGCTCACTCTGCAGGTTCATCCCGGTTTTGTGCAGCCGCTTCTGCCGCAGAATGTGGCTCTGACACCGGGAGCGACCGCAGAAGCGACAGCACAGATAGCGGAAGTCGACGCAGGCGAAGTGAAGTGGTCGCTCGGCACATCACCTTCGGGAGGGAAGTCGGCGCCCGGAGAACTCGGTACGCTGAACAGTTCCGGCTGCCGGCGCGGCTCGGACCGCTACACCACGTGCAGTGTGGTTTATGGCGCGCCGACTACGCTTCCGGCGCAGCAAGTCTATCTCATCGCCGCGATCAACGGGGCCACGGTAACCTCGCCGCTGCGTGTGCTGCTCGACAATCGCGGAATTGTAAGCGATCCGGTTACAAATCAGTCGATCCAGACGGGCCCGGCAGCGCTGGGAACCTCCGGTGGCAACGACGGCGACTACGACACATACGAGGACAAGGACGGAAATTCGTATGTTGCCGATTGTTGCGGCGGCACGCTGGGCGCGCTGGTGGAAGACGAGCAGAAAAACCAGTACATCCTCAGCAACAATCATGTTCTGGCTGAATCGGATCAGGGCCACGCGGGGGACACGATCGATCAACCGGCGCTGATTGACGGCGCCTGCACGCCACTCAGCCGCCCGGGATCGACGCTGCATCCACTGGCCACGCTGAAGTATTTCGTCCCGCTGCAGTCGGCGCAGACGAATGTGGATGCGGCGCTGGCTCTGCCGGCTCCGGGAGCCGTCGATCCGACGGGCAGCATTCTCGAGCTCGGCGCATCGGGGCCGGAACACGCCCTGGCTGCGGCTCCGCCGATGGCCGGCCATGGCGAGGCGCTGACGGCGAGCGATCTCGGCATGGATGTGGTGAAAAGCGGGCGCACCACCGGTCTCACCTGCTCCAGCATCGACGCGGTCGCGCTCACGGTGAAGATCGACTACTACAAGGATTGCGCGGAGACGCAGCCGTACACGACGAAGATCTTTACGAACCAAATCGGCATCGGCGGACCGCACTTCACGGACAGCGGCGACTCCGGCGCCTTAGTCCTTGATGCCAGCAACTCCGAAGCGATCGGTCTTTACTTCGCCGGTGGGACCGACGATGACGGCCATGGCCTGAGCGTTGCGAACCCCATCGGCGATGTGCTGCGCGAACTGGGCGCGCAGGCGGGCAGCCGCATGAGCCTGGTTGGCACGACTACCCCTCATGCCATTGCGTGCCTCCGTTACGATCCGGCGGTGCCGCAGACCGCGCCTCATGTCTCGGCAGCGATGCTCGAAGAGGCGCAGTCCGTCGCCGAAGGGGCTGGGGCGGCGTTGCGTGGACCGGGCATTTTGGGCGAGGCCGCCGGCAGCAGCCTTGACAGTCCCGGCGATGCGGCTATCGATGTCTACGTGGATCGGCCGAACGCCGCAGTGCCGCAGACCGTCGGCGGCCTGCGGACCCAGGTCATCGTCACGGATGCAGCATCGGTTGCGCGCGGTGAACCGCCCGCGCTGCCCGCGCTCGAGCCGGGCATCCATTTACCGGCTGCCGTGCTCGCAGACGCGACCGCCGTGGAGCAGCGTGTGGCTCCGCAACTGATGGCCGATCCGGCGATCTTCGGTGTGGGCGTGACGCAAAGCCTCGACAATCCGTCGGAGGCCGCGCTGCTCGTGCTCGTCGATATCGGCCGGAATCCCCGCTCGATGCCGGTCGTGATCGGCGGCCTGCGCGTGCACTATCTGCGTCTGCATCGGTTCCACACCACGCGCGCCCGCGAAGCCGTCGCCGATCAGCCCTCGGCCTGTTCGCTGAAGGGATACATTCCCACTCACTGAACGGAACCGGTCAGCTCTGCAGAGCCTCCACCACCTGCGGTGACGGAACCTCAGCGCGGAAATCCCCCTCCCACCGCGCGACCACAGCACAGGCCAGGCAGTTGCCCACCACGTTCACGACCGTGCGTCCCATATCCATCAGCGCGTCGATCCCAAGAATGACCAGGATCGGCTCGACCGGCAGGCCGAAGATGGAGGCGGTTGCCAGCAGCAGCACCAGGCCGGCGCGCGGAACGCCCGCGACGCCCTTGCTGGTGAGCATCAGCGTAAAAAGCATGGCAGCCTGGCGGCCGAGGCTCATGTGGATGCCCGCCGCCTGCGCCGTAAAGATGGCCGCCAGCGACAAATACAGCGCCGATCCCGCGAGATTGAAACTGTAGCCGGTCGGAATCACAAAGGCGACAATGCGGCGCGGCACGCCGAACGCTTCCATCTCTTCCATGGCGCGGGGCAGTGCAGCCTCGCTGGTGCTGGTGGCAAAGGCGATCGTGGCCGGTTCGGCAATGGCGCGAAGGAACTCCCGCAGGGGGATGCGCGCGAGCAGCAGCACGGGCAGCATGCCGAGCAGCGCGAATGCGACCAGCGCGACATAGAGCGTGAGCAGCAGCTTGCCGAGGTTCAGCATGACGCCAAGCCCCGAGGTCGCCACGGTGTAGGCCAGCGCGCCGCCCACGCCGAGCGGCGCGGCGAGCATGACGATGTTGGTAAAGGCGAACATCGTCTCCGTCAGCGATTCGGCGAGTCGCATCATGGGCGCGCGCTTTGCCTCGCTTAACCGCCCCAGGGCCAGCCCAAACAGAATGGCGAAGACGACGACCTGCAGGATCTGATTCTCGGCGACGGCGCTGGCGATGTTCTCCGGAAACACATGGATCAGAAACTGCTGCCAGGAGAGCGACTGGGTCGCGCCGGAGGCGAGCGTTGCCGTGCTGCCTGCTGCGTGCGCGGCGGATAAGTCGAGTCCCACGCCGGCTCTTGAAATATCGATGGCCGCGAGCCCAATCAAAAGCGCAACCGTCGTCAGCACCTCAAAGTAGACGAGCGACTTCAGTCCCAGGCGGCCGACCGTACGCGCTTCGGCATGCCCGGCAATGCCGGTGATCAGGGTGCCCAGGATGAGCGGCGCGACGATCACCCGGATCAGCCGCAGAAAGATATCGCTGAGGACGCGGCTGGCCAGGGCGGCACGCGGCGCATCGACGCCCAGTTCAATGCCGGCGATCATGGCGAAGAAGATCCAGGCCGTCAGCGACCGCCTGCGCGCTGCCGCGCCGGCGAGCAGGACCAGGGCAAGCACGCGCAACGCCACGGTCTCCGCACGCAA
Source organism: Acidobacteriaceae bacterium (assembly GCA_030041435.1). Lineage (GTDB taxonomy): Bacteria > Acidobacteriota > Terriglobia > Terriglobales > Acidobacteriaceae > Palsa-343. The sequence goes on from JASHNW010000069.1 coordinate 50,504, forward strand.
CGCCGGCCAAATCGTCTGCGCAATCGCTCCGAGGGCGTAGAGCGCCAGTCCGGCAGCAACGACCGTTGCGACATTTCGCGTGCCCGCCGTGGAATTCGAAGCATCCGCGCTCATGGATTGCCAGCATACCCTGTTTCGCGAGACTGTATCGCTCGCTTCTGCGTGCTTTATCCTGACCTCAGGATTGCCTGCCATGCGAGTTTTAGCCGCTGCCGCCTTTCTTTCGTTGTTTGCCGTCTGTTTTCCTTCTCATGCGCAATTGCTCGATCCGCTGACGGCGAAACAGCCCTCCAGCCAGTCGGGTAATCCGCTGACGGATCCCGGTGTGACACCCGGCATCGAGTTTCTCTACAAACTGGAAGCGAAATTTGCAGCCGATACTGCGAAGGGCGGTGGCCCCGCCTTTGCCGCGTGGTTCGCACCCGATGCGGTGACCCTGGCCAATGGGAAAGCTCCGGTCATGGGGCACGACGCGATTGCAGCCGGGGCTACCTGGTCTCCGAATAGCTATCAGCTCACCTGGACGCCCGAGGGCGCGCGCATGGCGTCGAGCGGCGACATGGGTTTTACCTGGGGTCATTACGAAGGTGTCGCAAAGGACAACGAGGGGAATACCGTCAAAACATCCGGTCGTTACATGACGGTCTGGAAGAAGCAGCCGGACGGCACATGGAAGGTTGAATTGGATTCCAGCAACGACGGTCCCCCGGCGGATTGCTGCAGCCTGCACTAATCGTAACTTTCCGGCTGGTTACTGTACTCATTGGGTACATCGGGCACCTCGATAACCCGAACGGGTCACGCTGACGCATGCGGTTCTCTGTGAAAATCTTCCTGATCCAATGAGTTCGTCAAGGCCAACTGGAGTCCGCGGAGCGGCATGACCTACGGGACGATCCCTGCGCAGCAAGGCGAAGCGGAGCGGCTGAAATCCCTGCTGGCGTACGACATTCTCGATACGCCTCCCGATCCGGCCTTTGACGAGATTGTCCGCGTTGCTGCGCAGGTGACCGGCGCACCCTATGCTTACCTCGGTTTCCTCGACGCGAATCGGCTGTGGTTCAAGTCGCGTGTCGGATTCCCGGAGCCGGAGTTGCCGCGGGCTGCGACCGCTTGCCAATTCACCATTCTCGAAGCGGATCCGCTGCTGATTCCGGACGCGGCAGCCGATGGCCGCTTTCCGTCGACCGGCCTGCCTCTTGCTCGCAACCTCCACTGCCGCTCGTATCTCGGCGCACCCCTGCACAGCGCGACGGGTGCAGTGGGGACGTTGGCGGTCGCTTCTCCGCAGCCGGATGCATTTACCGAAGAGCATGCATCGATCGTGGGTGTGCTGGCGCGACAGGTGATCACGCGGCTGGAGCATGCCATTCACGCGCGCGCCCAGGAGCGCGCCATTCGCAGCCGCCAGCGCATCGAGCGTGCGTTGACCGTGGAACGCAACTTCGTCTCCGCGGTACTGGACTCGACGACCGCTCTGGTGCTGGTCCTGGATACGGCCGGCCGCATCGTCCGCTTCAATCGCGCCTGTGAAGAGACTTCGGGATACACGTACGCCGAACTGGTGGGCCGCGCGTTTCCGCCCGAACTATTTTTGCCGGAAGAGCGTCCGCTGGCCACCGAACTGCTGCGGCGGGCCGGCAGCGGTTCCGTGGGCCAGCCCTGCGAGATGCAATGGATGTCGCGCGACGGCAGCCGTCGCTGCATTGCCTGGAACACCACGACGCTGACCGACGGCGTTGGCGAGATCAACTTCATTATCATGACCGGCGTCGACGTGACCGAGCAGCGCCGTCTGGATCGCATGAAAGACGAGTTCATCTCGACGGTGAGCCATGAGCTGCGCACACCGCTTACCTCGCTGCGGGCGGCGCTGGGCCTGATCGGCGGTGGGGTGCTCGACAAGCGCCCGGAAAAAGCCGTTCAGATGATGGACGTGGCGATCGGGAACTGTGACCGCCTGATTCGGCTCGTCAACGATATTCTGGACTTCGAACGCATCGGCGCCGGGCGGCTTCCGATGAGCTTCCAGCAGGCCGATGCGCAGGGACTTCTCGAGCGCGCGGCCGGACTGCTGGACGCGAGCGCGCAGAAGGCGGACATTGCGCTGCGGATCGAAGCTGTTTCGATGAGCCTGTTGATCGACGAGGACCGGATCCTGCAAACGCTGGGCAACCTGATCGGCAATGCCATCAAGTTTTCCCCGCGGGGCTGCGAGGTTATTCTGCGCGCGCGCCCGCTGAGCGGATCGGAAGCCGTACTTTCCGTCGAGGATTGCGGCCGTGGCATTCCGCAGGAGAAGCTCGACCTGATCTTCGAGCGTTTTCAGCAGGTGGACGCGTCCGATTCACGCACCATGGGAGGCGCGGGGCTGGGCCTGGCGATTTGCCGCAACATCGTGCGCCAGCACGGCGGGCGCATTTGGGCGGAAAGCACGGTTGGGCAGGGAAGCACATTTCACTTTACGGTGCCGCGAGCTCCCCGGCCTGCGCCGGCTGTACAGTCTGCCCCCGCGCAGTGAAGCAACCCGGGCGGTCACGATTCCAGTTCGGAATCGGATGGCTGCGCTGGCGCTGGCCGAACAGCAGGCTGAGCCGGGCGGGGCTGGCTTCCGGAATGCGGAATCATCTGGTGCATGGTCACAATGAGCGCCACCGCGGCTGACGCACTGGAGCAGCGGTAGGCATGCGCGGTGCCCGCATCGAAGTATGCGCTGTCTCCGGCGCTCATCGCGTGGACGCGGTCGCCGTGTCGAATCTCGAGGTCGCCCTGCAGCAGGTAGAGAAATTCGTATCCGGGGTGAACGTGCGGGCGCACGTCCGCCGACTTCTTCGCGGGCACAAATTCTGCATAGTACGGATCGAGAAGCCGGTCCGGAACCATGTACGCCAGGCTTTCAAAGTAGTAGGTGGGGTCCTCGACGCCCGACTGCGGCAGCCGCACGCGTTCGCTGCGGCGGTGGATCCGGAACAGGGGGTGCGGTTCGGGTTCGAAGAAGTACGACAAATCGCGGCCGAAAACCATCGCGATACGCGCCAGGTTGCGCAGCGTTGGAACAACGCGCCCGGTCTCGAGTTGGGAAAGAAAGCTGGCAGACAGCCCGGCGTGGCGTCCCAGTTCCACCAGTCCCATGGAGCGCTTGAGACGCAGCCTGCGGATGCGCTCGCCAATGCGCTTTTCTGCAATGAACGCGTCGGCCGATGGCGCGTCGGCCGGGGCCGAATCGAAGTGCGGTGCGGCTGGTTCGAGCTTGCTTTCCATGGCTTTGGCCCGCTGGTCGGCTGATTTTCTGCGATGGTTGAAGCTAACAAAATGTTCCCCAAATCACAAGAACTTTCGATAACGTGAATTGACGGCGGGCGCGGATTTGCGCAATTCCCTTCGCAATGTTCGGAGATCACGCGTTGTTCTGGCGCGCGAGCAAGCCATGACGAAGTCGATTCAGCGCGTTCTCATCGGCGGGGCTTCCGGCCTGATCGGATCGGCGCTGGCCGCCACTGCGCGCCGGCAATCCATCGAGGTCACGCGCCTTGTCCGGCGACCCGCCTCAGACGCAACCGAAATTGCGTGGAATCCTGCCGATGGGGCGAACGCCGTCAATCCATCGCTGCTGGAGGGCTTCGATGGGGTGGTTCACCTCGGTGGCGCCAGCGTTGCGCGCCGGTGGACGGCGCAGCATAAGAGGGATATCGTGGACAGCCGCGTCGCCAGCACGCGGGCGTTGTGCTCCGCGCTCGCTTCAACCCGGAATCGGCCAAAAGTCCTGATCGTTGCGTCCGGCGTGGGCATCTACGGCAATCGCGGTGATGAAATTCTGACCGAACAGAGCGCGCCCGGGTCCGGATATCTTGCCGAGCTGAGCGTGGCATGGGAAGCAGCGGCGAAAGCTGCCGTGGAAGCCAGGGTCCGCGTCGTGCACCTGCGCCTTGGTGTGGTGCTCGATCGCGACGGAGGAGCGCTCGCGAAAATGCTCCCGGTGTTTCGCCTGGGATTGGGCGGCTGGCTGGGTTCGGGCCACCAGTGGATGAGCTGGATCAGCCTGGGCGATGTGCTGCGGGCGATCTTTTTCCTGATGGATCGCGACGACCTGGCGGGGCCGTTCAATGGGAGCTCGCCCAATCCGGTGACGAATCGAGATTTCACTCGCGCTTTGGCGCACGCTGTCCACCGTCCTGCGCTGCTCCCTGTCCCCGGAGCGGCCTTGCGGCTGATCTTCGGCGAACTGGCCGATGAGGCGCTGCTGGCCTCGCAGCGCGTCCTGCCGCAGCGCCTGCTGCAAGCCGGCTTCGTCTTTGCGGACGAGGAGATCGGGGCGACCCTGCGGGCTCTGCTAGGCTGAGAAGGCATGAAGAGGTCGGCGTGGGCTGCGGCCGCATCAGGATGGCTGGTTGTGCTCGCTGGATGCGGGCTGGCGGGAAATCCCCAGCCGCCCACACTTTGGCTTCCCGAGCCGGTGAAGGATCTGGCCGCGGTGCGGGTGGGGAATGAAATCCACCTGCACTGGACCATGCCCAAAGACACCACCGACAAGGTCGTGCTGAAGGGCGACCAGGCTGCGCATATCTGCTGGACTGCAACTTCGGCGGAAAAGCCGACAGCGAGGCCGTTGCCCAGTACAGGCCTGCCCAACTGCGAGGCCGCCGGCGATAAGAGTTTCGCGCCGGACAAACCTGCGCAATTCACGGCGCAAATGCCGGCCACACTGCTCTCCGGGCCCTCCCGTGCCGTCGCGTATTACGTCGAGCTGCGCAATCACGCCGGCAAGACCGCGGGTCCGTCGAATCCAGCGTGGGTGGCGACGGGGACAGCTCCCTCAGCCGTGATGGACCTTCGCGCCGAGGCGAGTGCGGAGGGCATCGTGCTGCGCTGGCAGCCTGCTTCGCCACAGGCGGGCATGGTGCTCCGCATTGATCGCACCCTGGTTGCACAACCGGGCGCACCGAAACCGGGCGACACCAATGGGAATCCGCCGCCCGAGCAGCAAACGCTGGAAATCGAACTCGACAAAAGCGATCCAGGCCAGGCGCTGGACCACGATGCGGCGCTCGACCATACGTGGCGCTATACGGTCGAGCGGGTTCACCGTGTCGAGCTTAGCGGACACGCGCTGGAAGCAGCCGGTCTGCCCTCGCAGCCGGTTACGATCGTCGCGAAAGATGTCTTTCCGCCGGCGGTTCCGGCGGGTCTGGCCGTCGTCGTCGACGAAGACGCACATGCACTGGATCTATCCTGGACCCCGGACACGGAACCCGACCTTGTCGGCTATGTGGTGTACCGTCGCGACGTGACGGCAGGATCCGCGCTGGAGCGAGTCTCCGGAAAAGTGCCAGTCGTGCCGCCGTCGTTCGAGGACAAGGACGTTGCCGCCGGCCATCGTTATGCCTATTCCGTCAGCGCCGTCGATCGGGACGGAAACGAGAGCGACCGCTCAGCCGATGTGGAAGAGGGACTGCCGCAATGATGGAGATTCGCCGATGAAATACTGCCGCTTTCAGACCAGCAACGGACCGCAATATGGTGAGGTCGTCGACCGCGCAGGTGTGTCGTGGATCGAGCGGCTGCTGCCGCCATTTCCTGAAGACCCATGGGTGAAACTTTCTGCCGACGCTTTCCAGCCGGTGCCTGTGGCGTCGGCAAGGCTGCTGGCGCCAGTGGTTCCGTCCAAGATCGTCTGCATCGGGCGTAATTACCGCGAGCATGCCGCGGAATTGGGCAATGAGGTTCCGAAGGAGCCGCTGCTGTTTCTCAAGGCGCCTTCGTCCGTTATTGGCCCTGGAGACGCGATCCGCATCCCGGCGATTTCGCAGCGCGTCGATTTCGAGGGCGAACTGGCCGTGGTGATCGGCGAGCGCATCTCGCGTCTGGGTCCCGACGAAGATCCTCTGCCCTACATCCGCGGCTACACCATCGTGAACGACGTGACGGCACGCGACCTGCAGAAGTCCGATGGCCAGTGGTCGAGAGCCAAGGGATTCGACACCTTCTGTCCGATGGGGCCCATCGTGACCGACGAGATCGACCCGGCAGCGGGAATCGGGCTGGAGACGCGGCTGAATGGCGTTGCGAAGCAACAAGGCACCACGCGCGATCTGATCTTCGATATCGGGGCGCTCCTGCGCCACATCACCGCAGCCATGACGCTGCTGCCGGGGGATGTGATCCCGACCGGGACGCCGGCTGGGGTTGCGCCGATGAAGGCGGGGGATGTTGTCGAAGTCTCCATCGAGGGAATCGGCGCACTGACAAACCCAATCGTCGCGTAGCTTTTCGCTGGCTGCAGCATCTAAAACAAAGGAGGGTGGGTTTGCCCGGATTTCTTCACTCTTCGCAGCTGGTATTCCCGCCGGAGTGCCGGATGCCCGATAATAAATCGCACACTGCTGCGCGCAGATAAAGGGGGACGGATGGCGAAATCACTGCTTGCACAACTCCGCGAAATAACTACGGTGGTTGCCGACACCGGCGACATCGAGGCGATTGAGAAGGTTCGTCCTCAGGACGCGACCACCAATCCGTCGCTGCTGACGGCAGCCGCACAGATGCCGCAGTACGGCAGAATCGTCGACGATACGCTGGTGGACGCGAAGAAGCGGCTGGGCGAGAACGCGAGCGACGGAGCGGTGACGAAGCTGGCCTTTGAGAACCTGGCGGTCGCGTTCGGCAAAAAGATTCTCGCCATCGTTCCCGGCCGTGTTTCGACGGAAGTGGATGCGCGGCTCTCTTACGACACCGAGAAGACCATGGAGCAGGCGCATTCGATCATTCAGAAGTACGAGAGCGCCGGTGTTTCGCGCCAGCGCGTGCTCATCAAGATCGCGTCCACCTGGGAGGGCATTCGCGCGGCCGAGAAGCTGGAAACCGAGGGCATCCACTGTAACCTGACGCTGCTGTTCGGCCTTCACCAGGCGATTGCCTGCGCGGAGGCGAAGGTCACGCTGATCTCGCCGTTCGTCGGGCGCATTCTCGACTGGTACAAGAAGGACACTGGGAAGGACTATCAGGGCGCCGACGATCCAGGCGTGCAGTCGGTGACGAAAATCTACAACTATTTCAAAAAGTTCGGCTATACCACCCAGGTGATGGGCGCGAGCTTCCGGAATACTGGCGAGATTTTCGAGCTGGCCGGCTGCGATCTGCTCACCATTTCTCCGCACTTTCTGGAGGAGCTGGACGCGACCCAGGGCACGCTGGAACGCAAGCTCGATCCCGTTAAAGCTAAGTCGCTGCAGATCGAAAAAATCCCAATGGACAAGGCGACCTTCGACAAGATGCACGCTGCGGATCGGATGGCCAGCGACAAACTCAGCGAGGGTATCGAAGGATTCAGCAAGGCTCTGGTGCAACTCGAGCAGTTGCTGGCGAAGCGGCTGGCGGAGCTGGAGGCCGAGAAGCCCGTCGGAGTGCGATAAACTCAGACTGCATTTTCAACAGGCAGCTCCCAGGGGGCTGCCTGATCGTTTTGGCTCCTGCCAAGGTACTTAGCTCGCAATGTGCGTCGCCAGCGTCACCGTTACGACGTCGTCGGGTGTTTTTGTTGTTCCGCCGTCGTACTCAGGATGGAATTCAATGCTCATGGTAGTTGCATTCACCACAATGCGCAGATAACCGTAGTCGGTGTCGTCGTAACTGTTCAGCGTGAGCGTATTGTCGATCTTGTAGGGCGTGCGCAGCGTTGAGGTCATCGATGCCAGCGGCGAATGGCCGCCGCACCCCGCGACAATAAAGGGAATCGTCATCCCGTTGACGGTGCGCGTGTAGCGCTGGTAGTTATGCGCATGGCCCGACAGAACGGCATGCGGCCATACGCCGGCCGCGGTGCAGGCGCTGTCGATGTCCGCCAGCATCCCAGGACTGCCGCCGTGATCGGAACCGCCTGTAAAGGCTGGATGGTGCGTTGCGATGATGACGGCTCCTGCATACTTTTGCATTTTGATGCGCTGCAGGGCCGCGGTTAGAAAGCTTACTTGCCGCTGGTCAAGGGTGGGGTAGGTTCCGTTTTCGGAAGAAATGACACCCGGATCTTCGAGCACGTTGCTGTACAGCCCCAGGATGCGCACAAACGGCGCGTCGAATGTGTAATAGACTCCCGGCTGGATCATCGTGGTGCGCAGCAGGCCACCCGAGTCGGGCGACTGTTGCGGTGTCGCAGTGCAGAAATTGCGCAGGAATGCTTCGAGCGTCGTTTCCGGATCGGCCTGCCACACCACACCATCGTGATTTCCCGGGATGGCGACGATTGGCGCAGGGTAATCGCGATACGGCTCGTAGAACTGATCGTAGTAGTAGGTCGCCTCGCCGAAATAGTACACCACGTCGCCCAGGTGATAGAAGAACGAGGGCAGGTCGGCGGCACTGTCCTCACTAAAATCAGTCACCATCTTATCCGCGACCAGGCTCTGCGTCCCCGGGCCTTTGACGCTGCCGGTGTCGCCCACGCAGTGAAAGACGATCTGGCCCGCCGCAGTGATCGCGCTGGTCTTCGACGCACCCTGGCTGCCGTACACCTGGGCCAGCGTCAGCACCGGTTCCACCGCATTGCCGGCTGGTTGCGGCACCGGCTCGACATTTTTGATGCCCTGATATTTCTGGTCGGTGACCGGAGTCTTGAAACTGGTGGGGTCAGGTGATGGAGTTGGCTGCGCAAAGATCGGATCGCCCGCGGCGGCGGCGGATTTTTTGCTCCCGGCCGGTTTGGCGGGGTGCTTCGGCTTCCTCTGTGGGGACGGTTTCGATTTAGGCATCAGCGATCTCCTGCCATCAGGATAGGCGCTCTTTGCTGAAATCTATGTAAAGCGTCTGTGATTCGGCAGTGTCTCACGCTTTGGCAGCCACGCGCGAGACAATAACCATCGTTGTCAGATCCCGATGATCTGCCGTAAGTGGCGAACCGCCGCCGGCGCATCTTCCTCGCGTGTATTGGCGAATCCTAGGATGAAACCATGGCGCGGCCTTTCCCCGAAGTAACACCCCGAAAGAGGCCAGAGCCACAGCTTTTCCCGAGCCGCTCGCGTGGCAATCTCCACGTCGGAATAGCCTTCCGGCAGCGTGACGGTCAGGTGCATGCCCGCCTCGGCTCCGTGAATCTGGAAAAAGTCGCCAAACTCCGCGTGCAGGCTTTCCACCAGCGCGGTCCGCCGCGATTTATAAAGAGCGCGCATGCGGCGGATATGCCGGGCAAAATGGCCGGCATGCATGAACTCGGTGAGGACTTCCTGGAACAGATAGGGCGGGAAGATATCCATGGTGAAACGAACCGCAGTGAATTGATCGACCAGGTCAGGTGGGATGACCATATAGCCGAGCCGCAAAGACGGCCGGAGCACTTTGCTGAACGTTCCGATGTAGATAACCGAACCGCTCGGGTCCAGACCCTGCAGGGAAGGGATCGGCATACTCTCGAACCGGTACTCGCTGTCGTAGTCGTCTTCGACAATCCACGCGGAGGATTGGCGCGCCCACTCCAGCAGCTGAAAGCGGCGGCCGGCGCTCATGGTGTAGCCGAGCGCGTAATGGTGAGATGGCGTGACGAAGGCGACGCGGGCGGCGGGGCATCGCTGGATGCCGGCGGCAACGTTCAGTCCCTCTTCATCGACGGGAACCGGAATGGTTCGGCAGCCTGAACCATGCACAAGAGACCGCACCAGCGGGTAGCAGGGCTCTTCAATCCAGGCCGCGTCGCCGGAATCGAGAAGAACGCGCGTGGTGATGTCGAGAGCCTGCTGCGAGCCGGAGACGACCATAATCTGGCTGGGATCGCACCGGACCGCGCGAGCGGTGCGCAGATACGAGCAAATGGCCTCGCGAAATGGGCCGAGACCCAGAGGATGGATGTTGTCGGCGGGATGAAGACGAAATATCCGGCTATACCGGGCCAGCAGCTTCGACCACACTTCGAAGGGGAACTGATCCAGGGCGGGCTGATGGACGCCGAACGAACCCCAGCCATGCCGCCATGGATTCTGCTCGTAGGGAGGAAATAATCTGGAGCGACGCGAAGTGTGCCGCGGTGCGACCGGCGCATGGACCGAAGCCCGGATCTGGCCGCTTTGGCCGCGAAGCGAAGCGGAGACAAAAGTTCCCGAGCCCACGCGGCTTTCAAAATAGCCCTCGGCCAGCAACTGCGAATAGGCGTCCAGCACTGGAAAGCGGGAAATCGCGAGTTCGGCAGCCAGCGCGCGACTTGACGGGACCTGTTGCCCGGCAGCCAGGTCGCCGCGCAGAATGGCGTCGCGAAATCCAGCGTACACCTGCCGGTGCAAAGGCGTCGTGGCACTGCGATCGACGGAGATTACCGGAAGCAATCCTGCGGAAACATCGGCCATTTGGACGAATAGTAGTGGTTATGCAGGATTTCGAGCAAGTGGTCATGCTGAGATGCCACTTGACGGCAAAAAGTGGTCAGAATCGAGCGATGCGGAGGGCGGTTGCCCCCGGTTATCATCCATGCCCGACCGTGTCCTTCGTGGGCATGGCCGACGGCCAATGCGGGTCGCGCTTCTCCAGGAAGGCAGCCACACCCTCTTTGAAGTCCTCTGTCGACCGCGCCTGCACGTTGGCCAGAATCGCCGTTTCCACGTCGTCAGGCAGCGACCGATCCGAGAAGCGGTTCAGCAGGCGCTTGGTGGCCTGCATGGCACAGGGGCTGTTGCGCAGCAAACGCAGGGCGAGCGCACGCGCCTCCCGCATCAACTCGGGCTCGGGGACGATCCGCGTCACCAGCCCCAGCGATTCAGCCTCCGCCGCACTCAGCAGCCGGCCGGTCAGCAGCAAATCGCGGCTGCGTTTATCGCCGATCTGAGTACGCAAAAACGCTGCCACAATCGCCGGCACGAAGCCAATGCGGACTTCGGTATAGCCAAACTTTGCCTCAGGCACAGCCAAAGTAAAGTCGCAAAGCGTGGCAATGCCCATGCCGCCGGCAATTGCCGGTCCGTTGACGGCGGCGATGGTTGGTTTCGGGCAGGTGTACACGGTGCGCAGGAGCGTGGCGATGTTTTCGGAATCTGTCTGGCTTTCCTGGGCGAAGCGCGGGTCGCTGCACGGGGTCTGGGTCATGGCCCGCAGGTGTTCGAGATCGAGCCCGGCGCAAAATGCCGAGCCGGCGCCGGTGAGAATGATGACGTGGCATTCATGGCTTGCGGCTGCGGCTTCCAGTGCCTGCGTCAGATCGTCGATGAGCTGCGGAGTGAGCGCATTGCGCTTCTCCGGACGGTTGAGAAGAATGGTTTGAACGCCCGCATCGGTGTGGACATGCAGAGTGGAATAGTGGGTCATGACAACCTCGGCAGCGACTCAAGATGGTACCGCTTCCGGGTGCTCACCGCCAGAGAATCGCGGCGCAGCCGATCCGCCGGCGTCGGCTGCGCTGCAGGGGGGCGCTCAACGTTAGCGCCAGTGGCCGTCGACCCAATACCAGCCACCACGATCGCGCCGCCAGTGTCCGGGAACCCACACCGCATGCGGGCGCGGCGGAGCAGCCCAGTAGCCACCCGCCCAAACGTAGGCGTGCCCGTCCCAGCGGTGGTGTCCGCCAACCCAAACCCAGCCGGGGTGAGGCCGCGGTCCGGGATGCTCGACGACCACGGGCGGCGGAGCGACACCTACATACACGCGCTGCGCATAAGCCGCAGGCAGGCTGAGCAGTGCAGCGGAGGCGAGCAGGAGAAGTTTCTTCATGACGAGAGTTGTCCTTTCAGTGTTGAGAGCGGATTTCCGATGCGGCCGGCGATCATGTCGCCTGCCGCCCTCATCGCATCGAACACGGCATGGGCCCGGTGGTTGCGCTATCTTAGCGCAAACTGTTTGCATCACGGTTTCCGGGGAATCAACAGCTGTGCTGGTGGAACGATGCGATAGGTCTCGGCAAAGTTGCCCTGATCGACCGCGAGCGAAAGGCGCCCGCGCGAGTCGATATAAAAGAGCGGTTGGCCGATGGGCACGTCGCTGAATGTCTTGTGAAAGGGAATGCTGTAGGATTTTCCATTCAGCGTCACCGGCACCAAGTCGCCCAGGTGATAACCGAGCTGGGCGAATACCGATTGCGGAATGTTGAGGATCAAATTGCCGAATGGTCCATCCGTGCCGATCACCTCGCCGTGCAGCCCCTTTGCATCGATGGTCGCGGTATGCAGATCGAGCCGAACGAGTTTTGCGACGTCCAGTGCCGGACCCGCCTGAGTCCAGTCGTCGCCGCGCGCCAGGTGCGCGCCTGCCGGCGAGAAGATATCGCGCCCATGAAATGTCGATGACAGCCTGGAACCAATCATCCAGTCGGGATTCGTGATTTCCCGCGCTGCTTCGATGCCGTCACGATCCTGTACGAGCGTGAGCAGCCCGTTATCCGGTACGACGAAAAACTGTCCCACTTTCGATTTCGCAATGATCGCTTTGCGTGAGCTGCCTACGGTGGGATCGACCACGCCGACGAAGACCGCATCCTTCGGAAAGTACGGCGCCGATCCAGCCAGGAAGCGCGCTCCTTCGGCGATGTCGAAGGGCGTTACCTGGTGCGTGATGTCGATGACCCGCACGCCCGGAGCAATCCCCTCCATGACCGCTTTGCAGATGCCAATCGCATCGTCTTTCACGTCGAAGTCGGACATGAAACCGATGACGTGCATCGGCTGCGGTGTCGGCGCGGGGGCCCGATGGCATGCGGCGATGTTGAAGGCGGACAGGCCCGCAAGAACTGCGGCCAGAGAGCTGCGCAGGGTCATGCGATGCTCCTTCGAAATCAGAGTTTCGAGGAATGTAGCACAAGCGGCCGCCAGGCGGGAGGAGGATCAGCGGCCCAGCAGCGCCCACGCGATGACGGTATTACCCGCCATACCGCTCTGCTTTTCGGTCTCCGCATTCAGCGACGCTTCCACCTCGTCGGTTTCGAGGTAGACTTCGCAGGCGGCGATGGTAGCCGGGTCCGCGCCCACGAAGCATAACTCGCACACGCCGAGCCCTTCTTCCGTTCGCAGCGGAGGGCCAAAAATGCGGCATGTCATCGGGCGGGCCGCATACAGATCGCAAAGACCGGTCGCGGGATCGAGGACAGGGCAGAGTTCGTCATTAGCGAAGTTGTCGAACTCCTCATGGCGATCAGGGTCCAGAATACCCGTGGCCGCATCGCCGGGAAACTCCGGCGTAAGACGCGCGACCGCCTGCTGCGCGCGCTGGCGAACCGCTGCTGCCTTCTCCGCATCCGTGCTTTCCAGCGCGGCGAAACCTTCGCGCAGCCGTGCAGCATCCAGTTGCGAGATCGGGAAGACGCCCATGCAGCACTGGGTGCAGCCCGGAGCGCATTTGAGCCAGGCTCCGGAACGTCGCGCAGCGTCGGCTGTCGCCGCGTCGACAATCTGCACCAGTTGAGCGTCTCCTGAGGGAAGCGTCATGGCGTCAGGATAGCGGAGAGCGGGCGCCGATGATTTTTTCGTAATTCGAGAGAGACATGCTCCCTGCAAGCTCTGTGGAGCATCATGCCATGGAAAAAGTTGCGATAAACCCACCGTGCAGTAGAGCTGCAGTCAGCTTCGCCATTGGAATTCTGGGTCTCCGGAGGATGCGAACAGCAACGGCTGTTTATCCTGTGGTGATGGCAAATTCGACTTACGAACCCATTCAGATCGGCTCCGAGGATCGCGTCTTTGTCCTCACCGGCGCCGGCGTCAGCGCGGAAAGCGGGCTCAGGACGTTCCGCGATCAGGGTGGCCTGTGGGAAGGTCATCGGGTCGAAGAAGTCGCTACGCCTGAAGGGTGGGATGAAGACCCGGTGCGGGTCTGGCGCTTCTATAGCCAGCGCCGCCGCGACGCGCGGCTTGCCGAGCCTAACCCCGCCCATCATGCACTCGCCGCGCTCGAAGAGCAACTGGGCGAACGGTTTTTTCTGTGCACGCAGAACGTCGACGATCTGCACGAGCGCTCCGGATCGCGGCGGCTGGCGCACATGCACGGTGAACTTTTTGCGTCACGCTGCGAGTTCCACACGGTCGCCGGCGGAGCCGGGCCCGGTCACTGCGACAAGGGTCCGTTCCCGGATGCAGCCCTGTATGAATCCGCCGAGGCCATTCCTCGCTGCGCGTGCGGCGGCCGTATCCGCCCACACATCGTCTGGTTCGGCGAGATTCCGCTGGAGATGGACCGGATCCAGCAGGAGATCGATCGTTGTACGGTGATGCTGGTCGTCGGCACATCGGGCGCTGTCTATCCAGCAGCCAATTTTGTGCGCTGGGCGGGGTCGCTGGTGCGGAAATACTACATCGGACCCGAGGCGCCGATGAATGCGCAGGCTTTCACACGCCTCGTGCTGGGCAATGCAGGGCAGGTTCTGCCGGGGCTTTTCAAGGCAAAATGAGCGAGGGTTGATGCGCGGCCGGACAGCGACCCCGCCGCCTGGCTTAATGAACCAGCAGCGAATCCCGAATTCCCGTGCGCATCCTCGCAATTTCTTCACTCATCGCGCGCGCGGCAACGAGACAGAGATGCGGGGATCGCTCCAGCAGCGCCGCGACCTGAACGGCCGGAATAAACCCCAGTTCCGCATCCTCGGCCACCTGCGCCGAGAGGCTGTAGGTCCCCGTCAGCGCGGCGGGCAGCCCGGCGATCTCGCCTGGCCCCAGAGTCTTCGCCAGGCAGGTTCTGGCCTTCGAATCCAGATACATGCTGACGGCGCCCCTGCGAATGAGAAACACGCCGGACACAGGGTCGCCGCACTGGAAAAGGATGGTTCCGGCGGGCATTGCCACGCTCGAAGCCATGCGCTCAAGTTCTGTGAGCAGCTCAAAGCTTTCTGCAGCCATGGTCTTTGCGATGCCAGAAAATCGCCTGGCCATCAGCTGAAGTTTGACCGCAGCCGCTTTTCTCCGCTGTGACCTGCATCACAAGTTGTTGCTGCAGCGATGGATTGCACCAGCCGCGTCGCATTTCCGGGCTGCGATGTGCGGCATCGGATTCCTGCGCCCGCGAGGCAGCCAGCTCGACCGGCCAGCCGCATTTCGCCGGTGAACGCCGCGGGCGTCGTGTGGGGATTGCTTCGCAACCCGGCAGGCCGTTATCCGGCAGATACGCTGCAAGTTATTGCCAGTTAAAGGCAACTTAACCGGATTTGGCCATCACTATGGTAAAAAGGCGCTATTGTGTCCGAAGGAGAATCACCTATTCTGGTATCGGGCCGGTTGTTACGCCGAGCGAATGCACCTGGTGAACTGGAGTACATTGCCGGATTTGGCGGCGGTTGCGCTGCTGACCTGCGCGTTCGGGTCGGTGGCTCGCCGCGGGCATACCCCTGTGTCCGGGCTCTGGCTGACCGGCTGGGTGATGATCGCGCTCCACTTTGCCGCTCTCATCCTCGCTTCGGCCCCTGGAATCCTGGGCGTGACCGCGACCGTGATTGCATACCAGGCGCTGGCGTGGGGTGGCGTGCTGTTTGTCTGGTCGTGCGTTCCTTACCGCAGGCGAACTTCCAGCCGGTGGATGCTCGGCGTACTGCTGGGAACGAACACGCTTTACATCAGCCTCATTACCGTCGCTCCCAACGCGGCGTTCCCTCTCACCCTGGCGGCGATTCTTTACGGTGCGTGTCCGCTGCTGGTGATGTTGCTGTCGATTCGCAAGGGTTTTAATCACCCGCTGCGCTGGGTCACCGTGGTTCTCTACGCTGCGCTGGCCGCCTTTCTGCTGATTTTTCAGTTGCGGGGGCCGAGCGGATCGGATCTGGCCTTCAACGCCGTCATCTTTACCGTTTACTTCGCCTGCTGCATTCATTTCTGGTACGCTTTTCGGCGCGCCACTTCCGGCGCAATGATTACGATCGCGGGGTTTCTTGCCTGGTCGGCGGTATTTGTGGTCGCGCCGCTCATGGCAGCCTGGTGGCCGGCGCTGCATGTGGAGAGCGAGGTGTGGAACCTGCCGAAGTATGTCGTGGCGGTCGGCATGATTCTGCTCCTCCTCGAGGACCAGATCGAGCACAACAAGTACCTTGCGCTCCACGACGAGCTGACCGGGCTGCCCAACCGCCGCCTCTTTCAGGATCGCCTCTCCAGCGCCATCGAGCGCGCGCGCCGCAGCGGATCGCGGGCTGGCCTTCTGCTCATCGATCTGGACCACTTTAAGCAGGTGAACGACACCGTCGGCCATCATGTCGGCGATCTGCTGCTGCAGCGTGTGGGGCAGATTTTCCTGGGGCGTGCCCGCCGTTCCGATACTGTCGCACGAACGGGCGGCGATGAGTTTTCCGTCATTCTCGAAGAACCGATCAGCCGCGCGGACGCCGCGCGCGTCGGGCAGGCCCTGGCAGAACTTCTGGCACATCCCCATGAACTGGGTGGTCACACCGTGCGCGTGGGCGCCAGCATCGGGGTTGCAATTTTTCCTGAAGATGCTTCGGACCCGGAATCTCTGCGCATCGTCGCGGATTTGAATATGTACGCCGAAAAGAAGGTCTCCCGCAGCCGCGACTCCGTCCTGCACGCGGCGCTTCCCCAGGAACAGTCAGCGCCGCAATAGACACCCGATCGATCGCGCCCGCGACTGGTTGGCTGCGATCGTCGGACGTTCGGGTTGCCAATTCTCCCTCGGTCCCGGTAGCGTATAGGGTTTTCGCGCGTAACCAGGCCCTGGCGCCGGTGCGCCCACCGGGGTAGCCTGAGGAGAGGAAAGATGCCGCACGCTGAACTGCACTACCAGTCTGGATTTGGCAACGAATTTGCCACCGAAGCCGTCGCCGGGGCCCTGCCGCAGGGCCAGAATGCGCCGCAGAAGTCTGCGCTCGGCCTCTATACGGAGCAGTTGAGCGGGACCGCCTTCACCGCTCCCCGCGCTGTCAACCGGCGTACCTGGACCTACCGAATCCGCCCGTCCGTTACGCATAAGCCTTTCGTCGAAATTGGCATGGGCCTCATCCGAAGCGGACCGTTTAACGAAGCGCCCACTCCGCCGAACCAGATGCGCTGGAATCCCATCCCCATGCCGGACAAGCACACGGATTTTGTCGACGGTATCGTTACGCTGGGCGGCAGTGGAGATCCCGCCATGCAGGTGGGCGTCGGCATTCACCTGTATGCCGCCACTGCCTCCATGCGCGACCGCTATTTCTATAACGCCGATGGCGAAATGCTCATCGTCCCGCAGCAGGGACCGCTCCGCATTCACACGGAATTGGGCATTCTCATCGTTCTGCCTGGGGAAATCTGCATCATTCCCCGCGGCATCAAGATCCGTGTCGATCTGGAAGGCCCCTCCCGCGGCTATATCTGCGAAAACTATGGATTGCCGTTCCGTCTGCCCGATCTCGGCCCGATTGGCGCCAATGGACTGGCGAATCCCCGCGATTTTCTCGCGCCGGTTGCAGCATACGAGGACCGCGAGGGCGAATTCCGTATCGTCGGCAAGTTTCTTGGCCGGCTCTGGGAGGCCGAGATCGATCACTCCCCACTCGATGTCGTCGCGTGGCATGGCAACTACGCGCCGTGCAAATATGATCTGGCCCGCTTCAACTGCATCAACTCCGTCAGCTTCGACCACCCGGATCCTTCGATCTACACCGTGCTCACGTCCCCTTCTGTCATGGCCGGCACCGCCAACGTCGATTTCGCCATCTTCCCTCCGCGCTGGCTGGTGGCGGAACATACCTTCCGGCCGCCGTGGTTTCACCGCAACATGATGAACGAGTTTATGGGGCTGGTGTTTGGCGAATACGACGCCAAAACCGAAGGTTTCCTGCCCGGTGGGGCCAGCCTGCACAACTGCATGTCCGGCCACGGACCGGATGCCGAGACCTGGGAGAAAGCCAGCGACGCGGAATTGAAGCCGGTGAAGCTCGATAACACGCTCGCCTTCATGTTCGAGACGCAACTCCCCGTTCGTCCAACCAGGTTTGCTTTGGAAACAAAGATCCTTCAGCACGAGTATTTCGAGTGCTGGCAGGGGCTAAAAAAACATTTCAAGGATCCGACAAAATGAGTGCGGTCGAAGCCCTGCTGGCGCGAATGATTGACTACGCCGGCTTGTTTCCGCCCGCTGCGCTCGATATGGAGCGAGCGGTTGGGAACTATCAAAGCTATTTGCTTGCCGAGCATTCCTGGATGCTGGGGAACTTCATCGTCCCGGCAAGTCGCCTGGGAGAATTCGGCGAAGTGTTTTCGCGGGTCTGCTGCGACGAGCAGCAGCAGCCGTGGACGCTGAGCGTCGTGTGCAGCAGCGCGGCGACGGGCGACGATTTCAAGGCGATCGAAGAATTCCAGCAGGGAGCCGCGTTCGTATCCACGGTGGAAGTTAAGGCAGCGGATATCCGGTCTGCCCGTGCTGTTCTGCGCGTCATGCCTGAACGGCCGGCACGATACGTCGAGTTCCCCCCGGAGCGCGCCAGAAGATTGCTGCCGGTGCTGGCATCCCACAAGGCGCGGGCCAAGCTGCGCACCGGAGGCGTCACACCGGAAGCGATTCCACGACCGGAAGCCGTGGCGCGTTTTCTCCGGTTTTGCGCGGAGAACCGCGTCCCCTTCAAAGCCACAGCGGGGATGCACCATGCTGTCCGTGGCAGTCACAGCCTCACCTACGATGTTTCCAGCCCCGTTGCCTGCACGCATGGCTTCCTGAACTTCTTTCTTGCGGCCGGCCAGGCGTGGCTTGGAGCCCATGAAACCGCCGTGGTCAAAACGCTCAGGGAGGAAGATCCGGCCGAGTTTCACCTGGAGGAAGACACTATCAACTGGCACAACCAAAGCCTCACCGACATCCAGATCGCGCGTTTCCGTGCCGATCTGGCGATCAGTTTCGGCTCCTGCTCCTTCACTGAGCCCATCGACGACTTGAAGGCAATGGAATGGGTCTAGAACGTAAGCGCTGCTGGGTGGAATCGGCTAACGATCCGGCAACGGATTTTCCGCTGGAGAATTTGCCGTTTGGGGTGTTTGAAAGCGACGATCTGCGGCGAATTGGCCTGGCAATCGGCGATCGGATCCTGGATCTCCATGCGTGCGAAAAGGCAGGTTTGCTGGGAAATCTGCTGTCATCCCAGGGGCTGCATGCGCTGGCTGGCGATGGGCCCGCTCAGCCCCCTCCGCTGCGCCGCGTCGCCGTCGAGTTGTTGAGCGAAGGCTCTCATCGTCCTCAGGTCGAACCACTCCTCATTTCCCAGCGCGACGTTCGCATGCTCCCGCCCTTCCGCATCGGCGACTACACGGACTTCTACGCCTCCATTCATCACGCAACCAACGTCGGCCGCCTGTTTCGCCCTGACAATCCGCTGCTGCCGAATTACAAATGGGTGCCTATCGGCTACCACGGACGCGCCTCGTCCATCGTCGTCAGCGGCGCTGAAATCCGCCGCCCCTGTGGCCAGACCAAGGCTCCCGACGCTCCCGAGCCGGCCTTTGGTCCAAGCCGCATGCTCGATTACGAACTGGAAATGGGTTTCTTCGTCGCGGAACCGAATGCGCCTGGCCACCCGATCCCCATCGACCTGGCTGAAGACCACATCTTTGGCCTGTGCCTCGTGAACGACTGGTCCGCGCGCGACATCCAGTCCTGGGAGTACCAGCCGCTCGGGCCGTTCCTTGCGAAGAGTTTCGCGACGACTATCTCGCCCTGGGTTGTCACGCTCGACGCACTGGAACCTTTCCGCGTTCCTGCAGCCCCGCGCCCCGACGGCGATCCCGCACCGCTGCCGTATCTTTTCTCGGAACGCGATCAGCAACGCGGCGCCTTCGACATCCATCTCGAAGTTTCGCTGCTGACGGCAAAAATGCGCGCCGCCGGAGAGGCTCCCTTCCGTATCAGCCGCGGCAATTTGCGGGATTTGTACTGGACACCGGCACAAATGCTTGCGCACCACGCCAGCAACGGATGCAACCTGCGTCCGGGCGATCTGCTCGCCACAGGAACGGTGTCCGGTGCTGCTCCCGACTCCGTCGGCTGTCTGCTGGAACGAACCCGCCGCGGCGCAGAGCCCCTGCAACTGCCGAATGGCGAGCAGCGCCGGTTCCTCGACGACGGCGACGAGGTCATTCTGCATGGATGGTGCGAGCGCGATGGCTTCCCGCGCATTGGATTCGGCGAGTGCCGCGGCGTACTTGTGCCGCCGTGGCAGCCTGGAAACGACTGATCCCGGATCAGAAGAAAAACTTCAGGTACCAGCGGATTACCGGCTGCCCCGCGAATATTCCATAGATCGCCGCCGCGCACAGAAACGATCCGAAGGGCAGCCGCGCCGCCAGCGTCTTCTTCGCACTGCCTGAAATGGCGATCCACACCAGGCCAAACATCGCCGCAGCTACCGATCCCAGACACAACGTCAGAATTGTCAATCCCGGTCCCAGCCACGCTGCAATCATGGCCAGCAGTTTTGCGTCGCCCCGGCCCATCCCTTCCTTGTGCCGCACCAGGAAATACGCCCAGCGAATCCCCAGGATGACCAGCGCCGCAATCGCCGCCCACACTGCTGATGCAACCGCGTTCCACACATGTCCTCGCAGTGTAGCGGCCGGAAGCAGACCCGCGTATGCAATTCCCAGCGCAATTCCGGGCAGCGTAAACGCATTTGGCACGCGCATCGTTTCCGCATCCATCACCGCGAGGCCGAACAACAGGAAGCAGAGAACCGCCGTGCCGCTGCCGCGAACCGTTAATCCGAACTGCAAATAGCAGAGCAGAAACAGGGCAGCTATCCCAGCCTCCACAGCCGGGTAGCGCCAGGGAATTCGCCAGTGGCAGGCCCGGCACCGTCCGCGCAGAATCAGCCAGCTAACCAGCGGTACGTTGTCCGCGATGCGAATTGCCGCTCCGCACTGCGGACACCGCGACCCGGGCCGGATGATCGATGCATGTCGCGGCAGCCGCGCTATGCAGACGTTCAGAAAGCTGCCGAAGGCCAGCCCAAAGAGCACGACGAAAATGGAAATGAGCAAAGTCGCGGTCGTTCTCCTTCGCCCTGCCAGCATACCGGGATCGACAGATGCCGTCGTTGTAAATTGGAACTATGGCTCTTGAACAGGACGCTGCATCACCGGGTGACGCTCCGCAGCGCCTCGACGATTTGCGTGCCGGCGAGCTGTTTGCCGAAGCGGTCGCCATCATGGCGCGGCTGCGCGCGCCCGGCGGCTGCCCCTGGGACCGCGAGCAGACCTTCTCCACGATCCGCAAATTCACGCTGGAAGAAACGTGGGAGGTCCTCGACGCGATCGAGCGCGAGAACTGGCCCGATCTGGCCGACGAACTGGGAGATCTCCTGCTGCAGGTCCTCTTTTATGCCGAGATGGCGGCCGAAGCTGGTCGCTTCTCAATTGCGGAGGTGATTGTCGGACTCAACAACAAGCTCATCCGCCGTCATCCGCATGTTTTTGGCGAAGATGCTTCGGCGGCGGCAGGGAATCGCGCCGAGGGACTCGACACCAACGGCATTGGCGCGACCCAGGTCCTCCGCAACTGGGAGCAGATCAAGAACCTCGAAAAGAAATCCCGCCCAGCTGGCACAGGCCGCCTCGATTCCATTTCCCGATCCATGCCGGCCCTGGCCGAAGCGGGCAAGATCGGCTCCAGGGCTGCGAAGGCCGGATTCGACTGGCCCGATGTGCAGGGTGTTCTGGCAAAGATGCAGGAGGAGGTCGCGGAGCTGGAGGCGGAAATTGCGTCCGGCGATGAAACGGCAGCAGCAGAAGAGCTGGGCGATCTGATGTTTACCGCCGCGAATCTCGCGCGTCACCTGAAGGTAGACGCGGAACTCGCCCTGCGCGACGCCAACGCCAAATTTCGCCGCCGCTTCGCCGCCATGGAAGCCGCTGGCGAACGCCCGCTGGAAGAACTCGGCCCCGAAAAACTCGAAGACCTTTGGTCACGCAGCAAATCCCTCGAAAAAGATCAGCCCGCATGAATTCCGAAACCATCCTTGCCGCCGACGGCGTGCCAATCACACTCCGCCCCTGTCAGGGCCTTGACGAATGCGGCGCCTGCGTCGACCTCCAGATCCAGATCTGGGGATACAACGACGGAGACGTCATTCCCCGCCGGCTCTTCGTGGTGGCTCAGCGCATCGGAGGGCAGGTCATCGGCGCATTCGACCCAGAGTCACGCCTGATCGGTTTCGCCATGTCTTTGCCCGGCGTGAAGTCTGCAAAAGCTCCCCTCCGCTCGCCAACTCCCTATCTGCACTCGCATATGCTGGCCGTCCTGCCCCGGTACCGCAACGCTGGTGTTGGCCGGCGCCTTAAGCTTTACCAACGCCAGGAAGCCCTCCAGCGCGGCATTTCGCTCATGGAATGGACCTTCGACCCGCTCGAAATTAAAAACGCTTTCCTCAATATCCACAGATTGGGCGTCATCGTTCGCTCCTATACGCCAGATTTTTATGGTGTATCCTCATCTCGACTGCAGGCTGGCCTGCCCACGGACCGTCTCCACGCGGAATGGTGGATGGAGTCGGAGCGCGTCACGGCCATCCTGAGCGGATCGCCGTACTCCCCGCCGGAAATTCAGGAGACCATTGTGGTACCGAGCGCTGTTAGCGAATGGAAGGCCAGCAGTGTCTCCCGGGCCCTTGGTGTCCAGTCTGAAAACCGTGACCGCTTCCTCTCCGCCTTCGCGCGCGGCCTGGCCGTCACCGGTTTCCGGGTAGACTCAGAAGGGAACGGCATTTTTGAACTCGCACGACTGCAACCACCGCAACCGGAACAGCCGCACCCCGGAGTTCTATGAGAATCGATGCCATCTGTCTGCGTGAACTGCGCCTCCCCCTCGTTCAGCCTTTTCAAACCAGTTTTGGCACCACCACCGAGCGCCGCATCCTGCTGGTCGAGATCCGTGGCGAAGGGCTGAGCGGCTGGGGCGAGTGCGTCGCCGGTGAGCACCCGTTCTTCTCCGATGAAACCATCGATACCGCCTGGCTGGTGATTCAGCAGGAACTGGCGCCGGTGCTGGCGAATGCAGATCCCGAGCATGGCGGCAAGTGCCCGGGCATCTTCCGTCAGGTGCGCGGTCACCGTATGGCGAAGGCTGCCCTTGAAAACGCCGTCTGGGACCTCGAAGCGCAAATGAAAGGTGTCCCTCTTGCGGCCCTCCTGGGCGGCACGCGTGAAACCATCGCCTGTGGCGTCTCGATCGGTATCCAGCCAACTCTCGAAAGGCAGCTCGCGGAGGTCGAGAAAGAACTCGCCGCCGGCTATCAGCGCATCAAGCTCAAGTGCAAACCCGGCTGGGATGTGAACATGTTCGAGGCGGTGCGGAATCGCTGGCCGGAGATCGAACTGAGCTGCGACGCGAATTCCGCGTATCGCCTCAACGACGCTGACCACATCGTCACCTTCGACGAATTCAATTTGCTCATGATCGAGCAGCCCCTCTGGGCCGACGATTTCTATTTCCACTCCATGCTGCAGAAGCGCCTGAATACGCCCATCTGTCTCGATGAGTCCATCCGCAACCGCCGCGACGCCCTAGCCGCCATCGAGATGGAATCCTGCCGCATCATCAACATCAAATGCGGGCGAGTGGGCGGCTTCAGCGAAGCCATTGCCGTGCACAACGCCGCGCAGGAGCGGGGCGTTCCGGTGTGGTGCGGCGGCATGCTGGAGACCGGCATCGGCCGCGCCCATAACATTGCGCTCTCGTCGCTCGACAACTTCACCCTGCCCGGCGACGTCTCCGCCTCGAAGCGCTACTGGAAGGAAGACATCATCGAGCCGGAAGTGAAAGTCTCATCCGGAGGCGAGATCGCGGTTCCCGATTTACCGGGCCGCGGCTTCGAAGTCCGCACGGAGCTGATTGAGAGACTCACCGTCCGCAAGGAAGAAATCCGCGCGCTGGCACTGGCGTAGCGATTCAGAAGGCCGGAGCAGGGACCAGGGGAGCGGCTATGCGACGCTCCCCTTTTGTGTTTGCAGTGTATCGCCAGACTTGCCGGCGTGTTGTTGATTCGTGGTGCGATGCATTGTCGTGAACGGGCGACCGTTCCGGATGGTACCGTGTTGCCATGAAAAGTTCTGCCGTGCTGATCGTCTCTCTCATCGTGGGCTGCGGTCCTGCCTTCGCACAATCCGCTCCCCAGGCCACGCCTGAGGATGGCTACGAGTCCGCCCGCAGCCTCGAGCTCTATCGCGAAGGCCACGCCTCGATGTTCATGAACGATTTTGGCCAGCTGGAGCGCTACCACGATGCCGACGTTGCGCTCGGCTCCCCGGCGCCCGGCGAGCAGCGCATTGTCTTCTTCGGCGACTCCATCACCGATATCTGGAAGCTGGACGAGTCATTCCCGGGCAGGCACTACATCAACCGCGGCATTGGCGGCCAGACGACGCCTCAAATGCTCGTCCGCTTCCGCCAGGATGTGATCGACCTGCATCCCGCCGTCGTCGTCATCCTCGCCGGCACGAACGACATCGCGGGCAACACCGGGGATGAATCGCTGCAGCAGATTGAAGGCGATTACGTCAGCTTCGCCGAGCTCGCCCGCGCCAGCGGCATCCGCGTCGTCTTCTCTTCGGTCACGCCGATCGACGACTACAACCCCACTGCCCTCAGATTCTTTCTGCAGCGCTCGCCGCAGAAAATCCTCGAGTTAAACGACTGGCTGAAAAAGTATTGTGCGGCCAACGGCCTGGTCTATCTCGACTACTTCTCGGCGATGGCTGACAGCCACGGCTATCTGAAAGCAGATTTGACGAACGATGGGCTGCACCCCAATGCCGCCGGCTTTGCCGTGATGGCTCCGCTGGCCCAGGCCGCGATCACCGAAGCCCTCGCCCAGCCGGTCACTTCGCGGAAGCAAGCTGATCCAGCGCCAGGTTCAGCTCCAGCACATTGACGCGCGGCTCGCCGAGAAAGCCCAGTTGCCGCCCTTCGATGTGCGACTCTACCAGCGCCCGCACGGTCGCTTCCGGCAGATGCCGCGCCGCCGCCACGACGGGCACCTGATACAGAGCCCCCTCCGGCGAAATATCCGGGTCGAGCCCGGATCCCGACGTCGTCACCAGTCCGATCGGCACCGGCTTCCCCGGGATCTTTTTCTGCCACGCTGCTACGTCGCTGTCGATGCGCGTCTCCAGCGCCTTATTGCTTTGGGCGAGATTGGAGCCGCCGGAATTCTGCGCATCGTAGCCACTTCCCGCCGCTGAAGGCCGGGAGTGGAAATAGCGATCGCTCGTAAAACCCTGTCCGATAATCGCCGACCCAATCACCTGGCCGTCCTGCACGATCAGCTGCCCATTGGCCTTGTTCTTCATCGTGAGTTGCGCGAGGCCGGTAACGACAAGGGGGTAGACAATCCCGAGCAGAACCGTGGTCACCAGCGTGTAGCGAATGGCAATGTTGAGTGTGCTCTTCATCGTATTTTTCTCCCCTTACGCCAGGTGCAGTCCATTCAGCGCCAGATCGATCAGCTTGATTCCGATGAATGGCACGATAATGCCGCCGATGCCGTAGATAATCAGGTTGCGCCGCAGCAGCGCCTGCGCCGACATGGGCTCGTACCGCACGCCCTTCAGCGCCAGCGGAATCAGCGCGACGATGATCACCGCGTTAAAGATAACCGCGGACAAAATTGCCGAGTGCGGCGTCTGCAGGTGCATGATGTTCAGCGCATTCAGCACCGGAAAGACGCCTGCGAACATCGCCGGGATGATTGCGAAATACTTGGCTACGTCGTTGGCGATCGAAAACGTAGTCAGCGCGCCGCGCGTCATCAGCAGCTGTTTGCCGATTTCGACGATCTCAATCAGCTTCGTCGGGTTTGAGTCGAGGTCGACCATGTTCCCGGCTTCTTTCGCTGCCTGAGTGCCGGTATTCATCGCTACGCCTACATCGGCCTGCGCCAGCGCGGGAGCATCGTTCGTGCCGTCTCCTGTCATCGCCACCAGCTTGCCTTTGCCCTGCTCGCGTTTGATCAGATCCATCTTGTCCTTCGGCTTGGCTTCAGCGAGAAAATCGTCCACGCCCGCCTCGCGCGCAATCACCGCAGCCGTTAACGGGTTATCGCCGGTGATCATGATGCTGCGAATGCCCATGGCGCGCAGCCGCGCCAGCCGATCCTTCAAACCGCCCTTCACAATGTCTTTGAGATAAATGACGCCGAGCGCGGTGTTGTTTTCGGCGACCACCAGCGGCGTGCCGCCCATGCGTGCAATCTCCTCCACGCGATCGGTCACTGCGCGCGGCATGCTCGACCCCTGCTGCTCGAGGTGGCGGGCAATTGCGTCCGCCGAGCCCTTGCGGATCTTGCTCCCCGGCAGATCCACGCCAGACATGCGTGTCTGCGCGCTGAACGGGACAAACTCGCAGCGCATTCCCGAAACATCGCGTCCGCGCAGATTGTATTTCTCCTTCGCCAGTACGACGATTGACCGGCCCTCCGGCGTCTCGTCCGACAGTGAAGCGAGTTGTGCCACGTCCGCCAGTCGCTCCGTGCTGATGTTCGGTGCAGGGAAGAATTCCGTTGCCTGGCGGTTGCCGAGCGTGATCGTTCCGGTCTTATCGAGCAACAGGGTGTTGACGTCGCCGGCCGCCTCCACGGCGCGGCCGGACATAGCCAGCACGTTGTACTGAACGAGACGATCCATCCCCGCAATACCGATGGCCGACAGCAGCGCGCCAATCGTTGTCGGTATGAGGCACACCAGCAGCGACACCAGCACAAAGATGGTTTGCGGAGCGTGCGAGTAGATTGCATACGGCTGCAACGTCGCCACCGCGAGCAGGAAGATCACTGTCAGTCCGGCCAGCAGAATGCTCAGTGCAATCTCGTTTGGAGTCTTCTGGCGCTCCGCACCCTCCACCAGCGCAATCATGCGGTCGAGAAAAGTCTCTCCGGGGTTCGAGGTGATCTTCACTTTGATCCAGTCCGAGAGCACGCGCGTTCCACCCGTCACCGCGGAGCGGTCGCCGCCCGCCTCGCGAATCACCGGCGCCGATTCTCCCGTAATCGCCGATTCGTCTACGGATGCGACGCCTTCGATCACCTCGCCGTCGCCTGCGATGAACTGGCCGGCTTCCACTTTGATGACGTCTCCGGAGCGCAGCTGCGAGCTCGACACTGCTTCCATGGAGCCATCGTCACGATAGCGCCAGGCCATGGTTTCTCCCTTGGCCTTGCGCAGTGTGTCGGCCTGTGCTTTGCCGCGCCCTTCGGCGATCGCCTCGGCGAAATTGGCAAACAGCACCGTGAACCACAGCCACAGGGTGATCTGCAAATCGAATCCGACGGGCCTGTGCAGCGCGGCCTCCTCAATCAGCAGGGCCGTCGTCACCACGCTGCCCACCTCGACCACAAACATCACGGGGTTCTTCATCATCACCCGCGGATCGAGCTTGCGGAACGAGTCCACGATTGCCTGGCGGAGAATGTCAATATTCCAGAGAGATTGCTTGCTTGCCATCGAATACTATCTCCTCGACTTAAGAAAAGAGCGTCCCGTGCTGTAAGAGCAGGTGTTCGAGAATGGGTCCCAGGCTCAGCGCCGGGAAAAAAGTCAGCGCGCCGACGATGAGGATCACGCCCGTCAGCAGCACGGTGAACAGCGCGGTGTTGACCGGAAAAGTTCCGGGCGACGGCGGAATGCTCTTCTTCCGCGCCAGATTGCCGGCCAGGGCCAGCATGGGGATCATCATCAGGAATCGTCCGCTCAGCATCGTGAAGCCGAGGGTGGTGTTGTACCAGGTCGTGTTGGCGTTGAGGCCCCCGAACGCCGATCCGTTATTCCCGGCAGCGGACGAATAGGCGTACAGGATCTGGCTTAGTCCGTGCGGCCCCGGGTTGGTGATCCCCGCCAGGCCAGCCGGACAGAGAACCGAAATCGCGCTCAGTGTAAGAATCACCAGAGGAAAGATCAGAACGTAAAGCATCGACATCTTCACGTCGAAGGCTTCGATCTTTTTACCCAGATATTCCGGCGTTCGCCCCACCATCAGTCCTGCGATAAATACCGACAGGACGACGAAAATGATCATGCCGTAAAGTCCCGAGCCGACGCCGCCGAAAATAATCTCGCCCAGCATGATGTTTGTGAGCGGAACCATACCGCCCAGCGGCGTAAAAGAGTCATGCCAGGAGTTGATGGCGCCACAGCTTGCGTCCGTCGTGATCGTTGCGAACAGCGCCGAATCCGCGACCCCGAAACGCGTTTCCTTGCCCTCCATATTGCCGCCCGATTGCAGGGTGCCGGCTCGCTGATCAACTCCATGCAGCGTTGGATTCGGATGCGCTTCCGCCCAGTACGCAACCGTGAATCCCGCCGCAAACAGGACCGACATGCAGGCGAACACCGCCCATCCGTGCCCCGGCGAACCGGTCATGCGGCCCAGTGTGACAGTGAGCGCCGCACCAATCAGGAAAATGGAGAACATCTCGAGAAAATTACTGAACGGCGTCGGATTTTCAAAAGGATGCGCGCTGTTCGCGTTGAAAAACCCGCCGCCGTTCGTGCCCAGCATCTTGATTGCTTCCTGCGACGCAACCGGCCCCTGGGCAATCGTCTGTGTCTGGTGTTCCAGGGTGTGTGCGACAGTGTACGGATGCAGATTCTGAATCGCCCCCTGACCTACCAGCGCCAGCGCATAAACAATGCAGATCGGAAGCAGAACATACAGGCAGGCCCGCGTCGTATCCACCCAGAAGTTGCCAATGGTTTTCGACTCGCGGCGCGCGATGCCTCGCACCAGTGCAATGGCCACGGCGATGCCAACGGCCCCGCTGAAGAAGTTGTGGTACGCCAAACCGACCATCTGCGTGAAGTAGCTCATGGTCGTTTCCGGCGTGTAAGCCTGCCAGTTCGTGTTGGTCGTAAAAGAGACCGCGGTATTCCACGCCAGCAGAGAACTCACTCCCGGAAGGTGCTGCGGGTTCCACGGCAGATGCAGTTGTACCCGCTCGAAGATATACGTCAGCACCAGGGACACTCCGCTGAAGAGCAGCATGGCGACGGCGTACTCGCGCCATGACATCTCTTCCGCATCGCGAACGCCGCACACCCGGTAGATCGCCTTCTCCAGCGGGCCCAGGAAGCTGTATTTGCCGGAGAAGACCCCGGCGATGTAAATTCCCAACGGCCGCATGCACACCAGCAGCACGACAAAGTAGATCAGAAACTGCAGCCAGCCATTCGCAGTCATCTTAGAATTTCTCCGGATAGAGCAGAGCCACCACGAGATAGACGAGTAGAAACACCGTAATTGCCGTAATGATGAGAGTTGTTACATGCATGAGCTACCTCAACTTTTCACAGGCTACTGTATAGAGCAGAGCCAGCACAAAAAAGGCCACAGTGAACGCAAGCATCAAAAGGTCTGACATAGATGGGTCCTCTTTACCACGATCCCTGTTTACCGCCATACCACCAGACGATCCCTAACGTGGTCGTGTCCTGGTGGTTCGCTGGCGCCGCCGGGTCAGCGGTGACGAAGTACGGGCGATTGCTCCAGTCCCGTCTATATTCCAGAAAGGCGTCGAAGCCGTCGGCAAAGTTGTACTTGTATGTAGCCGTGCCTTCCTTCAGCGCCTGGGTCGTGTTGCTGAAAAGGCCGCCGCGGTCCGACAGATACTCGCCTCGCGCAGCCAAAGCGATGCGCGGGCTGAACTGATACTGCGCATAGGCCGCGCCTCCGTCCGTATGTTCCGGCGCTGAAGATTCTCCCGGCGCAGCGTTTGCCCACTCGCGCTCGATCACATAGTCGCCTTCCCCGGCCAATGTCAGTTTCGGCGCCGCCTGCCAGGTGGCGTAGCTGTCGAAGATATCCAGCTTCCCGTTTGGCGCAGGGGTAATCGGCGCTTCGCACAATCCCGGCTGCACCGGGACGGTGCAGTTCGTGGCGGAAACGGTGTTCGGATGCTCCTGACCGAGGTAATAGTTGAATGTCCAGGTCACTTCCTTCGCCGGTTGCGCCGTCCAGCCAAAAAGCTCGTCCTTAAAGGCGTTAGTGGGCTCCGACTGGTTTGTGCCGTTGTCGATCCAGTAGTTTGCAGTGAGCTTATCGTTAATTTTGTAACTGGCCCGAACGCCGGAATGATAGAAGGGCAGGAAGTAGAAGTAGAAGGACCGCGTGTAGTTCATCTGGTCCTTTGCATAGTTGCCTTCTATGCCCAGGGAACTGGCCCATTTGCCGAAATCCATGTCGATACCGTGCCCGACGGGCGCGATATACGAACCGTACGCCTGGAAAATATTGCGATAGATCTCCGGTCGCGGTTCATTGGCCGGATTACCCTGCAGGGTTTCCGTCGCCTGACCAAACTGCAGATCGATGCGGAACCCGTAACGGCGGTGAATTGTCAGATCGGGGTCCAGATCGAAAATGAAGTCTGCCTGATTGATGCTGAAGGTGTTGCTCAGCACGTCGTAGGCGCGCAGATCGTTCACGCGGCCAACCGGAGCATTGAAGTTGTACTCGTAATATCCGTCGAAATAGTAATTCAGCGTCGCGCCTCCGGGCAGGGTGCCGGGGAGCAGCGGCGGCGCGGGCACCACTCCCGCGGCGGTCGCCTGTGCCGGAGGAGCGCCCTCAGGAGTCTGTAGTTGCCTCGTTGCCGACACCAGGGCGGCGGCTGCCTGTGGCCCGGTGCTGCCGGAGACCTCGGACGCTGCCCGCGTTTGGCGATTCTCTTCCTCGAGCGTAGCCACGCGCTGCTCCAGATCGAATACCATCTGCTTCAACTGCTGCACTTCGTTCGCCTCTGGCTGCGACTGCTGTTGCGCCATCGCCGCGGATGGCAGGATGAGGGCACACGTCACAAGGGATCGGAGGAGGGCTTTCATGTTTAGTCTGGTTGCGCCAACTCCAGTGGACCGCTGGGCGCCGAAGGGGGGCATAACGGAGGCATAAAGAAAACGTAAGGGGACGGGCAAACGCTCGCGCCGCGATCCCCTGGGAGCTGTGGATCGGGCCGCCTCTAGCCTTCAGCGCCTTCCGGGAGGAATCGATATCCCACCCACGGCTCGGTCTGGATGTATTCCTTCCGGGCGTCGCCCGATAATTTCTTTCTGAGCTGGCCGACAAACACGCGCAGATATTCGGGCTGCTGGGCCGACTGGGCTCCCCACACGGTGGTCAGCAGTGTTCGATGGGTCAGCACTTTGCCTGCATTGCGCGCAAACAGCAGCAGAAGGTCGAATTCCTTGGGCGTCAGGTGCACCGCGCGTCCCGCCACGGTTACGGTGTGAGCGGCGGGATCGACTAAGAAATCGCCCACTTCGATCGCCGCGTCACCGGCCCGCTCCGGCGCCCGCCGCAGATGCGCCCGCACGCGTGCCAGCAATTCCTGAATACTGAACGGCTTGGTTACGTAATCGTCCGCACCGGCATCCAGCGCCTCCACCTTCGAGTGCTCCTGGTTCCGGACGGACAGCACCAGAATCGGCGTGCGGCTCCTGCGTCTCACCGCACGGCACAGATCGATGCCGGTCATGCCGGGCATCATCAGATCCGTTACCAGAAGGTCCGGCTTCCATTCCTCAAAGATTCGCAGCGCCTCCTCAGGATCGTTCACTGTTCGTACATCGTAGCGCTGCGCCGTGAGCGACGCGCGCAGCACCCGCGTGATCTGAATCTCATCGTCCACCACAAGAATCCGTTCCGCCATCGCCCTCGCTCCGGGGTATCATCGCCTGTCATGGAGAAGCATACAGCGCGTGCGGGCAGGGCTGTGCTGCGGTACGCCGTATTAACCGGGGCGGCTTCCCTGCTGGTGGTCCTTTTCCGCACCGTCGTTCCCGCCAACCAGACGACTGTGGCGCTCAGCTTTCTCATGTTGGTGCTGCTTACCGCCTCGCGCTGGCGACTGGCCTACTCGGTCTACCTCTCCATTCTGTGCACGCTGCTGTATAACTTCTTTTTTCTGCCCCCGGTCGGTCGCCTGACGATCGCTGATCCGCGCAACGCGGTGGCTTTGGTGGCGTTCCTGGCCAGCAGTTTTCTGGTCAGCCATCTTTCCGATAAGGAGCGTCGGCATGCCGAATCGTCCGAGGCGCGCCGTCATGAAGTCGAACGCCTCTATGAGTTCAGCCAGCAGCTGCTGCTGCAGGAAGACTTGCGCGGCCTGGCGCGCGCCACGCCCTCGGTTGCGGCCGCGGTTTTCGGCTTTCGCGGCGTCGCCCTCTATGTTCGTGACGAAGATGCGGCGTATTACTCCGATCCCGCCAACGAACTGCTTCCCGCTGTCGATCTCAAGCTCGCCGCCAGTCAAACTGAAGCCGGCGTGACCCTGCGGAACGGAGTGCACATCATTCCGCTGTCGCTGGGCATGCGTTCGGCAGGTGCGCTCGCCGTCACTGACGTGGGCTTCTCCCCGCAGATATACGAGGCCATTGGCGGCCTGGTGGCTATCGCCCTGGAGCGTGCCGCCGCCGTGGAACGCAGCAGCCGCCTCGAAGCGTGGCGCGAAGGCGAGCGGCTGCGCTCCGCGCTGCTCGACTCCGTCACGCACGATCTGCGGACGCCCCTGACCGCTATTCGCGCGGCCGCCACCATGCTTGCCAGCCAGCCGGATCTCGCCGAACCGGAGCGCACCGAGTTCATCGCGGTTGTCGACGAAGAAAGCGCGCGTCTCGACCGGCTCATCGGTCAGGCCGTCGAAATGGCACAACTCGACGCGGAAGCGGTGCAGATTAACCTGCAGCTCCAGGATGTTCGCGACCTGGTGGAAACCACCGTCGAGGAAATGCGGCCCCTCCTTCGCGATCGTCCCGTCGACATCCAGATTGCAGCCGATCTGCCGCGCGTTCCCATGGATCGCGGGCTGGTGCATCGCGTTCTGCGGCACATTCTCGAGAACGCGGCGAAATACTCGCCCTCCGGTTCGCCCATCTCCATCCGCGCAGCGCACGACGATTACCGGCTGCTCATCTCTGTCGGTGATCGCGGCCCGGGCATCGAGTTCAGCGACCAGCCCTTCGTTTTCGATAAATTCTTCCGCGGCAGGAACCAGCAGAAGCAGTCCGCGGGCACGGGCATGGGCCTCGCCATCGTAAAGGCAATTCTGGAGGCGCACGGCGGCGGCATTGAAGTTGCCAGCCGCGCCGGCGAAGGTGCCCGCTTCACCTTCTGGCTGCCACTGGTTGCGGCGAGCTGAAACGATTCACTATGATCGTTTGCACGATGCATACGCGGCGAACCTTCCTCCGCAATTCGGCGACGCTGCTCCCCGCAATGGCCCTTGCCGGACGCGGTTTATGGGCGGCGGAGAGCATTCCGCTCGGCGTTCAGCTCTATACAGTTCGAAAACAGGCGGAGCAGGACCTGCCGCACGTCATCGATCAGATTCGCCGCATCGGCTACCAGGAGGTCGAAACCTATCCGGGCATCTACACCTATTCCGCCGCTGCGTTGCAGCACCTGATCGCCGATGCCGGCCTCAGCGCGCCCAGCGGCCACTTCAGTTACAACGACCTCGATACCCGCTTCAACTACGCGAAAGAACTTGGCCTTTCGTGGATGGTATGCTCCATGATTTTGCCTTCCCTGTGGAATTCAGCCGACGGCTTCGGGACAGCGGCGAAACAATTCAACGCGTGGGGCCGGCGAGCGCAGGAGATGGGCATGCGTTTCGCCTTCCATAATCACGATTACGAATTCCGTCCCCTTCCGCCGCAGCAGGCCGGTCTTACCGGCTACGATGTGCTCATCAGCCAGACTGATCCCGAACTTGTTTTCTTTGAAGTCGACTGCTACTGGGTTGCCCAGGCCGGGCACGACCCCGTCCAGCTGATGCGACGGCTGGGGCAACGCGTCAAAATGCTGCACCTGAAGGACCGCAAGCCCGGCTTTCCGCCCTCGTTTGAGATGAACCAGGCGTCTGCCCATTTTGAGCCAGTGGGCAGCGGGTCTCTCGACTGGAAAGCCATCCTTGCGGAAGCGGAGCGCCAGGGAGTTGAGCACTATTTTGTGGAGCAGGACCAAACTGCCGGCCCTCCCCTCGACGCCATCCGCAGGAGCTACAACTATCTGCGCAGCATCACGTAGATGCGTGCGGCTCAGGCTTCTGCAACCGTCGGATTCACCAGCTGGCCGAGCCCGGCAATCTCCACCGTCACCGTCTCGTCCGGTTTCAGCCAGCGTTGCGGCTTTCTTCCCAGCCCAACCCCTTGCGGCGTGCCGGTGCTGATGATGTCTCCCGGCTCCAGCGGCGTGATCGACGAGATGTACGCGATCAGTTCCGGCACGCGGAAGATCAGCTCGCGCGTGTTCGAAT
Source organism: Acidobacteriaceae bacterium (assembly GCA_030041435.1). Classification (GTDB taxonomy): domain Bacteria; phylum Acidobacteriota; class Terriglobia; order Terriglobales; family Acidobacteriaceae; genus Palsa-343. The sequence goes on from JASHNW010000069.1 coordinate 84,651, forward strand.
GCTGCATCTCTTCGCCGTCGATGTCCAGCCGGATATCCAGCCCATGCGGGTCTGGAATTTCGTCCGCTGTCACAATCGCGGGGCCGATCGGGCAGAATGTTGGAAAGCTCTTGCCGAGGGTCCACTGCGAAGTAGCCAGTTGCACATCGCGCGCGCTCACGTCGTTCAGAATCGTGTATCCGAACACGTGCTCCCGCCAGTTCGCTGCCTGAATCTTCGCGCCACCCCTGCCGATCACGACCGCAAATTCCGCCTCGTAATCCGGCTGCGTTGAAATCTTCGGCAGCACGATCGGCGCGTTTGGCCCGATGACCGACGATGAGAGCTTGACAAACACAGTGGGCACCGCCGGAATCTCCATTTTCGACTCGATTGCGTGGTCTCGATAGTTCAGCCCGATGCAGAAAATCCGCGGCGGGTTTGGCAAAGGCGCAAGCAACCTGGCCTGATCGAGTGGAATCCGCGTCCCACGCGGAACCGGCGAGCGCCGGCTTGCAATTAAATCCAGCGCACTGCCAAATCCCTGCTCCGACAGGTCGAGAATCCCGTCATCGAACAGCGCGCCCGCCCCTGGCCTGTCATCTGCCAGCGAAAACGTAACTAACTTCATTGCTTATCCCTCCATGCCGGCCCGTCAGGGAAGCTGTACATGGCCAGCGTCTCCGGCTTGATCTCGGTGCTGTATCCCGGCTGGTCCGGCAGCAGGTATCGGCCGCGCCGCATCCGCACCGGATCGACAAAATGCTCGTGCAGGTGATCGACGAACTCCGTCACCCGGTCTTCCAGCGTCGCAGATGCTCGCAGAAAATCGAACACCGACAAATGCTGCACCATCTCGCACAGGCCCACGCCTCCGGCATGAGGGCACACCGGAATCCCGAACTTCGCAGCCATCAGAATCACGGCCAGATTCTCGTTGACTCCCGCCAGCCGGCAGCTGTCGATCTGAGCGACGTCAATCGCTCCCGCCTGCATTAGCTGTTTGAATATGACGCGATTCTGGCAGTGCTCGCCGGTCGCAATGCGCACGCCCGTTTCACGCCGAATGCGCGCATGACCCAGGATGTCGTCCGGGCTGGTGGGTTCCTCCATCCACCACAGGCCCACTTCAGCCAGTTGCCGGGTCCGCCGGATCGCCTCGTCCACATCCCACTTCTGATTGGCGTCCATCATCAGCTTCGCGTCCGGGCCAATCTTCTCGCGTACCATCCGTGCGCGGCGCAGATCCTCCCCGGACTCCCCGCCGACCTTCAGTTTGAAATGGGTCCATCCCTCCGCCAGCGCTTCGTGAGCCAGTTGCGCGATGCGCTCATCGCTGTAGCCAAACCACCCCACGCTTGTCGTGTAGGCCGGATAACCATCGCGCTCCAGTTGGCGGACCCGCTCCGCCATCCCGCGCTCCCGGTCGCGCAGCAGTTCGACAGCTTCTTCCGGCCGCAGCACGTCGGTGATATAGCTAAAATCAATCGCTCCCGCAATCTGCTCCGCCGGCATCTCCGCCAGCAGTCGCCACAGCGGCTTCTGCTCTGCGCGTGCATACAGATCCCACACTGCGTTGATCAGCGCCGCCGCCGCCAGATGCACCACACCCTTCTCCGGCCCCAGCCAGCGGTATTGCGTATCTCCCGTCACCTGCCGGCAGAAGCCTGCAAAGTCGCTGGTGATCGATTCCAGCGTCCATCCCACGGCAAAGTGCGACAAATACTGTAACGCCAGCACGCACAAATCCGTTCCGCGTCCCAGCGTGAACGTCAGCCCGTAGCCGCGCAGACCCTGGTTCGTCTCCAAAATGCAGTACGCCGCCGAATAATCGGGGTCCTTGTTCACGGCGTCCGATCCAATCGCCTCCCGCGAAGTGGGGAAGCGCAGATCGATGACCCGTGCGCCGGTGATTGTCAGTTCACTCATCCGCTGATCTCAGTCTCCCTGCTGATGCTCTCTTTGCGGCGCTTCTGCGGCAAATCTCAAGGGTCGTCCTCGCCTCTTCAATCGCGCGCTGCGCTGCGCATCCGGAAAGAAAACAATAGAACAAATCCAGCCACAAAGCTCCCCTGTGCCACCGTGCTACCATTTTGCGTCGATTGAAAACGCCCGCCTCAGGCTCACTGTCGCGCACACCAGGCGCGGCACGGGCAGGCCGCGCCGGCGCAAAAGAAGACAGAGGGTGTCCAATGCGAATTCGAATCTGCCGGGCCCTGACCGTGGTTTTGGCCCTCCTCGTAATGTATCCGGTTGCAGCCCCTGCGCTCGATAACGGTCTGGCCCGCACGCCACCGATGGGCTGGAACAGCTGGAACAAATTTGCCTGCGCCGGCCTCAACGAGCAGGTCATTCGCGAGACCGCTGACATCATTGCCAGCAACGGCATGAAAGACGCCGGCTACGAGTACGTCAATCTGGACGACTGCTGGCAGATCAGCCGTGACGCCAGCGGCAACATCGTGCCCGACCCTTCCAAATTCCCTTCCGGCATCAAGGCTCTCGCTGACTATGTTCACAGCAAGGGCCTCAAAATCGGCCTCTATACCGACGTCGGCACGAATACCTGCGCCGGCCGGCCCGGCAGCGCGGGCCACGAGTACCAGGACGCGAAGCAGTACGCCGCATGGGGCATCGACTATGTCAAGGTCGACTGGTGCCACACCTTTCCCGGCCAGAACGCCGAGGCCTCCTACACGCTCTTCCGCGACGCTATCGCCGCTTCCGGCCGTCCCATGGTGTTCAGCATCTGCGAGTGGGGCTCGAACAAGCCCTGGCTGTGGGCCGGCCCTGTCGGCAATCTCTCCCGCTCCACCGACGACATCCAGGACTGCTGGAGCTGCAAGCGCACCTGGGGCGGCAACGGCGTCGTCCAGATCATCGACCTGATGAACAATATCTGGATGTACTCCGGCCCCGGCCACTGGAACGATCCCGACATGCTCGAAGTCGGCAATGGAGGCCTGACCACTGAAGAGGACCGCGCGCACTTCAGCATGTGGGCGCTGTTCTCTGCGCCGCTGCTCGTCGGCACCGATCTCTCCCACATGTCCGACGCGACGAAATCGATCCTCCTGAATAAAGAAGTCATTGCGATCGACCAGGACCCGCTCGGCATCCAGGGGCATCGCGTGAAGAAAGACGGCGACCTCGAGGTCTGGTCGAAGCAGCTTGCCAATGGCGGCCGCGCGGTCGTCCTCTTCAATCGCAGCGCATCTGCAGCGCCCATCGCCGTCGACTGGACGGACATCGGCTACCCCGACTCGATCTCTGCCACCGTGCACGATCTGTGGTCCGGCAAGACGACTACGGATCAGAAGGGAAGCTACTCCGCTCAGGTGCCCAGCCACGGCGTTGTGATGGTGACGGTGATGCCGTAAACGTAACTGCAGCGGTGACGCTTATCGTGGCGGCGAGAAATTCCGTCGCCGGAAATGACCCAGCCCTACCGCACCCATCCGCGATTTGCCTGATAGTCGAAGTGAATCAGACCGTCGCGATAATCGATCTGGAGCATGGTCAGACCGATCGTGTTCGCTCCGATCAGCCCCGACACTTCCATTCCGGTGCTTTTACTGATGTCCGAGAAGTCCCACGCCGGAATGTCCACGTTCTTCTGGCCAAGATGCGCGAAGTAGAACGTGATCTCATCGGCCAGATAGACGTTTTGTACCCGTCCGCTGATGCCCTTGATCGGCAACTGGTCTCCGGCCGCATGGACCTTCGTTACCTCGCGTGCTGCATCCACGGCCACACTGGTGACCCACGCTCCCGTATCCAGGATCATGAGCTTCGTCACTTTCCGGTCCAGTGAAACCGGCAGCAGCAACTGATGGCCTACCCGGTACACATCAGTCCAGTCCTTCATCTCCGGCGCAACATAACGATCGTAAGGCCCGTGGGCCTGCGCCGTTCCCGCCTGCGAGGTTTCTGACGAATTTGGCCCATTGGCCGCAGGTTCGCCCTGCTCCGTCTCGCCTTCCACCTGATCGCTCCTTAAACCTGGTGGAGCAGCGGTCACACCCGGCCTCGGGGGCAAGGGCCCAAGGCCGAGTTTGCGCATTGGATAGTCGAGGGTCACCAAAAAATTCGAAAAGACGTCCATGCCGATCAGTCCGTCTTCCTCCACGACATTGCGGCTGTCGAGCACACGCACGGCGCAATCTTTGAATTCGAGTCCGCCAATCTCAATCGAGTCCGCATAGGCCGCATAACCCGATTTTGGCCCCTGCGACCCGATGCCCGACACCTCCTGCTGCGACACCGCTTGCAGGCCGGCACGTTCCGCTACGGATCGGCTCACCAGAATTCCAGCCGCGCCGGTGTCGATCTGCAGCTGCGCGCTTTTTCCGTTCAGCTTCACATCCAGCCCAAACGCGCGAATGTGGTTCGCATCCTGCAGGAGATAAGCAAAAGGAATCTGCGTCGAATCCACTTTGGACGCTAATCGGCAGGCCCGGTGCGGCTGCGCGGCCGTGCGCTTCATGAAATCCAGCAGTTGCTGCATGTGCCGGATATCGTCCGGATCGTCGCCGGTTGGCGATGCCAGATAGGCGCTCATCTCCTGCATGCGTTCTGCCGGCGGCAGCGTCCAGATCCACTCGCGACGAATCTCCGCGTCGTGCGGATCCAGCATGTGGGCCGTCCGCGCTTCCGTCAGTGCCGTCGCGAACAGCGATTGCATGCGTGCCAGCCGGGCGTACAGCAGGTGAACGCGCGCATAGCATGGATCGGCAGCCATGGCTGCGCGCAGCGTGCCCCACGCGGTCCAGGGCTCCCCGGCGCGCACCTGGGCTTCCGCCAGGGCCGTGAGCACGACAGCGCTGCGCGGCGCCGCGCTCACCGCCTTCTGCGCGAGAGCCTCGGCGTCCGCCCATTTCTGCTGGCGCAGCAGCACTTCAACCAGCCCGGCGCTTGCTGCCGGGTTATTTCCGGACTGGCCCAGTTCGCCACGATACAAGGCGGCCGCCTGATCGTAGTCGCCGCGCAGGAAGGCCAGTTGCGCATCGGACGGCTTCGCGGTCGGCGCCACCGGACACGACAGAGCCCAGGCCGCTGGCGTGGCCGCAATGGCTGCGATTGCCGCAAGCATCCAGCTTCGTATGATGTGCAACTGAATCCTCTGCCTGGTCGTCCACTAAACCAACAAGCTATCATGCGCCGCAGGCTTCCGGCGTGACGTCCGCTGTCGCATTCCCAGGTTTCAGTTGGATGAAAACTCAGGTAGCCTGAAGGGATGAGCAGTCCGTCCGCCGCCCTTCTTTATCCCGATTCCTCGGCTCGCACACGCCTGCTGGAAACGCCTTTTTCTGCCGATTTCACGCCCGGCGCGCGGGCCGCCATCGCCACGTGTCTGCGTGTCGAACCCACGGAGAAGGTCACGCTCATTTGCGACCGGGCAACCATCGAGATTGCAGCGTCCCTGGCATCGGAACTGTCTGCGAATGGCTGCCGGTGGAATGCGTACGTGCTCGAAGACCTGGCGCCTCGGCCGCTGACCGATATGCCGGCGGAAATTCTGGACGATATGGAAACTTCGGACGTGAGCATCTTCGCCGTCCAGGTGCAGCGCAACGAACTGGGCTCGCGGATGCAGATGACCGAAGTGGTCAACCGGCGGCGGATGCGGCACGCGCACATGGTGAACATCACCCCGCAGATTATGTGCGAAGGCATGCGCGCCGATTACGACCGCGTCGACCGCCTTTCGCAGAAGGTGATTGAGAAGGCGCGGAGGGCGCGGTTCATTCGCGCAACAACGGCGGCGGGTACGGACATTCGCGCTGAGATGAATCCCGACTACAAGTGGCTCAAGACTTCGGGAATCATCTCGCCGGACAAGTGGGGCAATCTGCCGGGCGGAGAAATTTTCACCGCGCCGGGCGAAGTGAATGGCACGTTTGTCGTCGATGGCGTGGTCGGCGATTTTCTCTGCGCGCAGTACGGGCTGCTGGAGGCTTCTCCTCTCACCATTGAGATTCGCGGGAATCGCATCGTGTCGTGCAGCTCCAAAAATCGGCAATTGCAGCAGGACTTCGAAGCATACACGCACACCGACGAGAATTCCGACCGCGTAGGCGAGTTCGCCATCGGTACCAACATCGGCGTGGAGCGGGTGATCGGCAATATACTGCAGGACGAAAAGTTTCCCGGCATCCACATTGCGTTCGGCAACCCTTACGGCGAACACACGGGCGCACCGTGGCACAGCTCAACGCACATCGACGTGGTAGGGCTGCGATTCAACATTTGGATTGAGGACGAATTCGTCATGCGTGAGGGCAAGTTTCTCATAGAGCCGTAGCGGTTCGATTTTGCAGCTCGCATGGCTCTGACGGCATCGAAGAAGCATGGCGACAACGACTCCTTCTGCAATCTTCACGACGCGCGCGCTGGGCAGTTCCGGCCTTCAGCTCTCGCCCATTGGTTACGGCGCCTGGGCTATCGGCGGCGGCAACTGGGAGTTTGCGTGGGGCGCGCAGGACGACAATGAATCGCTGCGCACCATCGAGTGCGCGCTCGACCGCGGCATCAACTGGATCGACACGGCGGCAATTTACGGCCTCGGCCATTCGGAAGAAGTCGTGGGCAAGGCGCTGCGGCATCGCGCGCAGAAGCCGCTCGTCTTCACCAAGTGCTCCATGCGCTGGCACGCGGACCGGAGCATCTGGCGCAGCCTGCAGCGCGCTTCCCTCGAAGAAGAGGTGGAGAATTCGCTGCGGCGGCTGGGCGTGGACACCATCGATCTATACCAGATTCACTGGCCCAATCCTGAGGAAGAAATTGAAGAGGGCTGGGAGACGCTGGCCCGCTTCCAGGAACAGGGCAAGGTGCGCTACATCGGCGTTTCGAACTTCACCGTGGAGCAGATGAAGCGCGCGCAAAAAATCGCTCCCATCACATCCCTGCAGCCGCCGTATTCGCTGCTGCGGCGCGCGATCGAGACGGAGATACTTCCTTTCTGCCTCGAGAACAACATCGGCGTGATCAACTACTCGCCCATGCTTTCCGGTTTGCTCACCGGCAAGATGACAGCGGAGCGAATCAGGAACCTGCCGGAGGACGACTGGCGGAAGCGTAACCCCAGTTTTCAGTCACCGCTGCTCGAGCGCAACCTTGCGCTGGTCGAGTTGCTGCGGGAGATCGGTCATGAGCATGGGGTCGAGCCCGGCGTGGTGGCCATAGCGTGGACGCTGCGCCATCCCGCGATTACGGCAGCCATTGTGGGCGCGCGCCGGCCGGATCAGGTGGATGGCGTGATCCCGGCGGCGACGTTCCGGCTGACGGATGCCGAGGCGGCGCGGATCGAGGGCTGGCTCGCGGAACATCCGTAGGGGGTGCCCCCTCCCGACCGGGACGGTGACAGGTTGCTGGATGTCAATGCGCTATAAAGTGTCTCGATAGGGCAATGACAAGCCGGTGCTAAGAAGGCGGTCCCAGCCACGTCATCTTCCTGATTGATTTCAAATACTTAGCTCATATTCTGAAAGTGACGGCCCTAGTTCCAGTGCCGCTGCGGTTGCTCCGTCTGTTCGCAGCGTTGTTCGCGGAGCCCGCCGACGTATTCCTGTCGAAAATTGAGGTTCGGCATCAATTTCTTTGATATTCTCGATGAATGAATAACGTTTATTAATTGTCATGTTGACATTTATGAGAATCACGAGCATAGTTAGTTGTGTTTGGTAAAGATTGCATGGCGAATGAGACAAAAACGGTATCGGACTGGCAAGAGCTGACGCGACTGACGCAGGGTGAGCCGATTGTCGTGGAGCGGGTGCGACTGACTGACAAGGCGATCGCCATTGAGGGTGCATTTGAGCTTCCGCAGCTGGCGCGCCTGAACGCCGAGGACCAGGTGTTTGTCGTTGCATTCCTGCGCAGTCACGGCTCCATCAAGGAAATGGAGCAGGTTTTCGGAGTGAGCTACCCGACCATTAAGGCGCGGCTGACTCGGATTGCCGGGAGGCTGGAGTTTGTGGAAACGAATCCAGCGCCGCCGCGGGCCGAGGTGCTGGAGCGGCTCAAGCGGGGCGAGATTACCGCGGCAGAAGCAATTAAGGACCTGGAGGCGCTGCGATGACTCCGAGCATTGCGATCGTACACGTCCATAATCCGCACTGGCGGGGGATCCGGCTGTGGATTCCGCTGTTCCTGCTCTGGATTCCGCTGCTGCTGCTGGCTCCGTTCATCCTGCTGGCGGTGGTGGTGGCGTGCCTGGTGGGGAGGGTGAATCCGTGGAGCGCGATCAGCACGTTTTGGGCGCTGCTGTGCGCTCTGCCGGGAACGGATGTCCATGTAAGTTCGCAGCAGAACCTGGTGCTGGTGCGGATCCTGTAGGGAGTGGTTATGGAAACGGAGCGACGTTATCTTTTGCATCTTGTCGGGCTCGGGCGCCTGACGCCAGCGGAGGCCGAACGGCTCCTGATCGTCGGGAATGAAGGCCGGGAGACACGATGGATTCTGACCGCGTGCATGGTGCTGGCGCTGCTGGGAGAGATACATGCAGGCCAGTGGCTGCCGGGCCTGCTGCAGCATATGCGGTTGCTGCCTGGCGCGTGGATCGCTCTGCGGCACGCGGTATCGCTGGGCCATCAAGTTTGGGGAGGAATGCTATGAACGAGCATCGGCGTCAAATTCTGGACATGCTGGCTGCGGGAAAGATAACCGCGGAGGAAGCGGAGCGGCTGCTGACCGCAATCGAGCCCGGGGCAGGGAACAGCACCGGCGCTGCTGCGGGGAGCGTGGGCAGCGACGCAACGGACACAACGACGAAGCCGAGGCGGAAATATCTGCGCGTGCTGGTGGAGGCGGACGAGACGATGACCGGGCTGAAAGGCGGACCGACCACGGTGAACGTGCGGGTGCCGATGCAGCTGCTGCGCGCCGGCGTGCGGCTGGCGGGGTTGATTCCGGTCCAGGCGCACGACCAGCTGGATCAGGCTTTCAGCAAACACGGTGTTCCCATCACGCTGTCGCAGATCAAACCGGAGAATCTGGAAGAGCTGATCGATCACCTGGAAGATTTAACTGTGGACGTGGACGGCAAGGACGGGAACGTGACGAAGGTGAAAGTGTTTTGCGAATAAAGCAGCGTGTAGCGGCTGGCGTGCAGCGGGCGGCGGCCGGGTAAGCAACGCGGCCGTCCAAAAGACAAAAACCAGAGAACAACTCAATTCGGAGATTCGCGCAGAGCGAATTTCCGGGAACAGGACAGGTGTGCGATGACGACGATGGCGATGCCCAAGCCTCATCGGGACAGAGGCATTGAAGGCAGAATGGCGAAGTGGTACGCGGCGACAACGGTAAGCCAAATGGAGGAATTCCGGACGCTGGCGCAGCGGATCAGCGCATTGGTTCCGGAGGGCGGCAACGTGCTGGAGGTAGCGCCTGGGCCGGGCTATTTGTGCGTCGAGCTGGCGAAGCTGGGGCGGCTGCAGGTGACGGGGCTCGATCTGAGCCACACCATGGTAAAGATCGCGCAGGAGAAGGCGCAGCAGGCCGGAGTGCCGGCGCATTTTGAGCAGGGGTCGGCGTCGAATCTTCCGTTTCCGCGCGACAGCTTCGACTTTCTGGTGTGCCGCGCGGCGTTTAAGAATTTTGCCCAGCCGGTGCGCGCGCTCCAGGAGATGCATCGCGTGCTGAAGCCGGGAGGCCGCGCGCTGGTAATCGACCTGCGACGGGATGCCTCGCCGGAGACGGTGAGCCAGGAGGTGGATCGTATGGGGCTGTCGCGGGTCAACCGCGCGATCACGAAGCTGACGTTCCGCTTCATGCTGCTGAAGAGCGCCTACGCGAAGGAACATTTCGAGCAGATGCTGGCGCAGACGCAGTTCAGCAACGTGGAAATTGGGGGAAACAATCTGGGCTTCGAGATCTGGATGACGAAGTGAAGGTACAGACAAAAGAAGCCGGACCCTGGTGGGCCCGGCTTTAAGTTATGGGATCAGACTTGTTACGGCTGCACGGTGGCTGCTGTTTCCATAGCGTGCGTATCGATTTCAGCGGCGCGCTTGTGCAGCTGATGGTGCAGGCAATAGAGGGCGAGCTCGAGGCGATCGGAAACGCCGAGCTTGTCGTAGATTTTGCGCAGGTAATTCTTGACGACCTGCTCGGTGGTGCCCAGCTGGTAGGCGATTTCCTTGTTGCGCTTGCCCTGGGTGATGCCCGCGATGATGAGCATTTCCTTCTGGTTGAGCCGCGGCTGGTTGCGCGGGTTGACCATGGCCGTGGCCTGGGAGCGGTAAGCTTCGATGACCCAGTTGACCGATTGATTGTCGATCCAGGTTTCGCCGGCAGCAATTTTGCGGACGCACTTGATGAGCAGGTCCGGCGAAATGGAGCGAGGGATGATGCCGCGCACGCCGCGACGATAGAGATCGACAGTGTGGGCCTCATCGGTGGAAGCGGCCTGGACGATGATTTTGAGCTGTGGGGCGTTGCGAACGATGGCTGGCACCGCATTGGCCGTGCCGGTGATCATGGCGCCCTCCAGCAGAAGCACATCCGCGGGCGTGCGCTGAACCAGATCCTGGAGGGACTGGAGGTTGTCAGCTTCGGCAACGACAGAGATGCCGGATTCCGGGCCGAAGACCTTGCGCATGCCTACGCGGTAGATTGCCTGGGAATCAGCAAGAATCACTCGAACCAAGGGAGCAGGGGAGGCGGCCTGGACGGCGTCGCCACTGATATGTCCATTTGTCTGCGTCATAAGTTCCGGTTATCACTCACTCATTGAAATCGGTAGTCGTCGATTACAGCGGCGCCGTAGGGTTGGCCGTTCTTCCAGTACGAGCGGACGATTCGGCCTGAGCAATGTACCGCGGCAGTCACGGAAAACCCCAGCGCGCCTGCGGGAACTTCCAGCAGGAATTCGATATTCTGGCCCTCTCGTAATGGCTCGTTCAGCCGGAAAAGAACGCCACTTGCGGAGAGATCCTCAGTGACGGCATCCATCTGGCAGCCATCGGCAACCAATGTCACGCGCAAATGCAACGGATAGCGGGCGGCACCGCGGAGCGGACGCCAGTCCCGGACACCCGAAGCCGGACAAACCGCGAATTCCATAGGTGATACTCCTGAAATGACATCCCTACAGTACCCGCAAACGCCGCCGAGAACCAATTACCAAAGTTTACACGCGCGATTTCATTTGTAAACCCGGGAATGCGGGAATGCAATGACCTGAAAGATGCAGAGGTCTGTCTGTTTGGGGGATGAGCACACGGTGGATAAGCTGGATAACTTATTGTGAATCAGCGCACTAAGGGAGAAAGTAACCTGCCGAGGCACCCACCCAGGACTGACCTTTGTTGTGATCCACCCCCATCATTTTTCCCCGCCCCAGGCGGACGAGAGAAATGAGCGGGGTGAGGGGGCCGCGATCCGGCCAGACATAGAGAATGCGGATCTCCGCCTGTGTGGGTCCCTCCGGCGTTTCGATGACGGGCTGGAACGTGACCCGCTCCTGCAGCAGGTAACTGCTCCGCTGGGTGGGAGGGATAGCGGAGAGCTGCTCGTCGGTGGGGGCAAAGACGATGCCTTGTCCGGCAAAGGAGTAGAGGGGCTTTAGAATCCACCGGCTGCGATCGGCGGGCAGGCGGTCGCGGAGGGGACCGGTGCGGCCGCCGCCAAACCAGTCGCTGAGGAAAACCGCCGGCGGGACGGCGGGGTGGTCGAGAAACGGCAGGGAGAATTTGCTGATGTGGAAATACCAGTTTGGATGGCCAGCCCATTCCACGTCGAAGGACTCGCGGTAATCGAACTGCAGGCGAATTTCTTTGCGGACCAGCTCGTCGACAATCGCGCGGTTGTAAATACGGCGGATGGGGACGCGACGGCGTCCATTGCGATAGCAGAGGCGGGGCGCGCGACCGAAGCGCGGACCGGTGGGATCGCCAGGCGAAAGGTCGGCGATGTCAACGATGCGGATGCCCAGGCGATCGGCGGTGATGTTGAAGTCGGGGAGGGTTTTCTGCATGGCCGGTGCGACGTCGGTGAGGACGACGGTGTCGGGGTCGTGGCCGGCGACGATGACGCGCTCGAGGAACTTCCAGTAAGCGGCCTCGTCGAGACCGCCGAGGAGATAGCGGAGTGAAGGTTGAAGTCCAAAGGCAGAGCGATAGGCCTCTCCGAGAACCCACTGAAAGCCGAAGATCGAGGGGAAGGCCTGCATTTCGACGAGGCGGGGCGCGAGGTGGCCGTTGACTTCGCGGACGAGGCCGAAGTCGACGGTGAGGAAGTGAGGGTGTGCGTCCTGGTCTGCAGCGCGCCACGCTTCGGGGATGGCGGCAAGAGAGCGGGCGAGGTAGGCGGGGTCGCCGATCAGGCGATGGGTAAGGTCGGCGCCGATTTGAGCCATTTCGTCGAGGAGAGATTTTGGGAAGAAACAGGGCGTTTCCGCGATGGGAAAGGCGACGTGCGCGCGAGCCACGGCATCGAGGCTGCGCAGCATGCCGCGATAGGCGTCAGGGCGGAACTGACGGCGATTGAAGTCATGGCGCAGGTCGGGAATCACAGCAAGAGAGTAATGCGAAATGAGTGCGGCGGCAATGGAAGCGAACGAGACGGGTAAGCATGAGACACGATCCGGGCATTACCGCTGATGCACAAGTTGTAGGGCGTATGTGACGTTTGTCACGCGGCGACGGGAAGGATTCGCGGCATGCTGTAAGAAAGAGGAAAACGATGGATCGCAGAAGCTTTCTGAAGGGGGCGGGATTCGCAGCGGCGGCATGGGCCACGGGGCACTCGGAGGCTTATGAAGCGGGGCCGCGCACGCCTTCCAACAGCTTCACCTTCGCGTTTTTTACCGACATCCACCTGGAGCCTGAGCTGGAGGCGCCGAAGGGCATGAGGATGGCCGTCGATCTGATGAACCGCTCCGGGGCGGACTTCGCCATTTGTGGTGGAGACCACATCTTCAACGGGCTGGATGCGAACCGGGACCGGGTTCTGGAGCAGTACAACCTGTACACGAGCCTGGAAAAGGAACTGCGGCTGCCGGTCAGGCACGTGCTGGGCAACCACGACGTGGCGGGGCTGCATGCGGCAAGCGGAATGAGCGAGAGCGATCCAGTCTACGGCAAGGCGCTGTTCGAGAAGACGTTCAACACGCCCACGCATTACGCGTTTAAGCACAAAGGGGTGCAGTTCATCGTGCTGGATTCGATCTTCATCGACGGGCGCAACTGGCGGCCACAGATCGACGCAGCGCAGGTAGCGTGGTTGAAGAAGACGCTGGAGACCGCGCCGGGCATGCCGACGATCGTGATCACCCATGTGCCCCTGGCGACGAGCATGGCCAGCTATGCGCCGGGATCGAACAGCCCCTCGTACGCTCCGGTAGCGAACAGCGACGAAGTGATTCCGCTGCTGCAGCAGCATAATGTACTGGCCGTGCTTCAGGGCCACACGCACATTGAGGAAGGCGTGCGGCATTGTGGAATCCAGTACATTACCGGCGGGGCAGTGTGCGGCCGCTGGTGGCAGGGCATGCAATACGGGAATCGCGAGGGCGTGACCTTTGTGACTGTGGGCGGCGGCAAGCTGACCACGAATTACGTGCCGACTGGGTTTATCGCGGTGGAGTCGTAGGAGCCCGGGCGCCGGCGCTGCGTATCCGGTCGACGGGGCTTATTCGAAAAAGCAAAATGCCGGCGCAGGGCCGGCACTGGCGGGACGGATTTCCGGGTAGCCTACGCAGACTTCTGCTGGCTGCTGACGGCCTTGACGCGGGCGTTGAGGCGGCTCTTGTAGCGGGAAGCCGTGTTCTTGTGGATCACGCCCTTCTGCACGCTCTTGTCGATGGCGGAGACGGTGGCATTGTACTGCGCGGCGGCAGCTTTGGCGTCGCCCTTCTGGATGGCTTCGCGCAGGGCGCGGAGAGAGGTGCGGAAACGGGTCCGGTTGGCGCGGTTCACCGCGGTTCGGGTTTCAGTCTGACGGGCGCGCTTGAGCGCCGAAACATGGTTCGCCATGGGTAATTCAGATCTCGCTTTCAGAGTGGATGCGGACAGAAAAGACGCGTGCTGCGCATCCGCCGCAAACCCTAAGTCTACGGGAATTAGCAGAGCGGGTCAATGAGAATGCGCGCTGGTTAGTGCCTTCAATGGGGGAATCCGCGGGCACTGCAGCGCGGATTGGCGATTGGATTGACTGAGTGTGCTTGCACTGCCAAGTATCATGAGGCGTATCGGGAGCGCAGGATGATTCAGAGCACACTGCATGAACTGTTCCAGTTGCACTATATTCACGAAGTTCTTCACCTGATCAGCGGGTGCATCGGTTCGTACTTCGGTACCTGGGGGTACTTTGCCCTGCGCAACCGTGCGACCGCGACGAAGACGTAGGTGTCACGCTGCCGTCGCGACGGATTCGAAGATGCCGGTCTTCGTTTCTTCGGCCATATAATCGACGACCGCTTTCAGATCGCCGGTTTCTTCGAAGACACGCAGCTGGCGATCGGCGCCGGTGCCGGTTTTTAGGATGGTCCGCACGGATTCAATGGCGTCGCGGCTGCCGAGCTCGTCGACGACCGGATCGACCATGGCCAGATACTCTTCAATAAGCTCGCGTTCGGGGACTTCCTGCTGCCTGCCAAAGTCGATGAGATTGCCGTCGAGCCCGTAACGCACAGCGCGAAATTTGTTCTCCATGAGCAGGGGCCGGGCGTATTGCCGGAAGTCCTGATTGGCGGCATGCAGCTTATACAGGTAGGCCGCGGTCGCCTGAATGAGCGCCGCGATCGCAACCGTTTCCTCGGCGCGCAGGGGGATGTCGCAGGCGCGCACTTCGACGGTGTTAAAGAAGGGATGAGGGCGGATGTCCCACCAGATTTTCTTCGCGTTGTCGATGCAGTTCGTGCGCACCAGCAGTGCGACGTAGTTCTCGAACTCGGAATAGCTGGCAAATGCGTCGGGGATGCCGGTGCGGGGGAAGTTCTCAAAGACCTTGGCGCGGTAGCCCTTGTAGCCGGTGTTCAGGCCCAGCCAGAACGGGGAGTTTGTTGCCAGCGCCATAATATGGGGCAGGAAGTAACGCATCGAATTCATGATGCGAATGGCGGCTTCGCGGTCTTCGATGCCGACGTGCACATGCAGGCCGAAAATGAGATTGGCGCGGGCTACCAGCTGCAGATCCTTCACCACCTGGTGGTAACGCGGATCGGGATAGATCTCCTGCGTACGCCAGTCGGCGAATGGGTGGGTGGCTCCGGCCACGAGCACCAGGCCGTGCTCCTGGGCGAGCTTGACCATTTCGCGGCGCAGTTCGCAGATGTCTTTGCGGGCTTCCTCGATGCTGCCGCAGATGCGCGTGCCGACTTCGACCACCGAGGTGTGCATCTCGGCCTTGACGCGCTCCTCGAGGCGCATCTTTCCCTGGGCGAGCATCTCGGTCGCGATGTGCGAACGGAGGTCGCGGGTGACCGGGTCGACGGTCTGATATTCCTCTTCGATGCCGATGGTGAAAGAGGGCCGCATGGTGCCTACCGTTGTATGCCGGGACAGGGCTTTGAGGCAAGAGCAGACTGCGTCGTGGCCGCCACCGGTGCGGTCTATTCGATGGCCGAGATGGTGTCCGTCGGCGCTTCTGCCGGCGCGGCCGCTGCGTTCTTCGCCGGCTTCCTGGCGGTGATCTTCTTGGCCGGGGCTTTGGCCGGGGTTTTGGCGGAGACGCTGAGGTAGGCGCTCCAGTGGAATTCGGGCGCTTTTGGCCTGGCGGCTCTGGCTTTTTTCACGGCGAGATGGGCGACCGCATCGACAATCCAGGTGAAATTCTCCGGGCCGACGGAGTGCAGGTCGGCGTCGGGCGCGGGGTTCATGAAGTCGATGGCATAGGGCACGCCATTCTCGACGGCGAACTCGACGGTGTTGAGGTCGTAGCCCAGGGCACGGCAGAGCGTGAGCGCGTCCTGCTCGACCTTCTTCAGCAGCTTCTTGTCCGTGGGGGGCGGGTTGAGCACGTACCGCTCGGCGTGGGGGCGGCGCGGGTCGTAGTGCATGATGTGCACCTTCTCCTGGCCGACGACGTAGCAGCGGAAGTACTGAGTAAACTGGACCGCCCGCTGCAACATCATGCACAGATCGCGGCTCTGGTCGTAGGCGCGGAAGAACTCCTCGGGGGAATGCACGTGGAAGACGTCGCGCCATCCGCCGCCGTTGATGGGCTTGAGGAAGGCGGGGAAGCCGACGTAATCGAAGACACCGTCCCAGTCGAGCGGATACTGCAGGTTGCGCATGGAGCGGTCCGTGGTGCCCGGGGGATAGTGCTTATGGGGCAGGATGACGGTGGGCGGAGCGGCCACCCCGAGCTTGGCGGCGAGGGAGTAGTTGAAGAATTTGTCGTCGGCCGACCACCAGAAGGGATTGTTAATGACAGTGGATCCGTGCAGGACGGCGTGCTTGAGGAAGGCGCGGTAGAACGGGATGTCGTGGGAGATGCGATCGACGATAACGGAATAGACTGCCGGGCGATCCAGCCGGACGGCGCCGACCTCCACAAATTCAGCTGAGATGCCGTCGAGGTTCATGCCGTTGATCTTCTCGACCAGCGCGCCAGGGAAGGTGTTCTCCATGCCGAAAAGGACGCCAATCTTTTTCACAATTCCGCCTCGCATCCGTGGGGGTGGACAGCTGCGCGCCCGTAGTCGGCCGGCCCGCGCTCTACCGTCTATGGTGTCACATTAGCTGAGGGTTTCGGGGCTCTGCAAAAGGGCGGGGTGGGAAAAGGTGGCGGGTCATTCTTTCTGGAAACTCACCTGCGTTTCATTAACTCGAGCTCGTCGAGGGTGCGCGGCCAGTCTTTGCCCAGAAGGCGCGAGAGGGCGCGGTCGGCGAGGAGTTTGCCGCCGGTTTGGCATCGCGGGCAGTAGTCGGTTTCGTTGTCGGCGTAGCGAATGCGCTGGATTCTTTCGCCGCAGCGCGGGCAGGGCTGGTTGAAACGTCCGTGGACTGCCATTTCCGGGCGGAAGGCGGTGACCTTCTCGGGGAAACCGCTGCCTGTTTCGAGGCGCAGGCGGTCGATCCATCGCCGAAGGGTGGCGCGGGTGGCGTCGAAGAGGCGCTGCCATTCAGCGTCGTTAAGGCGGTGGGTGAGCGTGACCGGCGAAAGCAGCGCGGCGTGGAGGATTTCGTCGGAATAGGCATTGCCGATGCCGCTGACCAGGCGGGGATCGGTGAGGGCGCGCTTCAGAGTGCGGTTCTCCGCGGTGAGCGCGGCGCGGAAAGCGGCGAGGTCGCAGGTCATGACGTCGATGCCACCGGGATCGACGCTGGCAAGCGCTGCTTCGCCCTGGAAGACGTGGAGCGACGCGCGGCGCTTTGAGCCGGCTTCGGTGAGGACCAGCGATCCGGAGGGGAAGTCGAAGGCAGCGAGGGCGTTCCGTCCGGCGAGCCTGGCTCCGGCGGGACGCCAGTGAAGGCGGCCGGCGATCATCAGGTGCAGCACAAGCCACAAATCTTCGTCGAGGCCGACGGCGATGCGCTTGCCGATGCGGCGCAGTTCGCGGACGGTGCGGCCTTCGGCGCTCGAAAGCGGCGGCTCTGCCGTGCGCAGCAGGAAGGCGCTGGCGAGGCGGACAGCGACGAGCGGCTGGCCGAGGACGCGGGACTCGAGGGCGGAGAGGTAGGCCGAGATGTCGGGCAGCTCGGGCATGGGATGAAGACAGCGTATAGCGGGTAGCGTAAAGCGTATAGCTTGTGGGGGTACAGGTGGAACGTGGCTCATAGCCGGCAGCTGGCTATGCGAGCGTACCGGACAGATTCGAATTGTCGCGACTGAACGGGAGAATCATTCCGATGAAAGTGGGCGCTGAAGAACGCCGTCCAGGAAGCGTTGCAGCGTGGAAGTCACGGTGGCGTTCGTGGCGGAGCGGAGATCGAAGTACTGCTTCGGATAGGAGGAGGCGTTGAACAGCTGACGGGTGCGGGCGGTGCTGCCGGTCCGGTCGAGGAAGAGTTTTGGAGCATGAGCGCGGGCGAGGTTGGCAGTAGGGTCGAGCTTTTCTTTCTGAATCAGGAACAGTGGCACCAGGCCGGACCGAGCATCGGCGAGGAGAATCTGGCGGCCCGGCGGGTTGGGGTCTTCCAGGATGACGCCGGCGGGTGCGAACAGTGCGGCGATATGGGCGGCGAAGACAGATCCGACTCCGTCGCCGTACACGACGAGGCTGCGGGCGGGGATGTGGTGCGTGTCGGTGAGGTACGTCCAGGCAGCGACCGAGTCGGCGGTGGCAAGACGTTCGGTGGGATGGCGGCCGGAGCTGCGGCCGAAGCCCTGATAGTCGATGGCGAAGACGCTGATGCCGAGAGCATGGAGGGTGACGAGCGCGGGAACCGTGTCGGAGAGCGAGCCGCGTGCGTCGTGGAGGTACAGGATAGTGTCAGCCGCCCAGCGAGACCCCTGCTGGGCGGGGATCCACCAGCCATCGAGTCGGGGCTGCCCGGCATCGGTGACGTCGAAATGGATCTCGTCGTACACCAGGCCGGCGGATGCGGGTGTGGCGGAAACGGTATGCGAGGGGTGGAAAAGCACCTGCCACTGGCCCTGGTAGACGAGCAGACAGAGCGCGCCATATGCGCAGATGGCGGCGGCGCAGAAAGTGAGGAGAATGGCGGCGAGGAGCCAGCGTCCGCTGACGGTTGCGGGTGGTCCGGCGGGTGCAGCGCGCTGCGGGATGCTGGCGGGTGGTCGGCGAACAGGCTTGGGCATAATTAGCCGAAGGCGAGCTCGTCGGGGGATTCGAGCGGGGTTCCGCAAACGCGGCAGATGACGGCGGAGCAGTCGCCGCAAACGAGCGGGTCGGTGACGGGCCGGGCGCACACAGGACACCAGAGAGGCTGTGGAGCAGGGTTGTCTGACGGTGAAATGGGCGGCGTGGAGGACATTTCGATTTCGAGGGTAGCAAAGATCGCCGTGGCCGGGGCGGTATCGAAAATTGTTCGGGCGCAAAATGCCTGTGCTTTTCCTCTCGCGGCGGATGTTAACTAGGCAATAAGGGGAGCAGTGAGGGTGCGCGCGCGGCGACGCCCTGGCGTGTCAGGGCAGAGGCGAGAGGAGAAGGGCAATGGCGACCGCAGGCGTAAATCGCATGATGTTGTGGACGGATCTGGAGGGCCGCGAGCTGATGGGCCGATGGCGGCTGGGGCGGCTGGTGCGGCCGGAAGGGCGGACGGCGTGGTTTGAAGCGGCGGAGGCGGATGGCAAGCCGCTCATGCTGAGCGTCACGGAGACGCTGAATGACGACGATGAAATGGTGACGCGGCTGCGCCGAGCGGCGGAGATTCGCCACCCCAACGTGGTGGCGGTGCGCGAGGCGGTGGCGACCCGGATTGACGACACCCATGTGGTGCTGGCGGCAATGGAGCCGACCGAGGAGAACCTTGCGGATGTATTGCGGGAGCGCGCGCTGAGCGCGGCCGAGACGCAGATGGTTCTGGAGGCCTTGGCACAGGGGCTGGCGGCGATTCACGGGCGCGGACTGGTGCAGGGAAGAATGGAGCCGGCCAGCGTGCTGGCGACAGGCGAGACGATCAAGCTGCGCAGCGACTGTGTACAAATTGGGGATACCGGATTCGCGGCGACAGCAGCCGAGGACGTGCGCGGCCTGGGGCGCATCGTCACGCAGGCGCTGACGCGGCGGATTCCGTCGGGAGCGAACGATCCGGTGCTGCAGCTGCTGCCGGAGCCGATGGCGCGAGCGGCGCGCCGGGCGTTGAGCGGAGGCGCGACAGTCGCAGAGGTTGCGGCGCTGGCGGGTGTGCGTATTACGCCGACCAGGGAGCCGGCGCGAGCGTCAACCCCTGAGCCCGGCCGGGAGCCGACCGCGGCGCCGTCGCCCCAGCCGGAAGTAAAAACGGTGGCGCAAACGTCACCGATACCGCTTGCCGGGAGATCGAATCCTGCCTCGGCGCGAACGTCCGCCGGCTGGACGGCGCAGGCTGACGCGGGGAGCGCATCGACGAAGGAATCTGTAACTCCAGGAATGACAAGTGCAACTCCCCAGGCCGGAATGGAGCCCCCCGCCGCGCAGGAGAAACAGGCGGCCAGAGTGATTGCGATGAAGACCGCGGAGCCGTCGTCACGGGAAGCGCTGATGCCGCAAACGGCTCGCGAACCGGAAGACTCGTCCTCGTTGCCGGAGGATGACGAGCCGCGAGTGAAGTTGCGTCCCAGCGCGCCGTGGGTGATTGCCGCAGCAGTGGTGCTGGTGCTGGCGACGGTCCTCGCGCTGTACGGACTGCTCCATCGCCGCAGCGCGGTGCAGCCAGTGGAGAGCCGGGCGACCCCGGCCGGAGCGGCGAGCCCCGAGCGCGGAACGCAGCCGACGGCCGCGAACCGAGCGGCGGCGAATTCCGCAGTCGTCACGACGCCGGGATGGCGCGTGGTGGCGTACACCTACAATCACGAGGTGCAGGCGGAACATAAGGCGCAGACGATTGCGAAGCGGTATCCACAGCTGACGCCCGGAGTCTTCGCGGTCCACGGGCGTGCACCTTACCTGGTGACCCTGGGTGGAGTCATGAGTAAGGCGGACGCCCTGGCGATGCGGAATGAGGCTGTGCGGATGGGGCTGCCGCGCGACACCTATGCCCAGAATTACCGCTGAGATGTGGGGCGCCAATGTACGTGTGCGTAATTCTGTTGGTGCAAACCAACAATCGAATACCTGAGCGAACTGGCGGGGTCGGCCGAGGATCTGAAGCGGGCTGGGCCGGAGCGTTGAGTTCCGCTTCGCCAGCCTGCCCACAGCAGAGGCGGACGAGCGACGCATGCGCGTTGCCTTCGACAACCTGATGCGGGACGTCTGGAAGTGCACATGGCACCACGACGCGGCGTGCATTGAATGCGGCGCGGCGCGGCTGCGAGCGTGATCGCAAACTGCGTGCGGGACGACGGACCGGCTTCGATCGGAAACTGAACGAACAGCTTTTCCAGCCTTTCCATTGACTGCACAGCCGGAGCGGATTTCGCCGCACGCGTATCGGCCCGGCCACGGTGCAGCGCAACCTGGCGCGGCACGGCAGACGCATCCGGGTCGAGGGCGAGGTGGAAAAGGGAGCCAGGTTCCGGTCGACTGGAGCAGGTCCGCGGCAGCGTAACTGTCGCCGGGCTCCATTCTGAGAGTTTTCTAATCTTCCTGACTCATTCCAGGGCATTCATTCGCAGAGTGGGTCTGCGATGGGAGCCGAGCCTGAAAACAAGCTAACCGCCGGTCCATCGGCCGGAGACAGTGCGCAGCACGCGGCGGCGGCGCAGGGGAATGGCACGGCGGCGCTCCTGGTTCGCGGCGGCGGCCTCGAGGAACAACCCGCCGAATCCGGGCGCGACACACGCCTGGACCGGCTGCCGATGCAGCTGGACGTGATGGTGAGGGTGCCGGGGTTTCGCGTGAACGATCTGCTGGCTATGGAACGGAGCACGGTCATCGAGACCGTGCACGACCATTCCCAGGATGTGCCGGTGCGGTGCGGCGGCGCGCTGCTGGCGTGGGGCGAGTTCGAGGTGGTGGAGCAGAAACTGGCCGTGCGCATCACGCGGCTGGCGTAACCCAGGGCGGGCGGGGAGAGCGATGGAACAGGTTCTGTATGCAGCGAGGGGCGTATTGAGCGGAACGTCATGGGCTGCGCGGCTGGCAGGGTGGGTGCGGCGGATGGCCAAAGGGCCGGCAGCCGGCGATGCGCCGCTGCGCATGGAAGCGCGCCTGCACCTCGGACCGAAGAAGTCGCTGGTGCTGGTGGATTGCTGCGGGAAGAAGGTGCTGCTGGCGATGAGCGGGGATGCGATTGTTCCGGTGCTGGAGCTGGCAAAAACACAGCGGACAAGCGCGCGCACGGCAGCGCGGGGAGCGACGCGGTGATCTCCCTGCTGCTGGCGGCGAAAACGCAGGCGCCCATACCGGCGGGCCTGAACCTGGGCGCCGGCAATACGGTTCCGTGGACGATTGTCTTTACCCTGACGCTGCTGACCCTGGTGCCGGCGATTCTGCTGTCAATGACGCCGATGGTGCGGCTGCTGGTGGTGTTCCATTTTTTGCGCCAGGCGCTGGGAACGCAGACGGCTCCGTCGAACCAGGTGCTGATGGGACTGGGGCTGATGATGACCTGGTTCCTGATGCAGCCGGTGCTGGTCCAGGTCGACCAGCAGGCGGTCGAACCCTTCCGGCAGGCGCAGATCTCCGGCTGGGACGCCATCGATCGGGGCGTGGGGCCGGTGAAGACGTACATGCTGCGCTATGCGCGCGAGAAGGACCTGGCGCTGTTCGTTTCGGCGTCGATGACGGCGCGTCCTGCAAAGCCCGAAGACCTGCCCATACGGGTGGTGGTGCCGGCTTACATCCTCAGCGAGCTGAAGGCGGGGTTCGAGATCGGGGCGGTGTTGTTTCTGCCCTTCCTGCTGGTGGACATGGTGGTGGCTTCAATCACCACCTCCATCGGCATGTATCAGCTGCCGCCGGTGGTGATTTCGACGCCGCTGAAGATCCTGCTGTTTGTGATGGTGGACGGCTGGAATCTGCTGGCCGGTTCGCTGCTGAAGAGCTTTTGAGGCTGAATTTTTGTGAGGCAGGTGCGATGGGACCCGACCAGGCGGCGGAACTGATGCGGCAGGTGCTGCGGGAAGCGCTGATCCTGGGCGCCCCGGTGTTGCTGGCCGCCTGCGTGACGAGCTTTCTGATCAGCCTGGTGCAGACGCTGACCTCGCTGCAGGACCAGACGATTTCGACGGTGCCGCGCCTGCTGGTAGTGGCTGGAGTCCTGATGGCGGGACTGCCGTGGTTTTTGGATCGCCTGATGCGCTATACGCTGGCGCTGTTTTCCGACTTTCACCGTTTTCTGGGGATGGGATGAGGCGCTCTCGATGAACGCAGAGTGGATCAGGGCGGGCGGGGTGACCTGGGAGAGCGCTCTGGCAGCGACGACGCTGGTGCTGGTGCGCATCAGCGGGCTGATGGTCTTCGCGCCGGTCTTTTCCTCCGACGCCATCCCCATGCGGGTGAAGGCGGCCTTCGTACTGGCGGTCTCCTGCCTGGTGGCTCCGCTGGTGGCGGCTTTTCCGCGGGCGCATGCGGAGCTGGGCATCCTGCCGGTGCTGGGCGAGCTGAGCGTGGGGCTGGTCTTCGGGCTGACGCTTTCCCTGGTGTTCGAGGCACTCAGTTTTGCCGGGCAGGTGCTGGGATTTCAGTTCACCTTTTCGCTGGTGAACGTGCTCGATCCGAACGCATCGGTGCAGACGCCTCTGATGGGGCAGCTGTTCGGGCTGCTGGGGACGCTGACGGTCATTGCAGGCGGGCTGGACCGGACCGCCATGGCCGCGTTGCTGCGCACCTTCGCCGCCGCGCCGGTGGGGACGGTGACGCTCGATCCGCGCGCCGGGCTGGCGCTGCTGAGGATGGCGTCGGGGATATTTGCGGCGGCGCTGCAGTTGTCGGCCCCGGTGCTGGCGGCGACGCTGCTGGCCGAGCTGACCGTGGCGCTGGCCGGGAAGCTGGCGCCGCAGCTGCCGGTGATGGCAGTCACGGTGCCGGCGAAAACGCTGCTGGGGTACGGCGTGCTGATCGGATCGCTGGCGGTGTGGCCGCACTGGATCGAGGGGCGGTTTACGTCTCTGCTCGATGCGGCCGGGCATCTGCTGGCCGGCGCGGCGGGAGGAGCCTGAGCCATGCCCGGAGACCGCACCGAGAAAGCGACGCCGCGGCACCGGCAGAAGGCGGCCGAGAAGGGCGACCGCACGCGCAGTCGCGATCTGATGGCGGCGGCGGGCATGCTGGCCGGGGTGTTTGCCATCCGGGGAGCGGCGCACAACTGGGCGGGGGGATGGGCGAACGCGTACCAGTCGTTTTTGCAGCTGGGCCAGCCCGCGGTGTGGGCGCGCATGAACGCGGTCGAGATGGCGCTGGCGCTGCGCCAGGCGCTGCTGACCGCGCTCGATCCGCTGCTGCTGGTCTTTGCCGCGGTGCTGGCGGGAGCCGTGGCCGGGGGCCTGGCGCAGGGCGGCGGCTGGTCGTTTAATTTTGAGGCATTGACACCGAAGCCGGAGCGGCTGAATCCGGCGGAGAACGCCAGGAATATCTTCTCGCTGCGCGCGGCCGTGCGGCTGGGCAAATCGCTGCTGCCCATCGCGGCGGTGGGCTTCTGCTCCGCGCATGCGCTGGCCGCGCAGGCGGACCTGCCGCCGCTCAGCACCGAGCGCTTTCCGGATCTGTTTGGGCTGCTCTACAACCTGCTGCTCGACGGAGCCTGGATATTCCTCGCGTGGTCCGGGATCGACTACGTGATGGAGTGGCGCAGCCGGGAGGGCCGTCTGCGCATGTCGAAGCAGGATCTGCGCGACGAATTCAAAGAGACCGAGGCCAGCCCGCAGGTGAAGGCGAGGA
Source organism: Acidobacteriaceae bacterium (assembly GCA_030041435.1). Taxonomy (GTDB): domain Bacteria; phylum Acidobacteriota; class Terriglobia; order Terriglobales; family Acidobacteriaceae; genus Palsa-343. The sequence continues at coordinate 109,000 of JASHNW010000069.1, forward strand.
TTCGCGGCCTGCGGCGGCAGATGCGGCGGCGGCAGCTGAAGGCGGATATCTCGCGGGCGTCGGTGGTGGTCACGAATCCGACGCATTACGCGGTGGCGCTGAGTTTCGATTTCGAGACCATGGAGGCGCCGAAGGTGCTGGCCAAAGGCCGCGACCTGCTGGCGGCTCAGATTCGCGAGGAGGCGCAGTGGGCGGGCGTGCCGATCGTCGAAAACCCGCCGCTGGCGCGGTCGCTCTACCGCCAGGTCGAGCCCGGCCAGTCGATTCCGTACGAGTTGTATGCGGCGGTGGCCGGCATTCTGGCGTGGCTCTACCGGCGCGAGGTGGAAGAACGGGTGAAGCGCGAGCGGGCCGAAGCGGCGCGCAGGCTGAAGGAAGCGAGAGTGTTGCCGTGAGAGAGATGGCGATGAGGAAAATCGAATGAGCGCGGCGGCCATGGCGGCCGGGCGCGGCCCGGCAGGATCGGGCGCGGCGGGATCGGCTGCGGCCGGGCGGGGCGGGTGGAAGATGCTGCGCTCGCTCGCCCTGCCGGTGGCATCGATCAGCGTTCTCTTTGTGATGATCGTTCCGGTGCCGGCCTTCGTCATGGATATGCTGCTGGCCTGCTCCATGGCGGCGTCGATCCTGGTGTTCCTGTCGGCGGTGCAGCTGCGCCGGGCTGTCGAGTTCTCGGTGTTTCCCACGCTGCTGCTGCTGCTGACCCTGTTCCGCCTTTCGCTGAACATCGCGTCCAGCCGGCGCATTCTGCTGCACGGCAACGAGGGGACGGCGGCCGCGGGCCGGGTGATCGAGGCGTTTGGGCAGTTTGTGGTGGGGGGCAACTACGTCGTCGGCTTTGTGCTGTTTCTGGCCCTCATCGCAATTCAGTTTCTGGTGGTGAGCCACGGAGCGGTGCGGACCGCGGAAGTGACGGCGCGCTTCACGCTGGACGCGCTGCCGGGCAAGCAGATGGCCATCGACGCGGACATGAACGCGGGGCTGATCGACGAGGCCACCGCCAGGAAACGGCGCCAGGCTATCGCCCAGGAGGCGGAATTTTACGGCGCGATGGATGGAGCGGCGCGCTTCAATCAGCGCGATGCGCTGGCGACGATTCTGATTACGGCCATCAACATCGTGGCCGGCCTGCTCATCGGGACCCTGCAGCAGGGCGTCGATCTGAGCGAAGCGGTGCGCACCTACACCATCCTGACCGTCGGCGACGGGCTGGTGACCATGATTCCTTCCCTGCTGGTATCGGTGGCGGGCGGAATGGTGCTGACGCGGGCCTCGTCCGCGGGCGCGCTGACCACCGAGCTGGGTGCGCAGCTGCTGGGAAAGAGCTCGACGCTCTACGTAGCCAGCGGCGTGCTGGGCGCGCTGTGTCTGATTCCCGGTCTGCCGAAACTCGCATTTTTGTTGCCCGCCGCAGTGCTGGGCATCGCCGCAGCGCGGGTGGCGAAGCGCGAGGCCCCGCCGGCCGAGGCAGACGCGGGGAAGAAGCCGGCCGCGGAAAACATGGCGTCGGTGCCGCGTTTGGACGAGCTGAGCCTCGAGATCGGATTCCAGCTGATTCCGCTGGTGGACGAAAAGCAGGGCGGGCAGATGCTCGAGCGCGTGCGCACGCTGCGCCGGCATCTGGCCGCAGAGCTCGGTTTCCTGATCCCGCCGGTGCACATCTCCGACAACCTGCGGCTGAAGGCGCGGGAGTACGTCTGCTCGCTGCGCGGCGTGGAGATCGGCCGCTGGCAGACGGAAGGGAATTGCCTGCTGGCGGTCTCGACCGAGGCGCAGGCGCGGGCGCTTCCGGGGAAGGAAACGCGCGAACCGGCATTTGGAGCCGCGGCGCGCTGGATTCAGCCGCCCATCGAAAACGAAGCCCTGGCTGCCGGCTATTCAGTCGTGGATCAGGTGACGGTGATTGGAACGCATGTGGCGGAGATGATCCGCAGGCACGCGCACGAGCTGCTGGGCCGCGCGGAGACCAGGCGGCTGCTCGATTCGCTGGGGGAGAGCCACCCCAGGCTGGTCGAAGAGCTGGTGCCGAAGATCCTGTCCCTGGGCGAGGTGCAGCGGGTGCTGCAGCAGCTGCTGCGCGAGCAGGTGTCGATCCGCGATCTGGGGACGATCCTCGAAGCGCTGGTCGAAACGGCGGCGCAGAACCGGTCGCTGCCGCATCTGGTGGAGACGGCACGGCAGGCGCTGGGGCGGAGGCTGGTGCAGCCGCTGCTCGAAGCGGACGGATCGCTGCGGGTGATCGCCCTGGAGCCGCCGCTCGAAGAGGAGCTGGCCGCGCTGGTGGCGCCCGAAACCGGAGCGCGGCTGCTGGGGGCGGGCGGCAATACTCCGGTGCTGCGCCGCATTGCAGATTCTTTGAAAAAGCTAATCGGGCCGGCACCGGCTGCGGCCCAGCCGGTGCTGCTCTGTTCCAGTCCGGCGCGTTATCACCTCAAGCGGTGGCTGGAGCCGGTGCTGCCGCGGCTGACGGTGATTGCACCGGCCGAGGTTCCGGCGGAGATCGCGGTGCGGGCAGCCGGGCTGGTCCGGCAGAACTGAAGGGCTGAAAACGGGGACGACGATGGACTATGCGGGTCAGGCCATGGATCAGGGCAGGGAAACCTGGAAGAAGCCGGGGCTGGGAGCCGGAGCGGGGGCCGTCGCCGATCCGGCGCGCGCCGTCGCCGATCTGCCGGTTTCCGACGACGAACGCGAGCGCATGATGCTTGAGCACTTGCCGGCCGTGCGCTGGATGGCGCGGCGCATCCACGAGCGGCTGCCGCAGCATGTCGACCTCGAGGACCTGGTCAGCGCGGGCACGCTCGGTCTGCTGGACGCGTTTAAGAAATACGACCCGGCGAGGAAGGTGCAGTTCCGAAGCTACGCGCAGTTCCGCATTCGCGGTGCGATTCTGGACAGCCTGCGGACGCTCGACTGGAGCCCCCGGGATCTGCGCCGCAAGGGCCGCGCCGTCGAGGAGACGATCCGCAGGCTGACGGCGCAGTACGGACGCTCTCCCGCGGAACAGGAGGTTGCCCGCGCCATGGGCCTCGAGCTCGAGGACTACCAGCAGCTGCTGGGCGAGCTGAAGGGTTTGGAAATCGGCACCCTGCACACGGAGCGCTCCGAGGAATCCGGCGAAGAGGAGCTGGCTTACATCCCCAACGCTCCCGACGAGGACCCGTTGTTCCGCTGCCTTCGCGGCGAGATGAAGGAAAGGCTGGCCAGGGCCATCGATCTGCTGCCGGAGCGGGAGCGGCTGGTAGTCACTTTCTACTATTACGAGGAGATGACCATGAAGGAGATTGGACTGGTGCTGGGCGTGGTGGAGTCGCGCGTCTCGCAGATCCATTCTTCGGCGGTGGTGCATCTGCGCGCGCGGCTGGCCGAATTCGGCCCGCGGGAAGGAAAACGGGGACGCTGATGGAAAAAGAGCTCGGCCAGGAAGAGATCGACGCCCTGTTTCAGGCCGCCCGCGCGCGCACCGACGCGGCGGCTGGCGAGCCGCGCAGCCGCGTGCTGCAGTGGAGTTTCTCGCGCTCCGGCCAGATCTCGAATGAGCAGCTGCGGGCCATCAGCATGCTGAACGACATCTTCGCCCGCAATCTGACGCATCACCTCGGCGCGTGGTTCCGCTGCCGGGTGCAGGTGAGCCTGGTCTCGGCCGAGCAGATTTCCTTCAGCGAGTTCCTGCAGCGCATTCCCGAGCTGGCCTACGTCTGCTCGGTGCGCCTCGAGCCGTTGCGTGCCATCTCCGTACTGCAGATGGACCTGACCACGGCGCCGTCGATGATCGATTTGCTGCTGGGCGGCGACGGCAAGGCAGCCGAGCCGCGCGAGCTGACCGATATTGAAGAATCGATCCTCTCCGGCGTCGTTGAAGCCATCTGCCGGGAGCTGACCACGGCGTGGCAGGCAGTGGGCCTGTCGTTCGCCTTTGAGAAGCGGCAGATGCAGACGCAGACACCGCGTCTGATTCCGGTGTCGGAAAAGACATTGTGTCTGAGTTTTGAGCTGCGCGTGGCCAAGACCAGCGGGCTGCTGAACCTCGCATTCCCGGCCGTGGTCTCGAATGCGATCCTGCGCCGTCTGGCAGGGGAACGGACGCGGCAAAGGCGTCATTCCGAGGAGACGCGGCAACGCATGCTCGAGCTGGCCGGGAGATGCCGGACGAGCGCAACGCTGGAACTGCCGCGGGTGCCGGTTCCGGCCCAGGCTCTGGGCGATCTGCGGCCGGGGAGCATTCTGCGGCTCGGTCTGCCGGCGCGCACCCCGGCGCAGTTCCGGGCCGGAGGCGTGACCCTGTTTTCGGCGGCGCCGGTGGGCCAGTCCGACCATCGCGCGGCGCATCTGGTGGCGGCCAGCGAGGTGAAGCGATGACCGACCGGGGCCGCTGGGTCGAGCAGCTGGAGGCTGAATTTGCGCGCGAGCTTGGCCAGGCCGTCTCCCTCACGGCAGGTGGGGATGCGCCGCAGCCGGAGAGCAGCTGGTGTGACGCCCTGGAGGTGGAAAGCGCGCGCCTGATGCTGGCGGTGGATCGCGAGGATCTGGCCGGGTTTCTGGTGGAGAGCCGGCTGATCGAAGCCGGGCAGGCGGACGCGCAGACGGTGCGGGAGCTCTGGACGGGAATTCTGGCCAGCGTGGCGGCGCGCCTCGGCGGCAGGGCGGAAACGTGCGATTCGGTCGAGGAGTTTCCGGCCGAACCCTGTGCCATGCGCCTGGGCCAGACCACCATGCGCGTGGCGCTCGCGGTTCTTGCGCGCGCCAGCCGCCGAGCGGATGCAGAAGCGCAGCGGGCGGAGGGCGCCTGGCAGCCGGAGGAGATCCTCCGCCAGGCGGCGCGGACCGGCAACTACGATCTGCTGCTCGAGGTCGAGCTGAACGCCGCGGTCCGCTTTGGATCGCGCGAGCTGGAACTGAAGGAACTGCTGGAACTGGGGCCCGGCGATGTGGTGGAGCTGGACCGGCGCGTGGCCGATCCGGTGGACCTGATTGTGGGGGACAAGATTGTTGCCCGGGGCGAAGTCGTCCTCGTGAACGGAAATTTCGGCCTGCGCGTAACCGAAGTGGCCGAGCCGATGCGGCGTCTGGAGAGCATCCGGTGCATCTCTTAGCCGCGGGAAATGCCGGGCAGATACAGGCCGGACGTGAGCCGGCAGAACACGCTGCGTCGTTCTTCTCCCGCTGCGCGAACCCGCGCTGCGCTACCGGCTGGATGCAGTTGTGGAGGAGCCGCCGGCTTCCGGTTTTCGAGGGGCGCTGGGCCTGTTCGCCGGATTGCATGATGGCGCTGGTGGCCTCGGCGGTCGCCCGCGAAGCAGGCCCGCCGCCCGCGCCGGCCCATGCGCATCGCGTCCCGCTGGGCCTGATGCTGGTGGAGCAGGGCTGCCTGACCGGGGAGCAGCTGCGCGATGCGCTCCATGGGCAGCGGCGCGCTGCCGACGAGGCCGCCGCGAGGCCGCGGCTGGGAGAATGGCTGATCGCGCACGGCCTGCTGAGCGAGATGGAACTGACGCGAACGCTGGCGGCCCAGTGGAGTTGTCCGGTAATTTCCCTGGACGGGTTTCGGGCCGGGGAGACAGCCTCGGCCATGCCGCCATTCCTGGCCGAAGCCTGCGGCGTGCTGCCGCTGCGTCTGGTCGAGGGGCGGCTGTTGTATCTCGCCTTTGCGGGCCGTGTGGACCGCAGCCTGTGCTACGCGGTGGAGCGGATGACGGGTCTCCGGGTTACGGCGGGCCTTGTGCCGGATGCGGAGTTTGCGGCCGTGCGCAGACGGTATCGCGAAGTTGCTGCGCCGCGGGTACGCTGCCTGGAGGCGGCGAGCAGCGAGGCCCTGGCGCGATCGGCGGCAAAGCTGATCGAGCGGGAGAAGCCGGCCGATGCGCGTCTGGCGCGGATTCACGAGTATTACTGGCTGCGCCTGTGGAGGCGCGCGCCGGGGTCGGCGCTGCTGCCTGCTGCCGGGAACGTGGAGGACATCCTCTGCACCGTTGGCCACAGGTTTGGAGAGTCGGGGTAGACAGAAAGCGGTAGAGAAAAATCCGCAGGCGCCGATAAGTCAGGTGGGAGGGGGCGCGCGTGATTGCCGGTATTACGGTGCTGATTGTCGACGATTCGTCCGTAATGAGGAAAATCGTGGAGCGGGCTCTTCGCCAGGCGGGGCTGAACCTGACCAAAGTCGTGGAAGCCGGCAGCGGCCGGGAGGGGCTGACGGCGCTCGAGCGGGAGCGGGTCGACCTGATCGTTTCCGACATCAATATGCCCAACATGGACGGGCTCGAATTTCTGCGCCAGATCCGGGCGCAGCGCCTGGGCGGGAGCGCGCCGGTGGTGATGATCACGACGGAAAGCGGGGAGGAGCATGTGCGCGAGGCGCTGGCGGCCGGCGCGCAGGGCTATATTCGCAAGCCGTTCACTCCGGACCAGGTGCGGGACCGCGTGCTGCCCCTGCTGGTTCCGGCTTAGGGCGCGGCGGCATCTCCGCCGATCCTGAGAACGCAGGCACCCATGAAACGGGACGGAGCCGGGCGATGCGCCGGCGACCGGGGAGGAGCAGAGGAATGGCGGCATTTTCCGGGACGGTGAAGGAGACAGACCGGTTCGAGGAATATCTGGATCGGGCAGCATGTGAAGTGTTCCGCACCATGATGGGCGTGGAGTGTGCGCCGGCGGAGGATGGCTTCGAGGGAGAGCGGGAGAACATCTCCGCCGTGATCGGGCTGGCCGGACAGATGAGCGGCTCTCTGGTGCTGCACAGCGGGAGACGCGCTGCGCTGCGCATGACCGAGCTCCTGACCGGGATGGCGCCGGAAGGGCTGGACGCGACGGTGCGGGATGCAGCAGGCGAAGTATGCAACATGGTGGCCGGAGCCTGGAAGGGATTCGACGCCGTCCTGTGCGCCGGCTGCCTGCTGTCGACGCCAACCGTGGTAGCCGGGAGCAGCTACGAGCTGTTCAGCCAGCGGGCGCCGGTCCGCATCGAGCGCAGCTACCGCTTCGAGGACCTCAGTTTCATGATGACCATCTTCTGCGAGCCCTCCTCATAAGCCTTCTCTAATCTGCGGCCGCGACCGGCGGACCTCCTCCTGCATTATTTTGGGGCGGGAGGCGGAGCGGTGGACAGCGGGTATTATGCGGCGTACGCCGGGTTGCTGTCGCGCAGCCAGTCGCTGGACGTGGCGGCGAGCAATCTGGCCAATGCGGGAACGGCCGGCTACCGTGCGGAGCGGGATTATTTCCGGTCGGCCATCCTCGGGCCGGAGGCTTTGGAATCGCAGCTCAACACCATGGTGAACGATTTCGGCGTTCTGGGCGGCAGCCGTCTCGATCTGGGACAGGGCGCGCTGACTCCAACCGGCAATCCTCTCGATCTGGCTGTCGAAGGCGAAGGATTCTTTGCCATCCAGACCAAACAAGGCATCCGCTACACCCGCGACGGGCAGTTCGAGCGCTCGCAGGAGGGAATGCTCACCACGCAGGCGGGCGAGCCTGTCCTCGATGGAAAAGATCAGCCCATTCGCATGCCGGCCGGAGAGACTGCCGTGGGTTCCGACGGCGCCGTGTCGGTGAACGGGGCGATGGCGGGGCGGATCGGGCTCTTTGCATTTGCCTCGGCCGATGCGCTGACCGCCGAGGGTGCGAACCGCTACGCGTCCACTGACGGCGCGCAGCCCGCGACCGCGAGCGGAGCGATTCACCAGGGGGCGCTGGAGGCGTCGAACCAGGATGTGATGCAGGGCAGCCTGCAACTGGTGCTGATGCAGCGCCAGGCGGAGATGATGCAGAAGGCGGTCTCGATCTTCTCGAACGATTTCGACAAAACAGCCAGCGAAGACCTGCCGCGCGTGCAGTGATGCGCGGGCAGCAGGAAGGAGGCACAGCGTGATTCGAGCTTTGTACACAGCGGCCAGCGGCATGAGCGCGCAGCAGCTCAACCTGGATACCATTGCCAACAACCTGGCGAACTCGTCCACGGTGGGCTTTCGGCAGCGGCAGCTGCAGTTCCAGGACATGATCTATCAGAATCTGGTGACGCCGGGGGCGGCGCAGAGCCAGGAGACGGTGTCGGCCGGCCTGCAGATCGGCCTGGGCACGAAGTCGGCGGCCAGCGAGGTCATCATGACCCAGGGCGACATGAACCAGACGAACAATCCGCTCGATCTGGCCATCCAGGGGACGGGGTTCTTTCAGGTCTCGCGGCCGGATGGAACGCTGGCTTATACGCGCGCGGGAAACTTCTATCTGAACAATCAGGGGACGCTGGTGGATGCGCAGGGCGACCCGGTAGTGCCGAACATCACCATCCCGGCGAACGCGACGGCGGTCACCATCACCCAGTACGGCGTGGTGAATGCGACCCTGCCGGGGCAGCAGAATCCGGCCCAGCTGGGCCAGATTCAGCTGGCGACCTTCGTCAACCCGGGAGGCCTGGAGAGCGTGGGTTCGAACCTGTTCACCGCGACTCTCTCCTCGGGCGATCCGGTGCTCGGCAATCCGGGCGGGACGGAGGGTCTGGGCACGCTGCAGCAGGGCTACCTCGAAAATTCGAATGTGGACGTGGTGGGTGCGTTCGTGCAGATGGTGCTGGCGCAGCGCGCCTACGAGAGCAATTCCAAAGTGATTCGCGCGGCGGACGACATGTACAGCGAAGTGAACAATATGGCGCGGTGAAGCATGAGCGTGGAAGGCATACTTGCGGCCATGCTGCTGGCCTCCGGTCCGGCTCTCGCGGCCTGTGGCGCCGCGCCGGCGACGGTCGTCGACTGGGGTCTGCACCGGCAATGGGCGGTTCAGCGCGACTGCGCGCATCCGGAGAGGCCGGCGCGGCTGGTCGAAGTTCCGTGGAGCGCAGCGCGGGCGGAACAGACGGAGCGGCGCGTGAAGGATGCGGGGACGGCGCGTTCCGCCGCGGCTCGGCCGGCGGTGCGTGCCGGTATGCGCGTGACCGTGGCCGGGGAGGGCGACGATGCAACGATTCATCTTGTCGGGATGGCGCTCGAAGCCGGCGGGATCGGCGATGCGATTCGCGTGCAGGCAGGCTGGGGACGGGCGACGCTGCCCTGCATTGTGCGCGGTCCGGCACAGGTTGAAATGATTCCGGCGAAGGGAAGGCATTGAATGCGCGCGAACGGATGGAAGAGAGCCGGACGGGCGGCCGGCGCCGTGGCGATGCTGGCGCTGGCGTGCGCGACGTGCGCGGCGCAGGGGGCGTCGGCGGCAAAGCAGAAGAAGCAGGTGTCGTCGGGCTCGCCGCCGGATGCTGCGCTGAGCCAGTACATTGCGCGGGTGCGCGCGGAGAAGGCGGCGGAGACGCTGACGCCGGGGTCGATCTGGACGCCGACCGGGCGGCTGACGAATCTGGTGAGCGATGTGAAGGCGGTGCGGGCGCACGATCCCATTGCGGTCGTGGTGTCGGAGAGCCTGGCGGCCTCGACGGACGGATCCGTCAAAAATCAGCGCGCCTCGACGGCCAGCTCCCAGGTGTCGGCGCTGCTGGGCAAGCTGAAGGCGGGCAATGCACTGAACAATTTGCTGAACCAGAGCTCTGCGTCTTCGCTGAACGCGCAGGGACAGAGCGCGACCAATTCGAGTATCACCACCACGATGGAGGGCGACGTCGAGGACGTGCTGCCGAACGGGATGCTGGTGATTCAGGTGGTGCGGCAGCTGACGTTCAGCCAGCAGACCCAGCTGATCCGGCTGCGCGGGCTGGTACGGCCCGAGGACGTGAATGCGCAGAACCAGGTGATGTCGACAGCGATCACGGATATGGAGCTGGAAGTGGCGGGCAGAGGCATTGTGAACGATGCCACCTACCGGCAGAATCCGTTGGTGCGCTTCCTCGAGAAATTGCTGGTCTTTTGAACCGGGGGCATGGCATGGGGCTCAGGCGACAGAGACGCGGGTGGAGGCAGGTCGCGGTGGCGATTTTGCTGGCCACGCCGCTGGGAGCGGCCCGGGCGTGGACCGGGGACGGATCTGCACCCCGGCTGGCCCGTGTGAAGGATGTGGCCTCGGTGGAGGGCGTGCGGGACAACCAGCTGATCGGCTACGGAATCGTGGTGGGTTTGCACGGCACGGGAGACAGCTCGCAGACGGTATTTCCGCTGCAAACGCTCGAGTCAGTGCTGGAGCGGATGGGGGTCAGCCTGCAGGGCAATGCGATGGCGTCCATGATGCAGACGCGCAACATGGCCGCGGTGTTTCTGGCCGGCACCCTGCCGCCGTTTGCGCAGCCGGGCGGCAAAGTGGATGTGACGGTCTCCTCGGCGGGCGATGCGCGGAGCCTCGAGGGCGGGCTGCTGCTGCTGACCCCGCTGTATGGGCCGGACGGTCAGATTTACGCGCAGGCGCAAGGGCCGCTGGTGCTCGGCGGCTACGCGGTGACGTCGAACGGCAGCAGCAAATCGGTGAATTACCCGACCACGGCGCGGATTCCCTCAGGAGCGATTGTGGAGCGCGCGGTGCCGCTCAGTCTAAGCAGCCTGCGGCCGCTGGCGTTGTTGCTGGACGATGCCGATTTTCGCACCGCGGAGGCAGCGGCGGCGGCGATCGATCGCGAACTGGGCCGGCCGCTGGCGCACGCCGTGGACAGCCGCAGGATCGAGCTGCAGCCGGCCGTCAATGAGGATATCCCGGCCCTGCTGGCGCGCGTCGAAGAGGTCGAGGTGCAGGTGTATCCGCGCGCGAAGGTGGTGGTGAACGAGCGTACCGGCACGGTGGTGATCGGTGGCGAGGTGCGGCTGCAGCCGGTGACGATCCTGCACGGCGGGCTGGTGGTGAACGTCGTGAGCCGGGTGGAAGTGTCGCAGCCGAATGCGCTTGCCCAGGGCACGACCCAGGTCGTGCAGCAGACGACGGTGCAGGCGCAGGACAAGCCGGCCAACCGCATCGAGCTAAAGGACGGTGCGACGGTTGACGACCTGGTCGAAAACCTGCAGCAGATTGGGGCCACGGCGCGGGACATCATCTCGATTCTGCAGGCGATGAAGGAAGCCGGAGCTCTGGAAGCCGACCTGGAGGTGCTGTGATGCTGGTGGCCGGCCTGACTGGCGGGAGCGCCGCCAGCGGAGGACTGGGCGCGGCGGATCCGCGGCTGAAGCCGGCGGCGCATGAGTTCGAGGCATGCCTGATGAAGGAGTTTCTGGAGCCGTTGCAGCACGACGCGCTGTTCGGAGACGGCGAAGACGGCGATGGCGGCGAGAGCGAGAACAGCAGCAGCGCGCTGATGAGCTTTGGATCACAGGCGCTGGCGAAGGCCATCTCTGAGCGAGGCGGATTTGGAATTGCAGAAAAGATTATCGGCCACTTTGCGGGGGGCAACAG
>JASHNW010000070.1 GCA_030041435.1 Acidobacteriaceae bacterium
GATCGGGACGGGAGAACGCTTTACCGATGAGACTCTTGTCTGCGAACTCGATGATGCTGCGCTCCGTGCCAGCGGATATGAGGGAAGCACCGGTCCTGACCAGGATTTCCCCCCTGCCCACGGCTGGAGCGGGGACATCGACCACAGAGGTCTTACCGTTGGAAATGCTCTGCCAAAGCTGTTTCATGATGGGGCAACGATTCCCGACTGAGCAGAGGCCGCCTGAGCTATCAGCGCGGCTGCTATGGAGCCGAAGAGTTTGTCGCGGCAGGCGGTAGAAAGCATGCCGAAGTTTTTCAGAATGGCGCCAGGGTTGCCGTTTGACGCAAATTCGTGGCGCAGCAGAAAAATGCGGCTCATGACTGCGCAGCCGCAAAAACAGCAGAGGATCCGATGGGCCCGAGGGGCACGCTCTGCGCGTCTGCCTGGATCCAGTCCAGAGCGGCCGAAATTCGAGGCTCGGGCGCAGAGGAGGGCGAAATCACGGTCACGAAGCGGACCGGCAGCACGCCGCTGGATGCGACCAGCAGTGAGAGCGCCGGTTCAAGGCGCGCATAGTCGCGGGAAATCCAGCCGCGGCTCTCATCTGGCGCGGGGTCGCGGGTGCCGCAAAGGCGGCGACCAGCACGCATGAGATCGAAAACGGCAGGCACGCTACAGGAGACGAAGATCCGCATATCGCCCAGGATGAACTGCGGCGTCGAAGACTGATCCGGGGTGTCGAGACGAGCGTCGGCCAGGAGCCATTGCAGAGCCAGAGAATGTTCTCCTCGACCGGTCAGATCGTCGACCACGATCCAAATGTCGCGATCGAGCGCTGCCACAGCCCGCCGATGCTGCACACCGCTGCGTCGATAGCCGTCATGCTCGCCCTCAAGCGCACCAGCCTGCGCCTTGGCAAGCCGATAGCGCCGGACGGCAGCGGTGGACCAGTCGACCCAGAGAAACCTGCTGGCGCGGGTCATCTGATCGGCCCCGTCCACGGTTACAGTGTTGTGAAACCGCGTGGAGGCGAAGGCGTGCTCAAAGGGAGGCGGCGCGTTGTAGCTGTATGTCCCTGGATCGCAGAGGAAATTCTTCCCTTTGTACCAGAGGTCGAGATGGAGCTGGTCGGCGTGAGAGGGGCGGTCGCGAAAGCGGCTGGCGCGGAGCATGGCCCAGCTATTGGAGGAGCGCAAGGTATAGCAGCCGCCCTCGGGGGCGTCGAGCTGCACCGGGCAGTCGGCGTCTGGCGGTGCATGGAGGGACTCCATACCGTGGAGCCACGCCATTTCCTCATCCCAGGGCCCGGGCGGAAACAGCCGGGCTTTCCTGGTGAGGAAATGACAGGACTGAAGGACGGGACGCATGTCAGGGAATCCGCAGTCGCTGAGGGGCAGGAGGTGCGCGCCATCGTTGGCGCCGTAGTTGGGGGCCCAGCCGGAGGTGCGATCGGTGAGGGCGCAGAGGAAGCGCGTGGCGCGATCGAAGCTGTCGCGCAGCTCGGGGCTGAAGCTTTCGCCGTTCCGTTCGCCGAGGATCAGGCACCAGGCCAGCAATTGCAGCATGAGGCGGTGATAATTGGCGGAGTGCTGGACGTAAGCACCGTCGGCGTATATTTGGCGGCGCACTTCCGACTCGAGGACCTCTCGACCCCGTTCGCGCCAGCGGCTGGAGGCGCGCAACTCGGGAAACAGCAGCCCGATGGTCCAGAGGCTAGCCGCTTCGCTGAGTGCGTGGTTGTTCTTCTGCGAGAGGGCATAGGCGATGTGGGCTTCGATTCTGCGAGCATGCGCCGGCAGTGCGGAAACCAGGGCCGCGAGGCGCGCGGGCGTCGTTGAGGGCGCAGTCGCGAAGACGCAGGAAGCGAAGCACAGAGCGAGGGCGCGCAGAGCTGTTTCCTGGCCGCACTTCCACTGGATGCCGCGGTTGGGCGGGTTGCGCTCGAGCCAGTCCTCGAAGAGCTGCCAGAAGGCCTCGGCGTAACACTCGCCGCCAGTGGCAACGAAGGCGCGCGCCAGAGGGAAAACCCAGCTGAAGCGACTGAGTTCCCAGACGAGCTTGACGTCCTCGGCGCTGAATTCGTCAATCCGCGACCAGTGGGCGTCAGGGGTTGCGGCTCCGCTGAGCGGGTGAGTGCGCCACTCGGGGGGAAAACTAAGCTGCCGGGTTTGGCCGAAGAAAGGGAATTCTCCGCGGAGTATCCCATCGCCTATTTCAGCGGCCCGGCTGCCGATGCCCGCACGCAAAGCGGAAACATCCGTGAAGAAGAACGCGGGGCGGTTATGGCTCCGCCAGTTAAAGTAATGCCCGGGCTCAAGTGGGATGCCGGGCGCGAGGACACGGTCGAGGGGAAAGTCGCTCCACGGACGCACCGGCGTTCTGAGCGCAAGCATGCCGCTGCGGGCGCTGAGCTCGAAGCGCAGACGCTTAAGGGCCCAGGCGGGCCCCTGGACAGAAACAGCCTTGATGAGCGTGGCAGAGTTCACTGTTGTCTTACCGGGGTGTACTGACAGGCTCGCGCAAAGTCGGTTTGCCGCGCGCGACGGCGAAGTGCCGGTACATCTGTTCGAGGCGGGCGGCCTCGTTTTCCCAGTTGAAGGTATTGCGGACCGCGGAGCGGCCGTTTTGGCCGAGCCGGTCACGCTCAGCGGGGTGGTGGGCGAGGAACTCGAGGGCCTTGCGGATGGCGGCAGGGCTGGAGGGATCAACAAGCAGGCCACAGACTGCGTCGCGGACGATACGCGAGACCTCGACGGCAAAATCCGGGGCCACGACAGGTATGCCGGCGGCCATGTAGTCGAACATCTTGTGGGGCAGCGCATGGACATGGTTGTGGGGACCGGGCTGAAAGGCCACGATGCCAACGTGGGAGGAGCAGACGAGGCGGAAGGCGTCAGCGAAAGGCAGCCAGGGGACGATGCGGATCCGGTCCGCAATACCCAGGCTGGCGGCGCGACTACGGAAGTCGGCTTCGCTGCCATCGTTGAACTCCCCGACGAAAATCAGCTCGAAGGATTCCGAACTGGTGCCGACGGCCTCAAGGAGCTGCGGCCAGCCGCGCTGCCGGGAGATGAGGCCAAGGTGAATAACGCGCAGCCGGCCGGGGCTGCGCTGTTCCGTGGCGCCGGCGATGTTCCGGTCTGCATACTCGGCAGGGACGTAGTTGCGGACGAGGACCTGCCTGGAGGGGTCCGGGTAGTCTCCGGCGATCGACTCCTTGGCCAGCACGACGCGATCCGTGAAGAGCATGAGGAATCGGAAGAGGAGGCGCAGAGAGGCGGCGACCATCGGCCGAAGCGGCCTGGGAAAGCGGCTCTCGGCGAAGCCCTCCGGGTATGCCTCGTGCGCATCAAACACAAGCCTGCAGCGCGACACCAGCTTCAGCGCCACCCCCACGATCCACGAGTCCACTTCATTGCAGTGGTAGCAGTCGGCGTGCAGCCTGCGGGCGCGCAGGAAGAGGCGAGGTCCGCTGAGGATGCGATTCCAGATGCCGCGCCGGGAAGGTTCGGTGAGGATGCGCACGCCGCGGTCGATGACGTCTGCGCGGGGCCCGGTGGCAAGGTGGATGACCTCAAAGCCGGCAGCCGCGAGGGAGACGGCTTCCTTGTCGAAGACGCGCTTGTCGGTGGGTGGATGGAGAGAGGAAAGGAAGCAGATGCGCATTGGATCTCGTGCGAACGCGTTAGCGGGATGCGGGCGCGTGAACCTGATCGCCCGCGCGGATGTAAGAGAAGTTGTTGGCGACGATATTGACGTTGGAGGCGGAACTGGCGTCGACGCCGACCTTGAGAATTTCAAAGTGATTGCCGGTGATGGAAACGCCGTCGGATTTTCCGAGGGCGATGCCGACCTGCGCACCGGCGATGTCGTTGCCGGTGAAGTCGCCGCCCCGAATGGGGCCGCGCGTAGCAGCGATGCAGGTGCCGTAGTGGCCATCACCTATCCAGTTGCCGCGGAAAGAGAGAGCGATGACGCCCGCGGCGGTAGTGTCGAGGACCCCGCAGACGTTCGGGGCTTTGGGCTCGAAGACATTCTCGGCAACCGTCCAGGAGCTGCCACCGGCGCGGATGGCGACGTCGCCGAAGGGGCCGGCGAAGTAATTGCCGCGGATGGAGACGAGATTGGAGGCGATGACGGTGTCGGACGCGCCGAGAACGGCAGTGGCGGACCGGGTGAAGAAGTTTCGTTCGATCTCAATGTGATTGCTGTGCTCGAGGCGGATGAGACTATTGGCGTTGCCGCCGCTGGTACTTAGGCCGCCGATGCGGTTGTCGTGGATGTAGACCTCGGTCGTGTCGCCGACGCCCGTTACACCGCCAAGGTCAATCAGATCGCCGGTGTATGCAGGATTGGAATAGGCGAGATTGCAGTGTCCGATCTCCAGGCTGCGCACAGCGTGCGCCGTAAAGAGGCTTCCCTGCTGACCCGTGTACACGATGTTGACGGTCTGGTTGTCGGCGGCTGCGCGTGGGGCCCCCACCGCGCACTCAATGCGCAGAGCCGTCCTTCGGTCAAGCACGATCGGGGAGTTAACGTAATATGTGCCGGGGCCGGTAAGCTCGATGGTGCCACCGCTCAGGCCTACACGGCGCAGCGCCTCCTGAAGGAGGCTGGTGGCGTCAAAGTTGCCGGGGCCGGCAGGACGGGCGATCTGGACGGCACCGGGGTTGGGCATGGTGAGTTGCGCACGAGCCGGGAAAAGTGGGACGAGAAACAGAATCGACGCGGCGAGTATCTGCCAGGAAAAGCGAACGAAAACGCTGCGCATCAATCTAACTCCTTCCGCTGGGGTTGACGTGCGATTCACGCTGCCACCTCGGCGCCCGCCGTGGCGAGCCGATTTCGCGCGTAGCGCGGCGCAATGGCGTACTGCACGAAGAAGAGCGCCATGTAGGTGATCAGGGAAGAGTAGGCTGCTCCGACGATACCCCAGCGCGGGATGACCACGAGATTGAGGCCGATATTGAGTACGGCGCCGCCAATCCAGACGAAGACGCTGAACCAGGGCTGACCGCAGGAGGAAAAGAAGATGCTGATGACACTGTTGGCGCCGTAGAAGACGATGGCTACGCAAAGGACGAGAAAAGCCGGGACCGCGGGGAGATAACGGCTGCCGAAGGCGATCCTGATGGCGGGAGTGGCGAGCAGGGCCGCGGTGAGCGAAATGACGGACATGATGAGTGCGATGCCGGCCATGGTTTTCCGGGCTCTGCGCCAGCGGCCCTCCATGGTTGCCGTGGAGGAGAGCATGGGGAAGAGGATCATGCCGACGACGGTGGGGAAGGTGTAGATGAAATCGGTCATGCTGGAAGCCAGCGAATAGAGACCCGTTGCCGTGTCGCCGGCCAGATACTTTACCAGGAGAATGTCGGACTTGAGCACGACGTAACCGGCGAGACAGGTGAGATAGGCGCGCAGGCCGTAGCTCGCCTGGCTACGCAGCAGAGAGAAGCTGGGCGGAGGGAGAGCGCGGGTGATGGACAGGAGCCGGATGGCGTCTATGCAGAACGAGAGGCAGGTGGCGGAGAGAGCACACAGGACAACTTCCGCCGGCCGAACGCCACGCATCACGAGCCATATTCCGACCAGCCCCACAACAATCCCGGCCCGGGATGTGAGCTCCGCGATGTTGTACCACTTCACCTCGCGAACCGCGAGCAGCAGGTTCTGCAGGAGCATTCCGAGAAGCGTGGCCGGAATCAGCAGCAGGCCGCCGAGGAGCAGGTAACCGCGGACGGGCGCCCAGGAGGGGTGCAGATGGAAGAGTATCCCCAGCAACAGCGCGATGCCACCGCCCAGTCCGATACCGACGGTGAGGGCATTCGAGAAGAGCCGGGGCAACAGGGACTTGTCGCGGCCGATAAAGTAGGTGTTGGCCGAGTGGAGGCCGAGATTGCCAAACTGGCTGCCGATGGCGCCAAGGACCACGGCCGCGGTATACAGGCCGCGGCCTGCGGGGCCCAGCAGGCGCGCGGTCATGACGGAGATGGCGAAGCCGACGGCGATGAGGACCAGGCGCACGAAAAAGGTCGCGCCCACATGGCCAACGAAGGTTCTGGACTCGTGGCCCGAGAAGAGGATGGAACGGATGCGGGCGACGAGGCGAGCAGGGATCGAGGCAGGACCGCGGGACAGCTCGCCAGCGGCGAAGGGCTCCGGATCGACTGCTACAACAGAGGAACTTTCGTTCTCAGCCATCTCGACCTTCTGACGGAGGCCAGGCGGCCAGCATGGAATGGGGCAAGGCATGCGCTGAAGGCTGCCAGCCGGCAAGCGGCGCTTGCCCCCAGGGGACGCGAGGGCCCACATCGTCCGGCTGAGTCTGAGAATCCCAGGGAAGGGCACGGCCGCTGATAGCCAGCATCGCGCAGGTGATGCAGATCCAGGTGTTGAAGACGGTGTTGCTTACGGCGACGTTGGAGACGAGACCGCGAACGAAGTAGAGAGCCGGAGCGAGGAAGAAGGCAAAATCGAGCCGCGCGGTCCATGAGCGGGGGCCGACCCACAGAAGGATGGAAAGGCGCCAGATGCAGCCGGCCATGATCAGTAAGACGCCGATGAGGCCGAAGATGCCGTCCTCACTGGCCTCCCAGATGGCCAGTTCGTGGGGCACGTCTTCGCTCATGACCGTTCCGGTTTGGCCGGTGCCGAAACCCGTGAGGAGATGGTTCTCAAAGACCCTCCAACCGTCTTCCATGCTCTCGACGCGGGACTCGGTGTTGGAATTCTGCGTGTCATAAGTGACCGCGGGCTGAAAGTACTTGGCGAGCACCTCGGTGATAGAGGACGTGGCTGCGAGGGAGATTGCAAGGACGGCAGCCGCGATGACGATGAGGAACCTCTTGCGGCGGGAATAGAGCGCGCCGAGGAGCAGCGCGAGGGCGAGAAAGACGATTCCGGTGCGGGCCATGGTGAGCACAACTTCCAGCGAACATGGCAGCAGAGTGGCGAGGGCCAGCAGGCGGGTGGAACGGCGGAAGACCTGGGAGGAGAGGACACCGATGGCGAGCATAGCAAAGAGGCCATACGCGGCGCTGGCGTTATCCGGGTTGCCGAAATAGCACTGACTGCTCCAGAATTCCGGCTTGTACTTGTTGAATATGACGCCCGTGAGGCTGGGAATGCCCCAGGCGGCATAGTAACGGTAGAGGTCGATGAGGCAGGGGATCAGCGCACCGAGAAGAATGGCGCGAGACGCTAGTTCGTAGTGGCGCGGCGTGTCGAGATCGACTCTGCGCACCGCCAGGAACACCATACCGCCTGAGATGATAGCGGCCGCGGCGTCGAGGACAACGTGGGGATCGCTGAGGTTGGCCAGGGTGCTGATGACGGCACCCGTCATCCAGGTGGCAATGCCGAGACGGACGAGCAGCATGGGGCCAGGCCGACCCATCGGGGGCCGCAACGAGGGCCTGGTAATGATGGCGATGAGGAGCGGAGCGGCAATCGTGAAGAGCAGCAGCCACTTCACGTAGATGGTGCTCATATCTTTGTCGAGGCTGGCGTTGTTGAGGGCTACGGCAAAGTTATAGCCCCGGCCGAGGAAGGTGCTCTCCATCGGGATCCAGAACAGCAGGAGCAGGAGGAGCAGGAACTCAGGCGATAAGGGCTGAGTTTTCTGTTGCAGGTAACGCATCGGGAACCTGGTGTCCTTCCATCGAATCGAGGATGTGTTCTACGTGGTGGCGCCACGTGTAGTTGCCGAGGAGTTGGGCGCGGGCGCCGGCTCCGATGGCTCGGCGCAGAGCGGGATTTTCGACCAGCAAACGGATGGCCTGTTCGAGGTCGACAACATTGCCGGGGCGGACGAGGACAGCAGGGGCGGAGGGACGCGAACCGGGATCGTCGGAACCGATGCGGATGCCCTCGGCAAGGATCTCGCCGATCTGGTCGAGGTCGGAAGCCACGATGCCTTTGCCCATGGCCATGTACTCGAAGAGCTTGGTGGGGGAGCCGAAAAAGCGGCTACCGTCGGCGTTGGCGACGTGCGGAGACATAAGAATGTCAGAGGCGGCCAGGTATTTCACGGTTTCGCTCTGCGGCACGAGGCCGGTAAAGACCACCCAGCGCGCGTATTCTGGTCCTCCGATGAGCTTTCGCACGGTGGGCATGGTGGCGCCATCGCCGATCATGGCGAAGCGGACCTTGTATTGCTCGAGCCAGGCCGGATCGCGGTCGACCAGGTTGCGAATGGCTTCCGCCAGGACGGGGGCGCCGTGCCATCTGCCGAAGGTGCCGACGAAGGCAATCAATACTGCGTCGGCTGGAATTCCGTAACGCTCCCGAACCTCCGCCGCAGCCGATTCGGATACAGCGTCCGGGCTGAAGAGGGATGGATCGACGCAATTCGGATAACAGACCACGCGCGCCGAATCGACGCCGCGTTCCACGACTTCGTCCGCCAGAGCCTGGGAGACGACGACAACGCGATGGGCATGGCGGAGGCAGACATCTTCGAGCAGCGCGCCAAGTCTGGAGAAGAGCAGCGGCTTGCCCCAGTTGCGGGCGATCCAGACCTCGGAGCCGTTGTATTCGAGGATGAGCGGAATGCGCCATAGCCAGGAGAGCGCCACTCCGGTGAAGTTGAACAGGGACATGCGCTGATAGATAAATTGGTATCCGTTGCCGGGGAGGGTGCGCAGCCGGCGCAAAGCACGCCAGTGGAATCGAAATAAGTTGAGCTCGATCGGGTAGGCCTGGGTTCCGAGCCCTCCGATGTGGATCTGGCGTACGGCGGGACGGACCATTGGCTGTGGGCCGGCGCTGGCCAAGTCGACGTCATATCCCAGGTCCAGGAAGGCATTGGCGACGCCCGCAATGTGACCGACGGATCCGCCGACGCGAACGCCGAACCAGTAATTGGCGTTGAGGTAGAGAATCCTGCGGCTGTAGTGGCTGGGAGCGACCTGCTGCCGGGGCCGGCGCAGCAGCAGTATCGCTGCGAAAAGACTCCGGGCCGCAGCGAACATGCCAGCGATCGTCCCCATTCCGACGCGCCGGATGGCTGAGATCACTTCCAGCCTGCGGACCTTGCGCAGCGAGCAGTTCGCGCCGATGGCGACGATGCGGTCAACGGAGGAGAGAGCAGCCAGTGCAAGCAAGAGCGGATACAGGGACTCGCTTTGTGGATCTTCGAGCGGAATAAAGAGAGCCGCCTTCCTGTTCATCTTTCTCAGGAAGCGGAACATGCCGCGGGGGCCCATCCTGCGAAGGTCGGAGGCTGAGATGTACGTGGCGTCGCCGCCTGTTTCTCTGGCCACCTCCTTCTGAAAACCAGCGGAAAGGCTATAAGCGCTCAGCACATAGGCGGTCGCATTCTTTGTATCCATGTTCGGATTTGCGTCTCGGCGCGGTCGGCTGCTGCTTACTCTGTCCATTGTTTCCTGCCCTCGGCCACCAGAAACCAGCCCAGCGCCGGGGCCAGAAACCGGAACGGCCAGCACTGGTATTTTTCGATGGCGATTCCGTCTCCGAGAAGCCGCCTCAGACGACGCGCGGTGTACAGGTCGAAGTCGGATCTTCGCCTGACCGGCGCATGCGACAGGCGATCAGCATTTGGCGGAGGATGCACCAGCCGCAAACGCGCAGTCCTCTGCCGCCCCTGTTTCGGTGGCAGCTCCGGCACCTGGCGCGATTGCGATGGTGAGGGGACAGAGCGGCCCTGCGCGCCGCCAGACCAGCCTGGAGGACGGAACTGCCACGCCGTAACTCGGGGAAATCCGCGCCGGCTCGATGGCCAGATCCCAAGCGGATGCTTCCTCCCAGCAGAGGTTGAACCGCTTTCCGCCTGCGTGCAGCCGAATGCGATTCGTTGCGGTAAGCTCGGCGTCGACGCCGGGATCGAGGTGCAGCGGAATCTCTACACTGTGGCTGCCGGATCCCGCGAAGGAATCGCGGATGCGCAGTGTGTGCGAGGCGTGGTCGAGCTGAATGTTGCGAACCGGGAGCACTTCGCCGGGCAGGCGGCGATAGCCGGTGTGAGAGCCCTCGAATTCGTCGCGATCGGGCTCGGCGCGCCACAGGCGAAGATCGGGGCGGGCATCGTAGCGGAGGGTCCACAGCGCGTTCCAGGCGATGAAGCGGTTCATCTCTTCGCCATCGATGCGGGGGGTGTTGTGGGACGCGGTGGAGCGGAAGCGGTTTCGCTCCTCGGCGGAGGCGGTATAGACATACGCACCGCAGTCGGTGATGAGGCGCACGCCGCCCAGCACAGCCTCGAAGCTGAGGCAGTCGTTGTGGCCGTGGCCGCCGCGCCCGCCCAGTCCCACGGGGCCGCAGTCGATGAAAACCCGATCCTCGCGGTTGCGCATGATGAAGAAGCCGCCGCCGGGAAATGCCTGCGAGGCGGTTTCCTGAGCGTCCATGTTCGCCGCGAGCCAGTCGCACGAGTCGGCCCCGAAGACCCAGAAGATCTCATCGAGCGGGCCCAGGAACTTGCGGGCGAGATCGCAGGAGTGCCAGGCGACTGCGCCGAGTCCGACGAGGTAGCGATGGTCGTTGCGCTGCTGACCTCCAAAGGGGAGAGTGCGCGCGTCGTCGGCATCGCCCCACAGGGGGCAGGAGCCGTCGGGAGCGGAGTAGGCGGCGGTGAAGCTCGCCATGGCCTCGACGCGGTCACGGTAGGAGTCGTCCACGGGCAGCCCGTGCAGGCGGCGATAGATGGCGGGAAAGAGGAACAGCTCCTGCACCAGGCGGTGATAGGGGACAGAGGCTTCGAAGTCGACGCCGTCGCTGCAGACCTGGCGGGGCAATTCGCCGCAAAGGGTCTTCCAGCCGAGGCTCAGCCAGCGTGCGGCCTGCTCGCCGTGGCCGAAAAACAGGCCGGCGAAGACCAGGGCGGCGGCATCGGCGGTGTAGTGGTTGCCGGCGACGTCGGAGATTTCGATGTGGCGCTCGGTGTACTCAGCGTGCAGGAAGATGGACTGGAGCAGGCGAAAGCGAAAGCCCGGATCGCGCCATGAGGGGCTGGCGGCGAAGACATGGAAGAACCACGTGAGCGTGAAAATGCGCATGGCGGCTTCCATGGTGCAGGCCCAGTTGACGGTGTGCGCGTAGGGATTGCCGTCGAGCCACTCGAGGATCACATCGCGAACGCATTCGGCATAGCGCTCCTCCCCGGTGAGCCGATAGGCCTGAGCAGCGGGGATGAGCCACTGGAGGCGCGAGATCTCCCAGGGCACCTTGACGTCGCTGGGACGATCGAGATTGCTGTATTCGATGGATTTGGCGTAAGCCCTGGGCCAGCGGTAGCCGGTTTTCAGGTCACACTCCCAGTCAATCGGCCGGCCGAGTGTTGCCGGTCCGGTTCCGAGCAGGTCGATGCGCCGCTCCAGGCCCAGGCGCGCACCCTCCATAATCCTGCCCCGGGCGCCGGGGCAGAAACGGTCGAGCTGGCATGCGCTCTCGGCGGAGTGGACGGCAGGATAGGGACGGCGGGCAAGCCGCTCCCACAGATCAGCCAGATCGCGCGCGCCAAGCATGCGGACGAGCCGCTGCCGGGTGAGGCGGACAGGCCTCGAGCGGGAGAGGCGCTTGTCGACGCACGCGGCTAACTCCTGGCGGAGCCGGACGAGGACGATGCGCGGAGGCTTTCTGAAAGCGCGACGAGCTTTGGCGATGAGAGCGCTCAAGCGACGGCCACCTCTTTGCCCTGTATCCAATAGTCGTACCAGGCAGTGAGGTTAAAGAGAACCCAGAGCTGGTTGGCATTTTCGCGACGACCGTTGCGGTGCTCGGCAAACAGGCGGCGGATGTGGTCGGTGTTGAAGTACCCCCGGTCGATGAGACCGGAGGAAAGAATACTCTTCTCCACGAACTCGCCGAAGGCGGACTTAAGCCAGTTGGACATGGGCGCGCCGAATCCCTTCTTGGCGCGGTAGATGGTTTCGTGCGGGATGATGCCTTCGGCGGCTTTCTTGAGCAGGTACTTGGCAACGCCACCGCGCGTTTTCCACTCCATGGGGATGTCCATGGAGAACTCGACGAGCCGGTGGTCGAGAAAAGGTACGCGGGCCTCGAGCGATTCGGACATGGTGACCTTGTCGACGCGCATGAGAAGTAACTCGGGAAGGCGATGCTTGAACTCGTTGTAGACCATCCGGGTGAGGACGTCCTGTCCGGGATGGGCAGCGTCGAAGGGCTCGAGGAAGCTTCGGACTATGTTGTAGCTGTCGGCCTGAAAATAGGAGGCGGGGAGCATCTCCTCGTCGGAGATTCCGGCCGCGGGGACATAGGACTGGAAGGATTCGGAGCGCAGCAGGGGGCGCTTGAGAATGTCCCAGTAGACGACAGCGCCGGTCCAGAAGGCCTCCCGGTCGCGGGCGGCGCGGTCGAGGATGTCGGCATTGAGCGAAAAGCCGGGGCGGATAGCCGCGACCCTGGCAGCCGCCGCGGCGAGGCCGCGCTGTGCAAACTTAGGAAGATAGGTCCGGAATGGCTGCCAATAGTTGCGGTGAAGCCGGAGGTATTCCATGTACTTCTGATAGCCGCAGAATTGTTCGTCGGAGCCTTCGCCGACCTGGACGACGGTGACGCCACTGTCGCGCGTGAGTTTGGAGACAAAGTAGAGGGGAATGCAGACCCAGTCGGCGATGGGCTCGTCCTGGTGGAAGATCAGATCGTCGAGGCAGCCGAACATGTCCTTCTCATCGATCAGGATCTCGTGGTGATTGGTATTGAAGCGGTCGGCCACGAAGCGGGCCTCGTCGAGCTCGTTGAGGTAGGCGTGGTCGCGGAAGCCGACGGTGAAGGTCTCGACGGGCGAGGAGGTGTACTCGCTCATGAGGGCGACGTTTATGGAGGAGTCGATGCCGCCGGAAAGAAAGACACCGAAAGGAACATCGGACATCATGCGGCACTCGACGGAATCGCGCAGGCGTTTGCGGATCCCCTGAATATAGAAGTCCTCGAGGGCGGCGTCGGAAAGGCCCCGGGTTTCCGACGCAGGAATTCCCTGCCCCGGCAGGGCGTCCCAGTATCGGCGGGCGTCGAGGCGGCCGTCGCTGCTGATCTGCAGACGGTAACCGGCCGGCAGCTTGTAAATGCCGCGGAAGAGGGTGAGCGGCGCCGGCGTAGCCATGAACGTGAGGTAGTGATACATGGCCATGACGTCGATATCGCGCTCGATATCGGGATGCTCGACGATAGCCTTGATTTCAGAGCCGAAGAAGAGGCCGTTCTTCTGGGGCGAGAAGTAAAGCGGCTTGACGCCGATGCGGTCGCGGGCAAGGCTGAGAGTGCGACTGTGGGCATCCCAGATGCCGAAGGCGAAGTCACCGGCAATGCGCTCCAGCAGCCCGTCGAGGCCCCACTCCTCGTAGCCGTGCACCAAGACTTCTGTGTCGGAGTGATCCGTCCGGAATCTATGTCCGCGCTGAACCAGCTCCGGGCGCAGCTGCGCATGGTTATAGATCTCCCCATTGAAGGTGACCCACACGCTGCGGTCTTCATTCGTCATGGGCTGGGACGCAGATGCGCTCAGGTCGACAATCGAGAGCCTGCGATGGGCGAGGCCGATTTTGCCGTCGGGCGAAATCCAGTTGCCCCCGCCGTCAGGTCCGCGATGGACCATGACATCGCGCATGGCGGTGAGCTCTGCCTGGCCGATCCGTCCTTCACCATGAATGAAGACTCCCGTTATTCCACACATACTGCCGCGCTCTCCTGCTGGCGGATTTCGGTCGACCAGATATGCCTTTCGACGTCAAAGCTGATGCTGGTGGCCTGCAGCTGATCCTCGAGGAAGATGGGCCACTGCGCGCCACGGCATAAAGTCTCCGCAACAGCCTCCAGTTCTTCGAGCTGACCCTTCTGAGCAGATTCGGACTTCCATCCCGGGCGCCGCGAACCGGCCACCGTGACGGATTTAAAGTCGTTCATCGAGATGACCATGCCATCGGCGAATATCTCCATCTGCTCCTTCGGAAACCCGCTGTTGCCCTGGGCGGTGTAGGTGAGGGTGCAGATGGAACCGTCTTCGTAACTGACAGTAGCGACGAAGTTATCGTTGCGGGTCCACTGCTGCGAACGGGGTGTGATGGAACGGGCGTCGACGCTGCGCACACGCGAGCCGGTGAGGAAGTTGAAGAGGTCATAGATGTGACACGCCTCGCCGATATTCCGGCCGCCGCCCTCCGGCCCGTGCACCCAGTGGGTGAGCGGGATGTATCCGGCATTCATGCGGTAGTTGACGATCAGGGGCGTGGTCACATTAGCCAGCAGTTCCTTCACCCTGCGCAGGGCGGGAGAGAATCGGCGGTTGAAGCCGGTGCACAGCAAAGGCGCGGAATCGCGGGATGCGAAGAATTCCGCGATGGCCGCGAGCTCCTCGTCGTGCAGCGCCAGAGGTTTTTCAACGAGAACGTTTTTGCCCGCGCGCAGCGCCTCCAGCGCCATGCGAGCGTGCAGGTCGTGATGGGTGGCAATGAGCACCAGGTCGACCTCGGGGCATTCCAGTACGCGCTCGTATTCCGTAGTGCTGAAGGAGGCGCCGTACTGCTCAGAGATGGCTTTGGCGGTGGCGCCGGTGCGGCTGGCGATGCAGTGAAGCTGGTAATCCCTGCGCAGGCGGACCATGTTGGGCAGATGCATGCCCTGGGCGAAGCTGCCCGCGCCGATGAGGCCTACGCGGATGCGGCCGGTCCGGGCCGCGGAGGCATGGAAGACGACGCGCTGGAGCGCCTCCGGCCGGTCGGGATAACTGAGGATGGCCATGACGGGGCGCATCTCGGTTCGGCGGAGGTCGTCATAGGCCTGGGCGGCGCGGTCGACCTCGTAGGGCGCGCCGATGAGGTTGCGGAGGCGAACCTTGCCCTCAGCGACGAGACGCAGGTAGCTCTCCATGTTGCGGTTTTCCGTCCACCGGACATACGGCAGGGGATAATCCTGGCCCTCGTCCTCATAGACGGGGTCGTATCGTCCCGGCCCATAGGAGCATGAGATGAGAAAATCGATCTCTTTCGCGTAGAAATCGGATCGCCTGAGGTGCAGGCCGACATCGCCCACGAGCACGACACGCCCCTTTTTCCTGCAGGCATTCGCTGCGTCACTCACGATCTGATCCGTCGAAGCCGCGGCGGTAATAATCACCGCATCCGCCCCGAGGCCGCCGGTGATTTTCTTCGCGAACTCAACATAACTATCCTTCGCCGCATTGACCCCGTAACGGAGGCCATTCTGCATCGCCAACTCGATGCGGTTTTCGTCGGTGTCGGCTCCGATGACGACGCAGCCGTTGGCGGCGAGGATCTGCGCAGCGATCTGGCCGAGCACGCCGAGGCCGACGACGACAATAGTCTCGCCGAGGGTGGGCTGCGCGCGGCGTACGCCCTGCATCGCGATGGAGCCCAGGGTGACCGTGCAGGCCTCATCGAGCGCGAGTTGCCCGGGGACTTTGACCGCGAGATTGACGGGTACAGAAATGACCTCGGCATGATGCGCAATGCCGGCGCCGGCGCAGGCAACGCGGTCTCCGATCGCGAAGCCCTCGACGGCCTCGCCGATGGCGATGACCTCGCCGGCAGCGGAATATCCGCTGGCGCTGCCTGCAGCCAGCTTTCCCTGGACGCGGTCGAGGGTGCGGCGAATCCCCTGCTCGCGCATCATGCGCAGTACCCGGCGCGCCTGCTCGGGCTGCTTCAGGGCACGTCGATAAAGGGGCATCGCGGAATTGATGACGGAGGCGAGCTCGGTACCGGTGCTGATGCAGGAGAAGTGGACCCGAACCAAAATTCCTTTGGCTGCGACCTGCGGAGCAGCAACCTCATGCACCTGGGCAGTCCCGGACTTAATCAGAACCTGCTTCATGAAAATCCTGTTCAGGGAGGGGAGTGGATGGTTCCGGCTGCGAGCGGCGAAGCGAGTATTCGGCATCAGCCGACTTGTGTTTTTGGCCGCACAGGGCCCGAGGCGGCGTCTGCTTTCAGCCCTTCCATGCACGGGCACAGCCGCCATCGCAAGCGTTTCGGCTAGTAGATCGCAGCGGCATAAATCGATGCCGAGGTCGCTGCCGCGAAGATGCCCTCGGTGCTGGTGAAGGTCGCCTTGAACTTGCTGGTGGGCACAAACACGATGTCGTGAGAGTGTAGTTGCACGTCCTGCATCCTGGCTTCCGCAATCTTGTGATAGGGCACTTGCATCTCGACCACCGACCCGTTCGGCTCTTTTCGCATGACGTAGACGCGCCCAATGGAAGCGATCGGGCTGGTGCCGCTGGCCAGGGCCACCGCCTGCAGAAGGCTCAGGGATCCACTCTCCTGCATGAGGTAACCGCCGGGCCGGTTCACGGCGCCCAGTACGAAGACGACTCCGGCACTCTTCACCTGCACCGTATCTCCGGGGTCCACGCGTGTACTGTCGACTGCGGCGCTGTTAGTTTGCTTCGAATAGGGAACGGCGATCGGAGTACCCGTGCCACCCTTGTGCGTAATGAGGATCTCATTGCCGGCCAGCTGCGTGGTTCCTCCTGCCATCGCCAGCACATCCACGAGCTTGGCCGGGGCAAGCAGCGGATAGTCGCCGGGCGCGGCTACTTCGCCTATTACCGTGACCTGGGGGGCGGTGTACTCGAGGATATCTACCTCCACCAGCGGGGCGCGCAGATAACCGCCGTCTGTGAGCTTTTGCTGGATTGCGGCGCGCGCTTCTCCGGCGGTCTCTCCGGCCACATACAACTTCCCTAACTGAGGGATATCTATATTTCCGCTTTGGTCGACCCGGAAATTTCCCGAAAAGTCAGAATCGTCAGCTACCTGCACGCTAACGAGGAATCCAGGCCCCAGTTTCAGCATTTCGAAATTCTGGGGCAGTGCAGCCGGGCCCGCGTGCGCTGTGAGCGAATCTATACGCGCCCTGGAATTCTCGATGTTTTGCGGGGTAAGCTTCTGCTGCAGGTCCACCTGAGCGAAAGCCGCGGTTGCGGAGAGCAACCCGGCCAGACCGGCCAAAGCCATCGAGCGAATGCTTCTACTTCTTCTGAACATAGGACGACTCCTCGGAACGGTAGTACGATTCGTAGGCGTTGTAGCCATAACCGTACTCGTAGCTGTATCCGTACGGATCCAGGCTGCGTGTGATTCCGTTTAACAGAAAGCCGATTACCGGCATCCTGGTACGCTGAATCACCTGCATGGCACGCACCAGCAGCGAGCGGGTGACGACCCCTGCACGCACCACCCAGATGACTCCGTCGGATTTGGGCGCGATGACCACCGCATCGGTCAGCATCAGCGCCGGGGGGCTGTCGATGATGACCATGTCGTAATTCGTCCGCAGCATGTCGAGCAGTTCATCGAACGCCCTGGAACCGAGCAATTCCGATGGCAGCGGCGGCGGTGGCCCGGCGGGCAGAACATCCAGGCCTTTAACCTGAACGGAACGGATCACCGTATCCTCAAATGTGGAGACGCCGGCCAGCACACTGCTCAGGCCGGCATTGTTGGGCACATCGAGCACATGCAGCATGGAAGGCCGGCGCATGTCGGCCTCGACAATGATGACCTTTTTATTATGCTGCGCGAAACTCATGGCGAGGTTCGCGGTGACTGTGCTCTTGCCCTCTCCGGGAATGCAGCTGGTGATGAGCAGAACACGGGGACCGCCATTGGGGCGGGAAAGCATGAGCGAGGTGCGCAGCGAACGAATGGCCTCAGCCTCAGCCGATCCGGGATGCTTGAGGATGAGAAGGCGCGGATCGGTGGTGACGCCGTTGCTGGCCGCACCGCCGCTCTTTTCGGCCGGGCGGCGGGAGTTGTGCGAGCTGGACCGGAACAGCGGAATGATGGCCAGCACAGAGGCGCCGGTAAGCTCCTCCACGTCGGTTTGGCTGACCACGGTGCGCTTGATGTTTTCGACAAGGTAGGCCAGACCGATGCCCAACAGGGCGCCGAGCAGCACTCCCAGCTCGAGGTTACGCGTCCAGCGAGGGCTGACCGGCACCGCCTCAGGCCGCGCCGGGTCAACCATGGTAATGTTGGTCGCCTTGACACCGGCCGAAACGTCGGCCTCCTGCAGCCGCGTGTAAAGATCCTCGTAGAGCTTCCGGCTGGAATTGGCCTCCTGGCTGAGCAGGGCCAATTGCACCGTCTTCTCGTTCAGCTTGCTCACTTCTTTCTGCTGCTGCTCGAACTCCTGACGAATCTGGTCCTCCGTCTGTTGCGCCAGCTGCAGGTCGATCTGCGCCCGTTTCACCAGGTTCTGGAGCTCCTGCGAGATCTGCCCTTCCACTGTGTTGAACTGCAGCTCGAGGTCCTTGAGGTGGCGATTGTTCGGGCCATAGGTATTGAGCGCCTGGGCCAGCTCGTCCTTGAGTTCCAGCTTCTTCTGCTGCAGGTATTGCAGCGTCCCGAGGCCGCCGGAGGGACCCGGCATCGCCGCGCTCACCTCGCCCGAGCTGACCTGGCCGGGTGGGTTGTTGGCCAGCGCCAGAAGCGACTCCGTGTCCCCGGACTTTGCCAGGCGGTAGATCGCTTCTTTCTCGATGCGGTTTGTCTCTGCCGCCGTCAGTTCGCTGTTGAGCATTTCCAGCTTGAGCATGACGGGGCTGCTGACGACCACACCGCCGCCGGGGTTCCGTTCATCCGCCGTGCTGCCGTCGCCCTGCAGGCTGAGCATGCCGGATGCATTCTCAAACTCCGTCAATCGCTTTTCGGAGTCCTCGACATTCGACTTGAGATTATTGAGCTGATTGCCCAGCCACTGGGAGGCCTCGCTGGTGGCGTCGTAGCGCGACTGCAGATACTGGACTTTGTAGCTCTGAATGAGCGCATTGGCGATTTCGGCGGCCTGGGCGGGATCTTCGCTCCTGAACGTTGCCTGGATTAGGCGTGTGCCGACGACCGGAGAAACCAGGAGACGCTTCTCGAAGATGCCGATCAGGCGGCCCCTCTGTGCCGGGTCGCCTTCCCAGGCCGGGAGTGGCTTGTCTCCCTTGCGATGCTTCGCCAGGAAGGGAGGCTGCGATGCGAGTTTCAGCTGATGAATGACGTCAATCGCCAGAGAGTCGCCTTTCAAAATGGAGGTTTCGGTCTTGAGATCGGTTTCAAGCGCTGGCCCAATGGAACCGACATTCTGCCCCATCATGTCTTCCAGGCCGAAATTGCCCACACCGTTGTCGCGGTTCAACTCGATGGTGGCGGTCGCCTCATAAATGGGCGTCTTGACCAGGTTGAATACTGTGGCCAGAGCCACACAAGCGAGGATCGCACCAATCAACCACCAGCGGCGGCGCAGCAGCACGCGCAGGACGGTGTGGAAGCTTTGTCGTTCCGGAGCCCAGCGATGCGGCTGTGGTTCATAACCGCGCACTGGAAATTCCTCGCGCGGAGAAAGTGCCTGGTTGTTCAAAATATCACCTTGGTTTCAGTCAGCGTACAGTTAGGGTCCGCTCAGGAATGTCCTGGTTCCCCTCAGAATTCAGCCCGCACAGGATGGCGCGGTTGCATCGATGACAATCTCTCGAACCGTTTGTGCGGCATACTCGATCTGCTCCACCGCCAGCGTGGGATGAACCAGAAGCATGATGGCAGTCTCCCCGAGTTCCCGGGCCGCGGCCAGACGCCCGGCCGGGCGCCATTGCTCAGGGAAAGCCTTCTCCAGATAGATCTCGCTGCAGCTTCCCGTGAAACACGGTACGCCGCGGGCGTTCACTTCGGCCACGATGCGGTCGCGACTCCATCCGGCACGCAGCATCTCGGGCCGAATGTAGACGTAATACTTATAGTACGAATGATAGACCTGCTCCGGGGGCACCGGGACGCGAAGAGCGGCAAGGCCGGCAAAGCAGGCAGAAAGCGCCGCGGCATTCTCCCGCCGCCGCTCGACCGATCGGTCGAGCCTGGCCAGTTGCAGGCGGCCGATTGCCGACTGGATCTCGGTCAGGCGCCAGTTGGAGCCAGAGGATTCGTGCAACCAGCGGAATCCAGGCCGATGCGTCCTGTGGTACACGGCAGCATAGCTCTTACCGTGGTCCTTATAAGCCCAGGCCCGCTCCCACATCTCGGTGGAATTGAGCGTAATCATGCCGCCTTCGCCGGCGGTGGAGATGATCTTGTCCTGACAGAAGGAGAACGCGCCGACATCGCCCATTGACCCAACCGGCTGGCCGCGATAGCGCGCGCCGTGCGCCTGCGCGCAGTCTTCGACGACTTTCAGGCCGTGCGCCCTGGCCAGTTCCAGAATTGGAGCCATGTCACACGGCCACCCGCCCAGATGCACGGCAACAATGGCCCTGGTGCGAGGGGTAAGCACGGCTCGAATGGAGTCGGCGGTCAGATTGCCGCTGTCCGGGTCGACGTCGGCAAAGACGGGGCGCGCCCCGACCGCAACGGCACAACTGGCCGAAGCGATGAAGGTGCGTGCGGTAGTCACCACCTCGTCGCCTGGCCCGATGCCCAGCACCCGCAGGGCCAGTTCCAGCGCGAGCGTTCCGTTGGCCAGCGCCACCGCGTGCCTGCAGCCGGTGTACGCAGCGTATTCCTGCTCGAAGAGACGACCTTCCTCGCCGGTCCAGTAGTTCACCTTGCCGCTCGCCAGAATGCGGGCGGCCGCTTCAATCTCCTCCGAGGAGTAGTGCGGCCAGGGGGAGGTTCCCAGCGCCTCTCCCCTCGATTCGATCTGTTCTGCGAATTTCATTCTTCTACCTTAGGTGGGGGCAACACGGCTTCGAATGTTCAAAGCCTGCGGCATTTGGCAGTGCGGATGGCTAAACCCAATGAACCAACGCGGCGCCCCAGGAATAGCCCACTCCGAAGCCGACCACCATCAGCAAATCCTTCGGCTTGATGCGGCCCTGGTCCGCGGCCAGTTTGAGTGCGATGGGAATCGTGCAGGATACGGTGTTTCCGCATTGCTGCATCCCGATGAAGAATCGCTCTTGAGGGATCTTCATCCGCCTTCTCAATTGCTCGAGCATATATTTGTTCGCTTGATGAAAAACGAACAGATCGATGTCCTCGATCTTCTTGCCTGCGCGCGCCAGAAGGTCATTGACTACTGTTGGCACTGCTTGAAGTGTGAATCCAAAAATCTCAGGTCCATTCATATATAGGTGCGACTCGGTTCTCAGGTTGCCGTCCGAATCCAAATCAGGGTCTTCAGGAGTGGCATTTCGTCGCCTCATCCCACCTGACTGCACGACCAGGTTCTCCGCACCGCGACCGTCCGTTCCGTAGACGAAGGGCCCCAAGGACTCTTCGTGCCCCTGCAAGCCGTGGATCAAAGTTGCTGCGCCTGCGTCGCCGAAGAGCGTTCGTACTGTCTTGTCCCGCGGATGAATGAATTTGCTGTAAGTTTCAGCTGTTACGAAAAGCAGTTTGCTAGCCTGCCCCGTCTCGATCAGGGCCTTGGCCAAACCCAGACCATAAACGTATCCAGAACAGCCCAAGTTGAAATCCAAAGCTCCAGCCGAAGTCGGTATTCCCAAGCGCTGCTGGATCAGACATGCGCTTGTTGGTAAAAAGTGGTCCGGGCTCTGAGTACAAAAGAGGATGTAATCTACCTCTTCGGGTTTGCAGATACCTCTGGCAAAGAGTCTCTCTGCCGCAAGAACAGCGA
>JASHNW010000071.1 GCA_030041435.1 Acidobacteriaceae bacterium
GAGCTGGGAGCCGGGAGCTGGGAGCCGGGAGCTGGGAGCCGGGAGCTGGGAGCCGGGAGCTGGGAGCCGGGAGCTGGGAGCCGGGAGCCGGGAGCCGGGAGCTGGGAGCCGGGAGCTGGGAGCCGGGAACTGGGAGCTGGGAGCGGGGAGCTGGGAGCTGGGAGCCGGGAGCCGGGAGCTGGTGAATTGGGAGGAGAGTTGGCCGAGGAGAACGGCGGGGTGCGTGGGGTGGTGAGCGCGGAGTCGGCGGAGCATTACGTTTGGGGCGAGATGTGCGACGGGTGGCATCTGGTGCGCGACGAGGGGCTGAGCGCGATTGAGGAGCGGATGCCGGCGGGGGCGCGGGAACAGCGGCATTTTCATGTCAGGGCGCGGCAGTTCTTCTATGTGCTGGAGGGTGAGCTGACACTGGAGGTGGAGGGTGTGCGGCATCGGATGCGCGCGCGAGAAGGGATCGAGATTGCTCCTGGCGAGCGGCATCAGGCGATGAACGAAGCCGCTGCGGATGCAGGGGCAGACGCGCGCTTTCTGGTGATTTCGTCGCCGCCTGGGCAGGGGGACCGGACGGCCTGCTGAGCCATGGAGCGAGGATGCGCGCCGGCGCCAAAGCGCAGGTAACAGAATTGCGCTAAGATGGCCGAGCATTCCTGGAGGTTCAGGCCATGAGCACCCCGGCTCAGAAGCGCATCAACCTGCCCCGTTCCGAACGCGTAGTTCCACCCTGGGCAACCCACATCGGCCGCACCGACGCACAACAGGTGATCAGCGTCTCGGTGATCGTGAAAAGAAAGAACCCTCTGAGCCTGCGCGAGCTGGGCGGGCACAGGGTGTCGCGCGAAGAGTTCGACGCGCAATACGCGGCCGATCCGGCGACGTTTGCGGCCATGCGGAGGTTTGCGCATCAGCACGGCCTGGCAGTGGACGAGGCAGCGTCGAGCCTGTCGCGGCGGACGATCGTGCTGCGCGGGACGGTGCAGGCGATGGAGCGGGCGTTCGGCGTGGAGCTGCACGATTACGAGGAGACGGCGGATCCGAACGTGCCGGCTCCGCATGTGCGGGCAGGCCGTCGCTTTCACGGATTTACGGGGACGATTTCTCTGCCGGAGACGCACGCGGGGCTGGTGGACGCGGTGCTGGGACTGGATGCACGGCCGATTGCAAGGCCTCACTTTCGATTCCGGAAGGATTTGAAGAGCGCAGCGGCGCCTGCGGCCGGCGGGGAGCAGCCGGAGCCATTCAATCCGCCCCAGGTGGCCCAGCTCTATAACTTTCCAACGAACGTGAATGGGAGCGGGGAGACGATCGGGATTCTGGAACTGGGCGGGGGATACAACACGAGCGATCTGGAGACGTATTTTCAGGGGCTGGGGCTGAAGGTGCCGACGGTGGTGGCGGTTTCCGTCGATGGCGGGACGAATTCGCCGACGAATGCAAACAGCGCCGACGGAGAGGTGGCGCTGGATATCGAGGTGGCGGCATCGATTGCCAACGGAGCGAACATTGCGGTGTATTTTGCCCCGAATACGGATCAGGGATTCATCGACGCGATCACGACGGCGGTGCACGACACGACGAACTCGCCGTCGGTGCTGTCGATCAGCTGGGGAGGGCCGGAGTCGACGTGGGCGCAGTCGTCGATAACGGCGCTGGACGATGCGTGCCAGTCGGCGGGGGCGCTGGGGGTGACGATTACGGTGGCTTCGGGCGATAACGGGTCGTCGGACGGGGTGAGCGACGGGCAGAATCACGTGGATTTTCCGGCGTCGAGCCCGCACGTGCTGGCGTGCGGCGGGACGGAGCTGATCGCGTCGGGCACGACGATCGAGAGCGAGACGGTGTGGAACGACGGAAGCCAGGGCGGGGCGAGCGGCGGCGGATTCAGCACGGTGTTTGCGGCTCCGACATGGCAGACGGGGGTGGAGGGTTTCACCGGAACCATGCGCGGCGTGCCGGACGTGGCGGGGGACGCGGCGCCGGAGAGCGGCTACAACATCCTGGTGGACGGCGATCAGGAAGTGGTGGGCGGGACGAGCGCGGTGGCTCCGCTGTGGGCTGCGCTGATTGCGCTGATCAACCAGCAGAAGGGGTCGGCGGTGGGGTTCGTGAACCCGACGCTGTACACGGATCCGGGAGATTTTCACGACATTACGCAGGGAAACAACGGGGCCTATTCGGCGGGGCCGGGCTGGGACCCTTGTACCGGCCTGGGTTCGCCGGACGGCGAGGAGATTGCGACGGCGCTGGGCTGAGTGGAGCGGGGAGCGGGTCTGCGATTACGCGAAAATGCGTTACGCTAAAATGCGTAATCAGGGGCACGAATCGTGGCGAACCCGGAAAACCCGTTCATTTTCGGCGAAGTGATCGACGAGCCGTATTTCGTCAACCGGACAAGCGAGCTGCGGGACCTGGTGCGCGACCTGGCGGACGGGCAGAAGGTGTTCCTGCTGTCTCCGCGCCGCTTTGGGAAGAGCTCGCTGGTGGCCCTGGCCCTGCTGAAGCTGAGAAAAAAGCATATTCGCACCGTCAGCCTGACGGTGAGCAGTTATTCCAGCTACACACAGTTTCTGGAGAAATTTGCCGAGAAGGTGCTGCGGGCGGCCGGCCCCTGGGACCGCGTGAAGGACTGGGTGGCGCGATTCGGGCGGAACGTCAAGCCTGACATCAACTACAACATGACGACCGGCGAGGTGAGCGTGTCGCTGGGCCGCGGCGCGGGGTTCGATCCGGTACCGATTGCGCCCGAGATTTTTGCCATGCCGGGGGAACTGACCAGGAACGCAGGTTTTCGCATGGCCATCTGTCTGGACGAGTTCCAGCAGATCTCGGAGTTCGACAGCGGAACGGTGGAGAGCGCGATTCGGAACGAGGTGCAGGAGCAACGGGAAGTGGGCTATGTTTTCGCCGGATCGCAGCCCTCGCTGGTGAGGGAGATGCTGTCGGCGCGGCGCCCGTTCCACAAAGCGGGCCCGCAAATGTTTCTCGGGAAGATCGCGGCCGGGGACTGGAAGGCGTACATCAGCCGGCAATTCGGACAACGAGGAAGGCGCCTGGAGGAGACGGCGATGGAGGCGCTGCTGGCGGCAGCGGATCTGATTCCGTACGACGTGCAGCGCATTGCGCACGAGCTTTGGGATTATGCAGAGCTGAAGGACAAGCGGGAGCTGACGAACGCGGATGTCCAGTCCGTGATCGACCGTCTGGTTGCCGCGCAATCCACCTATTACGAGCTTCTCTGGGAACAGCTGACCGTGGGGCAGAGGGCGGCACTGCAGGCAGTCGCGGAGCGAGGACCCTCCGATATTTACGCGCAGACAGTGCGGAGCGAATTCCGCCTGGGGCCGGCGTCGACGGTGCAGAGAGCGTTGCGGTCGCTGGACGCAAAAGACATCCTGGATCGCTATGAGGACCGCACCTTTTTCGTGGACCCGCTCTTCCCGGTGTGGATTCGCGCGAAGACGGCATGAGCGGTTACGCCGAACGGCGTTACGCACTTTGGCGTAACAGACGGCTAAAGCCCAACGCATTTTCAGGCGCTTACGGCACGACTCGCACCCCAGCGAGCAAGCTCGCCGGGGACCCCGCTGAAGTCGTGCCCTGATACAAGAGCAAGGAAATATTCTTCAACGAACTTGTGAGACAGGACACTCAACGAACTTGCGAGACAGGACGCTAATAGACTTCGCGGTGGAACAGGTCGTCCTTCTCTTCACAGGGCGAGCAGACGCAGCCGATGGCGCATCCGACGAGGATGGCCACACCCAGTGTGATCAGCACGGCTGGCAGGTAACTGCTGACCTCGGAAACGCGTGCCAGAAGTTCGTGCATGTTCAGATACCCCATAACCAGCTCCCATTGATATAGAAACCTGAATCCTTTGTCAGGTTTTCTTCATCGTGGGGCCGGCGACACCATAATCGCAAATTTTGACCCTATGAGGTCAAGTTTTTAATGGTAACCAAAACTAAAATGTGGAACCAAAGATGGAGCAGGGGTTGGTTTTGCGAGGGCTGGTGCACGCTAACTGGCTGAAAATAAACGCATCAGGCCTGTCGGTGGCAGTTCGGGAATGGTGAAATGCCGGGGGTCGCCGAGGGAGCGGCTGAGGGCTTCGGCAGCATCGTAGCCGCTGCGGGCGGCGCCTTCCATGGTGGCGGGCCAACCGGTGGCCGTCCAGTCGCCGGCAAGAAAGATGCCTGGCCAGGGGCTGGCGGGCGAGGGGCGGATGCGGTCCAGTTCGGGCCGGATGGAATACGTGGCCCGGACTTCTTTGACCACGGCGGATTTGAGCAGGCTTGCGGAGGCTACGGCGGGGAAGAACCAGGTCAGTTCCCGCATGGCGAGGTCGACGATCTGCTGGCGGGAGACGGAGACGAGGGATTTGGACGCGCTGACGACCAGCTCGAGGTAGCTGGCCTCGGAACCGCGATGGGCGGGCTGAAGGCGCGACTTGTTAAACATCCACTGGATGGTGGTGTCGAGCAGGACGGCGTGATCGAGGGTGGTGATCTCGCGGTCGAACCAGAGATGGATGCCGGTGATGGGAGAGTGCTCGAACTGGGCAAGGTGGGCGGCGAGCTCTTCGCTGGCTGCGTTGTGCGGCATGGCGGGGAGCAGGGCGGCCATAGCTTCAAAGGAGAGCGCGAGGATTACGGCGTCGGAGGTAAAGCTGCGGTCGGACGAGCTGACGAGCCAGCCGCTGCCGGTGGGAGCGATGCCGGTGATGCTGGTGCGGAGACAAACCTCGCTGTTGCGGGCGCGGAGGTAGTCGATGGCGCGGCCGTAGAGCTGGCTGAGCGGGACGGCGGGGATGCCCATGCGTCCGGCCTGCGGAGAGAGCAGGAAGGATTCGCGGAAAACTTTGGCGGCGTAATGGACGGAGATGCGATCGAGATCTTCATTGAGAGCGCTGACGAGAACGGGCTTCCAGAAGCGGTCGATGGCGCGCCGGGTCTGGCCGTGGCGGCGCAGCCAGTGAGCGAAGTCCTCCGGCGTGTCCGGGGGAAGGCCGCGCAGGAACATGCTGAGGCCGCTGGCGATGGCGAGCTTGTCGGCGATGGAGAAGGCGGGTGCACGGAGGAACGACAGCGAAGAATGGAAGGGCGCGGGCAGGGAGCCAGGGGCGATCACGGTGGGTTTGGTCCCGGGAGCGAGGAAGGTGAAGCGGTCGTACCAGCGAATGCTGTCCGTGGCGTCGAGGCGGCGGTAGAGGTCGATGAGAGCGGTGCAGCAGCCGATGAGAACGTGCTGGCAGTTGTCGATGACTTCGCCGGTGCCGGGATGTTCGTAGGAGGAGGCGCGTCCGCCGAGGTAGGGGCGGCGCTCGAGGAGCTGCACGCGGCAGCCGGCATCGGCGAGCGCGCAGGCAGCGGAGATGCCGGCGAGGCCGCCGCCGATGACGGTGACGGATTTCGCACCGGGCATGAGGGTCACCGGCGCCTCAGCAGGCGATTGAAGAAAACCTGCACGAGGCCGCGCAGCAGGATGGCGATGCGCGCGGCGACAGGGACGGAGACGCGCTCGGAGAAGACATCGAAGTTGCGGGCTTCGATGCGGCGGAGGAGGTCGTGGTAGATGGCGATGAGGACCCAGAGGGCGGGGCGGGCGTCGGCGTCGATCAGGGTGAGCAGTTCCAGGCCGGATTTGTAATAGTCTTCGGCACGTTTTGCGACGCTTTCGAGCAGGCTGCGCTGGTTGAGTGTGAGCTGCCTCGAGTGGGAGAGCGCAGCGAGCTCTTCGACGCGAACCCTGAAGCGGTAAAGGTCCTCGAGGGGCAAATAGAGGCGGCCGCGCTCGGCATCCTCGCGGACGTCGCGGAGGATGTTGGTGAGCTGGAAGGCGATGCCGGTGTCTTCGGCGAGCTGTTCGGCGCGGGGATCGGTGTAGCCGAAGATGCGGATGCAGACGAGGCCGACGACGGAGGCGACGTAGTAGCAGTAGCGGCGGAGCGCCTCGAAGGTGGCATAGGTGACCCAGGGACGGGCTTCGCCGGCTTCGCCACGATCGGGTTTGTCGGCGATAACGGGGTCGAGGTCCATGGCGGTGCCGTGAACGAGCTGGTCGAGGAGATCGAGGGGGATGTTGAAGCGGACGCGGGCATCGGCGAGGGCGATGAAGACGGGATCCGCTGTGGGCTCGCCGTTTGCGGCGCGATGCCAGGCCTCGAGCCAGGCGGCGAGGTCGGCGCGGCGCTGGTCGCGGGTGCGCGTGTCGTCGTCGGAGATATCGTCGGCGTGGCGCATGAAGGCGTAGACGGCGCAGATGGCTTCGCGTTTGGGGCGCGGCAGGGCGAGGAAAGCGTAATAGAAGTTTCTGGCCTCGCGGCGGGCGATGGCGATACAGGACTGGTAGGCCGCGGAGACGACTGGGTCCGAATTATGAGGACAGGGAGCAGCGGCGGGCGATGGGCTCAAGCGGCGCTCCTGGTGAAGAGCCGGCGGGTGAGGGCGCGGAGAAGCAGAGCCGCCTTGCGGGGTTTGGAGATGGCAGGGCGAGCGCGGAGGACGTTGTAGTCCTGGCGCTCGATGGCGCGCAGGATCTCGAGGCCGCCCTGGGAGAAGAGATCGAGGTCGAGGGCCAGCTCGGAGTCGACCATGCGAACCAGCGGCAGTCCGGCGTGGAACATCTTTCTCGCGTAATCGACTTCGAAGCGCATGAGCTCGCGAAACTGCGGGGTGAAGCGGCCCGTGGCGATGTCGGTTTCAGTGACGCCGCAGCGGGCCATATCGTCCTGGGGGATGTAGACGCGGTCTTTGGCGTAATCGACGCGGATATCCTGCCAGAAATTGGCGAGCTGCAGAGCGGAGCAGGTTCGGTCGGAGAGGGCGAAGCGCTCGGCATCGCGGTAGCCGCAGGCGCAGAGCACGAGGCGGCCGACGGGGTTGGCGGAGTAGCGGCAGTAGCCGAGGACCTCCTGCATGGTGGGGAAGCGGGTGACGGTCTGGTCCTGACGGAAGGCAACGAGCAGGTCGGCAAAGGGCTCTTTGGGGATGCCGCAGGCGCGGATGGTCGGAGCGAGGGCGACAAAGACGGGATGGCGGGCTTCGCCGCGGTAGCAGGCGTCCAGCTCCTGGCCCCAGAGATCGAGCATGGCGAGCGCCGCGTCGTGGTCGCCGACTTCGTCGCCGAGGTCGTCGGAGACGCGGCAGTAGGCGTAGATGGCGTGGAAGTGCGGGCGGAAGCGCCTGGGCAGAAACCAGGAGGCAACGTGGAAGTTCTCGTAGTGGGTTTCGGCAAGGCGGCGGCACCAGGCGAGAGCTTCTTCGAGCGTGGGCGCCCGATCGGGAATGCGATAGTCGCGAGGAAGAGCGGACCATCCCTTTTCGATCAGATCGTGCTGTGCTGCATCAAGGGGCATTGTGGCTGGAATGAGGATCCTCAGGCGCTCCAGTCTATTTTAATTTGGCTTTCCTGTTAGCGGATGTGGCGATGGCGGGCGTGGGCTGGAGAAGGGTAAAGCGCTGCATGGAGTTCTCGAGCCAGGTGCGGCCGGTATAGGGGTCATGCGGCGATTTGCGTTTCCATTTGGCGAGGATTTCTGCGAGTTCCGAGGGATCGACAGAAATGAAATCGAACCATGTCTTTCTGTCCGATCGGTGAGGATAGCGCAGCAGGTTGTTCATCGAGTTGTCGATAGCCCTTACGACGTTCTCGTCATCCTCGTCAGGGTGAGGCCATGACGACAAGACCCGGCGCACCTCGTCCCGGGTCAATCCGAAGAGGGTCGAGAACTCCCAATCGGGGAAAAAGGGTCCCTCAAGCGCAGCCCTGAGGCATTCGCTGACGACGCCGCGCTCTTTTTGGTTCAGATCGGCCAGCGACATAAGGGAAGTCCGGGGGAAATTCTATCGGAGGAGGCGAAAAGCCTACATCGGCAAAGTTGAAGCTTCCCGTCCACAAAGGCGGCCTGAAGGAAGGCCGGTTCGCCTCCTTTGGGATGGCCTGGCGGTACTCTGGTGCGGGAATCCGAACTCGGATGATGGACTATCGCGGGGGCAAGGCGTTTGCTTCTTGCTGTGGGGTGAACCTGGCCGGGGGAAGCCGGGGTT
The DNA here is from genome assembly GCA_030041435.1 of Acidobacteriaceae bacterium. GTDB lineage: Bacteria > Acidobacteriota > Terriglobia > Terriglobales > Acidobacteriaceae > Palsa-343. Next base: position 8,046 of record JASHNW010000071.1, read on the forward strand.
TGGCGGCGGCAGGGTCAGGGGCCTGGCTTTCTGCGGGGTGCTCTCCCGATCTTAGGTTTCTGCGGGCTGCTCTCCCGATCTTAGGTATCTGCAGAATTCGTGTTTCTGAGCCTTTGCTTACGGGATGATAGCCGTCTTGATGTCGCCGGCGCGGTTCATGAGCTGGCGAAAGACCCGGTTGAGATCGGAAAGGGGAGCGTGGCTGGTGATGGTGTCGCTGCAGCGGAATTTGCCGCTGACGATGAGGTCGAAGGCTTTGCGGGCGGCTTCCGGGGTGTGATGGAAGCTGGCGCGGAGGGTGATGTTGTTGTAGTGGAGGCGATTGGTGTCGAGCTCGACTTTGGTTCCGGCGGCACATCCGCCGAAGAAGTTGACGGTGCCGCCTTTGCGGACCATGTCCACGGCCCACTGCCAGGCGAGGGGGGTGGCGACGGCTTCAATGACGAGGTCGGGACCGCGGCGCTGCGGCGTGAGGGCGCGCACAGCGGCGATGGGATCGGGGACGGCGGCGATCTGGACGACTTCAGAAGCGCCGAAGGTGCGGGCGGCGGCAACCTGCTCGTCGCGCTTGACGACGGCGATAACGCGGAGCCCGGCAAGCTGGGCGACGTGCATGAACATGAGGCCGATGGGGCCGGCGCCGATGACGGCGACGGTGTCGACGGAATGGGGCTGGCATTCGTCGAGGCCGCGGACGACGCAGGCGAGCGCTTCGGTGAGAGCTGCGTGTTCGAAAGGAATGCCGGTGGGAATGCGGAGGGTGTTTTTGGAAACGATGCGAGCGGGGATGAGGAGGTACTGGGCGTAGGCTCCGTTATTGAAGAGGAGGTTGTCGCAGAGGTTTTCCTGATCGTGGCGGCAGTAGTAGCACTCGCCGCAGGGAGCGGAGTTAAGAGCCACGACGCGGTCGCCGGGACGGAAGGCGGTGACGCCCTTGCCGATCTCGTGGACGGTGCCGGCCAGCTCGTGGCCGAAGGGGATGGGCGGCTTGAGCATGCGGGCGTGGTAACCGCGGCGATAGACCTTGAGGTCAGTCCCGCAAGTGAGCGCGGCGTGAACGCGGACGACGATTTCTCCGCGGCCGGCTTTTGGCATGGGAACCTGCTCAATACGCAGATCTTCGCGCCCGTGGAGCACGGCGGCTGTCATATGCGCTGCCATCCTTACCATTGTCTCAAAGCTGCGGGCTTCACGGATGGATGAAAATTTTCATCGACGCGGCGGTCGGGTTGGAGGCGACGCGGATGGCTTCGACGGCGTCTTCGAGCGGGAAGCGGTGGGAGATGAGGCGGGTGAGGTCGAAACCGCTGGAATAGCCGTCGAAAACGAGGGCTTCCACGTCGGGCTCAATCTCGAAGGAGGAGCTGTAGGAGCCGAGCAGGGTCTTTTCATCCATGCAGACGACAGCGGGGTCGAAGGTGGCGGCGCCATGCTGGGTCTGGGCGAAGAAGAGCACGCGGCCTCCGGGACGCGCGGCGTCGATGGCGGTGGGGATGAGGCTGTTGCCGCCGACGGCGAGGATGACGGCGTCGGCGCCACGGCCATCGCTGGCGGCGTGGGCGGCAGCGACCACATCGTCACGGCTGGCGTCGATGGGATGGTCGAGACCGTAAGCGGCGGCGAGGGCGTGGCGCTCGGGATAAAGGTCGGAGGTGAGGACTTTGGCGCCGGTGCGGGCGGCAAGGGCGGCGAGCAGGATGCCGATGGGTCCCTGGCCGATGACGAGGATGGTTTCGTCGGGAGCAAGGTCGAGGCGGCGCACGCCTTTGAGGACGGTGTTGACGGGCTCGACGAAGGCGGCCTGGTCGAAGGGGACGCGATCGGGGATTTTGATGAGGCCGCGGCGGACGATCCAGTCCATCACGCGGACGTACTGAGCGAAGCCGCCGCCGGAGGGCTCGAAGCCGGCGGTGCAGCCGACGCGCTTGTAGGCATCGCACTGGGCGAAGGTTTTTTTGCGGCAGTAATAGCAGTGGCCGCAGGGGGTGTGGTGGTAGACGATGACGCGGTCGCCGATGGAGAAGTTTTCGACGCCGTCGCCGATGGCGGCGATGACGCCGGCGATTTCGTGGCCGAAGATGCGGGGTGCGGAGTGGGAGCCGGTGTGGATTTTCTTGAGGTCGGTACCGCAGACGCCGCAGGCATGAACGCGCAGGAGGACTTCGCCGGGGCCGATTTGCGGAACGGGGACGGTTTCGACGCGGACGTCGTTGACGCCGCGATAGACGGCGGCGCGCATGGTGGCGGGGATGATGGCCAGGCCGGAGTGCGGGGCTTGTTGCTGCGCGGCGTTGCTGGTAAGGGTTGCCATGAAAACTCCGAAACTAATTTACTGCCAATCCGCGAGGCAGCGGGGAACAAAAAACGCCAGTTGTTGCGCGGCGAGGTTACTGTTGCGCGCGAGCTGGCGCAACGCCCTCCAGGCACCGGGATGCACCGCGGCCCAGGCGACCAGCGCGGGCAGGCGGAGCTGCCCGTCGGCGCCGGTGAAGCGGTTGAAATCGGGGAGCTTGTCGCTGGGCCCGTCGGTGATGGCTTTGCAGCAGTAAAAGCCGAGGTTGCGGGAGCGGGCGAAACGGGCGACGGCAGCGGCTTCCATGTCGACCATGACCGCCTGGTATTGCAAGGCGAGCTGGCGCTTTGCGTCGGGGCCGGCGACGGAGTCGAGGGTAATGAGGCGCTGGCCTTTGGGCTGGTCCGGAGACGGGAGAGCGTCGGTGAGGAAGCGCTCGCCGGAAGCGGCGTCGATGACTTCGCGGACCGCGTACGCGCTGCCTGTCTGGAGTCCGCAGGAGAGCGAGCCGGCGTAGCCGATGGAGACGAAGGCGGTGATGGGGTGGTTTGCGCGACCGTATGCGAGCACACCCTCGCAGGCGCGGGTAGCAGCCGCAGGGCCCATGCCGGCGCAGGCGGCGACGGCTTCCGTGCTGCCGATGCGGCCGTGGAAGATGTTGCCGCGCCTCTCCCAGCCGCGGACGAGGGGCTTCAGTTCGGAGGGGAGGGCGGCGATGAGGGCGATGGAATGCATCTGCAACTACTTTAGGGCATTGGCGGGGGAGGCTTCTCCCACGCGCTGAAGAGTGAGCGTGAGGACAGGGGTGCAGGAGGAACTGAAGTTCCAGAACGGGCTCATATGCGGTACTTCGGGCCGAAACAGCGGAGGAAGTAGTTTGACCCGCGGGCATGAAGAGAGTTCGCTTCTTGCTGTGGGGTGAACCTGGCCGCGGGGCGCTCTGGGATCGCGGCAGGCGGGAGGTGATTTGGAAGCAGACGCAATAGGGCCATCGTCCGGATCGTTCTCGATAAGGAGCTTCTCCATGCGGCGGATCGGGCGGCGCGCCGAACGAAGCGCAGCCGTTCCGCGCTGACGCGCGATGCGCTGCGCGAGCATCTTGACCGGCTGGAGCTGCGCGCGAAAGAGGAGCGGGAGCGGGAAGGCTACCTCAGGCGGCAGCGGGGTCTGGCGGAAGTGAGGCTGTGGGAAGGGAAAGCCGTTTGGGTGGAAAACAACGCATAGAGCTAGGGGCTATCTCCCCCACTCCGCGCCCACCGACGCCTCACTCTCGAATGAACTTCCGAAGCGGTCATTGAGCAATGCGGTAAGGACGGTTTTTCGCAGAATCAGCTCCAATTTCTCATAAAGAAAGTCATGTTTGCAGGGCACCCTGCCGGAACTGGACACGTGGTTTAGATAAGGTTGAGGCCTCCGCCAAGGAGGCACGATGGGACGCTTCCTGCTTGTACCTTCTCGGTCATTCCAGCATTTTTTCTCAGCACGAGTGTTCGGTGCTGTGCAACGGCACGCGCTGTCGATGCTGCCGAAACCTCGTCTTGCTATTCGCGACTCGCGCTCGCCTTCGGCGCGTAGCCGTGGTCGCGGAACCAGTCGATGGCGCAGCGCAGGGCCTGGTAGACGGGGACGTTGCGAAAGCCGAGTTCGCGTTCGGCTTTGGCAGAAGAGGCGAACATCATTTTTTTGCCCATGCGGACGGCCTCGACGGTGGCGCGAGGCTCTTTGCCGCGGATTTTGCCGGTGATGGTTTCGTCGAAGAAGGCGAACACCATGGCGACGGAGTGCGGAACCTTCATGGTGGGCGAGGGCAGGCCGGTGATGGCGGACATCTTGTCGAGGATCTGCTTGAGGGTGAGATTTTCGCCGCCAAGGATGTAGCGTTCGCCGGGGCGGCCGAGGCTGGGCGAGACGCCGTCGGCGTGGGTGCGGGCCACTTCGCGGACGTCGACGAGGTTGAGTCCGGTATCGACGTAGGCGGGGAATTTCCGGTTCAGAAAATCGACGACAATGCGGCCGGTAGGGGTGGGCTTGAGGTCGCCGGATCCGATGGGGGTGGTGGGGTTGAGGATGAGGACGGACTGGCCGGAGCGGGCGGCCTCAATCGCGACCTGTTCGGCGAGGAATTTGGAGCGCTTGTAGGGTCCGACCATGTCGGCGAGGGAAACGGGGGTGGCCTCGTCGACGATGGTGCCGTCGGCTTTGAAGCTCATGGTGGCGACCGAGGAGGTGTAGACGCAGCGGGGGACGGATTCTTCACGGGCGATGCGCAGCAGGGCGCGCGTGCCTTCGACGTTGATGCGGTACATGGTGTCGGGGTCGCGGACCCAGAGGCGGTAATCGGCAGCGACGTGCATCACCACGTCGCAACCGCGAACGGCGGAGCGGAGGGATTCGGGATTGAGGAGATCGCCGACGGCCGTTTCGGCCGGCAGGCCTTCGAGATTGGCGAGATTGCTGGTGGGACGGACGAGGAGGCGGAGGTCGGCGCCGCGCGTGGCGAGCTCGCGGGCGACGTGAGAGCCGACGAATCCGGTAGCGCCGGTGACGAAGATCTTCATAAGGCTGGGAGCTGGGAGCTGGGAGCCGGGAGCCAACGGCGAGAAGCCGGGAGCTGGGAGCTGGGAGCCGGGAGCCAACGGCGAGAGGCTGGGAGCTGGGAGCTGGGGGCCAGGAGCTGGGAGCTGGGAGCTGGGAGCCGACGGCGAGAGGCCGGGAGCTGGGAGCTGGGAGCTGGGAGCTGGGAGCTGGGAGCCGGGAGCGTGTAGCTCGAAGCGGGTAGCGCGGCGATCATGGCTGCTCCAGAGAGAGCCAGGAGCCGAGCTGGCTGACAGGGAGGCGCACGCCGACATAGAAGGCGCCGAAGAGGCCGTAGAGGGCGCTGGCTTCGTCGAAGCGCATTTCGTAGATGAGGCGCTTGAAGACGCCGGGATCATCGGAGAAGAGATCGACGCCCCACTCCCAGTCGTCGAGGCCGATGGAGCCGGAGATGATTTGCTTCACCGTGCCGGCGAAGCGGCGGCCGATGAGGCCGTGTTCGTGCATCATGCGGGCGCGCAGCTGCATGGGCGCGGTGTACCAGTTGACGTGCTCGCCGCGGCGCTTGTCCATGGGATAAAAGCAGAGGTATTTGGTCTCGGGGATGGCCGGAAAGAGGCGCGAAGCCATGGCGGCGGCGGAGCGGTCGACGACTTCCTGGATGCGCTTGTCCCAGTCGTCGCTGAACGGCGCGACGCCCTCTTTGGCGAGAACCGGATAGGTCTTGACGGAGGACTCGTAGAGGCCGAGCTCGACGATGGAGAGATAGGAATGCGTGGGCTCAAGAAAGCTGCCGAATTCCGTGCGGGCCAGGCTGCGCTGGACGGCGGCGAGCTGGTCGATGGAGTCGCGGAAGTGGACGAACATGAGGTCGCCCTTGTGGCCGAGTTGGGCGAAGACGGCGGACTGACTGGGGCGCTCGCCTGCAGAGCCGCGCTCCATGGGCTCGAGCAGAGCGGCCGCTTCGGCGATGGCGCGGTCGCGGGCGGAGGGATCGAGCCGGCGCCAGGCTGCCCAGTCGAAGCGGAACATCTGGTGGAGCAGGCTGGAGCCATCGAGCGTGAGGGGAAAAGGGGGTATTTCGGGCAAGGACTTCCTCCGGATCAAGGGTACAGGGTACAGGGTACAAGGTGCAGGTTGCGGGGGGCAGCCGATCAGCGTTTGGAGATGGATTCGTCGGCGTAGAACTCGGCGATTTCGATGGCGTATTTCTGCGCGATGATGCGGCGGCGGAGCTTCATGCTGGGGGTTAGTTCGCCGGAGTCGATGGTCCATTCTTCGTGAACAATGCGAAAGCGCTTGATGGTTTCGAAGTTGGCGAGGGTGGCGTTGATTCTGTCAATCTGCGCCTGATATTCCGCTCGGACCTGGGGATGGGTGACCAGATCGAACCGCGAGGAAGCGACGATGCCCTGTTCTCTGGCCCATGGCTCGAGCGCGGCGAAATTCGGCGCTATGAGGGCGGAGGCAAATTTATGGCGGTCGCCGACGAGGGCGGCGTTCGCGACCAGAAAGTGCGCTTTGAGCTTGTTCTCGATGGGCTGGGGGGCAATGAATTTGCCGCCGGAGGTTTTGAGCAGCTCTTTTTTGCGGTCGGTGATGAAAAGGAAGCCGTCCTGGTCGATGTGGCCGATGTCGCCGGTGCGGAACCAGCCTTCGGCGTCGAAAACTTCGGCGTCACCTCGGCCCTTCCAGTAGCCGGGGAAGATGTTGGGGCCGCGGACGAGGAGTTCGCCATCTTCGGCGATGCGGCACTCGAGGTTGGGCAGCGGTCTGCCGACGGAGCCCATGCGGTTGGCGTTGGGAGTGTTGATGGCGAGGACGGGCGAGGTTTCGGTGAGGCCGTAGCCTTCGAGAATGCGGATGCCGGCAGAGGCAAACCAGTGCGCGGTGTCGAGGCCGAGGGGCGCGCCGCCGGCGATGAAGTAGCGGACGCGGCCGCCGAATCCGGCGCGGAGTTTTTTGTAGACCAGGGCGTCGGCGAGCTTCCAGGCCGGCGAAGCGGGCTGACGGCCGGCGGCCACGGTTTCGATGTGCTTCCGGCCCGTGCCGAGGGCCCAGGCGAAGAGGCGGCGCTTGAATCCGGACTCGGAGGATTTCTGCTCCGCGACCTGGCGCACCTTCTCATAGACGCGCGGGACGGCGACGATGATGGTAGGACGGATCTGCTGCATGGTTTGCGGGAGCTGGTCGAAGGCGGGGCAGTAGGCAATGGTGACGTTCTGCGCGTAGAGGGCGTAGTCGAGATGGCGCGCAGTGATGTGCGAGAGCGGGAGGAAAGAGATGCAGGAGTCGGCGGAGGTGAAGCCGAATTCGGCGGTGGAGTAGTTGACGTTGCAGGCGATGTTGCCTTGGGTGAGCATGACACCCTTGGGGTCGCCGGTGGTGCCGGAGGTGTAGATGAGGGTGGCGAGGTCGTCGGGCTGGACCTGGTGCGCGGTCCGATCGAAGTCAGAGCCGGCGGGCGTGGCGAGGAGCGAGGAAAATGTAACGGCGTTGGGCACATTTTCCTCGTCCATGATAACGACGCGCTCCAGCGGCAAGGCAGCGCGGATGGAGGCGATCTTGTCGAGCTGGGTGCGCGTGGAGAGGAAGAGGACGCGGGAGCCGGAGTCGGCGAGCAGCGGGGCGATCTGATCGGCGAGGAGGGTGGGGTAGAGGGGGACGTCGACGATGCCGAGGGCGAGGCAAGCAAAGTCGGCGACGGCCCACTCCCAGCGATTTTCGGCGAGGATGGCAACGCGGTCGCCTTTGCGGATGCCCCAGGAGTGCAGCGCGGCAGCGACGGCGCGGACGCGCCGGCAAAATTCGCCGGAGGAGATGGGAAGCCATGCGCCGGAGGGGTCGCGCACGAGCACAGCCTGTTCGCGCCGGCTGGCTTCAAGGGTGAAGAGGATATCGTTGAGGGTCTGGAGGTTGAGCACCGCGCCGACTACTCTATCGGAGTGGAAGCGGGGGTGCAAGATCAGGGCCGGGGAGGGGGACTTTTGCCGCTTCTTTGACGCAGGCCGCGGCTTCTCCGGGGCCGGGAGCCGAGCAAGTGTCGCGGCAATGGACAGAGACGCGTCAGGTTGAGCGTTTGCCCGTGACGGCGATCACATCCAGCGCGGTACTTTTGAGATATTACTGGGTTGATTCATCGATCTTCCGGACTTCTATCGAAGAGCTTTTCGGAACGTAAGCGTCGGACCTGGCGAAGCCTTCGCCCGCCGAATCGCCGGCCCATCAGTACAAGGAATGCCCCCGCGGGCACAGTTGCGAATCCCGGACCGGGCACCGGCCGCGCCGGTTGCGAGCTGTCGCTTTCGTGAGCAGTCCAGCGATCCTGGAGAATACCCATGGACAGCCTCCCTCATTTCCCAAAGAGTTTCCGGAGCAGGAGCCCGGTGCATGCGCCAGCCATCGAGATTTTCTGCGTGCACTGCTCGCGCAGCCTGGGCGCAGCTCGGAGCGTCACGTCGCGCCTGAAAAAGGAAACCAGGCACCTGTGCGCGGAAAAGCTGCTGTCCAGGGAACCGGCAGCGCCGCCGCCTTACAACTAACGTCCCGTCTCTGAAGATCCTTACGTCGTTCGACGAATCGAAGAGGCTGGAAAGACATCTCTCAGGGGCTTAAGCCCAGCGTATTTTCAGGCGCTTACGGCACGACTGAAATCGTGCGCTCGATTGCGACACGCGAATAGGAAGGCATGGTCGATACCATCGTCTAATTGTTCCGTCTGTGCCCTTCTGTTGTGATGACGGGGCGGTCCGAACTCAATCGGGTCACGTTAAGGAGCCTGAGATATGAGCAAAGAAGTCAATCTTGCGATCCTGGCGAAGTTCGCTGAAGCGGTGAACACGGGCAACTTCGATCTCTTCAGGGAAACCGTGTCTATCGAGAATATTGATCACGATCCCGCACGCGGCCAGGTCGCAGGGCCGGAAGGCTATCGTGCATTCTTCTCACGATTGCGGAGTGCATTTCCAGATTTGAGTGTGACGTTAGACACCATGGTTGCAGACGATGACGCCATAGCAATCGCCTACACCTTAACCGGGACGCAAAGAGGTTCACTCATGGGATTCGCCCCGACGGGTAGAACAATGAAGATCCGCGGTATGCAAATCTCAAAATTCAAAGACGGCAAAATGGCAGAGCGCTGGGGAAGTTCGGATGAATTGGGCATGCTGCAGCAGTTGGGGGTTCTGGCGGAATCGTGAATCTCTGGATGTTTAGTCCCCGCATTTGATGGTGCATTCTTGTCCACAGCGTGGAAGGAGGCACTATGGGGCAGGTTCTACACCGGGGCGCCACCAATGTTAGCTCGGGCCCTGTCACCGGCAATACAGAAGTCTGGGGCGAACTCGCAGCAGAAAAGCAACCGCGGATCCTTCGTCGCTCTGCTCCTCAGGATGACAGCGCTTGAATTTGTCTTTATTTGTCTTACCAACCTGCAAATCTGGCAAATTTAGAAAATTTAGCAAATTGGAGAATCAGCGAGTTGTGGGTTTTCAATCGCCGTCGAAGTCGCGCCCTGATACAAAAGCAAGGGCACACTCTTCAACGAACTTGTGAGACGGGACACCGGGCTGTCGCCCGCGATTATTCGGCAGTTCCCCTGAGGCCGAGGGCTTCGGCATTGCGCTGCATGGCGGCGATGCAGAAGGCGATGTGGTCATCGAGGAGGACGCCGAGCTCGGCGGCGCCTTTGACGATGTCGTCGCGGTTGACGCCGCGGGCGAAGGCCTTGTCCTTCATCTTTTTTCTCACGCCGGCAACTTCGACGTCGTGGATGGATTTGGTCGGCTTGACCAGCGAGCAGGCGGTGAGGAAGCCGGCCAGCTCGTCGCAGGCGAAGAGCGCTTTGGCGAGGTGCGTTTCGCGCGGCACGCCGGAGTATTCGGCGTGGCCGAGGATGGCGGTGCGAATCTCTTCCGGCCAGCCCTGCTGGGTGAGGATGGCGATGCCGATGAAGGGGTGTTCCTCGAGCGAGGGATGCCTTTCGTAGTCGAAGTCGTGGAGCAGAGCGGTGGCGGAGTATTTCTCGAGGAGCGCGGCGCGGGCGTCGCCAACGAGGCCGAGCGCATCGGCTTCGCGTTCGCCACAGGCGCGGACGCAACTTTCGACGGCGAGGGCGTGTTTCAGCAGGCTGGGCGACTGGGTGTGCTCCTGAAGCAGGGCCCATGCGCGCTCGCGGCCGAAGGAAGAATTGGCGGGCGAAGAAGGGGTAGACATCGGAGAAACAGCTCCTTTGGTTTTTTTCGGGTTTTCCTGGGAATTAGCGGAAGACTCACAGTTTTCACTTGACAAGAAGGATACCTTCCCGGCAAGGTAATGCAAAGGTTGCGAGGGGCGCGACGAAGAACCGCGATCCCATGCAGCCCGGATCGCTTGCTCTGGCGTTCCGTACAATTTATGGCAACCACCTTAGCAACCGTTGAGGCTCGCGAGGTAATACGTTGCGACAACTGTAGTCTGGTGCAATTCCGCACGTCGAATTCCCTGTGCAGGCGTTGCCACAAACCCCTCGAAATCGATGAGCCCGAGCCACTGGCGCCTCAGCTGGTGCCACCCGCAGCGCAGGCCAGCGAAGAGCCGGAAGGCATCGACGTGGCGCGAGCGGTGCGCGCGGTTCGGCAGGGACGCAACCTGAGCCAGAGGCAGCTGGCCGGGCGCATGCAGGTGCCGCGCACTTATATTTCGAAAATCGAAAACGCCAAGGCGGTGCCGACGCTGTCTTCGCTGGAGCGGCTGGCGAATGCGCTGGAAGTGGACATCTGCGAGCTGCTGCGCGACGGTCGCAGCCGGCGGGCGCGGGAAGCCGCGGCGCTGATGGCGGATCCGTTTCTGGCAGAGATTGCGCCGCTGGTGAATCAGCTGGACGGGTTCCAGCGCGCGATGTTTCTGAACCAGGTGCGCGAGCTGGCATGCGGGCGGCGGCGGCCGGCGTAACGGGCGTGTTGCAGGGCTGTAAGAATCCGACGGGCGCGGCGCGACGCGGCCGTCTCGGAGACGAGCGCCGGTCTGTATAATTCGGCATGGGGTGGTCGTCCTTCCATTCGCGGCGCGAGGTGCTGAGGCGCTCGGGCAGACTCGATGCGATAAGGACCGTGCCCGCCGAGCGCCGGCTCCGTGACCGTGAGGGGAGCGGCTCGAAAGGATCCGTTGACCCTGGATTCCAGCCGAGTTCATGAGTTGCCTGGCGACGAGGCGGCAGTGTACCGGCGTCTCGATGCGGAGCGCCTGCCGCATCACGTGGCGATCATTATGGACGGCAACGGGCGCTGGGCCGGAAAGCGCAGCCTGAAGCGGTTTCTGGGGCATCAGCAGGGGGCCGAAGCGGTGCAGTACGTGGTGGAGACCGCGTCGCGCATCGGGCTGCCGTGGCTGACGCTGTATGCGTTCTCGCTGGAAAACAATCTGAAGCGCCCGCGGGCGGAAGTGAACTTTTTGATGCGGCTGCTGCGGACCTACCTGAGCAACAACGTGCAGCGCATGAACGACAACAACGTGCGCATTCGATACGTTGGGCGGACGGCGGAGCTGCCGGAGGAAGTGCGCGAGCGGATGGCCTGGGCGGCTGAGGCGACGCGGGGGAACACGGGTACGACGCTGACGCTGGCGCTGAATTACGGCGGGCGGTCGGAACTGACGGACGCTTTTCGCGGGTTGTGCGCCGAGGTGCAGCGCGAAGGGCGACGCCTGGACGACATCGACGAGACGGACATTCATCGCCACCTGTATACGGCGCACATGCCGGATCCGGATCTGCTGATCAGGACTTCGGGGGAGATGCGGATTTCGAATTTTCTGCTGTGGCAGATCGCGTACACGGAGATTTTTGTGACGAACCGGCTGTGGCCGGACTTCCGCGGCATTCACATGCTGGAGGCGATCGAGGATTATCAGCGCAGAGAGCGGCGTTACGGCGGCCTGAACGACGGGTCGGAGTCCGACGATGTGGAGAGCCTGCCGGCGAATCAGCTGGTGGCGGGACGCTGAGCTCTCAGCTCAGTGCACAGTGCTCAGTGCTCAGTGCACAGTGCTCAGTGCACAGTGCTCAGTGCACAGTGCCCCGTGGAGAGTCGTGACTATTCGTGCGCGATACCGGCCGGGGCGACCCATACTTTTTGGGGCGCGTCCACTTTCACATTGGAAGCGGTGGTTTTCACTTTCAGATTTTCCACCTCAGGCTTGCCTTTGAGGGCGGTAGTGAAGCTGAGCTCGTACTGGTTATTGAGACGGCGGCTGAGGTCGTCGAAGTACGGCTGCAGCGATACGGGATTGCCCGTACCGATCCAGTAGCTCTTGCCGCCGGTGGCCTCGTCGAGCTGAAGAAGAAGATTCTGGCCGGCGTTGTTTTCATACCCGCTGCGGTCGGCGCGACCGTTGCTGAGCCAATAGATGGAGTACACGACGAGCCTGGCGCGCACCGAGTCGTCGATGGCAGCCTGGACGTAGGGGTCCTCGGGATCGTATTGCCGCTCGTACTGGTCGACTCCATCGGTAATCATCATCACCTCACGGCGAGCTGTGGGATCCGTGGAGGGCCAGTTCTTCGCCAGGCTGGAGAGGCAAAAATAGGGACTGGCGGCATAGCCCGGCTCGCCGATGGGGAGGTGCAGGGTCTGCAGGGCTTTGGCGTGGTCAGAGGTCAGTGGGCCGGGCAGGACGGCGCGTCCGTTTTCCATGTAAGCAAATGCGAATTTGACGTTGGGGGGCAGGCTTTGAACGAAATGGGTGATATCGTCCCATTCGCGGCCGAGGCTTATACGCGCGCCGTCGTCGATGAGGAGAATCAGCTCCACACCGGACTGCGTACCGCGCAGCGGCTGCCAGTTGATGGCATTCGTGCGTTTGCCGTTGAGCTGGACGCTCATGCTGCTGCCGGCAACGTCGGACGCAGCCTGACTGGCGTTCTTCGGCAGGACAGTGACAACGGCCTGACCCTGTGCCTGATTTTCGTTTTGGGCGACAGCCATCGGGGCTGCGGCCAGGAGTCCGGCCAAAACCGCCGGCAAGTACAGAAATGCTCTTCCCATATATTCAATTTCCTCTCCGTCCTTATGCCGCCCGCGGTAGCGTCCGGGCGGACGAAGTCCGGACCAGGGCAGGGAGAGCCGGCACAAAAGGCGGATCCCCCACTTCGTTAGATGGGTGGAGAGAGCGATTTGTCTCACGAAGCGCAGTCGGGCAGCTTAAGGGGCGATGCGCTCCGGCTGCGCAGGCGGAGGGTGGAATCGAGTCGATACCCCGGTTGCAGAAGCGGTTAACGGGCGCGGTGGAAGTCGACACAATCGCGTCCGGAGCACAGGCGGTATTGGCCGGGGGCCGCGCCAGCGACCATCTGCAGCGGCCTGGGGCTTTGTAATTGGGCATCGTGCGTGGATGGGACGCGCAAGAGGTCGTTGCTGCCGATATCCATCACCACGAAGTGGTTCGCGACGAAACCGAAGCCGTAAGCTCCAGGGGAGAGCTGGTGGCCTGCGAAATCGAGTCTGGCCCCGGTGAGGAGGTAGGCCTGGTATTTTTGCTGGATGGCGCTCGAGTACCCGGAGGTGTCGACCAGAACAGCCAGCGTGTACGCGCCATCGGCAAAGTGGACGCCGGTTGCGTTGCGGAGCTGGGTGGTGGCGGAACGGCCGGCGAAGTAGACCGCGTCGGGAAGAATCTTCGCCGCGTCCGTTGCGGGAAGGATGGTGTCAGCGGTTTGGGCGACGGCGCCGGGAACGGAGAAGAGGGTGCATAGCGCGGCGAGACAGCCCAGAACAAGGGTCCGGGAAGCTTTCATGGTTCACCTCAAGGGAGTTCGACTGCGAGTATAGTCCACGGGCGGGGCATTTTTCGCCGCATGCACGGCGTGGCGGATGCCGATAGTACTGGCGTGGGCGGGATTGTTCGCGCGGGGATTGTTAGTATCAATCGTGATGCAAAAAGCAGGCGTGATGCGAAATCCAGAGAGTTCGGAGCCGTCGCGGTGGAAGGCAGCGCGCGCGGCCATGGCGGCACGGGGAGCGGAGGCGCTGCTGATCACGCATTTGCCGGATGTGCGCTGGCTGTGCGGGTTTACGGGATCGAATGCGGCGCTGGCGGTGACGGCGAAGAAGGCGGTGCTGTTTACCGATGGGCGCTATACGGCCCAGGCGCGGGAAGAGACGCGCGGGGCGCGGGTGACGATCGCGAAGAAGTCGGCGCTGAAAGAAGCGAGTGCGCTGCTGGAGAGCATGGCGGGGCGGGCGTGGTTCGATCCGGAGCATACGACGGTGGCGGACCTGGAGACGATGCGGTCGGCAATCAGCGGACCCAGGCGTCGAGGATTTTTTGCTGCGCTGGAGAGCCCGCTGATTTCTGCGCTGCGCCAGGTGAAGGACGCGACGGAATTAGCGCTGATGGCGGAAGCGGCGCAGCTGGGCTGCTCGCTGTTCGAAGAGATTCTGCCGCGTATGGAGAGCGGCGTGACGGAAATGGCGGTGGCGGCGCAGCTGGAGTTTCTGGCGCGGGGTTTGGGAGCGGAGGGAATGTCGTTTGAAACTATCGTGGCGTCGGGCTCGCGATCGGCGCTTCCGCACGGCCGGGCAACGCAGGCGAAGCTGCCGCGCAAGGGGTTCGTGACGCTCGACTTCGGTGTTATGCTCAATGGTTATTGCTCAGATATGACGCGCACCGTGCACCTTGGCAGGGCAGGCAGGGAAGAGCGATCGGCTTATGACGCGGTGCTGGCAGCACAGGAGGCCGGGGTCGACGCAGTGAAGCCCGGAGCGACCTGCGGAGAAGTGGATGAGGCGGCGCGCAGCGTGTTGCGCAGAGCCGGACTGGCGAAATACTTTACCCATTCAACCGGCCATGGAGTGGGGCTGGAGATTCACGAGCAGCCGCGGGTAGCGGCGGGACAGGAGACGCGGCTGGAGCCGGGCATGACGATCACGATCGAGCCAGGAGTATATCTGCCGGGGAAGTTTGGAATTCGCATTGAAGATATGGTTGCGGTGACGGAGACCGGAGGGAAAGTGCTGACCCCGGTGACCAAAGGTTGGATCGAGTTATAGGAGCCGCGCGAGACAAACGATGAATGCGGAAGACATGAACGAGCTGAAGGAACTGATCGAGTTCCTGAAGGACAACAAGATCGGCGAGTTCGATCTGGAGCGCGGGGACCTGAAGGTTCGCATCAAGTTTGCCCAGGAGGGCGGCGCCGATATGGCCGGGCTGGCGCGCCTGCTGGCATCGCAGGCGGGAGCATCTGCCGGGGTGGCGCATATTCCTGGCGCAGTGCCCGGCGAGTTGCCGGCGATGCATGCGGGACCGGCGACGCATCCTTCGCAGCCGCCGGCGGCAGCGGACGAGGAAGCCAACCTGCACATTGTGAAATCGCCGATCGTGGGCACGTTCTACGAGTCGCCGTCGCCGGGATCGCCGGCGTTTGTGAAGATCGGCGACGTGGTCGAGCCGGGCCAGGTGTTGTGCATTGTGGAAGCCATGAAACTGATGAACGAGATCGAGAGCGACGGCGCCGGCGAGATCGTCAGGCGGTTCGTTCAGAATGGGCAGCCCGTGGAATACGGGCAATCGCTCTTTGCCCTGCGGCCCTGATCATTATGCGTAAAGTTCTCATCGCCAATCGCGGCGAAATCGCGCTGCGTGTCATCTGTGCCTGCAAGGAAATGGGCATTCGCACGGTCGCTATTTACAGCGAGGCGGACCGGCACTCGCTGCACGTGCGCTTTGCCGACGAGGCTATCTGCATTGGGCCGCCGCGCTCAGCAGAAAGCTATTTGAACGTGCCCGCAGTGATCAGCGCGGCGGAGATCGCCGATGTGGATGCCATTCATCCGGGTTACGGGCTGCTGAGCGAGAACGCGAACTTCGCCGAGGTGTGCCGGGCGTCGAACATCAAGTTCATTGGGCCGCCGCCGGAAGTGACGCGGCTGATGGGAGAAAAGGAGAAGGCTCGCCAGGCGATGAAGAAGGCAAGGGTGCCGATTCTGCCGGGGTCGGACGGCACGATCCAGAGCGAGGGAGAAGCGCTGGAGTGGGCGAAGACGGTCGGCTACCCGGTGATTCTGAAGGCTTCGGCGGGGGGTGGTGGGCGCGGCATGCGCGTGGTGCGGTCGGGAGAAGAGCTGCCGGGACTGTTTCAGGCGGCGCAGAGCGAGGCGGCCAACGCGTTCGGAAACGGCGAGCTGTATATGGAGAAATTCATCGAGCGGCCGCGGCACATCGAATTTCAGATTCTGGCCGATGAGCATGGCACGGCGCTTTCGATCGGGGAGCGCGAGTGCTCGATTCAGAGGCGGCATCAGAAATTGATTGAGGAAGCGCCCTCGCTGATGGTGACGCCGAAGCTGCGCGAGGAAATTGCAAAGACGCTGAAGCGGTGCCTGGAGGGCGTGGGGTACCAGAACGCGGGGACGATCGAGTTCCTGATGGATGAGGACGGGAAGCTGTACTTCATCGAGATGAACACGCGCATCCAGGTGGAGCATCCGGTAACGGAGATGATCACGGGGATCGATCTGGTGAAGGCGCAGCTGCGCATCGCGCAGGGAGAGAAGCTGTCCAGCATCGTGCCGGAGACGATTCCTCTGCGCGGGCATGCGATCGAGTGCCGCGTGAATGCCGAGCATCCGGAGAAGTTCACGCCGTCGGCGGGGAAGATTACGGCGTTCAATGTGCCGGGCGGGAACGGGATTCGCGTGGACACAGCGCAGTATTCCGAGGGTGTGGTGCCGCCGTATTACGACTCGCTGATTGCGAAGCTGATTGCGTGGGGCGGGGACCGCGAGGAAGCGATGGCGCGGATGCGGCGGGCGCTGGAGATGTTTGTGGTGGAGGGAATCCACACGTCGATTCCGCTCCATCAAAGGATCTTCCGGGACGAGGAGTTCAAGCGCGGGCAGTTCGACACGAAGTTTATGGAGCGGTTCTTCGAGCGAGAGAACCAGAAGAAGCTGGATCTGGCGGGTAACTAGACATCGCAGATTTGGACTGCTTGGCGCAGGCTGGTGAGCGGGTCGCCGGTGGGCAGAAACTCGTGGGCGACGTAATCGGAGAAGGGCAGGCCGGCGATGGCCTTCATCACCGCGACATACTGAATCTCCTGCGTGGCATCGATTTCGTGGCGGCCGGGTACGCCGCCGGTGTGGAAGTGGCCGATGACGCCGATGTTCGCAGAGATGGTGTCGATCAGGTCTCCCTCCATGATCTGCATGTGGTAGATGTCGTAGAGCAGCCTGACGCGGGGTGAGTTGACCTCGTGCATGACGCGAGCGCCCCAGGCGGTGTGGTCGGCCATGTAGTCAGGGTGATTCACCTTGCTGTTGAGCAGCTCGAGACAGATGGTGACGCCGTTGTCCTCGGCGATTTGCTTCACGCGATTGAGGCCGATGACGGTGTTGCGAGCGCCTTCCTCGTCCGACATGCCGCGGCGATAACCGGAAAAGGTGATGACGTTGGGGACGCCCGCTTTGGCGGCGATGGGGATGTTTTTGCGGAAGGCGGCTTCAATGGCTGCGTGGTTCTCGATGCGGTTGAGGGCGTCGGGGATGGTGCCGCCTCCGGCGTAACCCATGGTGCAGAGAAGGCCGTAGCGGCGCGGAACTTCGTAATCGGGCACGTCGAGGAGATCGATGCCTTTGAGGCCGAGGCCGACGGCCCACTGGCAAAGCTCATTGAGAGAAGTATCGGCGTAGCACCAGCGACAGACGGACTGATGGATGCGGGCCTGGCCGGCGGCGGACCTGTTTTGCTGTGCGGGTGCGGGGAGGGCAGCGGTGAGCGAAGCGGCTGCTCCGGATTTGAGAAAGGCGCGGCGTGAGGGAGACACGGGTACAGGGTACAGGTTTCAGGGTGCAGGGTGCTGCACGGAGGGGTCAAAGTGCAGCCGGGAGCTGGGAGCTTGGAGCTGGGAGTTGGGAGCCGGTAGCTGGGAGCTGGGAGCTGGGAGCCGGGAGCTGGGAGCTGGGAGCCGGGAGCTGGGAGCCGGTAGCCGGGGGCTGGGAGCTGGGAGCTGGGAGCAAAAAGCAAAAAGCAAAAAGCCAAAAGCGTGCTGGCCGGAAGCGATTATTGGGCTTCGCGCGCAAGGCGACGGTGGGCAGCGGTCCTGTAGAATCGTCGGCGTACCCCGGGCCCCCCAGGTTCAAAGATTCTCCACGGAGATTTTCGACATGCGTCGTAGCTGGCTGCTGTGCGTAGTTGCGTCTTTCGCTCTTAGTTTTTCTGCCGGCGCACAGACCTCGGCAGGACCGGAGCCGGTGCCGATGCCGCCGCCGATTGCGGCGCCCGCGGACATTCCGTATCCGGGAACGATTTCGCTGCTGGTCAATCTGACGAACACCACCGATCGGGTTGCGACGGTGCACGAGACCATTCCGGTGAAGGCGGGAGAACTGACGCTGCTTTATCCCGAGTGGATCCCCGGCAACCACTCGCCGACGGGTGCGATTGAGAAGCTGGCGGGACTGTTCGTGGCGGCGAATGGCCAGCGCATTCCCTGGGTGCGCGATCGCGTGAACATGTACGCGTTCCATATCAACGTGCCGCAGGGCGTGACTTCGCTCGATGTGGACTTCGATTATCTTTCGGCGACCAACCGTCAGGAAGGGCGCATCGAGATTTCGAACGTGCTGGCGAATTTGGCATGGAACACGGTGGTTCTGTATCCGGCCGGATATTTCTCGCGGGACATTCGCTTCGCGCCGAGCCTGGTGCTGCCGCATGGCTGGCAGTACGCGACGGCGCTGGAGACGGCGGGCCAGGACGGCGACACGATCCACTTTCAGGACACGACGCTGAACACGCTGGTGGATTCGCCGCTGGTGGCGGGGGAATATTACAAACGCGTCGATCTGTCGACGGGGCCGGACAATCCGGTACATCTGGATGTTTTCGCGGACGAGGCGAAGGACCTGGAGATGACGCCGGAGGAACTGCAGATTCACAAGAATCTGGCCGTCCAGGCGCAGAAGCTGTTTGCGTCGCACCACTACAATCACTACGACTTCCTGTTTTTCCTGAGCGATGTGGTGGGCGGGCAGGGGCTCGAGCATCATCAGTCGAGCGAGGACGGGACGCGGGCGAACTACTTTACGGACTGGAATGCCCAGACGCGCGGAGTGGATCTGCTGGCGCACGAATACACGCACTCGTGGAACGGGAAGTTCCGGCGGCCGGCGGATCTGTGGACGCCCAACTTCAACGTCCCCATGCGCGACGATCTGCTGTGGGTGTACGAGGGACTGACGCAATACTGGGGCTACGTGCTGACGGCGCGGTCGGGCATGCGCAGCCCGGAAGCGACGCGCGACCTGATGGCGGGGATTGCGGCGAACTTCGAGACGGACCCGGGGCGGAAGTGGCGTCCGCTGGTGGATACGACGAACCAGCCGACCATCGATCTGCGCCGGCCGATGAGCTGGACGAGCTGGCAGCGGACGGAAGACTACTACATGGAGGGGCTGCTGATCTGGCTGGACGCGGACACGAAGATCCGCGAGCTGAGCAACGGGCAGAAGTCGCTCGACGATTTTGCGAAGGAGTTCTACGGGATCGACAACGGCAGCTTTGTGACGCGCGGCTACGATTTCGACGACATCGTTGCGGCGCTGAACAAGGTGCAGCCCTACGACTGGGCGAGTTTCCTGCGCACGCGGGTTTACGATCTGCATCCTGAGGTGCCGGAGGGCGGGTTTACGCAGGGCGGCTACAAGCTGGTCTACAACGACACGCCGCCCGCGTGGGAACGGCATGGAGGCGGCGCGGATGCCATGGCGTCGCGGTTCGGGATGAGCTTTGCGACCTCGCTCGGCATCAGCGTGATGGGCGAGGGGATGCTGGGCAGCGTGGTGTGGGACAGCCCGGCGTTCAAGGCCGGTCTCGTTCCCGGCGATCAGCTGGTCGCGGTGGATGGCGACGCGTTTGCGCCGCCGAAGCTGAAGGACGCAATCGTCAACGCGGAGAAGAGCAGCGATCCGATTATGTTCGTGGTGAAAGAGGGCGACCAGGTGAAGACTGTCAGCATCGATTACCACGGCGGGCTGCGTTATCCGCATCTGGAGCGCGTGGAGGGGACGCCCGACCGGCTGGACGATATTCTGAAGGCGGTGCCGTAGGAGCAGGGAACGGGGTACAGCGCTCAGAAAAGCTGCGACGCAGCTAGCAAGGCGTGTAACCTTCTCATTTTGCGTGTTTTATGGAAGGATTAGGCACTCTCTTCCGAGTATAATCGCAGTGAGAGGGCAACACACTCCCATGGCCGATTGAGGCGGCTGCGACGTACATGTACCCGGAGAGAAGCATCCGCAGAGTGGACGATCCGGACCAGCAGGAGCGGGAAACTCTTCGCTACTGGCAAAGTCTGCCGGTCGGAGATCGCTTTTCGGCTGTGTGGGAAGCCAGCGAAGCGGCGTACAGTTTTGCTGCCGCATTCCGAGGAGAGCCGGCTCATGATGCCCGCGGATCTGAAAGAACTCTTACGCGCGTTCCAGGCCCACGGGGTTAAGTACCTCGTCGTGGGCGGATATGCTTACGGCGTTCACGCCGAACCGCGGGCGACGAAAGACCTGGACATTTTCATCCAGCGCGACGAAGAGAACAGCGTGGCCGTGTACCGGGCCCTGGCCGCATACGGCGCGCCTGTGGGCGGGTTATCCCCTGCCGATTTTCGCGATGGCTCATGTTTCCAGATTGGCCAGCCTCCCGGCAGGGTGGATATCCTCCAGCAGATCGACGGGGTCACATTTGACGAAGCCTGGCAGAACCGCGTGGAAGGATTCATCGACGGGGAAATTCGCGTGGCAGTCCTCTCTCGCGACGATCTGATCCGAAACAAGCTCGCCAGCGGGCGAGACCAGGATCTGCTGGATGTGAAAAAGCTGCGCGCCGCTGAGCACAGTTAGCGCTGGACTACTCCTTCCAGCAGATCGAAGAACTCCGGGAAGGAGATGGCGGCCGATTCGGATCCCCGGATGAGGGTGTCTCCCTGGGCGCGGAGGGCGGCGACGGAGAAGGCCATGGCGATGCGGTGGTCGCCGCCGGAGTCGATGATGGCTCCGTGCAGCGACTGGCCGCCAGGGACGTCGAGACCGTCTTCGAACTCGACGACTTCTGCGCCCATGGCGCGAAGGTTAGCGGCGACAAGGGCGATGCGGTCGGACTCCTTGACGCGCAGCTCTTTAGCGTCGCGGATACGGATGCCGCTTTGCGTATACGGGCCGATGGCGGCCAGCACGGGCAGCTCGTCGATGAGCTGCGCGGAGAGCACGCCGGCGATGCTGGTTCCGGTGAGGCCGTGGGGCGGCGCGTTTACCTGGACGGTGCCGACCAGCTCGCCGTGCTTCTCTTCGAGGTTGAGCACGCCAATGTGCGCGCCGAGGGCGGTGAGCACGTCGAGCAGCGTGGCGCGGGTGGGGTTGAGGCCAAGCGCGTCAAAGATGAGATTGGAGCCGGGGAAGAGCGCGGCCGCGCAGAGGAAGAACGCAGCGGAGGAGATATCGCCGGGAACCTCCGCCTCGATGCCGGTGAGGGATTGGCCGCCGGCGATGGAGACCGATTCGAGAGAGCGGACGATGGTAGCGCCGAAGGCGCGGAGGGCCAGCTCGCCGTGGTCGCGGGTGCGCACGGCTTCGCGGACCAGGGTTCGGCCCTCGGCCTGGACTCCGGCGAAGAGCAGGGCTGTCTTCACTTGCGCGCTGGGCACGGGCGTGGTGTAGTCGATGCCGGTGAGCGGAGCGCCGTGAATCGCGATGGGGGCGTGGCTGTCGGTGAGCTCGATGCGCGCGCCCATGGCAGTGAGCGGCTTGCGGATGCGTTCCATGGGGCGGCGGCTGAGGGAGCTGTCGCCGATGAGAGTGAAGCTGCCCGGCGGATCGGCAACCTGCGCAGCCAGCAGGCCGGAGAGCATGCGCATGGTGGAGCCGGAGTTGCCGCAGTCGAGGGGCGCAGCGGGCGGCTGGAAATGGCCGCCGGTTCCGGCGATCTCGATGGTGGCGCCGTCGCGGGTGACGCCTGCGCCGAGGGCGGCGACACAGCCGAGGCTCGAAGCGCAGTCGGCGCCGGTGGAAAAATTCGTGAGGCGCGTGGTTCCCGCGGCGAAGCCGCCCAGCAATGCGTAACGGTGGGAGATGCTTTTGTCACCGGGCAGACGAAGGCTGCCTTCGATGTTGCGGGCGGGGGTGATGAGGTGTTCGGTCGCAGCGGCCTGCAAGAGTTGCTCCAGGGGAGTGGGATGTTTCTATCGTAAATGGTGGGATCAGAGCTCAGGGATTGGGGCTCCGTTGGCGATTGATTTCCGCACTCTGGCTGTGCGAGTCTCAAATCGAAGTGAGTGCTGCGCTGAACGAGTTGTTTGCCGAGGAGTATCGCGCGTTGCGGCCGCGGGCTCCTATTCCTCCCATTGACGTCCGCTTCCGGCGTTTCACATCCCTGAATACGACCATCCGGCTGCGCGAAGGGCAGATTCGGGCAAGCCTTTCCGATTTACTGGAAGGGGCGCCGGAGCCGGTGCTGCGGGCGATTGCGCATATCCTGCTGGCGAAGTTGTACCGCAGGCCGATCGATGCGAGCCGGGCGCGGCAGTACCGGCGATTCACGACGAGCGAAGCGGTGGTGCGGCAGAGCGAGCGGATCCGGCAGATGCGCGGGCGCAAGCGGATCGGGCCGGCGCGCGGCGAGCACTACGATCTGGATGAAGTTTTCGAGTCGCTCAATGGGCGATTCTTTCACGGGCTGATGGGGCGGCCGCAGCTGACGTGGAGCGAGTACACGGCGACACGCCTGCTGGGGCACTACGATGCAGCGCACAACACCATCATGGTAAGCCGTGTGTTCGACCGGAAAGGGACGCCGCGGTTCGCGATCGAATACCTGATGTACCACGAGATGCTGCACCTGAAGCATCCTGTGAAACACCGGAACGGGCGGCGGTGCGTGCATTCGCGGGCGTTCCAGGACGAGGAGCAGCTGTTTCCCGAACTGGAAAAGGCGAAGGCGTATCTGAAAACGCTGTAGAGCGTCAGGAAAGGCAACCCTGCGGCCTGGATTTCGTCCGTGAAGCTAGAACGCCTCGGCAACCACGATGAGGACGCCGCGGTTGCCTGGAGAGGGAAGAAGCGAGCCACCGGCAAGACTCGATTGCGCGGGGCCCGTTCGGGCGCCCCAGGGGTTGATGCAGGCGGCCATTTGCAGCGGATCGTACTGGAATACGTCGCTGGCCGGACCCCCGATCGCCCCACTTCCCAGGCGCCGGAGCATGCCATGACCGCCGGCGGCAACGCGCGACAGGATCGCGGCGGTGGTGATGGCACCGTCGCCGTTGCGCATGCCCGGCTCGCTCATAAATGCGTTGACGCGCGCCCGTGTGCGATTTTCCCCGAGGTTCCACCTGGTGGTGATCGTCAGCGGCTCGCTGGCTGCGGGAGCCGTCGAGGGCTCCAGAGAAACCTCCGCCGCCCGCGGCGACGAGGCGATGCCGAGGCTCTCATGCAGGATGGCGGTGAGCTGCACGGTTGAGCCAGTCGATTTCAGGCTGGGGCTGGCGCCACCGAGCGCAACACTGGGTGCGGCAGCCAGGAGAACACAGAGCAGAAAGCGCATGGACAGCATGGGGAGGGTATCCTTCCGGGCGCTGCGGCCACTGCTCTCGAACGACCCAGGAGGTCGTTTCCGCGTGGGATCGTTATCCGTCAGCGCCTCACCCGTTAGTAACACTCTAGCGAGTTACCGATATGGGAACAATCGCATTTTAGTAATGCCACTTGAGTACACAACATCCTGCGGGCCCACGCTCGCCGCATTTCCAATCGTTCGATTCATTGAGATACGCGGACGTGCAATTGGGTGGCCTTCGTCCAGCGCAGGAGTGAATATTCCTGAGCCGGCGATGGCGCATTCGCAGGAAAGCGATGGCCTGCGCCGGACAAGCCCGGGATCCCTGGTCCTGGCCTTGGCGGACGAGGCTGACGCGAGCCAATGCGCTGCCGGATCGGGCGGCAGCGCCGTCGTCAGGTGGTGTGGACTGGAGTCGAGGTCTCGGTCCTGAGGGCCGCGGCGCGGCTGCGGGCGTAGAGAACCAGGCCGAGGCCGAAGACGATGGCGCCGAGCGAAGCGAGCTGGGCGTTCGTCAATCCCCAGAGAATGCGGGGGTTGATGCGGATGAATTCGACGAGGAAGCGGGCGACGCCGCTGAGCATGAGGTATTCACCGGTGATCTGGCCGAGGGGGCGCGGGTTTTCAGGGCTGCCGCGGCGCCAGAGAATCCACGCGATGAAGAGCGCGCCGAGCAGCTCGTAGATGGGCGTGGGATGGACATGCTGCGTGGTGGGAACGAGGCCGTTGGGGAAGCTCATGCCCCAGGGAAGGCTGGTGGGTTTGCCGTAATCGCCGTCGCCGGAGATGAGGCAGCCCATGCGGCCGACGCCGTAGCCGACAGAGGCCGCCGGGGCTGCGAGGTCGAGCATGCGGAGCGAGCCGAGCTTGTAGACGCGCGCCTGCCAGAGCAGGGCGAGGATGGCGGCGATGAGGCCGCCGTACCAGGCGAATCCGGCGCGGTCGAAGAGGAGATCGGCGGGGTGGGAGAAGAGAAGGTGCGGAGTTTCGAATACGTGCCAGAGCTTGGCGCCGAGGATGCCGGCTACGGTGGAGACGGCAACGATGCTGATGGCGTCGGCATCGATGCGCCAGCGGCGGAAATTGCGGTAGAGAACCCAGCAGCCGCAAACGGCTGCGAGCCAGAGGAGGATACCGAATGTGCCAATGGAGAAGCGGCCAATGTGAATATACGGATACATAAACTCAGATAAATCGAGTATAGCGTCGGCAGGGTGCGATTAGAGATAATCAGACCCGTGAGCGCGACAACGGTGAACGCCGATTTGGAGGTTCTGTTCAGCCGCGAACAGATCCGGCATCGGGTGATGGAGATGGGGCGGCAGATCGACCGCGATTATGCGGGTGAGAAGATCGTTCTGGTGGGTGTGCTGAAGGGCGCGGCGATATTTCTGGCCGACCTGGCGCGCAGCATCTCGGTGGACAACACCTTCGATTTTGTGGCCGTGTCGAGCTATGGCAAGGGCCAGCGCACCAGCGGGGCGGTGAAGCTGATTAAGGACCTGGACCAGCCGATAGAAGGGAAGAACGTCATCATCGTCGAAGACATTCTGGACACCGGGCTGACGCTGGGGTTTTTGTGCAGCCTGTTCGAGCAGCACCAGCCGAAGACGCTGAAGATTGCTGCCCTGCTGGACAAGCCGTCGCGGCGCGTGGAAAAGATCGATGCCGATTACGTGGGATTTACCATCCCCAATCGGTTTGTTATTGGATATGGGATGGATTTCGCGGAACGGTATCGGAACCTGCCGGATATTTGCCTGATGCCGCCGGAGCTGGCGCCCCACTGACATCAGCCCGATTGCAACAGCCGGTCGGAAGCGGCGGGCGAAGTGCCGGGATTCAACCGCGGCAAGAGGAGTATCTGCAATGAGCACAGAGATTCATTTAATCGACGACGAAGAAGCGCTGGAATTCGTCGGCTTCGATGCGGAAGGCTTTGCGAAAGCGGCGCTGAGCTCGCCGGAGAAGCTGGCCGCGGCGATCGACCACACGCTGCTGAAGCCGGAGGCGAGGCGGGAGCAGGTAGTGAAGCTGTGCCACGAGGCGGCACAGCACAAGTTCGCCTGCGCGATGGTGAATCCGGTGTGGGCGGCGCTGGCCCACGCGGAACTGGCCGGGACGGGAATTCCGGTGGGCGCGGTGGTGGGGTTTCCGCTGGGGGCTTCGCTGGGGACGACCAAGCGCGAGGAAGCGGCGGCGCTGGTGAAGGTAGGCGCGCGCGACGTGGACATGGTAATCGGCATCGGGCTGCTGAAGAGCGGAGAGAACCACGCGTTGCAGCAGGAGATTCGCGGGGTAGTGGAAGTGGCGCACGATGCCGGCGCGATCGTGAAGGTGATTCTGGAGACATGTCTGCTGACGGTCGAAGAGAAGCTGCGGGCCAGCGAGCTGGCGATTGCGGCGGGCGCAGATTTTCTGAAGACGAGCACGGGCTTCTCGACGGGCGGCGCGACGGTGGACGATGTGGCGCTGATGCGCGGTGTTGCGGGCGGGCGGTGCGGAGTGAAGGCTTCGGGCGGGATTCGGACGCTGGCGGATGCGCGGAAGATGCTGGAGGCAGGGGCGAACCGCATCGGGGCGAGCGCGAGCGTGGCGATTGTGCGGGAGCTGGCGGCGAGCCGCTGAACCAGCTCGCAGCTGGTCGCGGGTAGAGGCAGCCAGCAGGCGGTCAGCCGGAAACGCGCCGGCGAAACGCGGGATTGCGGCGAAGCCTGCAGCCTGCCACGGACCACAGGAAAACACCGTATGATGGCATTCGTTCGGCCTGATTCGTGCGTTGGGCCACGCCGCCGTGGTGCGCCAACAGGAGATTTGTGAGCGAAGAGCAGCAGGGGAATCCGCAGCAACAGCCGGAGCAGGCTGATGGCGCCGCGCAGGCCGAGCACGCGTGGGAGGGAGATTACCGTCCGGCGTCAGCGGAAGCGCCGCGACCGGTGCAGGCGCACGTCGATCCGCTGCAGACGGAATTTCTGGTTCGGCTGGCGGATGCGCTGAACACCACGCTGGATCTGAAGACGCTGCTGGAGCGGACGGCGTCGCTGGTGCGGGCGGTGATCGACTACAAGATTTTCGCCATCCTGCTGATCAACGACCGGACAAACGATCTGCGGATGCGCTTCCAGATCGGACACAAGCCGGAGATCGAGCGGCTGCGGATCCGGATGGGGCAGGGCGTGGTAGGGCAGGTGGCGCAAACGCGGCAGCCGATGCTGCTGAACGATGTGAGCAAGGCGGAGAACTACATCAACGCCAATCCGGAGGTGCGGTCGGA
Organism: Acidobacteriaceae bacterium; assembly: GCA_030041435.1. GTDB lineage: Bacteria > Acidobacteriota > Terriglobia > Terriglobales > Acidobacteriaceae > Palsa-343. Next base: position 34,730 of record JASHNW010000071.1, read on the forward strand.
GCTGGCGGTGCCGCTGATCACCAAGAACAAGGTAATCGGCGTGATCGATATCCAGGCGGAGCAGCTGAATTACTTCACGCAGGAACACAAGCATTTGCTGACGCTGACGGCATCGCGGATTGCCGGGGCGATTGAGAACGCGCGGCTGTACACGCGGGTGGCGCGGCAGGCGCAGACGCTGCAGGTGCTGAACGAGATCAGCCGGGAGATTACATCGATTCTGGATCCGGACGAACTGCTGGAGCGGGTGGGGCAGCTGATCCGGAGGCTGATCGACTACCAGATGCTGTCGATCTGGCTGGTGAACGAACGGGACCAGGTGATGGAAAACCGGCTGGCTATCCGGTTTGGGGAGAGGTTCAATCCGCAGGAGAAGCTGCCGCTGGATCGTGGGCTGGTGGGCGCCGCGGTCACCGAGAAGCGGGTGATCAATGTGCCGGATGTGCGCAAGGATCCGCGGTACCACATGGTGAATCCGGATACGCGATCGGAGATGGCCGTGCCGCTGGTCTATAAGGGGCGATCGATCGGGGTGCTGGACATCGAGCATACGCGGGGGCACTTCTTCAACGAGGACCACGAGCGCGCGCTGACGACGCTGGCCGGCCAACTGGCAATTTCGGTCGAGAATGCGCAGCTGTACCAGCGGGTGGCGCAGCAGGAGCAGCGGCTGGAGCGGGATCTGGCTATGGCGCGGGAGGTGCAGCTGCGGCTGCTGCCTCCGAAGAAGCCGCAGCACAAGCGCGCGGAGTTTGCGGCGAAGTTCCTGCCGGCGCGGACGATCGGCGGGGATCTCTACGACTTTCTGCAGTACGACGCGAACCGAAGCGCGGTGGCGCTGGGGGATGTGAGCGGAAAGGCGGCGCCGGCGGCACTGTATGCAGCGCTGGTGAGCGGGATTATGCGGTCGGTGGCGGCGCGCAAGCTGGCGCCGGGGGCGATGCTGAAGACGCTGAACGACGCGCTGCAGGAGCGGAAGCTCGATTCGCAGTACGTGACCATGCTGTTTGCGCTGTGGAACGACGAGAACCTGACAGTGCAGATTGCGAATGCCGGCTCGGTGCAGCCGCTGTTCTGCCGGGGCGAGGAGATCGAAACCATCCAGGCGGAGGGATTTCCGCTGGGCATGTTTCCCAGCGGGACGTGGGACGAGTTCAACATCTCGACGCAGCCGGGAGACTCGGTGGTATTCTTCAGCGACGGGATTGTGGACGCGCAGAATGCGGCGGGGGAAATGTTTGGGAACGACCGGCTGGTGGCGTGCGTGAAGAAGAACCAACACAAGACGGCATCGAAACTGGCAGAGAGCATTTTGGCGGAAGTGACCAGGTTCCAGGGGAAGCGGGACCGCTTCGACGATGAGACGGTGGTGGTGTTGCGGGTGATTTAGACAGGGTGCAGGTTGCGGGCGCAGGGACCAGGTTTCGGATTTGCGTCTCACTCGTTTGGGGCATTGACACGATCCAGAAGCGCTCCGATGATGATTCTCGCCTTTCTGAATCAATCATTAGCCTGAACGGGAGACCGAACCATGTGCCGCCGTTTGCTTTGCCTTGCGCTTATTGCGCTGCTGCCGACATTTCTCGTTGCCCAACAAACATCTCAACCCGCGCCGTCTGCGGGTTCCAGCACCGCTACCGATAAAGGCCCTGCTACGGCGCCGTTCTCACCGCCTCAGCCGCACACCTTGCTGGATGGGACGCCGGTGAAGATGCGCATTAGCGAGACGGTTTCCTCAGCCGACGCGAAGACTGGTGAAGAGGTACCGTTTGAGGTGCTGGAAGATGTCGATGTTGACGGAATTCCGGTGATCGCCAAAGGAGCGGCGGCCATAGGAACGGTTACAGACGCTGAGCCAAGGAGGAGAATGGGACGGGCCGGCAAGCTGGACATCAGCATTAGCTATGTGAGGCTGGCCGACGGCGAGAAGGCTGCGCTTCGAGCGGTTAAGGACGAAAAGGGCGGCGGCCATGTGGGCGCAATGACGGGTGCAATGGTCGCCACGTCGATTGTCTTCTTTCCGGCTGCTCCGTTGTTCCTGTTCATGCACGGGAAGGACATATCAATTCCACAGGGCACCGAGATCACCGCATTTGCCCAGGGTGACATGCATTTGGATATGTCGAAGTTCAGCAAGACCGCAGACGCCACGGGCGGAAGCGTGTCGGAAGCGGCCAGCGCAGCTGCGGCTGGAACATGCTCCCTGGTGGTGAATTCGACGCCACCTGGGGCCGACATCCTGATTGACGGGGCCTTCGTAGGAAATACGCCTTCGACCGTCACCCTGAAGACGGGGAGTCACACGGTAGCTGTGACCAAGAAGGGGTACGCCGATTGGAGCCGCACCCTTAGTGTGACCGGGGGTACTGTCAACCTCGACGCGATATTGAGCGCATCCGGGGATTAGCGCGACCGTTTCTCGTACGGGACGGTGCAGGAGGGGCGTCCCCAGGGATGCCCTTTTTGTGTGATTACGGATGTTCCCCGGAAGTACTATGCGCATTGGACTTTTGGGGATTAGCAGCCGGCGGCCAGGAGTAATACAAAGAGTAACGGGAGCCCCGACAGTTATGAAGAAGCAAGCAGCATTGGTTTACCTCCTGGTCTTTTTGGCTGGTCTGATGGGCGCGTACTGTGTGCCG
>JASHNW010000072.1 GCA_030041435.1 Acidobacteriaceae bacterium
GCGATCCAGAGAAGGAGGACAGAGACGGTGGCGAGGCGGATGGCGGCGAGGTGAGCGCGGAAGCCGCGGATCGTCCCACCCTGTCGGTCCTGACTGCGGTCTGACAAGGATGGGGCACCCGAGGGGTCGGCTGAGGATTCGGGGGTGGTTTGGAGGATGGAGAGGGAAGGTTCGGTGGCGGGCTCGGATTCGGGCTCGGCGGATTGCTGATCGAGCTGTTGGCGGAAGCGCGCGGGAATGAGCCAGCGTACGCTGTGGTCGTCGAGGAGGAGAAAGCCGAGGACGAGGACGAGATAGTTGAGAAAGGCGTAGTTTGCGGTGAGGATGACGCCGATTTCCCAGGGCGTGACGATGAAGAAGCAGATGAGGCGCACACGACGGGGAAGGAAGAGCATCCAGACGATGCCGATTTCCATGACCAGCGTGCCGCCGGCGGTGGCGACCTGAAACCAGTGGGGGAGGTGCTGGACGTACCAGCCGATCCACGTAGGGAGCGGGCCGTTTTGGTAGTACTCGTCCATCGCGGTGAGGTGACGCCACTCGGGATCGCCGGAGAGCAGCTTGACGATGCCGGATTCGAAGTAGATGCGGAACCATTCCCACTGCAGGAGGAACAGTGCAGTGCGCGGCGGCGGGGAGTTGATGCCCAGGCCAGGCCAGAGGCCGCGCGGTGCGAAGAAGAGGGCGAGGAAGCCGGCTTCGAGCAGCATGCCGTCGGACTGGTAGCCGGAAAAATCGCCGGCCGCGGAGACGAACGACAGGAAGCAGACGAAACAGAGGAAGAAGCTGAGGCGAGGCCAGGCGTTGAGGAAGGCGGCGATGGAGGCGAGGAGGCCAATCCAGGTGACGACCATTATCCAATGAGAGCCGGAGGAGAGCCAGAACAGGGTGGGAGCGTACCAGTAGCGGAGGCTGCTGGCGTTCTGCGCGACCGCGTCGAGGAGGTTTCGAGCGGGCAGGACGCCCTGGGGACCGATGAGGCCTTTGATCTGGAAGACGAGGGCGAGGAACGCAGAGAAGTAGATGGCGCCGAGAGCACGCAGGACGAACCAGCGCGGGACGAAGCGGGTGCGCGGGCCGGAGTCCGAGGCGAAGAGCCAATGGACGAGATTGCGGGGCGTGCGCTCCATGGGAAGCGGCGGCGCGGGAGGGGGCGCCTACGGGGATGATACGGCCAGTGCGCTCAGGCGCGCCGGGGACGCGAAAAGAGCCCGGCGATGGCGAGCAGGGTGATCAGGGCGATGAGGCACTGCGAGATGACGCAGTAGAGGCACCAAACCTCCAGCACGTGGGCCTCGATGTTGCTGAGGTACAACGCGAGGGCGAGGCCGGCGAGCGAGAACAGCAGGGTGAGCCAGCGGCGGCGGAAGAGAGCGAGGAGGACGATAGCGGCATATCCGACGATGCCAAGCGTGGCGACGGGGAAGCCGGTGCGTGGAGCGGGACCGGTCATCGTGCCGGGGTGACGCGAGGCGCGCAGATGCCACAGGAGACCATCCACCGTGGCGTAGGAGCTGCGATTCACGGTGCCACAATCCCAGTGGGAGTTGATGTCGCAGGGCTCGACGCCGGTGGTGTTGTGGACATGGAGGGCGAGCGAGGAGACGACAATTCCGGCGACGGCGAGCAACGCGATCAGGTAACGCATGATTGGGATCAGTCTAGAGCATCCGGGGACGAATCCGACTTGCCGTCAACGTCTCGTCTGCAATGTCCGTTCTATCGATCCAGCATCCCAACCGCGGATCCTTCGTCTGCATTTGGCGCGTAAACGCGCCAGCCTCCGCTCTGGATGACGGCGTATTTTTGCAATCCACTTCAGGAACAGGGCGCTAGTGCTGGGAGCAGATGAGCAGCACGAAGATGAATGCCCAAAAAATGCCCATGGCATGCCAGTACCAGGCAGAGCAGTCGACGGCGATCTGCCGCAGCTCTACGCGTTTGAAGCGGAACATGGCGATGAGCGCGAAGAGCAGAATGCCCAGGCCCAGCAGCAGGTGGACGCCGTGGGTAACGGTGACCAGGAAGAAGAAGTTGCTGTTGGGGTTGGTGGAAAACGTAAGTCCCTGCTGGACCAGCTGTTGCCATGCGATCCACTGGCCGCCGAGAAAGAGGCCGCCGAGAGCGATGGTCGCCAGCAGCCAGGGAGCGGCGCGGCGGACAGCGGGCCGTCCGAGGCCCAGCCACTCTTCCATGATGTCGATTTCGTGGAAGAGCTGGCGGCGAGCGATCTCCGCGGTGACAGCGGAGAGCAGCAGGACGGCGGTATTGAGCCAGAGGATGGGAGGGATGGCAAGCGGATGCCAGTCGGAGACGAAGCTCTCGCTGGCGTTGATGTGGCCGTCGCTGGGGCGCACGAAGAAGACGCTGATGAGAACGGCGAAGAACACGAAGTCGGCGGTGAGTACGGAGAGCACAGCGAGCCGGTAGCGAATGAGCAATTCGTGAGGGCCGTGGCGGCCGGAGGGGCGGGAATCCCAGTTGTCATCGCCGCCGCCACCCCCGGTAGGCCGGCGGTCGAGCGGCGGTTTGCCCCCATAGCCAGTGTCCTTACGCTCGACTTCGACCGGATGGCGGGTGAAGGTGGCGGGCATAACAGCTCCCTTGATCGAGTGCTAAAAGCTTACTCCGGTTTGGCCGCGGCTTCCCAGCCCGGCGGGCCGATATGTGAAATATCTGAAGCGGCGGATTGCCATTGGGGGAGAAAATCCGCATTGGGTCCGGCATCCGGACCGTATACATACGGACCTCCCTCTGTGATGGGATGCCCAATCGGCGACCACTCGAGGGTGGTGGCAGCCCAGGGGTTTTCACCGGCCAAAATGCCGCGGCGGCTGCTGCGGACAATATTGAAGAGAAAGATAAACTGGGCAGCGGCCAGAGTGAGGGCCGCGAAGGTAATGCCTTTCTCGACGGGAATGAGACTGGCAAAGGACTCGGCAGGCCCGGCGAGCTGGGCGTAGTGGCGGGGCTCACCAGCCAGCCCGGCGAAGTGCATGGGGAAAAAGGTGCCGTAGGCAGCAATCAGGGAGATCCAGAAGTGGAGCTTGCCGAGGGTTTCATTCATGAGGCGTCCGGTAAGCAGCGGATACCAATAATAGATGCCGGCGAAGAGCGAGAAGACACCGGCCATGGCCATGACCAGGTGAAAGTGAGCGACGACGAAAAACGTGTTGTGCAGATAGGCGTCGAGCGCGGGCTGGGCCAAGACGGGTCCGGTGAGTCCGCCGGCGATGAAAAACGAGATGAAGCCGAGGGTGAAGAGCATGGGAGTGGTTAGACGCATGCGGCCGCGGAACAGCATGCCGAGCCAGGTAAGGACTTCAGCGGAGCTGGGCACGGCGATGGCGATGGTGGTGAGGCCGAAGGCAGTGCCGGCGTAGGGGTTCATGCCGGAGACGAACATGTGATGGCCCCAAACGCCGAGGCCGAAGACGCCGATGAGGAGGGTGGCAGCGACCATCCCGCGATAACCGAGGACGGGGCGCCGAGTAAAGTTGGCCAGCAGCGAGGAGGCGAGACCCATGCCGGGGAGGATGGAGATGTAGACCTCCGGGTGGCCAAAGAACCAGAAGAGATGGAGCCAGAGCATGGGCGAGCCAGGCGCCGCGGGGTCGTGCTGGCGGATGCCGTTGATGACTTCGCCGGCGGGGAGAAAGAAGCTGGTTCCGAAATGGCGGTCGGCAAGGAGCATGGCAGCGGCAGCGAGGAGCACGCTGAAGGCGATGACGGTAAGCGCGGAGCTGACCAGCCACGACCAGACGGTGAGGGGCAGGCGGGTCCACGTCATGCCGTGCGTGCGCCGGGCGACGATGGTGACGAGGAAATTGGCGGAGGCGGCGAGCGAGGCGATGCAGAAGAGAGCGATGCTGGCGAGCCAGAGGTCCATGCCTGCGCCCTGGCCGGGGCCGGCGGCAGCGAAGGCGCTGAGGGGTGGGTAGCTGGTCCAGCCGGAGATGGGCGCGCCCTGGGGAACGAAGAAGGCCGCAAGCAGGACGAGCAGAGAGGCGAGGGTGATCCAGAAGGCGGCGGCGTTGAGGCGCGGGAAGGCCATGCGTTCTGCGCCGACTTGAGCAGGGAGGACGAGGTTGGGGAACGCGGCCTGGGGCACGACGGTGAGGACGAAAAAGACCATCAGCGTACCGTGCATGGTGACGAGGGCGAGATAGTCTTCCGGCTTGAGGACGCCGTAGAGCGGGAAGGCCAGCGTGGGCCAGACGCGATGGATGCGGATGACGAGCGAGAGCAGGGTTCCGGCGATGACGGCGGCGAGGCCGAGCAGGAGATAGAGGACGGCGAGGGCGCGGTGGTCCGTGGTGAAGATGCGGCGGCGGAAGAAGCCGGGGGATGCGGCGGTCTGCGGGGGAGTGGTCATTGGGTGTCTCCACGGGCAGCGAGGGCGGCGCGTTCGCGGGCTGCGAGCCAGCGCTCGTAATCGGCTTCCGAGACGACGCGGAGACGGGCCTGCATGCGCGAGTGGCCGAGTCCGCAGACCTGGCTGCAGAGGATGGCGTAGTCGCCGGGGACCGTGGGCGTGAACTGGAGATGGCCAAGCATGCCGGGGATGGCATCCTCCTTGAGGCGCATGCCGGGGATGAAGAGGCCGTGGATGACGTCCTGGGTGCGCAGGCGGAGATCGACCGGGCGGCCGACGGGCAGGACCAGGATGGCGGAGACGATGTCGTCGCGGCTGTGCGGATCGTTGGGGTCGAGGCCGAGGGGGTTACCGGCGGGCGCGTTGACGAGATCGGGACGCAGCGTGCCGTAGATGCCGTCGTCGCCGGGGTAGCGGAAGTACCAGTCGAACTGGACGCCGGTGACTTCAACCTGAACGGCCTGCGGATTGTTCGCCGCTTCGCGGCGAGCGGCCCAGAGTTTGTGGCTGGTGAAGACCATCCAGACGTAGAGGGCGGTGATGGCGGCGAGCGGAAGGAAATGGAACACGCGGGCCGCCGGGGAGTGGGGCCGGATCGGACGCTGGGGCGAGGCTGCGGATTTGCGTCTGAAGAGAGCGACAAGGAGAAGTGCCTGCGCCGCGATGAAGAGCCAAAAGACGATGGCGAGATTCCACCGCAGCAGGTGGTCGAAGGCGAAGCCGTGCAGCGCGCCGTTGGGCGGGAGCCAGTTCATGAGAGCAGCCGGTAGCCGGAAGCTGGGAGCCAGTAGCGGTTCCTTCAGGCTACCAGCTACGAGCCACTGGCTACAGGCCGGCGATCTTCGAGCGTACGAGCGAGACGAAGCGCTGATGGACGCGGCGGTCGGCGGAGAGTTCGGGATGGAAGGTGGCGGCCATGATGTGGCCCTGCTCGACGAGGACCGGGAAGCCATCACGTTCGGCAAGGACAGTGACGCCGTCACCGGTTTTCACGATGCGCGGAGCGCGGATGTAGACCATTTCGAGCGGTCCGCCGGGGAGTTGCGTGTCGCCGGTCCGGATGGAGGAGTCGATCTGGCGGCCGTAGGCGTTGCGCTCGACTGTGGCGTGGAGGACGCCGAGGCTCTGCTGGGGCGGGTGCGTGACTTCAGCGGCGAGGAGGATGCAGCCGGCGCAGGTGCCAAAGGTGGGCTTGCTTTGGACAAAGTCGCGGAGGGACTCGAGGAAGCCGTTGCGTTCCAGAAACTTGAGGAACGTGGTGGATTCGCCGCCGGGGATGATGAGGCCGTCGATGCCGGCGAGCTCTTCGGGACTGCGGACGAGGACGGGCTCGGCGCCAACATCACGGAGGGCCTGGACGTGGGCGTCGTAGTCGCCCTGGAGGGCAAGGACGCCGATGCGCGGGATGTTTGTTTCCGTCGGTCTTTCAGGTGCTGTCATTCAGTGCTTTCCGTCCCCGTCCGGTGCGTCATCTCGCTCAAAAGGTCAGCCACCAGACGCGGAGAGACGAAGAAATTCGTCGCCAACAGTTTGGCGATGGCTTCCGGTAAGTCGACGATTCGTTGAAGAGCAGCGAGTCTCAATACTCCCAGAGTGCCCGTGACCTTCAGGTTTCTCTTTTCAGCTTCCTCGCGGGCATCTGCGTCATCGATGAGGACCAGATCGGCCTTCAGCGCTTCAGCGAGCGCGATTCCTTCGATTTCCCCTTGCCCCAGATTCTCGATTGGCGGAACGACGCCGACGGCAGCATGAATGTGAATCCACTCGGGTAACCTGCCGATCCATCCGCGGACCGGCTCGGGAGCATTCGGATCGCTTAACTCTTCGAATACAGCAGGCGGGACGAGGATGACACCAAACAGCTCCGGCAGCAGATGGTCATAGCCAGTGACGATGAGATAGTTTAGCGGAGACGTATCAGCGACAACGATCATGCTGAACGCTTGCGTGTCGCCGCGATCTTGAAAAGCTGATCCGTGACCTCAATGTCCTTTTGCAATTCGGCGCTGGAGTAATTCAGATAAACTCCATGCTCCTTCAGGAAAGCGTGGACCTGCATGGGTGTGCTGAAACCAAGAAGCCGCTGGACCTGACCGCCCGTGAGTCGACGTGAGCGGTAGCCCTCGAGGGCAATCGCTTCGAGAGCTGCACGGGAGAGATCCTCCGCTGAGAGTGCCTGCGCGATTTCTTCCGGCAATTCGAATTGAACCTGCATGAGGCCCTCCTTGCTTTCCCTCTCTTCGCCGCGAGGCGCGTCCGCCCGTTCGGCGAGCACTCACCAGCCGCGGGTTTGGAGCAGCTGCGATTCCTCAATGGCGGCGGCGGCCAGGCCTTTCATGGTTCCGGTGACCTGCTCGCTGACCTCGGCCAGGATCTTCGGGTCGTTGTAATGCGTGGTGGCGATCACGATGGCTTTGGCGCGGGAGACGGCTTCTGCGCGTTCTTTGGGGTCGTTTTCGACGTCGAGGGGAGTGGCGCGCTCCTTCATGAAGATGCCGGAGCCGACAAAGATGGCTTCGGCGCCCAGCTGCATCATGAGTGCGGCGTCGGCGGGTGTGGCGATGCCGCCGGCGGAAAAGTTGGGAACGGGGAGCTTGCCGGCCTGCGCGACCATGCGGATGAGCTCATAGGGCGCCTGATGCTCCTTGGCGGCCGCGTAGAGTTCCTGCTCGGAGAGAACGGTGAGCGCCTTCATCTCGCGAGTGATCTGGCGCATGTGCTGCACAGCGTGGACCACGTCGCCGGTGCCGGCTTCGCCCTTGGTGCGGATCATGGCCGCGCCTTCTGCGATGCGGCGGAGGGCTTCGCCGAGGTTGCGCGCGCCGCAGACAAACGGGGTGGTGAAGGCGTGCTTGTCGATGTGGTGCGCTTCGTCGGCGGGGGTGAGGACTTCGCTCTCGTCGATGAAATCGACACCCAGCTCCTGCAGGATCTGCGCCTCAGCGAAATGGCCGATGCGGGCCTTGGCCATGACCGGGATGGAGACGGCCTGGATGATTTCCCGGATGAGTGCGGGCCTGGCCATACGGGCAACGCCGCCTTCGGCGCGGATCATGGCGGGCACACGTTCCAGGGCCATGACGGAAACTGCGCCGGCTTCCTCGGCGATGCGCGCCTGCTCCACGTTCATCACGTCCATGATGACGCCGCCCTTGAGCATCTCGGCGAGGCCGATCTTGAGGCGGAGAGTGGTGCCGGAACCAAAGGCGGCGCCGTTGTTGTTGTGCGTGTTGGCCATGATGTCTCCTCGGGACCGACTCAAATGTGCCGGAGACGCGGGAGTGCGCAGGCAGAAGTGGTCCTGAAACTTAAGTTTAACAAGTTGTGAGGCGCGGGGCACGAAGCTTTCAGCGCGGAGGCGCCGCTGCGCGGTGGTGGGTGATGCCGGGACGCGCTGCGGACTACGCCGAATACAGATTCGTTTGCAGAAACTCATTGCGGAATTTGCCGTCAGGATCGTAGCGCGCGGCGAGGGTGCGGAAGTCGGCCAGGCGCGGGTACTGGCGGTCGAGCAGGGGGCCGGGGATGGTGAAGAGCTTGGCCCAGTGCGGGCGCGGTCCAAAGGGCGCAAGTTGGGCTTCGATTGCGGGGAGGATCTGGCGGACGGCGGGCCACTCGGGCTTCCAGGTGAAGTGGATGGCGAGGGAGAGGCGCTGGTGGGCCATGCTCATCCAAAGGTCGTCGGCGGCGATAGTGCGCAGCTCGGTGACGAAGAGGTGGGGCGTGATGCGGTCGCGGAGGGTCTCGATGGCGCGGATGGCCTCGTAGCCGCGATCGAGGGGGACAAAGTATTCGGTCTGCAGCTCACGCCCACTCGACGGCGTGAAGTTCATGCGGAAGTGGGGCAGGCGCTCGTACCACGGGCCGGGAACGCCCAGCTGCTCGGTGCAGGCGTCGGCGGGATGGCCGGTGATGGGGTGCATCTTCACGGTGGCGCGGCGCGCGCCGTAGAAGTCTGCGCCCAGAGCCGGCGCGGAGCGATCCGGTTCGCTGAAGTCGGTGCGGCGCTTGATCCAGACCTGCGTGGCGCGGCTTTGCTGCCAGTCGGTGAAGAGGCTGACGCTGTATCCGCTCGAAAAGATGTCGGTGAGATGATGCTCAAGCTGGGCGAAGGGCAGATCGAGATAGACGGTTTGCGCGACCTCGTAGGTGGGCTGCATGTCGAGGGTGGTGCGGGTGAGAACGCCGAGCGCGCCCAGATGGACGGCGGCTCCGGCAAAGACGTCGGGGTGATCGGCACGGGAGAGGCGGACGAGTTCACCGTTGGCGGCCACGAATTCGAACGCGGAGACGGCGGTGGTGAGGTTGCCGTTGTGGATGCCGGAGCCGTGCGTGGCGGTGGCGATGGCTCCGGCGACGGAGATGTGCGGGAGGGAGGCGAGATTGTGCAGGGCGAATCCCCTGGCGTCGATGACCGGGGCGAGATCGCCATAACGAACGCCAGCACCGACGGTAACGGTGCGGGCGGCGGAGTCGATTTCGATGGATTTGAGCGCAGAGGGGGCGAGCTGATTGTCGACGCTGTCGGCGATGCTGTTGAAGGAGTGCCGCGAGCCGAGCGCGCGCAGATGGCGAAGGTCGCGGACCTCAGACTGCACTTCGCCCGCGGTGCGCGGCTCGAGCAGGTTGGGCGCGGAGTAGGTGTAATTCCCGGCCCAGTTGGTGCGCGGGGCCGAAGCGGCCTGGGCGTGCAGGAAGCGGGAGAGCATACTGCCGGCTATGGTAACGCCCGATGCTTTGAGAAATGCACGCTTGTCCATGGCTCGTCTCCGCGCGGCGGATACGCTCTGCCTGTATAGGCTGCGCCATGGGTTGCTGGCAAGCCCGCAGGCTCAGCTGGTGGTGGAGTTCGATGCGGTCTTGCGGAGAAAACCGGGGTCGACGGCGACGAAGAGAGCTTTGGCGGTGGCGAGGATGTGGCCAGACGCGTCGGCGATCCGGGCTTCGCAGTGGTGAGCTCGTCCGTGGGCGCTGACGTGGTGTGCGGTGAGGGTAAGCGGCGCGCCGAGGGGGACGGGGCGGAGGTAGTGGACTTCCATGTGGCGGGTCATGGCGACGACGCCTCGGGCGCGATTCGCCTTGCTCATGGCTTCGTCGAGGAGGGTGGCGATGATGCCTCCGTGGGCGTGGTCGGGGGGTCCGGAGAAGCGGCGCGCGAGGCGGGTGTGACAGACAATGGCGCCGTCGTCGGCGAGGAAGAATTTGAGGCGCAGGCCGGAGGGGTTTTCGAGGCCGCAGCCGAAGCAGTGGTTGAGGGCGCCGTGGGCGAGCGGGATAAGCGCAGGTTCCTTGTGTGGGTTGTGGGCCGGCATAGGTGTGGTTTCAGAGTACCCGGGTTTTGACACTCGGGCGGGACGGTCAGCACACGGGGATAAGGAGGCGGTTCAGAGAATGAACGGAACGAGGGCGGCGACGCGGCGGGAATAGGCAGCGTAGGCGTCGCCGAACTGACCGCGCATCCAGTGTTCTTCCATGCGCAGCTTGTACCAGAGAGCGGCAAAGACCAGGAGGAAGGCGATGGGGCCGCGGATCTGGTCGAGGGCGAGGGCCGTGCCGAGGAAGCCGGTGAGGATGCCGGTGTAAATGGGGTGGCGCACGAGAGCATACGGGCCGCTGGTGATGAGCTGATGATCCTGCTTGATGGTGACGGAGCGGCTCCAGTTGGCGCCGAGATCATGGCGCGCCCAGATGGCGAAGAGCAGGCCGGCGGCGGTGATGGCCGCGCCGAGCCAGAACATCCAGAGGCTGTAGGGCGCGATTGGCCGGTAGAGCCACGGCAGCGGAATGTGCGGCAGAGAGAGCAGGGCGATGGCAATGAGGAAGACGACAGAGCGGACGATGCGCGACCCAGCGGACTCGAAGCGCGTCGTCATCTTAGTGTTCGCGGCTTTGATCTGCCAATAGAGCAGGAAGCCGATCCACAGAGCGGGAAAGATGGATTCGTAGAACCAGAGCATATTGTTTTCCAGCTGCATCAGGAGAGTACTACGAGGGCGGGGCGACTCTGGTTCCGAGATCGCGCCAGGAGGCGAGTGGCGAGACCCTGGGGATGAGCTTGAGGAGGGCCGCATGTTCTTCGGCGCGGGAGGCGCGGAGGCGAGTGCGGACGCGGTCAAGGTGCTCGTCGAGGTAGCCTGGGTGGCAGACCAGTTCCCAGATGCCGCCAGGCACGGCGCCGAGCAGAGGCAGGAGGGTGGACTCGACGTTGACAGTCCCGGTGGCGAGGATGCCGAGCGTGCCGTCGGGAGTGGCAAGACCGGCGGCGCGCACCTGGAGGCGGAAAGTGCGGCGGTACGAACCCAGCGCGACGATCTGCAGGCGGCGGAGGCGGCTGGCGCCCGTGGTGCTGCGCAGAGCCCAGGCCGGTTCAAAGGGATTGCGAATGGCGGGGACGCCGCAGGCGCGCGCGGCGCGGAGCAGCGGACGCAACACGCGCGGGAACATGTGCGTGTGCTTGTGTGTGTCGACGTGGGAGACACGGAGGCCGGCGGCCTGCAGGCGACGGATTTGCGCGGCAGCTTCGGCTTCGATTTCGGAGGCGCGGATGCGGCCGAGGTGGAGATCGGCGGCGAAGCGGCCGAGTGTGGGCCGCAGGGAGTGGCCGTCTGGGCAGAGGGAGGGGATCTGCGCGGCCGGCAGCGCGGGGGCGCCGTCGACGAGAAGGACGTGGCAGCCGACTTCGAGGGTGGGGTTTGATTTGGCAACGGCTACGGCGTCTTCGAAGAATGCGCCTGTGGCCATGAGAGTGGCGGAGGTGAGCACGCGGGCCTGGTGCAGCTCGGCGACGGAGCGGTTCACGCCAGGGGTGAGGCCGAAGTCGTCGGCATTGACGAGGAGGGGCACGACAGACAGGGTACAGGGTACGGGACGCATGGCGCAGGGAAGAAGCGGTCAGTTTAAAAATGGCCAGCGGAACGTCGGTCAGCGAAAAACCATTCCATGTGTGGGATCAGGGTTCGCTGCCGTAGATGGCGGGATTGAGTGTGGGATCGTTGTACATCTTGAGCTGGCGGTAGATTTTGAAGCGGCGCGTGCCGGCGAGGATCTGCTCCCAGAGGCGATCGAGGCAGAGGACGAGGTCGCCGCGCTGTTCGGTGAGGAGCGCGAGGCGTTCGCGGTTGCGCTCGGCATGGCCGGCGGGGGCGCCGGTGCGGTGGATCTCTTCCTCGGTATGGAAGATTTTGAGCGAGAGGACGCTGAGGCGGTCAATGATGAGGCCAGGGCTTTCGGAGTGCAGCTCGGCGGATGGATGGGGCAGGCTGAGGGCGCGCAGGGTATCGAAGAGGAGCACGTCGCACTTTTCGGTGAGGTCGTTGCGGTGCTGGTTGCAGCGGTCGATGAGGCGCTTGACATCGGCGATTTCGGTGTTGGTGGCGAGGGGTGCGCGGGCGCGGTCTTCGGCATGCCAGAGGTCGAAGTTGGCGCGGTGCTGGGCGAGAACGGTGTCGAGGAATTCGGATCCGAGGGAGAGGATAGAAAACGGATCGGCGTGCCACTCGGCGGTGGCGCGGTCGTGCAGGGCGGCGAGGTCGCGCGCCGATAAATGGGGTTCCGCGGACATAGGATGCGTGATGAGGCTATCGTAGAACAGAGAGGAATCCCCCGGCGGGGCGAATCGCAATGACAGCCGATCCGCGAATCTTGTGCATTACCAGTTACGAAAAGGGACAGCCCTTTATGCGGGAGTGCGCGGCGCTGGGGTGCCGCGTGATTTTGCTTACGGTGGAGAAGCTGTGCGACGCCGACTGGCCGCGCGACATTCTGGAAGAGCTGATCACGATGCCCGAGGGGCTGACGCAGGAACAGATCACGAACACGGTGACCTGGCTCGGGCGGACGCGGAAGTTCGACCGGATTGTGGCGCTCGACGAGTTCGATATGGAGGTCGCCGCGCATCTGCGCGAGCACATGCGGATTCCGGGCATGGGGCGGACGGCGATTGCACATTTTCGCGACAAGCTGGCGATGCGGTATGCGGCGCGGGCGGTGGGGATCGTGGAGCCGGAGTTCACGCGGGTGCTGTTCCACGACGAGGTGCGGGAGTGGATGGATCGCGTGCCCGATCCGTGGGTGCTGAAGCCAAGGGCAGAGGCGTCGGCGATCGGGATCCGCAAGATGCACACGGCCGAGCAGGTGTGGCAGACGCTGGAGGAACTGGGCGACCGGCAGAGCCACTTTGTGCTGGAGCAGTTTGTGCCGGGCGATATTTTTCACGTGGACGGCATCGTTAGCGAAGCCGAAGTGGTGTTCGCAGCGGTAAGCGGCTACGGGAAGCCTCCGATGCAGGTGATGCACGAGGGAGGCGTATTCACGACGCGGGTGCTGGATCGCGGGTCAGCGGAGACGCGGGCGCTGACCGCGATCAACGCGGAGCTGATTCCGGCGCTGGGGATGGTGCGGGGCGTGACGCACGCGGAGTACATCCGCGGAGCCGATGGGCGCTACTACTTTCTGGAAGCAGCGGCACGCGTGGGCGGCGCGTTCATTGCGGACGTAGTGGAGTTTGCGACGGGCGCGAATTTGTGGCGGGAGTGGGCACGGATCGAAGTGGCGTCGCTGCGCGGCCTGGCGTACTACCCGCCGGAGCAGAAGAGGCTGTATGCGGGGAGCGTGCTGTGCCTGGCGAAGACGGCCGAGCCGGACACGTCGATGTTTACCGAGCCGGAGATTGTGCTGCGGCTGAAGAAGCATCATCACGCGGGGCTGATTGTGCAGTCGGACCATGCCGCGCGCGTGAAGGAACTGGTCGACGGCTACGCGCAGCGTTTCGCCGAGGCGTATCTGGCCACTGCGCCGGTGCCGGAGAAGCCTACGGCGTGAAGGGCAGCGGGTGGCGATAGCATATAGCGTTTAGCGTGTAAGAGGGGCTGGCGGGGCGTCAGCACGACCAAGGGCCGCCGGAGGGTTGATTTTGTCGGAGTCGCTGCAGTTTCCGCATCGGAGGTATAACCCGCTGTTGCGGCAGTGGGTGCTGGTGTCGCCGCACCGGACAGACCGGCCGTGGCAGGGGGAAGTGAACAAGTCGTCGGGGTTCTCCGATGTGCACTACGACCCGCAGTGTTATTTGTGCCCGGGGAATACGCGGGCGGGCGGGCATGGTACGCCGAAATATGAAAGCGTCTACATTTTCGACAACGATTATGCGGCGCTGTTGCCGGACTCTCCGGAGCCGTCGAGAGACAGTGCACCGGAGTTGCTGCGCGCGGAGCGGGAGCGGGGGCGGTGCCGGGTGTTGTGCTTCCACCCCGATCACAGTTTGACACTGGCGCGGATGGATCCGGCGGACATTCGCAAAGTGGTGGACGCGTGGACGGAGGAATACCGCGGGCTGGGCGCGGCGCCGTATATCCGCCACGTGCAGATTTTCGAAAACCGCGGGGCGATGATGGGGGCGAGCAATCCGCACCCGCATGGGCAGATTTGGGCGACGGAGCATGTTCCGGACGAGCCGCAGGCGGAGATGGAGGCGCTCGAGGAATATCGGCGCGCCAAGGGGAGCTGCCTGCTGTGCGACTACGCGCGGCTGGAAGCGGGCGAAGCGGCGCGGACGGTGTGCGAGAACGACGGATTTCTGGCGGTGGTGCCGTGGTGGGCGGTGTGGCCGTTTGAGACGCTGGTGATGGCGAAGCAGCATCGCCGGTCGCTGCTGGATTTCGCGGACGCGGACCGGAATGCGCTGGCGGACATTCTGAAGCAGGTGACGACGCGGTACGACAATCTGTTTGAGACCAGCTTTCCTTATACGATGGGCTTCCACCAGGCGCCGACCGACGGAGAGGCGCATGAGGAGTGGCATTTTCACGCGCATTTCCTGCCACCGCTGCTGCGGTCGGCGACGGTGCGAAAGTACATGGTGGGGTTCGAACTGCTGGGGATGCCGCAGCGGGACATTACGCCGGAGACCGCGGCGGAACGGCTGAGAAATCTGCCGGCGGTGCACTTTACCTTGCGCTGAGGAAACCTCGGGCCGGATCGATGCGGGACTGGTGAAGACGCCCCAAAACACATACCCGGAGCATGAGCCTATTCGGATCCTCCCTACGCCAGACGCGTCCGTATCGATGCTCCGCCGAATCGGATAAGGTTGCAGACTGCGCCGCTTCTCTTTGCATGGCTATACCAGGAATAATCCTGGTTCCATCGCGGCCGGGAATTGCGCTATTTTGAACGAAATGGCGTTCTTTGGCGTGGGCTTTTTCGATCCCATATCAAAAATGTCTTGAACATGCCGCGCGGTTGGAGGACGCACGGTCTGCATGAACTTTCCGGGCGATCAAACGCTAATGGTTCAATCAAATGTGAGATTAAGCGTCACGCCATCCGTTGAGCGAAAGCGAAATGGCCTGCATGCATCGGCCACCGACGATCGCTCGAAGCCTGCACCCGTATTTTCTGTGGCGCGCGATGCAGCAGAGGCACGCACGGCTCCAGTTATTGCCACCCGCATTTCAACCACCATTCCAACTGTGGAACGCAGACTAGGTTCATGGTGATAAGGAAGGCGCGAGGTGCAGGGCCACGGCACTCAAAGGAGTGCGCCGAAAGAGGCCCTCAATTGACCAACGTTCTCACATCGTGGAAAGAGATCGCAAATTATATGGGCAAGGGTGTTCGTACGGTACAGCGCTGGGAGAGACAATTTGGGTTTCCGATTCGAAGACCTTTGAGCCTGTCGCATAAAGCAGTGTTGGCGTTGCCAGAAGAAATCGATGTCTGGCTTCGCTCTCGGACCAGAGCGCAAGCGATGCCTTCTGGTTCGACAGACGAGTATCTGCTGGCAGAGATAGATCGGCTGCGAGCGGAGAACGCGGAACTCAGGTTACGGTTGATCGCCATCCGTACAGGTGCGCTTAGGGGAACAGGTCAGCCGGAATCTAAACCGGACAGAAGCCGGATTGGCCTCAGGAACGAAGGAAGGAAGATCGGCAGCAGCATGACTCAGGCGGCGGTAAACTCAGGTTCCCGCAGGTAAATGCTGCCCTCCAGGATCGAGTCATTGCCGGGATGAGCGTTGCTGGCTCGACGAAGTCATTGCCGGACTCGGTAGTCCGCTGCCAGGCTCGGCATCCCCATGAACGTAATAACGATAAGGTCGAACGTCCAGTCGATTTCAGACATGGGGATGCCGGAGCTGAACGGGATCGAAGCGGCGCTGCGTCTTCGGGAGGCGGAAGTTTATTATTTTGCGTGGTGAGCCCGCTGGGATTCGAACCCAGGACCCACGCCTTAAAAGGGCGTTGCTCTACCAACTGAGCTACGAGCTCACTTCTATTCCAGGTTAGCACAGCTGCGCCGGCGTCCGCTGGCGTGCACGGCGTTTCGTTCGTGTGGCATTCGAGGCGGATTCGGCTTGCTCGCGCGGTGGTCCGGGGGTACAAAGGAGCCACCCTTCACCTGAAGGTTTTGGCTCGCCGGTTTGGGGCGAAGCTGGAGGTGAAGAATCGCCGTTCTGCTGCGAGGGGCCTGCCGTGGCTCGTTGTTTCCGAGCATTGTTTTTAGCCATTGCGTTGTGCGCCTGGGTTCCGGCCTTCGGCGGGGCAAAGTGGACGCAGCCAACACCCGAAGAACTGAAGATGACGTCGGATCCGGAAGCGCCGGGGGCGGCGGCCGTGTATCTGTATCTTGAGCAGACGGCCGACGACACCAGGCACGAACGCACGTACTACGCACGCATCAAGGTGCTGACCGAAGACGGAAGGGCATACGGCGATGTAACGATGCCTTTCTGGAAACGGCAGGAGACGATTCGCAGCATCGAAGGACGCACGATTCACACTGACGGAACAGTGATTCCTTTCACCGGCAAGCCGTGGCAGAAGGAACTGGTGAAGAGCGGAGGCGTCCGGATCATGGAAAAGGGGTTCTCGTTGCCCGATGTGCAGGTGGGCAGCATCCTTGAGTATCGGTACCGGACGGTCTATAGCGACTGGTGGCCGCCGAAGTGGTACCTGCAGCAAGACGTATTCGTTCACGAGGCGCATTACCATTTCATGCCCGGCGGGGGAAGCAACGTCTTCGCAACGCGATTCCTGCCGCAGAACGCGCAGATCAACGAGAAGCACGGGTGGGATCTGCATGTCACCAATATTCCGCCGCAGGTGGAGGAGGACGATTCGCCGCCGCTGCACAGCCTGGGATACCGTGTGCTGTTCTATTACCTCGGCCCTAACCTCACCTCCCCAGGCCAGTACTGGGCTTCGCAAGGTGGGGGATGGAGCTTTAGCGTCGACGAGTTTGCCGCTGCCGCCAAGTTGAAGAGCGTGGTGGCGCAGATCGTTGCGCCAGGCGACAGCGACGAGCAGAAGGTCGAGAAGATCTACGCGGCGGTGATGAAGCTGGAGAACACCACCTTCACGCGTGAGCACACGGCGCAGGAAGACAACGCCCGGAACGTGAGGGAAAGCAACGCCGCGGATGTCTGGACGCAGCAGCGCGGCAACCGGCAGCAGATTACGCTGCTGTTTCTTGGCCTTGTGCGCGCCGCCGGGCTGACGGCCTGTGCGATGCAGGTGACCAGCCGCGACGAAAACGTGTTTATGCCAAAGGAGGCGGACTGGGACCAGCTGGACGACCTGATTGCCATTGTGAATGTGGATGGCGAGGAGCAGTTCTTCGATCCGGGAGAGCGGTATTGCGAGTTCGGCAAGCTGCACTGGAAGCACACATGGACCGGAGGCGTGCGGCAGACAGCTCACAGCGTCGAACTGGGAGCCACTCCGTTTCCCGCGTACCAGGATACGGCGGTCACGCGCAGCGCGGATCTGGCGATGGACGCGGAGGGACAAGTGCGTGGGAGCATCCGCATCGAGATGACGGGCAACATGGCGCTGCGCTGGCGGCAGGAAGCATTGCTCACAGACGAGGAACAGGCGAAGAAGGAATTCGGCGATGAATTGCAGGCGGAGATGCCGGCTGGGACGACCGTGAAGATGCAGGGATTCACAGCGTTGCAGGACTACACGCATCCGCTGGTGGCAACGCTGGCAGTGAGCGGGACCATGGGCACGAAAACGGGGAAGCGGCTCTTTCTGCCGGGAACGTTCTTCGAGGCGCAGGCGAAACCGCGATTCGCGACGGCGACGCGGGTGAATCCGGTGTATCTCCCTTACACCTATGTGGTACGGGACGACGTGAAGATGAAGCTGCCGCCGAATGCATCGGCGGAAATTGTGCCGACCAACGCGGAGATCCCTTACGCTGAGCATGCCGATTTCTCGGCGAACTACCGGGTTGCAGGGAATATCTATCAATGTAGCCGAATGGAGCTCGTGAGCAAGGTTCTCTATCCGACGAAGGATTACCCGGACCTGCGCGATTTTTTCCAGAAGATGAACGCACAGGATCAGGCGCAGCTGGTGCTGAAGATGGCGCCCGCGACAGCGACGGCGAGCGTGGGTAAGAAAGAATAAGTGCAGCCGGGCAAAGTTGCCCACTGCGCGGGATAAGAATTTGCTTGCGCAGGAGGACACGAGGCCGTAAAAAAAGTGCACACTCCCGTACGGATGATATCTGTGCATTTCGCCTTGGCTGCGGGAGAGTTCTTTGTTTGTGCGAGGCTCCTGCTTTGGAATCCAATGCTCGTCATATCTTCCTGTTGTTGATTACCTTTCTGGGTTTGGTTGTGGCAGTTCCGGTGTATGCCGGCACAAACTGGACCGAACCTACACCCGAAGAGCTGAAGATGACCTCGGATCCGGCCGCGCCGAATGCGCCGGCGGTGTACTTATTTCGCGAAGAGACGGTGGACGACAAGCTCCACTATCACCAGCTCTATGCGCGGATCAAGATCCTGACGGAAAAGGGAAAAGAGGAATACAGCGACATCGAGATTCCCTACGAAGCGGGGATGTCGAATATCAGGGCCATAGAGGGGCGAACGATTCATGCGGACGGAACGGTGATCCCGTTCACGGGCAAACCGTATGACAAGGTGCTGGAGAAGTCCGGCGACATCAGGATCAATGAAAAGGCCTTCAGCATGCCGGATGTGCAGGTGGGGAGCATCGTGGAATACCGCTGGGAGCTTCAGTACGACGACCTCTATTACATGCCGCCGCGCTGGTATATCCAGCAGCCGATCTATGTGCACAAGGCGCACTACCATTTTGTGGCGGCGGACATAAGCCTCCATCCAATAATGGTGACGGACGCACTGGGCAAGGAGAATCCGGCGAACCGGCTGCTGTATTATCAGGTGCTTCCACCGGGGGCAGCGGCGAGGGAGGGGATGGATGGTTTTGACCTTACGGTCAGCAACATTCCGGCGCTGACGGACGAAGATTACTCGCCGCCGCTGGACAGTTTTTCGTACCGGCTGTTGTTCTACTACTCGCCGGCATTTACGGGTGAGGAGTTCTGGAAACAGGAAGCCAAGATCTGGTCGAAGGATGTGGACCGGTTCGCGAATCCGTCGGACAAGATACGGCAGGCAGTGGCGCAGATTGTGGCGCCGGGCGACACGGACGACCAGAAGCTGAGGAAGATCTATGCCGCGACGATCGGAATCGAGAACACACGCTTTACCCGGGAACACTCGGCAGCGGAAAACAACGCCGAAGGGCTGCGGGTGAAGACGGCGGCGGATATCTGGGAACAGAAGCGGGGGAACGACGACGAGATCACGCGGCTGTTTATTTCGATGGCGCGGGCAGCGGGCATGAAAGCGTACGCGATGATCGTGACGGAACGTAATCGGAACCTGCTGAACATCGGATATCTGTACTGGGGGCAGCTGGAAGACGAGATCGCGATCGTGCAGGTTGGCGGCAAGGAGGTCTTCTTCGATCCGGGGCAGCGGTACTGCGAGTACGGCAAGCTGCACTGGATGCACACGCAGATGATCGGGGTGAGGCAGTCTGATCATGGGCCGGTGCTTGCCAAGGCCGCGGACGCGACATACCAGGACAATGTGACGCAGCGCTCGGCGGATTTACAGTTGAGCGCGGATGGAACGGTGAAGGGAGTAGTGAGAGTCTCGATGTCGGGCGAGGAGGCGCTGCGCTGGAGACAAGAGGCGCTGCGAAGCGATGAGAGGGCGACGAAGAAGGCGTTCGAGGATGTGCTGCAGGAGGAGGTTCCGGCCGGCGTGCAGGTGAAAGTGAATCATTTTATCGGCCT
Organism: Acidobacteriaceae bacterium; assembly: GCA_030041435.1. GTDB lineage: Bacteria > Acidobacteriota > Terriglobia > Terriglobales > Acidobacteriaceae > Palsa-343. The sequence continues at coordinate 19,493 of JASHNW010000072.1, forward strand.
GACGGACATCTCCTCTGTGCTGATGGCGGTAGTGGATGTGAGCGGCAATATGGGAACGGCAACGGGGAAGCGCGTCTTTGTGCCATCCGCGTTTTTCGAAGCGGGCGCAAAGCCGTTGTTTGCGGCAGAGAAGCGGGAGAGCCCGGTGGACCTGCGCTATCCCGCTATGGTGCACGACGAGGTCACGGTGACACTGGAGCCGGGGTTGTCGGTGGAGAGTGTCCCGGCGGATGCGGTTGTGCCGTTTCTGCCCAACGCCGAATACAAGAGTAAATACGGCCACACGGCGAATATCTATCAGATGGATCGGGTGGCGGCGCTGGGCAATACGATTTACAAAACTGAGGAGTATCCGCAGCTTCGCGATTATTTTCAGAAGATAAGCGCGCAGGATCAGCAGCAGATCGTGCTGGACCGGGTGGCTGTGACCGCGAGCCGATAACGACGGGCGCGTGATGGCGAGGGATTGCGCAACGCGAGAATTCTCTTGCCTGAGGGCGTGGCGAGGGGTAAAAAGGTGCCACTCCAGCCAGCCAGCGATACCTGCCACCATGCCAGGCGTGAGTGCGGGACTACGGGTGGCTGATTGGTTGAGTTCCAGGGGGATTCTGCTGTGACGCGTTCTATTGGTTGTGACGTCATTTTTCTGTCTTTTGCTTTGGCTTTCTATCTTCCGGCGCGTGGCGCGACGACATGGACGCAGCCGACTCCGGAGGAACTGAAGATGACGTCGGATCCGGCGGCGCCGAATGCGCCTGCGGTGTTTCTTAACTACGACGAATATATGGATGTCCCGGGTCACTTCGACCGTTATTACGGACGCATCAAGATCCTGACCCAGAAGGGAGTCGTGGAGTTCGGGGATGTGAGAATTCCCTATCCGGCGGGAGTGGTGAACGTGAGGGCTCTGGAAGGGCGCACGATTCACAGCGACGGAACGGTGATCCCGTTCGCCGGGCAGCCATACGACAAGGAGATTGTGAAGGCGGGCGGCGTGAAGGAGATGGAGAAGGTGTTCTCGCTGCCGGACGTGCAGGTGGGAAGCATCATCGAGTATCGATTTGAGATTCAGTACGACGACCGATGGATCTTCTGGCCGGAATGGTACCTGCAGCAGCCGATCTTTGTTCACGAGGCGCACTATCACTTCATTCCGGCGGCGCTCGATGTGAACAGCACGATGGAGATCATGGTCCCCGATCCTCAGGGGAAGCAGATTCCGGCGACACGTCTTCAGTATGACGCGGCGCTTCCGCCGGGGGCGAAACTCCAGGATTTGCCGAGCGGAATGGATCTGACGGTGAAGGATATACCGCCGATTCCCGACGAGCCGGACTCACCGCCGCTGGGCAGTTTTTCGTATCGACTGTTTTACTACTACACGGGAAACTACTCCGCGAAAGAATTCTGGACGGGTGCGGGGAACGCCTGGTCGAAGTCGGTGGACCACTTTGCGGAGCCTTCGGACGCGATCCGGCAGGCGGTGGGGCAGATTGTCTCTCCGGGAGATACAGACGCGCAGAAGCTAGAGAAGATCTATGCGGCGGTCATGACGATCGAAAATACAAGGTATTCGCGGGAGCGCTCGCAGGAAGAGAACAAGGCTGAAGGCGTGAAGGTGTTGACTGCGGCGGATGTCTGGAGCGAGAAACGGGGAACCCCCAACCAGATCACGCGGCTGTTTATCGCGATGGCGAGGGCAGCGGGAATGAACGCGTACGCGATGGCGGTGACGGAGCGCGATAAGAGCGTGCTGAACGCAAATTATCTGAACTGGCACCAGCTGACCGATGAGATTGCGATTGTCGCCGTGGGTGGGAAAGAGGTCTATTTCGATCCGGGGGAGCGTTACTGCGAATACGGGAAGCTGGCCTGGAAGCACACGCAAGTGCTGGGGATGCGCCAGACAGCAAGCGGCACGGAACCGGTGCTGACACCGGCGGCGGAGTACAAGGACAACGAAGAGGATCGCATGGCCGGACTGCAACTGGGGCCGGACGGAAAGTTGCTGGGAGAGATCAAGATATCGATGACCGGAGCGGAAGCGCTGCGCTGGCGGCAACAGGCCCTCACCAGCGACGAGGAGGCGACGAAGACGGCATTCGATCGGCATCTTCAGGGGGAGGTTCCGCCTGGAGTGGTAGTGAAGACGCGGCAATTTACCGGACTGACGGACGACACGCAGCCGCTGGTGGCCATTGTGGACGTGAGCGGCGGCATGGGTACGGCAGCCGGAAAGAGGGTCATTTTTCCGGGCACGTTTTTCGAGGCGTCCGCGCAGCCGCGGTTCGCAGCGCAGACGCGGGAGAACCCTGTGGATTTGCGGTATCCGTACCTGATTCGCGACCAGGTGAAGGTGACGCTGGCGCCGGGGCTGACAGTGACGAGCGTGCCGAACAGCGCGCAGATCCCGTTTCCGCAGAACGCGGAGTACATTGCCAAATACGGCGGTTCGGGCAACACGTATCAGCAGGCGCGGCTGCTGGCGGTGGGCAACACGCTCTATAAGAAGGAGCAATATCCGGACCTGCGGGACTTTTTCCAGAAGGTGGACGGCCAGGATAAAGGGCAGGTCGTGCTGGACCGGACAGCGGCAGGCTCGGCGCAGGCGGGAACGGCGGCTGGAGCGAACCAATGAAACGCACAGCGGCCAGCGAACAGCGATCAGCGATCAGAATGCCGGGCGCGGTGAGGAGAATGCGCTGGTGGGCAGGCGCCTTGCTGGCGCTGGGCTGCGCGGGCGCGGCGCACGCGGGAACTCCGGAGCTCCCGGACTGGGTGACGCAGGCTGCCGCCAGCGCGCCGCTGCCGGCAGCGTGGCGGGATGCGAAGGCGGTCTATCTGCTGGAGGACACGCTGCTGACGGTGCAGCCGGATGGAAAGGCGGTGGAGAGGTATCGCGCGGTGGTGAAGATCCTGCGTCCGCAGGGGCGCGACGCCGCGCGGCCGATGGTGTGGTTTTCGAAGGACGAGAAGCTGAACTCGTTTCACGTGTGGAGCATTGGACCGGACGGGCACCACTACACGATGAAAGACTCCGAGTATGTGGAAGTGGGCGACGAGTCGTGGGGCATGCTGTACGTGGATTACCGGGCGAAGGTCGCGGCGCCGCCGGGGGCCGATCCGGGCGGGGTGGTGGCCTGGGAATACGAGCAGGATCTGCCATCGTACTTCAGCGAGGACCGCTGGGATTTTCAGCACCGCGAACCGGCGCTGCACTCGGTCTACGAGATCGATCTGCCGCCGGGATGGCACCAGTACGCGGTGTGGGCGCGCCACGCCAGCGTGCAACCGACGGAGGTGACGCCGAACCACTTTCGCTGGGAGATGTCGAACATTGACGGGATCGACCTGACCGATGTGCCGCTGGCGCCGGCGTGGGCCGCGCTGGCGGGGCGCATGACGGTCCACTTTGCGGCAGACCCGCTGCCCGAGGGAGACGCGCTGTGGGCGAAGATCGGCGACTGGTATTACGGACTGGCGGCGCCGCGGAGCGAGAGCGGAACAGACATCGTGAGCGAGGCGCGCAGCATCGCGGGCGATGGCGACTTCATGGCGAAGCTGGAGAAGGTCGCCGATTTTATGCAGCAGCAGATTCGGTATGTGGGGATCGAAGTGGGGATTGGAGGATGGCAGCCCCACCCGGCGGAGGATGTCTTCCGGAGCCGCTACGGGGACTGCAAGGACAAGGCCACGCTGACGGTGGCGATGCTGGATGCCGTTGGGATCCGGGCGGCGTGGGTGAGCCTGGATGACCGGCGCGGGGTGATCGACCCATCGATGCCAACGCTTTTCGGAAACCACATGATCGCGGCGATCGAGATTCCGAAGGGGTACGAAGATCCGCGATTGCAGGCGGTGGTGACGACGAAATCGGGGACGCGGTATCTGATCTTCGATCCGACGAATCCCTACGTGGCGATCGGACAGATTCCGGAATACGAGCAGGGAAGCTACGCGGTGCTGGCAGCGGGCGCGGACAGCCAGCTGATCCAGCTGCCGATTTTGAGTCCGAAAGCGGATATCACCGAGCGGACGGCGAAGTTCGAGCTGACGCCGGATGGCACGCTGAAGGGCGACGTGGCGGTGATCCGGAATGGGGCGCGATCGGATGACTGGCGTGGGACGCTGGCGATGGACAGCGACAAGGAGCAGCGCCAACTGATCGAAAAATCGCTGCAGCAGGATTTCTCAAGCTTCACGCTGGGCACAGAGAAGGCGGAGAACATTCGCGACCTGTATAAGCCGCTGGAACTGGATTATTCCGTTACCGCGCCGGTGTATGCGAAGAGCGCGGGCGCGCTGTTGCTGGTGCGGCCACGGGTGTTGGGCAGCGTGGCGGAAGCACTGGACGACAAGCCGCGCAAATATCCCATCAGCTTCGACGGCGTGGGGACATGGACGGATGACTTCGATGTGAAGATTCCGCCGGGCTACACGGTGGACGATCTGCCCGATCCGGTGAATGTAGACGTGGGCTTTGCGACGTATCACAGCCAAGTGAAGGCGCAGGGCGACACGCTGCACTACCAGCGGGAGTACGTGCTGAAGAAGCTGACCCTGGCGCCGGGCGATTACCCGACGCTGCACAAGCTGGAGTCGGCCATCACGACGGACGAGAACAGCGACGCGGTGCTGAAGAAGCAGTAGGGACTGGCCGTCCGGGCACTGGGAGCTCCGCGCCGGGTTCGCTGCGGCGAGATTTCCGGCTCCTGGTGAAGTGGCAGCTGCCCGGTCAGGACTTCGATTTGCGTTTGGCGGCAATGCGCGGCCAGAACTGGAACTCGTCAGCGTAGAGTTCGCCATCGAGGTCGGAGACGCGCTGCTGGAGGCGCGCCTGGGCGTCAGCGATGGCTTTGTTGTAGATGACGGGTCCGATTTCTTCGAGAAAGTAATCGAGGAGCAGGCCAGCGCGCAGATCGCCAATCGGCTCCGCCATGTTTTCTTCGAAGTAGTGTTGGATGGAGGCGACGGCGTCGGCGCGACGCTGCTTCGGCAGCTCGATGGTGATCATGGCGTGTCTCCCTGGCGGGCTTCCATTCCGCGAAGCTGCCGGTGTGCGTTCGGGCTATTTCCTTTCTTTCTGAATGGGTACGACCTGAACGGTGGTGTCGCGCATTTCGTTCAGGAAGCGGTTGATGATGGAGCCGCGGAGCAGGACGTCCCAGCGCGAGCGGGCGGACTGGCCGAAGACGACGTGGGAAATGTTTTCCTTGCGCGCGAACTCGATAAGCGCATCGGCAACACTTTTGTCCTGAAGAACGACAACGCGGGCGCCGAGATCGCGAGCCATGCGCTGGTATTCCTCGAGGCGGGCAAAGGCATCGGGGTTGCCGTGCCGGTGATCGATGCCGGGGGTCTCGACGTAGACGACATACCAGTTGGTGGCGAGACGGCCGGCGATGCGGGCGCCGACGCGGACGAGGCGCTCCATGCCGGGGCGCGGCGAGAGGCAGACCATCACCTTTTCGGGAATGGGCGCCTGCTCGAGGCCCTGGGTGCGGCGATATTCGGCTGCGGCAGTACCGACTTGCTCGGCCGTGGTGCGCAGGGCGAGCTCGCGCAGCATGTTGAGATTGCCCTTGCGGAAGAAATTGGCGAGGGCCTGCTCGACTTTTTCCGGAGCATAGATCTTGCCCTGGCGGAGGCGGTTGCGGAGCTCGTCGATGGTGATATCGACATTGACGATTTCGTTGGCACGGCGGAGGAAACTGTCGGGGACGGTTTCGCGAATCTGCGTGCTGGCGGAGCGGGCCACGGCATCGTTGAGCGTCTCGAGGTGCTGGACGTTCATGGCGGTCATGACGCTGATGCCGGCGTCGAGGAGTTCGAGCACGTCTTCGTAACGCTTGCGATTGCGCGAGCCGGGGACGTTGCTGTGCGCGAGCTCATCGACTATGCACCAGGCGGGATGACGGGCAAGGATGGCGTCGAGGTCCATCTCGCGCAGCGTAACGGAGCGGTACTGCATCTCCTTCAGGGGAATGACTTCGAGGTCTCGAATGATTGCGGCCGTATCCGCGCGGCCGTGCGGCTCGACGAGGCCGATGACGACGTCGATGCCCTGGCGGCGCATGAGGTGCGCGTCCTCGAGCATGCGATAGGTTTTGCCCACGCCGGGAGCGGCGCCGAGATAGACGCGAAGGCGTCCGGGCTCCACGGTCTCGTCCGGAGTTGGCGTCAGGCCGGTCATCCGGCCTCCACGGGGTGACGTTCGGGTTCCGCCGCGGCGATGGGCAGCGTGAAGCGAAAGGTGGTGCCGGAACCGAGGCGGCTTTCGACGGAGACCTGGCCGCCCTGGGATTCGACAAGACGGCGAACGAGCGCGAGGCCCAGACCGGAGGTTCCGCCAGTGGGGTCGCCGGTGAATCGGCCGAAGATGGTGGGGAGCCGCTCGGCTTCGATGCCGCGACCGGAATCGTGCACGAAGAACTGGACGCGCTCCTGTTGTTCTGAAGCGCCAACGCGAATGTGGCCGCCCTCGGGCGTGTAGCGAAGAGCATTCGTCACGAGGTTGTCGAGGATGGTGCGCATGGCGCGCCGATCCGCCTGGACCCAGGCGATGTCCTCAAAGGCCACGAGCTCAAGGTCAATGTTTCTGTCGCGGGCGTCGTCGCGGAAACGGTTGAGCGCGTCGCGCAGCGCGTCGATGGGACGGATCTTTTCGATTTTGAGCTGGCGGCGGCCGGTCTCCAGCTCGGCAACCTCGATGAGGTCGAGCATAAGATCGTCAAGGTGTTCGGCTTCGCTGGCGGCGCTGTTCGCCAGTTCGGCCTGGAGGGGCCGCAGCTCTCCGGAGTGGCCCTGAGTGAGAGCGTAGAGGGAGAGGCGCAGGCGCCGGAGGGGATCGCGGAGTTTTTGCGAGGCGACCGAAAGGAAACGCGACTTAAAGCGGTCGACCTCGGCGATCTCGGTGACGTCCTCGAGCAGGGTGACCGCGCCGAGGAGCTTGCCTTCGCTGTCGCGCATGGGAGTGGTGCGGAGGCGGAAGCTGCGTTCGGCCTGGCCGATGCGCATGGGCAGAAGAGCCGCGGCGCCCTCTTCCGCGGTTGTGGCGCGCTGCATGGAAACGGCAGCGCGGATGGCGTTGAGTATTTTGTCGCCGCCGGGCGTGCTGGTGAGAATCATGCGGTCTTCGGACGAGCCGCCGAGGACTTCCACAGCCGCCTGGTTCAGCTTGAGGACCTGTCCTTTACTGTCGGTGACGATGACCGGCTCAAAGATGGAGCGAACGACGGCGTCGATAAGCTGGAACTCCATCTGACGGCGGCCAGACTCGGTTTCGCGGAGATCGCGGAGGCGGATGGCGAGGCGGTTGAGCTCGGTGGCGATCGTACCCAGGTCGTCTTTGGAGCGCCACTCGACGCGCTGGTGCAGGTCGCCCTGGCCGATGCGGCGAGCCACGCGCGCGGTGTGGCGCAGAGGCATGACGACCAGTACGAGCATGATGCCGGAGATGACCGTGGCGGCGGCGATAGAGAGGCCGCAGGCGGCGATAAGGCGGGCGCGCAGGGCATCCTGCTGGCCGCGGAGCGAGGCGACGGCGGCGTAGCGGCGCGTGGAGAGCACATCGAGGTCGCTGCTCAATTCGACATGGAGCATCTCAAGCGTCTGAGCCAACTCGGAAGGGTTCTGGGGCAGATGCTGGAGGAAACGAGCATGCTGGGCGGCCAGCTTGTCTGCGCGGACGGAGGCATCAAATGCATGCACATCAGCAGCGGCTGCCTGCAGGAGGATCTGCGTGCGCTGCCCCTGCGCTCGAAAATCGGCGAAGGTGGAGCTCCCCGTAGCGATGCGCGCGGCGATCAACTCCTCGTGGGCCATGGCTGCCTGGGCGGAGGCCAGCGAGGCCACAGCCGTCTCCGCGACATGGACCTGGCCGTCGAGCATGGCCAGGCGCACAAACGATGTACGCACCAGCAGGCTGACCGTGGTGACCAGTGCGATGAGGAGAACGCAGCCGAGAATCAGCCTTTGATAAAGGCTCAGCATGAGTAAGATGGCACCAAAAACAGTGAAACTTGAGCGTAGTGGCGCGGCGCTGGCGATGCAAGGGCGAAGATGTCAGTCCGGATTGCGGTAACGGCCCAGGACGTCGTTGAGCGTCAGGATACCTTCGAGCGTTTCGCGCGTGGCGCGGTTGGAAATGGGCAACACGGGCCAGCGAGGGAAGTAACGCAGGGTGCTGTCGAGAGGCATGTCGGGAAAGAGGCTCGGGGTGCGATCGGCCCGGATGACCCGCTCGACCGGCGTCTCGGGCGTGAGGGTGGCCGAAGCCGTGGTCAGCTCCTCGGCGGAAGCCGCGTACCAGGAGTCATCGATCAGGCGCATGAGGCACACCGTCGCGTGGGACGCGGAGAGAGTGGCCAAAACGGACTGAAGGGTCTCGCTGCCGCGCACCATGGGGACGCTGACAGGCTTCAGAGCATCCTCGATGTGCAGGGCAGACTCCTCGCGCTGCTCTTCCATGGATGGCAGGTCGAGGCCGTCCTGATGGGTGAAGATTTCGAAAATGCCGACTGGTTGCAGACTGCGTGAGATCAGAAATGCGAGAGTGTTGGCGAGAATCAGAGGCAGGATGATGGAGGAGTTGCCGCTGATTTCGAGAACCATGAAGACGGAGGTTAAAGGAACGCGGAGAAAGCCGGCGAAAAGAACACCCATGCCAACGAGCGAATAGGCGCCCACAGTGCCGGTGAGGCCGGGGAAGAAGTGCTTTTCAAACGCGCCGACTGCACCGCCGAGCATGGCGCCGATGAACAGGGTCGGCGCGAACATGCCGCCCGGGGTGCCACTGGAAAACGACAGGGTGGTGGCGATCAGCTTGAGGAAGACGAGGGCCAGCAGCATCTGCCAGACGAACTGGCCGTGCATTGCCTGATCGATAACGTCGTAACCGACGCCCATGACCTGAGGAAATCCGAAATAGCCGATGGTTCCGACCAGGAGGCCGGCGACGGCGGGCTGGACGTAGAGCGTCCAGCGCGGCATGGCGCGCAGGCGGGGGCGAAGAAATCCGAGGATGTGGGAGAACAGCGGAGCCAGCAGGCCGCCGATGACCCCCAAAACGGCATAAGCCATCAGCTCACGAGGATCGCGAACGGTGATGGATGGAATGCGGAACATGGGTTCGGCGCCCATGAAGCCGCGCACGACGACGACGCTGGAGATCGCGGCGAGCACGAGCGAACCGAGGACGGCGGCGCTCCAGCTGCCGATCACTTCTTCGATCACGAAAAGGATGGCCGAGATGGGGGCGTTGAAGGCCGCGGCGAGGCCGGCGGCGGCGCCGATGGGAGCAAACATGCGCAGACGGCGGCGCGACAGGCGAAGGTTGCGGGCTATGATCGACGCAACGCCGGCACCGATCTGCAGGGACGGGTCTTCGGGGCCGAGGGAATGGCCGGCGCCAATGGCCAGCGCCGCGGTGAGAAACTTACCGATCACTGTGCGAATGGAGATGTAGCCGTCGTAAACGTATAAAGCGGCCTTGGTCTGATTGACGCCGCTGCCGCGCGCCGCGGGAAAAAACCAGATGACCAGCGCCGCGACCACCAAACCGGCAATGCCGGGAACGACGATGAGCCGCAACTGGCCTGCATGGGGAACTGAGCCCAGAGCCAGGATTCTGACCCACTCGATAGCGATGCGAAATGCGACAACCAGGAGCCCGGAGATGACGCCGATGAAAATGGACAGGACGAGGAAAAGGCGCTCGTCGCGGCTGGGTGCGATTTTGTCGATGGCAGCGGCCATGCTCGAGCGCAGCGTGGCCGGTTCGTGGCCGGACGGCGCCGAATCGGCGAGCCGCGCAGCGCTGCCAGCGGAGGGATCTGCAGGGCCGCTCTTCGGTGATGCGGATTCCGACATCTCAGTTCGCGGGTCGGGCATCATTCCTGTTCCACCGCGGCAGGGTTTTGGGCGATGCGCAGCAGGAGAGCTGCATCTCCTGAAGGCGGACCGCAGACCTGAGCCGTCACGGTTGCTGTGTCGTTCATCAGCTGAACGATGGTTTGTTCCAGATCCGGCAACTGTGCCAGCTTCTCCGCGGTGAGACGCGCGGGCAACTGACTCCAGCGCGCAACAAGGCCGGAAAGCCGGGAGGCGGTTGCGGGGTTGCCGACGGCACAGTTGGTAAGGAGCATCCGCGCAATATTCTTATCCGCGAGAATTCGCTCCGCACGCTGCCGTGGAGGCAAATTGATGTCGGGGAAGAGGACGAGGATCCGGCTGGCCGTGTCGAGCATGCCGCGATCCTCGGCTTTTTGCGCGTCGGTCAGAGCGGAGGCGGCCGGGCTGGCGACGGCGCGGCCCAGATATTCGGCGGCAACGCGGTACATGCCCAGGGCGAAGGCGGCACGGCCGGCGCCCTCGAGAGCCTGGACGGGAGCGGGGCGCTGCGCGGCGACAGCCCGATAGATGGCGAGGGCGCTCTGGGGATCCTGCGCGTTTTCCAGCAGACCGGCAATCTGCAATTTGACAGCAGGATCGTCCGGCGCGTTGCTGGCAGCGATGAGAAGCTGCGTGCGCGCCCGGGCGTACTCCTTCCGGGAGAGGAAATAGCCGGACAGCTCAAGGCGCACTTCGCGGCGGTGCTGGTAGCCGTTGCCCTCCCATGTACCGTCGAGGGCGGCCTCATAATGACGAACGGCCAGCGGTTCGTTGCCCTGTCGCGCGGTGAGACGGGCGAGCTGCAGGTTGATGATGCCGTCGCCGGGCGCGGACTCCCACAGAGTGTTAAAGTAGGCGGTCGCCTCGGTGGTGCGGCCTGCCTCGGCCAGAGCGGTGGCCAGCTCAATTTCGGTGCCGCGATCGGGAACGAAGCTAAGGGCCGCACGGAGCGCCTCGATGGCTTCCTGGGGATGGCCCTCGCGGAGCGCCAGCTCGCCGCGGGCCTTCCAGCGCTGGCCAAGCTCCTGCTGGTGATTGACGAAGGAGCGATGGAGGAACCAGGTGAGGGTGAAAATGACCGCAGTGATGAGAAAGAGGGTCAAAAGAGAAAGGGCATCTCGCAGAATCAGTCTGCGTCTGGCCAGTCTTTCCTCCGGAGTGAGCACCGCGCCCGCGTGGGTGGTTGTCATTGTTCGGTTCTCTCAATCTTCCCAGATTTGAGACCTTCGGCAATCTTCTGCTGAGATGCATTGAAATTTACCCTGGTGAGGTCCGGGGGGTACGATCAGGAGGGTGGGCGGAATGGCTGCGATGGACCTGATCGGCAAGCAGGCGGCGCTGGACCAGCGGTTGCGGGAGCTGGGCAGCCTAATTGTCGCCTACTCCGGCGGCGTGGATTCTGCGTATCTGGCGTGGGCGGCGCATCGCGTTCTGGGCGAGCGGATGCTGGCAGCGCTGGCCGACTCGGCCTCGCTGGCGCGCAGCCATTATCGGGATGCGGTGGCATTCGCGCAGGAGCAGGACATTCCCCTGCTGGTGCTGGAGACAAAAGAGCTGGAAGATGAGGCTTACGCGAAGAATGAGGCGGACCGGTGCTTCCATTGCAAGGACGAGCTGTTTACAGTTCTGGAGGCAGAGCGGGCGCGGCGCAACATGGCGGCGGTGGCGTACGGACTGAATCTGGACGACGGCAGGGATTTTCGACCGGGACAGCAGGCGGCGGCGCAACATCGCGTGGTGGCTCCGCTGGCAGATGCGGAGCTGACGAAAACAGATATTCGCGCGCTGGCGCAGGAGGCGGGGCTGCGGGTTTGGGATAAGCCGGCATCGGCGTGCCTCTCGTCGCGCATTGAATATGGGCGCCGCGTGACCACCGAAGCGCTGCGCCAGGTGGAGGACGCCGAGGAAGCACTGCGGGCGCTGGGTCTGCGGCGGTTTCGCGTGCGGCACCATGGCAGCGTGGCGCGGGTGGAGATTGCCGAAGAGGAGATGGCGCGGGCGCTGGATGCTGCATTCTTTCGCAAAATGGCCGCGGCGGTGCGGGGAGCTGGATTTCCATACGTCGCGGTGGACTGCGACGGGTACCGCTCCGGGTCGATGAACGAGCTGCTGCCGGCGGAGATGCTGGGGGGAAGCGCGCGGCGTTCCTGAAGATCGATATGACAGTTGGGATCATAGAGTGCTTTGCCGGGGTTTCGGGCGACATGCTGCTGGGAGCGCTGGTCTCGGCGGGCGTGCCGGTGGATCTGCTGCAGGCTGCTGCGGTCGCGTTGGGAATTGGCGCGGAGCTGCGGGTGCGCAGCGTCGACCGCAGCGGGATTCGCGCGATCAAGGCGGACGTGCTGGAGCATGGGCGGCTCGCGGAGGATGCGGGGCCAGATCACGAACATCTGCACGGAGATCGCGATCAGCATGGGCATGCGCATTCCGGCGGAGAGCTGCATGGTCACGAACACGTGCACGGGGCAAACCACGAGCACAGCCGTAACTGGCCGCAGATTCGCAGCCTGATCGAGGCAGCGGACCTTGAACAGCCGGCGAAGAAGCTTGCGTTGCGGGCGTTTGAATTGCTGGCCGAGGCTGAGGCGAAGGTGCATGGGATTTCGCCGGAGGAAGTGCATTTTCACGAAGTGGGCGCCGTGGACACGATCGTCGACATTGTGTGCGCGGCCGTGGGTGCGACGTCGCTGGGTGTAACGGAATGGCTTTGCTCGCCGGTGAACGTGGGCAGCGGATTTGTGAACTGCGCGCACGGGATGCTTCCGGTGCCGGCTCCGGCAACCGCGGAACTGGTGAAAGGCATGCCGGTGTATACCGCGGGGCCACAGATGGAGCTGACGACGCCGACGGGCGCGGCGCTGCTGCGAGCGCTGGAATGCCGCTTCGATGCGAGCGAGCCGGTGGTCGTGAGCGCGAACGGCTACGGAGCGGGGAACCGCAATCCGGAAGGATTTGCGAACGTGCTGCGGCTTTCTGTCGGCACGCTGAAAGCTGCTACATCGGGAAAGCGGGGGTTTTCAGGCGATCGGGTAGTGGTGCTGGAGTGCGCCATGGACGATGCGACGCCGCAGGTGCTGGCGCATGCGATGGAACTGGCGCTGGAGCATGGGGCGCTGGATGCGATGGCCGCTCCGGTGACGATGAAGAAGGGGCGCCTGGGTACGCTGCTGACTGTGCTCTGCAGGCCGCAGGACGAGGAAGCGCTTGAGAGGCTGCTGTTTCGCGAGACGACGACGCTGGGCATTCGGCGACGCGAGGAGGAGCGGGTCGTTCTGGAGCGGGAATTTGTAACCGTCGAGACGCTGTATGGAAGAATCCGCATAAAGATCGCGTCGGCGAGGGACGAAATACTGAACGCGATGCCCGAATACGAAGATTGCCGGCGGGCGGCGCGGGAACACGACGTTCCTCTGCGCGTGGCGATGGAAGCGGCGCGGCTGGCGTGGACGGAAATGCAGACGGCAAAGGCGAAACCATGACGCGCGAGACGATCCTGCAACTGCTGGAGAGCGTGCAGACGGGTGAGAGGACGCCGGCAGCAGCGCTGCGCGAACTGGCGAAGCTGCCCTACGAAGATGCGGGATTTGCGCGCATCGATCATCACCGCTCGCTGCGGCTGGGTTTGCCGGAGGTGATCTACTCGGAGGGGAAAACGCCGGCGCAGGTGGCCGAAATCTTTGCGCGGATGGCCGCGGCGGGAGGCAGCGTGCTGGCGACGCGAGCCAGCGCGGAAGCTTATGACGCGGTGACCGCCCGGGTTCCGGAGGCTGTGTTCCACGAACAGGCGCGAATCATCGGGCTGCGCAAGCCGGAGGCGCGAGAAGATGCGGGGCCTGTGGCCGTTGTCTGTGCGGGAACCAGCGATTTGCCGGTAGCTGAAGAGGCCGCGGTCACGGCAGAATATCTGGGGATCCGGGTGGTGCGCATCAGCGACGTGGGGGTAGCGGGGTTGCACAGGATTCTGGCCGAACGCGAGACGCTGGGCGAGGTGCGTGCGGCCATTGTGTGCGCAGGAATGGAGGGCGCGCTGCCGAGCGTGGTGGGCGGCCTGGTGGCGGCTCCGGTGATTGCTGTGCCGACGAGCGTGGGCTACGGCGCAGCGTTCGGAGGTCTCGCTGCGCTGCTGGGAATGCTGAATTCGTGTTCGCCGAACGTGTGCGTGGTGAATATCGACAACGGTTTCGGCGCGGCCTATGTGGCGGCGATGATGGTGCGGAGCCAGATTCGCGCAGGGGAGACCGCGATCGACGAAGCGGCGAGCGCGCGGCGCTGAATCTCCAGACAAAAAGCAGGACGTTTCCGCTGCTGCTGCGGCGCGTTCAGGCGCCGACGGGGCGCTGCTTCGGCTTTTTTGACAGCAGATAGAGCATGAAGAGGACCGCCAGAACGGCGCCCATGCCGGCAAAACCGAGGATGCGCAGCACGGCCACGGTGTAGCGTCCCTGCGAGGGCGAGTAGTTGCAGCAATAGAGGAGAATGATGTCGCTCAGGGTGCCGATGTGGCGGGTGCTGGCCTGGATGATGGCGAGCCGCACGTCGCGCGACTGAAAGTCGACGCCGAAGAGGTATTTTGACAGTCGCCCGTCGGGCGTGGCGATCATCACGACGCTGGAGTGGGCGAACTGATCCATCTTACCGTCAGGACCGGGCACGCGGACATAGTGAAAACCGGTGGCCCCCGCCAGATCGGTGATGGAGGACTGCGGTCCGGTGAGAAAATGCACGGCGCTCGCGGCGGATGCGGGAGCGTCCAGCATGGAAAGGAACTGCTGTTTCTTCTCGGCCCCTTCCGCAGGCGTGTCGGTCGGGTCGATGCTGGCGACGACGACGTCGTACTGATTGCCGGCCTGGAAGCCGCTTGCGCGGAGCGCGACGGCCATACCGTGCAGCACCTGGGGGCAGAGCATCTGGCAGTTGTAGTACATCAGCTCGAGCATGACAGGACGGCCGTGGCTGAAGTAGTCGCCGAGCTTCACGGCGTGGCCGGATTCATCGATGAATGCGTCGTTCAGCGGCAGCGGATGGCCGAGGTTCTGATCGATGCCTGCATTCTTTTGCCAATCCGGGGCATGCTGGGCCGTGGCTCCCACGGGCTGGTCGGCAGAGTATTGCCAGGCGCGCGCAACGGGCGCGGCGAGGGTGAGGCAGAGAACAACGACAAAGCCGGCAGCAACAATGCGGAGGCGACTCACCCCTTCAGGATACGCCGCCGCACCGTGGCTGCTACGGCAACGGATGCAGGACCACGGTTTTCCCCGTGCGGACGGACTGGCGCGCAGCGTCCAGAATCTGCATCACGATGACGTTGGTATCGAGCGAGGTCAGGTCGCCCTGGGGTTTCAGCTGGCCGCGTTCGACGGCGGCGAGGTAGTGCAGCGACGTGTCCTCGGGCGCTGTGAGCGGCGGAATGGTGAGGCCGACCGCGGGAGATGATTCGCTCATGCGCTCGAGGATGTGGTTGGAGTCGACGGCGATGGCATAGGCTTTCGTGCCGTAGACTTCCATGTCTTTGCGGCCGAAGGTCCAGTCCCACGAGGGCATGAGGACGGCTTGGGCGCTCGGATAGCGGAGGATGATGGTGGCGTCGTCGTCGACGCGGGGATAGATCTGCGGCTTGTCGGTCTGCGCGACGGCGGTGACGCTGATGGGGGCTTGGCCGTGCATGATCCAGGTCATGAGGTCGGCGCCGTAGCAGCCGAAGTCATAGAGCGCGCCGGCGCCGTTCAGGGCGGGGTCGGTGAGCCACTGGAGGAATTCCGGCTGCACGCCGATTTCCTTCGGGCCCTGATGGCCGTCGTGAACGACCACTTTACGAAGATCGCCGAGGCGGCCCTCCTGAAGCAGGTCGTAGACGGCGCGATTGCTGGAGTACCAGGTGGTCTCGTAATTCACCAGCACATGGATGTGGTGTTCGCGCGCCACGCGGCGAATGGCGAGCGCGTCGTCGAGGGAAATGGTGAGCGGCTTCTCGACCATGACGTCGAGGTTGTGCGCCGCGGCTTCCTCGATGATGTGGCGGTGTTCGCCGATGGAGGTGTAGACGAGGAGCGCCTGCGGATGCTGCTGGGCGAGCAGCGCGTCGAGGGTGGGATAGAAGAGCGCGTGATCGAGATGGTATTGCTGCTCGTATTTGGCGCGGAGCGCGGGATTGGGATCGACAATGCCGACGAGCTGGGCGTCATTCTGGCGCGGAAACGCCTGCAGGAAGCCGGTGACGTGTCCGTGCTCGAGGCCGATGATGGCAACGCGCACGGGCGGCTGCTGGGCGAGGAGCGCGGGGCAGAAGAGCGAGACGATGCAGGCTGCGAGCAGAGGGAGAATGCGAGCGATCCGGCTGAGCATACCGTCATGTTACCGCGGAGCAGCGACGGAGTGCGGAACGTTGCAACGCTTCCTGGCCGGGTGTTACCGTGAAAATTCGAAGCTTTCACGACGAAGACCGGCAGCAAAGAAACCAGCACGAAGGAAATCACCGCACATGCAGATCAGCTATAACGGACTTGCCCTGCCCGAGGGTGGCGAGGCGATTCAGTATGTCAACGGCAAGTATCAGATCCCGGACCATCCCATTATTCCTTTCATCGAAGGCGACGGCACGGGCCGCGACATCTGGCGCGCATCGCAGCGCGTCTTCGACGCGGCAGTGGAGAAAGCTTACGGCGGCAAGCGCGCGGTGAAGTGGTTCGAGATTTATGCCGGCGAGAAGGCGTTCCGCGAGTTTAAAAATTGGCTGCCGGACGACAGCGTGAAGGCGGCGACGGATTTCCGCGTTTCGATCAAAGGCCCCCTGACAACGCCGGTGGGCGGCGGCATTCGTTCGCTGAACGTGGCGCTGCGGCAAATTATGGATCTCTACGCGTGCGTGCGGCCGGTGAAGTATTACGCGGGAGTGCCGAGTCCGGTGAAGCACCCGGAGAAGCTGGACGTGGTGATCTTCCGCGAGAACACAGAAGACGTGTACGCGGGCATTGAGTTCAAAGAGGGCACGGCGGATGCGAAGAAGCTGATCGACTTTCTGAACGACGAAATGCTGAAGGACGGCAAGAAGAAGGTCCGCGAAGATTCGGGTGTGGGGATCAAGCCCATCTCGATTACGGGAACGAAGCGACTGGTGAGGTATGCGATCAAACACGCGATCGCAACGGGGCGCAGGACCGTGACGCTGGTGCACAAAGGAAACATTCAGAAGTTCACCGAAGGTGCGTTTCGCGAATGGGGCTATGAGGTCGCGGTCGAGGAGTTTCGCGATCATGTGGTGACGGAGCGCGAGAGCTGGATTCTGGGGAATGTGGAAGCGAATCCGGGGATCACCGTCGAGCAGAACGCGGCGCTGATCGAGCCGGGACTGGAATTTGGGAGCGAGGAGTTTCGGCAGGGACTGTATGCGGAAGTCAAAGGAGTGCTCGACGCCATCGGGAAATCGCACGGCAACGGGCAGTGGAAGAAGAAGGTGCTGATTAACGACCGCATAGCGGACTCGATCTTTCAGCAGGTGATTATCCGGCCGGCGGAGTACAGCATTCTGGCTTGCCCGAACCTGAATGGCGACTACATTTCCGACGCATGCGCGGCGCAGGTGGGCGGGCTGGGGATCGCACCGGGCGCGAATATCGGCGACGGCTACGCGGTGTTCGAGGCGACGCACGGTACGGCTCCCAAGTACGCAGACAAGGACGTGATCAATCCCGGCTCTGTGATGCTGTCGGGGGTGATGATGTTCGACTTCCTGGGCTGGAACGAGGCGGCGAAGCTGATTGAAAGCTCGATGGAGAAGACGATCCAGCAGAAGTATGTGACGTACGATTTCGAGCGGCAGATGCAGGGCGCGGCCAAGGTGAAGACCAGCGAGTTTGCGACGCACATGATTGCCAACATGTAGGGACGGGCCGTCCGGGCAACTGCGCCTGCGGCGCTCGACAAAAGGACACGATCCACGAGATTCGGAAGGAGAACGGATGCGGAAGAAAGTAACGATTGTTGGAGCAGGGAATGTGGGAGCGACGGCGGCTCACTGGATTGCGTCGAAAGAGCTCGCCGATGTGGTGTTGATCGACGTGGTGGAGGGCATCCCGCAGGGCAAGGGGCTCGACTTGCTGGAAGCGATGCCGATTGCGAAGACGGACTGTCACATCGTCGGAACAAACGATTACACCATCACGGCGAATTCCGACATTGTGGTGATTACGGCGGGGATTCCGCGCAAGCCGGGCATGAGCCGCGACGACCTGCTGCAAACGAATTACAAGATCATGTCGGACGTGGTGGGAAAAGTGACGGCGAACTCGCCCAACTGCATCCTGATTATCGTTTCGAATCCGCTGGACGCGATGGCGCAGGCCGCGTTCCGGCAGGCGAAGTTCAATCGCGAGCGCGTCATCGGCATGGCCGGCGTGCTGGACTCGGCGCGCTTCCGGACGTTTATTGCCGAGGAACTGAATGTGTCGGTCGAGAACGTGACCGCGTTTGTGCTGGGCGGGCACGGCGACACGATGGTTCCGCTGACGCGGTATTCGACGGTGGCGGGCATTCCGATCACGGAGCTGATTCCGAAAGATCGTCTTGACGTCATCGTGCAGCGCACCCGCGACGGCGGCGCCGAGATCGTGAAGTATTTGAAGACGGGCAGCGCTTACTATGCGCCTTCGGCCGCGACCGTGGAGATGGTGGAGGCGATTCTGAAGGACAAGAAGAAGATTCTGCCCTGCGCTGCGTATCTGGAAGGCGAGTACGGCATCAGCGGCTATTACATCGGCGTGCCGTGCAAACTGGGCACGCGCGGGATCGAGCAGATTATCGAAATCAAGCTGACGGCCGAGGAGGATGCGGCGCTGAAGAAGAGCGCAGCGGCGGTGAAAGAGCTTTGCGCCGTGATTGGAGTGTGACGAGCTAAAAGCCGGTTAGCCAAAAGACGGCTGGCTAGAGGGCGATTAGCATAAGCGCGGTTAGCGAAAGGCGGGAACGGTTCACTGAACCTCCCGCCTTTTCCTATGCCCGGGCGCGCAGGAAGGCGATGACGTGATCGGCTTCGACGACGCCGACGAGACGATTAGAGCCGTCGACGACGGGCAACGCACGCAGATTGTATTTGTCGAAGAGCTCGGCCACGTCGTTCTCGTGCTGGTCGGCGCGGCAGGAAATGATGCGCGGGTCACTGAGGACTTCGAGGCGCGTTTCAGGACGAGCGAGCACAAGGCGCGCCAGCGGCACGACCCCGTGCAGCACTTCCGCTTCGTCGATGAGATAGATCTCGGTGATGGTTTCCGAGTCGCCTTCGAATCCGCGGAGGGCGCGGATGCCGTCCGCTACAGTTGCGGAGCGAGGCACGGCGACGTACTCGGTGGTCATGCGGCCGGCCGCGGAGTTCTCGCGGAATTCGAGAAGCTCTTTGACCTCTTCGCGCTCCTCGGGGCCCATCTCGTCGAGGATGGCTTCGGAGCGCTCTTCGGGCAGTTCGGCAAGAAGGTCGGCGGCGGCTGAGGGGTCCATCTCCTCGACGATGCTGGCTGCGGTTTCCGAGTCGAGAGCCTGGACGAGCGACTTCTGCAGGCGCGGCTCCACCTCTTCCAGGGTTTCGGCGGCCACTTCTTCATCAAGGGTGCGGAGCACGGCTTCGCGCTCAGCCGGCGCCAGATCTTCGAGAATGTCGGCAATGTCGGAGGGATGCAGCTGCGCGAGCCGCTCGTGCTCGATTTTGAGCTTCACGCGGCGGGCAGGATCGACCTCGATCATGTCCACGAAATTCCAGGGAATGACGCGAGGCGGCAATTTGGAGACCAGAGATTCGAGCGTGCGCCTGGGCAGCGTTCCGGTGAAGAGGCGCCGCACGGCGCCGCGCAGACCGACTTCGACTTCGGAAACGCAGAGCTGCTCCGTCGAGTCGTGATCGGGGAGCCAGCGCAAATTCACGTCGTTGACGCGAACAACCTTGCGGCCATGGACATCGATAATCTGGCGATCGAGCAGGTCCTGGCGGAGGAAGATATAGTTTTCATCCCCATGCAGAGGATTCAGGACAGCATCCGGGCGAAGTTCCAGGGCTCCGCCGGGCGTCCAGCGCACCTCTTTTGAAGCCACAAGCTCCAGGCCTTTGCGCGTTTTCAGCACCAGGCCGGCAACGCGGCCCGCATCGGTGCCGGTGCCCACCGCGACGTCCTTTAATCGCCCGCGAAGCCGCCCACGCACGCTGGTGATGGGCGTGCCAAGGATGGCAGTCAGCGACTGCGCAACGGGCTCGGCCGGCAGGTACTTCATTCCCGGCATGAGTGTATCAGTCCGGTGCAGCGAGGGATGCGGTCGCGATTTTGGGTCAGCAACGACCGCAACAGCGCGTGCGGCAGGTCCGTAACACCAGCGTAACCAACGTCTCAGCGACGGGCGCGCGAACTCGATTGACTGGACAGGGCTATCGCCTTACACTCAGCGCTGGGCGCGTCGGCGGGGCAGGAACACCGCATTCGCCGGCGCCTGCGAGACCTCTCACCCTTCATGGCCTCTGGAACTACCCGGTACGCGCCGCACCCGGATCGTGTGAAGCTGGTTGTCGCTTCCTCGGTCATGCTCACCTTTATTTCGTTTTGGCGAGCGGCCGCGGTGGTGCTCAACGACCTTGGATCGTCAGCGTTTTACGCGGGCGGCATTGCGGAGCAGGCGGTGGGGAAGGCGGCTCCCTGGTTCATCCTGGGGGTCATGCTCTTCTCGTTTGCCGTGCGCTCGGTGTATGTGGAGAGCTGCTCGATGTTCACCCGCGGCGGCGTCTACCGCGTGGTGAAAGAGGCGCTGGGCGGAAACTTCGCCAAGCTAAGCGTCTCCGCACTGATGTTCGACTACATCCTGACGGGGCCCATATCGGGCGTGTCGGCGGGACAGTACATCGTTGGACTGCTGAACGAACTGGTCGGCGTGGGGGCGACGCACGGGTGGCTGCCCGCGTGGCTGATGGGCAGCGGTCACGTGGCGATAACGCTGCCGGTCAATGAGACATCGGCGATCCTCGCCGCCGGAGTGACGATTTACTACTGGTGGCAAAACATCAAGGGCATCGAAGAGTCGAGCGACAAAGCGCTGGCCGTGATGCAGGTGACCACGGTGATGGTGGTGCTGCTGCTCGGCTGGGGGTTCGTCACCGCCTTTCACCGTCATGCATCGCTGCCGCCCCTGCCGATACCCTCGAACCTGCACTTCTCTTCCGATGCGCTGGGCTTTTTGGGTGGCACGAAGCTGGCGACGACGCTGGGGATGTTCGGCATCCTCATGGCGTTCGGGCATTCCGTGCTGGCCATGAGCGGCGAGGAAACGCTGGCGCAGGTGAATCGGGAGATCGAGCACCCCAAGCTCAGAAACCTGAAGCGCGCGGCCATCGTCATCGCCATCTACAGCTTCGTGTTTACCGGGATCGGAACGCTGCTCGCGACGATGATTATTCCCGACAGCGTCCGCGTGCCGCTGTACCGCGACAACCTGATCGCCGGCATGGCGATGTATATGTGGGGTCCGCTGATGCTGCGGATCGTCTTCCGGGTTTTCGTGGTTCTGGTCGGCTTTCTCATTCTTTCCGGAGCGATCAACACATCGATCATCGGCTCGACCGGCGTGATGATGCGCGTGGCCGAAGACGGCGTGCTCACGGACTGGTTCCGCAAACCGCACCGGCGGTTCGGGACAAGTTATCGCATTGTCAACCTTGTGGTTGGGATGCAGTTATTCACGATCATCGTGAGCCGCGGCAACGTGATCATGCTCGGCGAAGCGTACGCGTTCGGGGTGATCTGGAGTTTCACCTTTAACTCGCTGGCCATGCTGGTGCTGCGCTGGAAGTACAAAGGAGAGCGCGGCTGGAAGGTGCCGGTTAACCTGCGCGTGGGCAAGACGGAACTGCCCATCGGATTGTTCTGCGTGTTTCTGACGCTGCTGATGACAGCCACGGTGAATCTGGCGACCAAGAGCGTGGCCACGGAGAGCGGCATCGCTTTTACCATCGTGTTTTTCACGATCTTCGCCATCTCGGAGAGAAAGAACGCACAGAAGCATCAGCTGACGCAGGAGCAGATGAAGGAGCATTTCCAGCTGGAGCAGCAGGACACCATCGGGCGCGATACATTGCAGGTGAGGCCCGGCGGCGTACTGGTGACGATGCGGGATGCGGTGAATCCATACGCACTGAAGTGGGCGCTGGTGCGCACCAACACCGAGAAGCAGGACATCGTCGTGCTGACGGCACGGATGATGGGAGCAGGCGGACCGGAATACGTCGAGCAGCAGATCTTCAGCGAGCACGAACAGATGCTGTTTACCAAGGCTGTTTCGGTTGCGGAGAGCTTCGGCAAACATATCTCCCTTCTGGTGGTGCCGGCGGGCGACGTTTTTGCAGCGCTGGTGCAGGCGGCTAACTCGCTGGAAGTGGCCGCACTGGTGTCGGGGCTGTCGACCAGGATGTCGGCGCAGGAACAGGCATTTCACGTTGGCCAGGCGTGGGAGAACCTGCCCGAGCCGAAGCGGCAGTTCACCTTCTATGTGGTAATGCCGGATGGAGAGGCGGAGGCATTTCATATCGGCCCGCATGCGCCCGCCCTGCGCGCGGAAGATGTGCAGCTGGTGCACCGCCTGTGGCTGAATTTCCGCCGCGATCCGGAGATGCAGGGTCTTCATCACAGCGACATTGTGACCTATGCCCTGACGCGTATGGCCATGGATTATGCGCGCGATAAGCAGGAGACGCTGCGCGATCTGCGCCGCTTTACCCAGGACAGCAGCCGCGACACGCGGCTGGGAATCACTTCGCGCGCACCAGAGCGGGAAGATCGCTCCATTCCCGCGCCCAGGCCATCTGCAGAAGAAGATCTGCAGTAGCTCTCTGATGACTTACCCTTCCATCATTTGTCAAGTAACTCGTGTTGCGAGTAGGCTCAAAGCAGCAGACGCGCAGGAAGTCATCCTTCCGCTTTCAGGACCGGGACGGCTTCCCAATCCAACAAACGTGGAGGATATGTGGAAGTTAAGCAGATAGTGGCTGAGCTGGAACGGGAAATTGCACGGCTGAGACAGGCACGATCCCTGCTTGCAGGCGAAGGATCTCGTGCAGGAAGACGGGGAAGGCCCGCTGGTCGGGTGACCGCACCGCGCAAGGCAAAGAAGCGCAACCTGACTCCGGAAGGCAGAAAGCGCATCTCCGAAGCTCTAAAGCGCCGCTGGGCCGAACGGCGCAAGGCCAATGCCAAACCCGCAAAGGCAGCAAAGGCAGCTTAAATCGGCAGAAGTCTAACAAGGCGGACGCACTGGGCGTCCGCCTTGTTGCTTAAAGCGTGCGCCGGAACAGTGCCGTGGCTATCAGCAACGATCCCACTCCAAATGCGAAGAGAAAAAATAAGTCGGAGCCGATGGCGGCGAATCCGCCGTCTTTGAGAAGGATCGCTTTCATGCCATGCACCGCATAGGTGAACGGGTCGACGATGGCAATGGCGCGCAGCCAGGGCGGAAATGCTTCGATCGGATAAATAGCTCCGCTGGGGAAGAAGAGCAGGGTATTGAGCACCCCGAACATGGCGCGGGGAACCAGCGGGTCGTCGACGCGCACCATCAGCAGGAACATCATGCCGTTGAATGCTATCGAAGTAGCGACGATCAGCAGCGCCAGCTGCACGACCGCGGCGGGATTGAAAATGACGCCGAGGCCGGCCAGCAAAGAGCCGATGACGGTGAGACTGATTCCGGCCATAACGGCCTTAATGGCTCCGGCGACATTCAGTCCCATGACCAGCTCGAGTTTGGTGATGGGAGTTACGAGATAGCCTTCATGTACGCCGCGGGCTTTGTCGTCGATGTATAGCATGCCGCCGCCAATCATGACCGAGACGTACATGGCGAGAGCGATGGATCCGGCGAGCAGGAACTTCATGTACGCGACATAGGGATAGAGCTCCACGATGTCGAGAGTGATGTTCTGCACGACTTTGGACTGGATGAGCGGAGCATTCAGCGCGTCGACAACCGACTGCACTTCGCTTTCCAGACTGCCGCTGACGAACTGGTCGGAGTTATCGACCACCAGGCCGATCTGAGGCGATTCGCCGGCAAGCACGCGGCGGGAATATTCGGCGGGGATGACCACGGCAGCGTCGATTTTGCCGGTGCGCACATCTTCTTTGGCGGAGTTCTCGTTGTCATAGGGAATCGTTGTGAAGGTGCGGATGTTAGCGGCGACAGCGACGAAAGCCTCGTGAATCTTCAGAGCCTCTTCGCCGTGGTCGTAATCGACAACGCCCACGCGGGCGTTCGTCACTTTGCCGCCGAAAGCGTTGCCCAGAATGATGAGCTGGACAAGAGGCAGCATCATGGACATGAGCATGAGCGCAGGCGAGCGGAAGAACTTGCGCAGCTCGCGTTCGACAATCGCCATCATGCGGTTCATGGGCGCATCCCCGGGCGGTCCGGCATCATAAAGCTGACCGTCTTCACCTGCTCGTCGCGCAGCTGACGGCCCGTGTAGTACACGAAGACATCGTCGAGAGTGGTGTTCTGGACGCTGAGCGAGCCGATAGGATCGCTGGTCGCCAGCGCCATCTCCACCAGTTGCGTCGTGGACTGCGAGCCGTTCGATGTCATCACGCGGTAGCCGCCGGTGCCGTGCGACTCTACTCCGGTCACGGCCGCCAGCTGCCGCAGGCGCTCTTCGCGCTCCGGGACGTCGCCCTTGAAATGCACTTCGATCACGCTGCTGCCGGGCACGCTGGCCTTGAGGCCGATGGGCGTATCCAGAGCCACCAGCTTGCCGTGGTCGATGATCGCGATGCGGTCGCAGAGATTATCGGCTTCGTCCATATAGTGCGTCGTAATCAGGATCGTGAGTTTCATGCTCACGCGCAGGCGGTCGAGCATCTCCCAGACGGCTACGCGGGAGACGGGATCGAGACCGGTGGTGGGCTCGTCGAGGAAGAAGATCCGCGGATTGTGGATGAGGCCGCGCGCGATTTCGAGGCGTCGCCGCATCCCGCCGGAAAGAGTTTTGGTCTGCGCCTGGCGCCACTTGGTGAGATCGACCGCTTCCAGCAGCTGTGCGATGTTACGTTCGCGCTGCGCGCGGGGCACGCCGTAAAGCTTGGCGTAAATCGAGAGGTTTTCCTCCACGGTCAGATCGATGTCGCTGGTGAGCGCCTGGGGAATGACGCCGATCAGGCGGCGGACCGCGTCGGGTTCGCGGCTGACGTCGTGGCCGGCGATGAGCGCGCGGCCTTCGGTCACCGGGATCAGGGTCGTCATCATGCGGATGAGCGTCGATTTGCCTGCGCCGTTGGGCCCCAGCAGTCCGAAGATTTCGCCGTCTGCCACATTGAACGTAACGCCGCGTACGGCCTCGAACGTGCCGTAGCGCTTGACGATGTTTTCGACGGCGATGGCCGGCACCGCCGTATGCTGTGGGGCGGTCATTTGCTCACCAGCTTGTCGTGCGGAATGTAGACTTCCGCAGTCATCCCGGGAACGTAGCGCATGCCGGGGTTGTCGATCAGAAGCTTCAGCTGCACGGTTTCGATGTCGCGCTTGCGCCGGCTTACGTCGCGCTGTGTGGCAAAGCCAGCCAGCGCCGCTTTGGCGATGACCGTACCCCAGACGGTTGTGCCGCTGGGCATGACGACGCGGAGCTTGTCCCCGAGCTGCACGTAGTCGGAGTAAGTCTCGGGCAGCGGAGCGTAGACCCATGTCTGCGAGAGATCGACGATGGTGACGATGGGAGTGGCGGGCGAGACCACTTCACCCTGCAGCGCGGCGCGCACATTCACGATTCCCGTGACCGGGGAGACAATGCGCGCATAGCCGAGCTGTACCTGCGCCTGGCTGAGCAGATCCTGGGCGTTCTGCACGTCGGCGCGGCTCGCGTCGACGGTTTCGAGCGCGGCCTGAGCCTGAAAAATATTGGCCTGAGCGGTGCGCACGGCGGCTTCCTGCGCGGCAACATTCTCGCGAGCGGACTCAACCGCGGCTTTCGCGGCGTTTAGGCTGGTGACCATCTCGTCGCGGGTCTGTTCGCTGGAGACGCCGGCCCTGGCCAGAGCCACGGCCCGCGTGGTGTCGGCCTCCTGGTGCTCGTAGTTCGCCTGCGCCTGCGCCAGCGAGGCTTTAGCGGCGCGGAGCTGCGCTTCCGCCGCGGCCAGCTGGCTGGCGGTGTCGCCCTCCGCCTGACGGGCGGCGTCGCGGGACTCGGCGAGCTTGTAGCGATCGCTGCTGGTGGCTGCTGCGGCGGCGTTGCGAGCGGCGGCAAGATCCTGGGCCTGGATGACGGCGATCAGCTGGCCGGCGGTGACCTTGTCGCCCTCCTGCACCGCAAGCGAATTAATGCGGCCCTGAATGCGCGAGCTGACAATGACCTCGTTCGCGTCGACCGTGCCAATGAGCTGCAGGTCGGCGGTGCGCGGCGTGGTGAAGAAATAGATGCAGAGGGCGATTACGAACAGGATGCCCAGGATGATGAAGATGCGATTGCGTGGTTTCATGCGGTCTTTCTCTCCGGCCGGGCCACGTCCGGCATGGGCATCGCGGCGAGCACGGTTTTGGCGATCTGCGCGCCGCGTTTGCGGTCGACGAACAGGGCCTGGCCCAGGAACTCAATGCCTGCGGTGCGACGCGCGCCGACGGCCACAGGCTCCAGAGGATCGAAGGGCGCGATGAGCTGCACCATCGGTGCGCTGAGAAAATAAAAGACGTTGGCGCCAAGGGCGGAGTACATCATCTGCATCCAGTCCATGTCGCACAGTTCGCCGATGCGCATGCCCTCGGCCGCGATGACCTGCACCCGGCGGACCATGGGCTCGAAGGCCTTTTTGGCGATGATGGGCATCGCGGTGCTGTGGCCCTCGCGGAAGCGAACCATCTCCTGCTGCATCAGAGCCTGGAATCCCTGCTGGCAGAGAATGCGGTCGAAGTGCTGCAGGGCGAAGCGCAGCATGCGCTCGCCGGGGCTGCAGTCGAGATCGAGCACAGCCAGTGCATCGCCCGCGACCTTGCCCGCGACCTCTTCCAGAGCCGCGGCGTAGAGTGCTTCTTTGTCGCGAAAGTAGTAGTAGAGCAGGGCCTTGTTTACCTGCGCAGCAGCGGCAATGGCGCTGGTGCGCGCCCCGGCGAGGCCGTGCTCGCTGAACTCCCGGATGGCGGCCTGGAGGATGCGGTTACGGGTTTGGTCGGCGCGAGTTGGATGAGCTGGAGCCATTTATTAACCGTTTAGTTAGACTAACTGTTTAGTCGAAAATACCGCGATTTCGCCGAGACCGCAAGGTTTTGCACAAGTTTTTTCTGTGAATTTTACGATTTGTGTTGCAATGATATAGTAAGTTAGTACACTATTATTTGTATGAAGCAGTTGCCCTCACAGGAATTCGCCTTTCACCTCGACGCCCGCAGCGGCGTCCCGGTCTACCGGCAGCTTATTGACCAGGTGCTGGCGGCCATCGCCACCGGCGCGGTCCGCACCGGCGATCAGCTCCCCACGGTGCGCCAGGTCGCGGTCGACCTGGCCATCAATCCCAACACCGTGATGCGCGCCTATCGCGAGATGGAGATTCGGGGCATCCTCGACACCCAGCAGGGTGCGGGGACCTTCATCGCGGAACAGCCGTCGCCGGCCGGTGGCGAGGAGCGCAGCCGGCAGCTGACCCAGCTGGCCAGTGAAGTGGTGGCCCGTGCCGGCTCGCTCGGCTTCAGCCTGGCGGATTTGCTCAGAGAGCTCCATGCGTTGGAACAGGGAACGGAAACGAACGGGAGGAACTTATGAGAAAAGCAGGAACGCAGTTCAGCAACCCAGGCGTGCTGGTCATGCTTGTCTGCATCGGCGCCGGCGTCTGGGTGTCGGTTGCCATCAACGGGCCATGGCCCGCCATCGCCGGATCCCTTGCCGGCGTCTACTTTCTCTTCGCTATTCGCGTTGTCGACCAGTGGGAGAAGGTCGCCCTGTTGCGCTTTGGCAGGTACCGCGGCCTGCGCGGCCCCGGCGTCTTTCTCATCGTTCCCGTCATCGACACTCTCAGCAAATACGTCGACCAACGGGTGCGCGTGACCACGGTCAGCGCGGAGTCGGCGCTGACGCGGGACACCGTGCCGGTAAACGTAGACGCGATCATCTTCTGGCTGGTGTGGAATGCGGAGAAATCGATCCTGGAGGTGGAGGATTTCATGCAGGCCATCACCACCGGCTCGCAGACCGCGCTGCGCGAATCGATTGGCCGGCATCACCTGGCGGAGATGATCACGGAGCGCGAGACCCTCGGCCACGAGCTGCAGAAGATCCTCGACGAGAAGACGACGCCGTGGGGGATCACGGTGCAGAGCGTGGAGATTCGCGATGTGAAGATTCCGCAGGCGCTCGAGAACGCGATGTCGCAGCAGGCGCAGGCGGAGCGGGAGCGGCAGGCGCGCGTCATCCTGGGCGATGCCGAAGTGCAGGTGTCGGAGAAGTTCGCAGAGGCGGCGCGGGTGTACGAGGAAAATCCGGGGGCGCTGCATCTGCGCGGCATGAACATGCTGTACGAAGCGATGCGCGAGAAGGGATCGATGGTGATCGTGCCGTCGTCGGCGGTGGAGACGATGGGGCTGGGCGGCACGCTGGCGACAACGGCTGTGGCGAAGCAGCAGGGATGAGGTGCGGCAATGATGAGCCGAGTGGCTGGATTCGTATTGATCGTGGCGATCGATGTGAGCGCGGTCGTTGGGGCCATCGCCCATGGGCGGGTTGCGAAGGCCGCGGTTGAGCCAGCGTCGCAGCTCGTGACGGTTGAACCGGGAGTGCAGTTGCAGGTGCTGGACTGGGGCGGTCGAGGACGCCCGCTGGTCTTTCTCGCTGGTCTCGGCGACACGGCGCACGTGTACGACCAGTTTGCGCCGCGGTTTACCGCGCAGTACCACGTCTACGGGATCACGCGGCGCGGTTTCGGCGCGTCGAGCAAGCCCGAGCCGACGGACGCGAATTATTCAGCGGCACGGCTGGGCGAGGATGTGGTTGCGGTAATCGACGCGCTGCATCTCGATCGTCCGGTGCTCGCCGGGCACTCGATCGCGGGTGAGGAGCTGAGCTGGGTCGGGAGCCACGATCCGAACAAGGTGGCGGGGCTCATCTATCTCGATGCCGGCGATGCGTACGGCTTCTACGACCGGGCGCGCGGCGACACGTGGATCGACATGCTGGCGGTCAAGCGGCAACTGGATGGCCTGCGGGCGGGCGCGATCATCGATCAGGCTTGGAGAACGGGGCTGGAAGCGAATGCTGCGCAGCTGGAGAAGGACCTGAAGACGGATGTGCAGGAGTGGTCGGCCATCCCCGATGCGGCGGCTCCGCCGCCACCGCCGCCGATCCCGCTGCCGGTGCTGTTTGGGGAGGAGAAGTTCACCACGATACACGATCCGGCGATGGCGATCTTCGCGTGCCCGCACGACCTGAGCGGAATGTTCCGCGGGCCGCTGGAGGGCGATGCAGCGGCGCAGGCTGCGATGAAGGCGAACGATCTGAAGAGATGTTCAGAGCAGTCAGCGGCCTTTGAAGCGGCGATGCCGTGGGTGCCAGTGGTGCGGATTCGCGATGCGAACCATCATGTGTTCGTGTCGAATCCGGAGGTGGTGGAGCGGGCCATGAACGACTTTCTGGCGAAGCTGCCGGCGCAGTAAACAGGGCACTCTGTTTCCCGGAGAAATCTCGCAAGCATTTGATTTCATTCAATCTGACGGACGGCTCTTTTGCGTATCCATAACATTCCAGGGTGGATGCGGGAAAGCACTTTGTTTTGTTATGCCTGAGGGACAAATGATGGCAGGGCGGCGCGCGCCTGCGGTGCGGGACGTTGAAGGGGCACGGGCGCGCCCCAGGCTCAGTGGCCGGGGAGGTGCGGGCGGGCGGCCGGGTTCTCGGCGGGCTCGTGGGAGGGCTCCTTCGGGTGAGTATCGGAGTAGCGGCCCATAAGGAACATGGCGAGCCCGAAGACCAGCATCACGATTCCCCAGATGAGGTTGATGTCCATGCCGGCGGAGCGGGTGTAGATGGCGCTGCCATGGGTGACGAGTCCGTAGATGGAGAGGATGGCGCCGACGATGGTGAACATCAGGCCCATGGGAACGCGGAGGTCGAGGCTCATGCGTTTCTCCTGGAAGGAGCATAGCGGCGGTCAGGGAAGAAGCGGTCAGGGATAAAACGGTCAGGGATAAAACGGTCAGCGAAAAAGCGGTCAGCGCGGAATCCCACAACTGCCAAAATCGGGCAGATGTGGGGGATCCGACGGTTCGGTCGGGTCTGCATGTGCGATTGCCGGCTATTCTTCATTGGTTTACCGGAAGACGATGTTGAGGGCGATGCCCATGGCGAGCAGGACGACGGCGATGACGGTGGGACGCGCGTACCACGCCATGTGGTGTTCGACGGGTTTGGGCGTCATTGAGTATACGAGGCCGACGAGCTCTTCTTCGGGACGTGGTTTGGTCATAAGGCTGATGACGACGGTGAGGACCAAATTGATGGTGAAGGCGAAGATGGCCTGGTAGAAATTGAGAGCCATGGCGCTGGGATAGACGTGGACGACGTGGATCCAGCCGCCATGGATGCCGGTGGCGGTGTCGACGGGGACGGTGAGGCCGTGATGGAGAATGGCAGCGAGGGTACCGCCGACGAGGCCGGTGAAGGCGGCGTGGCCGGTGGTGCGCTTCCAGAACATGCCCAGCAGGAAGGTGGCGAAGAGCGGGGCGTTCACGATGGAAAAGACCAGCTGCAGCGTGTCCATGATGTTGTTGAAGCCGAGGACGACGTAAGCGGTGCCCATGGAGATGAGGATGCCGACCACAGTGGTCCAGCGGCCCATTTTGAGGTAATGGGCGTCGGTGCCGTTTTTATGGATGTAGGACTGGTAGATGTCGAAGGTCCAGACGGTATTGAAGGCGGTGACGTTGCCGGCCATGCCGGACATGAAGCTGGCCAGCAGGGCGGTGAGGCCGAGTCCGAGGATGCCGGTAGGGAAGTAGAAGAGCAGCATATTGGGGATGGCGAGATCGTAGTCGAGGATGGGCTGGCCGTGGGTGTCGAGCATGATCTTGCCGGTGACGGGATCGACTTTGGGGGGGATGAGGCCCTGACTGACTTCAAGACTGGATGAACTGGCAGCGGCGGAGGCCGTCATGCCGACGGGAGCCACGTGCGCCATGACGTGGCGGGTGACGGCGGGCGTGGCGATGGCGATGAGGCCGGGCAGGATGACGAGGAAGGGGAAAAACATTTTGGGGACCGCGGCAATGAGGGGGACGCGGCGGGCGGATTCCTCGGAGTCGGTGGCCATGGCGGTCTGGATGACGAGGAAGTCGGTGCACCAGTAGCCGAAAGAAAGGACGAAGCCGAGGCCGGCGACGAGACCGAACCAATCCACGCCGAGAGGATTGGTATGGGAGCTGGCCATGCCGCGCCAGGAGTGCATGTAGGCGGCGGGCAGAGCTGCCCTGAGGCCATGCCAGCCGCCGACATTTTTGAGGCCGACCCAGACGAGGGGCGCGAAGCCGGCGACGATGAGGAAGAACTGGAGAACTTCGTTGTAAATAGCGCTGGTGAGGCCGCCGAGGAAGATGTAGCAGAGCACGATGACGGCGGAGAGGACGATGGCAATGTGGAAGCTCCAGTCGAGCGGGAGGTGAAGCTCGGCGAGGGGCTTGTCGAAGACGTGGAGGATCTGGATGAGCCGCGCCATGGCGTACATGGAGATGCCGGAGGAGAAGACGGTCATGAAGGCGAAACTGCAGGCGTTCCAGGCGCGGGTCTTCTCGTCAAAGCGGAGGCGGAGAAACTCGGGGACGGAGCGGGCTTTGGAGCCGTAGTAGAAGGGCATCATGAAGACGCCGACGAAGACCATGGCGGGGATGGCGCCGATCCAGTAGAACTGGCTGGTGACGATGCCGTACTTGGCGCCGGAGGCGCCCATGCCGATGACTTCCTGGGCGCCGAGGTTGGCGGAGATGAAGGCAAGGCCGCAGATCCACGCAGGGAGGGAGCGACCGGCCTGCAGGTAATCCTTGCTGGTCTTCATGAATCGTTTGAGTGCGAAGCCGATGCCCAGCACAAAAACGAAGTACAGCAGCATGATGATCCAGTCGATCGAGGTCAGGTTCAAACGGGGCTATTCCTTCCTGCAGGTATGGGAGGAGCGTCGGAGGTCAATGTACACGCTTGCATCGGGCAAGTCCAGAAAGCAGCTGATGGGTAGTGGCGTAATTTCCCTGCATTTCGCCTATTACAATTTCTGCCGCGTTCGCCAGTCTTTGCGAATCACTCCCGCGATGGCTGCGGGGATTACGGATCACGTCTGGACTCTTGAGGAATTGGTATCCGTCCTCTAAAACTGCGCCTTCTCCAGACACTCTTGCAAGAGGTATTCGGATGTAGATTCCAACTCAAAAGTTCTCTGGTACGGGTCCGAAAGATATGCCTGCCCCGTACCAGGTTCTATTTGAATTAGGTAATCCCCGACACAAGACCCGCCATCATAGTGAATTCGGCTTCCGTCCGCATGGAATTCAAGACGCAAATTCGCCGGTGGGTTAACCCTGATAACGCGCAGTTTAGCGGGCAGTTCATCGTGAACCCTGTAATGCTCGCGGCCTAATTCTTTGTTTACATCTGCACATTTTCGAGTGATTTCCTCTCGGAGCTGCTGCCACAGTGCGGGTCCCAGCTTTTGCTTGAGTTTTTCCCGCTGGACGAAAGCGGCGCTTTCAGTATTCTTCTGCTCTCTCTCTTCGGCGCGTACTGATTCCGCATTTCGTATCTCGCCAGCTAATCGTTTCGCAAAATCGTTCATGCGGCTTCCCCTCCGTACACTGCGAGTGTACCGCTGGCGACCAAACTGTATGGAGAGGTTAAACTCTAGCAATTCTCATTCCATTCTACGTGAGCGGGTCACGCAAATTAGGACACCACCGCTGGTGAAGCGGTGAGCGATGAGACGGTGAGGTAAGAAGCGGCCAGCGAAGAAGCAGGGAAAGATGAAACGGCCAGCGGTTAGAGGGACTGGACGGGCAGGAGCGTGAGGTCGTCGACGAGGCCGACTTCCTTCTGGACGAAGGGCTCGGCGTAGCGGACGCCGGCGAGGGTGCCGTAGTGGCGGGCTTCGGCGAAGGTGCGCTCGCGGATTTCCTCCTCCGGAACGAAGAGGCCGCTGCCGGCCGGCTGATTCGCGTACTGCGATCGGTAGGCCATGAGGGCGCGATGGCGGTCTTCGATGAAGGGTGTGATATCGACGACGAAGGTGGGGCGCACGTCGGCATAGAGGCTGGCGTAGACGATCTTGAAGGGGCGATGCGGGTGCTCCAACCCCAACGCGCCAACACCGGGCGTGTTGGGGGCCCCTGTCTCCGCGCGCGGCGAACTGCGCTTCGCGCCAGCATCGATTTTGCCGGCTGCGGAGTCCACCAGCTCAAGTTTGGACAGGCCGGAGAGAAAGCAGGCTTCGTAGCCGAGGGTCGCGGTGGTGTAGTGGTCGGGGTGGCGGCCCGCCCAGTAGGGAAGAATGACGACGCGGGGGCGGATGCGGCGCAGGACTGCGACGATCTTCAGGCGATTTTCGAAGGTATTTTCGACGCGGCCGTCGGGAATGTCGAGAGCTTCGCGCCAGCCGGCGCCCAGGATGCGGGCGGCTTGGGCGGCTTCCGCGGCGCGGTCTTCGGCAGAGCCGCGGGTTCCGGCTTCGCCGCGGGTGAGGTCGAGAATTGCCGTGGAGACGCCGAGCGACTGCAGGCGGAGCAGCGTGCCGCCGCAGGTCTGTTCCACATCGTCGCGATGGGCGGCGATGGCGAGAACTTCCGCCGAGAAGGATGAGGCTGCCGGCTGTTCCGCCACGGTGCTTTCCTGGTGCGGCCGAGGACCCGAAAACTAGTAGATGGTGTTGTCGGCGTCGGTTCCGGCGTCCATGTAGGCGACGTCGATGGCGGTGCCGGCGACGGTGACGTTGGAGTTATCGAGAGCCGCCATGGTCTTCGTGTTGTAGATATAAATCTGGCCGCCCTCGGTGGTGTAAACCTTATGCAGCCCGAGCACGGC
Organism: Acidobacteriaceae bacterium; assembly: GCA_030041435.1. Classification (GTDB taxonomy): domain Bacteria; phylum Acidobacteriota; class Terriglobia; order Terriglobales; family Acidobacteriaceae; genus Palsa-343. The sequence goes on from JASHNW010000072.1 coordinate 53,421, forward strand.
AGCAATGCCGGTGCCATCTCCCTGATAGGGGCCGATGGTAGCTGTGTTGGTCGATGTATTGAACATCGTGATGCAGCCATACTGCACATTGGCTCCGGCCTCCACCTGCTGGTACCGCACTCCCTGATTGCAGTCCGAAGAGCCTATCCAGAGGGTGCTGTCGTCGGCAAAGACCATCCGGCTGTGGGTGCCGTCGCTGATGGGGAAGGTTCCGGCGATGGCGTTCGTCTGCGTATTCAGAATCGTGAGGAAACCGCCGAAGAGGCCGCTGGAGGGCTGGTATTGCTGGCCGGCGATATAGAGCGTGTTGCCGCTGAAGACGGCGTTGCTGGCGCCATTGGGAATGGGGATGTTGCTCTGCGCCACCAGGGCGATGCCGCTGGCTCCGTTGCTGCCGGGGTTGATGGAGGAGCCGGTAATGGGGATGGTGGTGAGGCCGGCGGTGGTTCCACCGCACTCGGGCCCGCAATTGACCACGTAAGCGGTGGTGCCGTCGGGCGAGAAGACGGCTTTGATGGGATGATCGAACGTTGCCGATGGGCCTGTGCTGACGGGAAAGACGCACCAGGTGGGCTGTTTCTGCGGTTCGCAGTCCTGGGCGCCGAGATAGTTCGGATTGTTGATGGCGGCAGCCTGCTCGGTGGCATTGAGCTGCACAATGCTGTAAACCGCGAACGAGTCAGGTGGGTCCACGTCGACCGTATGGCTGGGCACCTGGGTGGCGTTCTCGATGAACACCAGAGCCACTGTGCCTCCGGGATTGACGGAGACGCCATACGCATTGGAGAGGTTGAGCGTGAGGGCGGAGCCGTTGGTGCGATTGACCACGCTGATGACGTGGGCCGCCGGATTCGCGGCGTAGACATAGTTGAGATCGCGGCTGGCCATGATGCCGTTGTAGGGACTGCCTTCGGCGCCGCTGGAGAGGCTGCCGGGCACTGTGACCGATGTGGAGACTTTCTCATCCGCGTAACTGACGAGGGTGAGGCTGCCGTCGCCGGCGTTATAGACGGCGCCGGCCTGCTGCTCAGGGAGGTTCTCGATGGTGAGGGGAAGTTTGCCGGAATAGCCGGCAATGCTGAAGGTTCCGGAATTTGTGTTGTAGGGATGACGAATGTCGTAATAGGCGTCGACGAAGGGCAAAGCGCCGGTGGAGAAAGCGCTGGGATTCTGTTCGGCTACGAGCACGCGGTTGAGAACGCGGCTGGGCGGAAGCGAACGGCCGGCGAAGTAGTAATCCTTGCCGCACGAACCAACGACGATGCAGACGATAAAGACTCCGCTCAGGACACCAAACAAATACAGCGAACTTCTCTTCTTCAAAATCTCAGGACCTCACCGTTTGCAAGGCTCGTTGGAGCTCGTGGGAAAGGCAAGTATATCAGGACGGAGGCCGGGGTTTCGCGGCAGTGCGCGCACCGGTTTGGCCGCAGCAGCCAGGGGAGCAGGCTGCCCGCCTTGCAGCCGGGGCGCAGAACAGCGGGCGGGAGAGATGGCCCTGATAGCATGGTGCAACGGGTTGACGCGATGGCCGCCTTTCCAGAGCAATGGTTCGGGCAGCGAACCGTCCTCTGCGACGGCGCGATGGGCAGCTTGCTGTACGCGCGGGGAGCGAGCATGGAGCACTGCTGCGAGGAGCTGAACCTGACGCAGCCCGATCTGATTCGCGCGATCCATGAGGAATATCTTGAAGCCGGCGCCGCCATCATCGAGACCAACACATTTGGCGCAAACGGGTTTCGGCTGGAGCGGACGGGGCTGAAGGATCGCGTGGCGGAGATCAACAGAGCCGGTGTCCGCATCGCCCGCCAGGCGGTGCAGCAGGTTGCCGGGAAACAGGCGGCGCGGGCGTACGTTGCCGGGTCGATTGGGCCGCTGGGCGTGGGGCTGGAGCCGCTGGGCAAGACCGGGCTCGAGGAGGCGCGAGCAGCGTTTGCCGAGCAGATTCGCGCATTGGCGGCGGGCGGTCCGGGGGTTGGGGCCGATTTGCTCATGGTGGAGACGATGACCGGGCTCAGGGAGGCAGAGCAGGCGGTGCTGGCAGCGCGCGCGACAGCACCGTGGCTGCCGGTGATGGTGATGGTGACGGTGGACGAAAGCGGACAATGCCTGGACGGCAACTCGCCGGAGTCGGCTGCGGCGCGCATGGCGGCATGGGGTGTGGATGGGATGGGCTGTAACTGCAGCGTGGGCCCGGCGACGGTGCTGACGGCCATCGAGCGCATGGCCACCGCGACCAGCGTGCCGCTGGCGGCGATGCCCAGCGCAGGGCTGCCGCGTTGCGTGGATGGGCGGAACGAGTATCTGTGCTCGCCGGAAGAGATGGCGGGCTTCGCGGGCAAATTTGTCAGGGCCGGCGCGCAGTTTGTGGGCGGGTGCTGCGGCACAACGCCTCAGCACATCCGCGCCATGAAGGCGGCTTTCGGCGTTTTCGACGGGGAAGACTCGGCGCCTCGCGCCTCATGCCGGGAAGCGATGGTGACAGCAATACCGTCTGTGCAACGGAAGGAGGCCGAAGTTGACCGGCTTTGAGGAGTCGCTGACGAAACTGGAAGAGATTGTGGCGCGGCTGGAGAGCGGCGAACTTTCGCTTGAAGATTCCGTGCGGCTGTTCGAGGAAGGCACGCGGCTCTCAGCCGAATGCCGGAAACAGCTGGAAGAGGCCGAAGGCAAAGTGGAGATGCTGGTGAAGCAGCGCGACGGGGCGATGAAGCGCGCGCCATTCGGGGAGTAGGGGCAGGGTGCAGG
>JASHNW010000073.1 GCA_030041435.1 Acidobacteriaceae bacterium
TTCCCGGCGATCGATATCCAGCGCTCGGGTACACGCAAGGAAGAGCTGCTGATCCCGAAGGACGAGTTGCCGCGCACCTGGGTACTGCGCAAGGTGCTCAACCCGCTCTCGCCGGTGGAAGCCATGGAGGTGCTGGTGAGCCGCCTGGAGAAGACCCGCAACAACCCGGAATTCCTGCAGACTATGAATGCGCTGTAACGCAAACTAGGCGGGATGGCCGGATCAGGACCCACGGAACCGCGGGTCCGGCTGTTTTGGGTTGGGGCACCGCTACATCTTCAGCAGCCACGCGAGGAATTCGGGCAGCGATTGCATCTCGTCCACATGGTCGGGAGCGGAGTTGCCGGCGAAGCCCACCACGAGCAGGCCACCCGCTCGCACGCGACTCAGCATCTGCGTGCCCATCGGGCCCCATTGCAGCACCGGATGCGGCTCGAGTCCCCAGGCGCGCAGCAGATAGTCGGCGGTTTCCGTGGTGCTGGCAAAGGTGCCGGGGAAGATTTCAGAGTGCGTGATAAGCAAGCGCTTGCGGCCGGCAATGGCCCCGCGTCCGAAGGCAAGCCACGCGTCGAGATCGGCGGCGTCAATCTGCGACTCCTGCGGTCCGGGTGTGCCGTTTACGTAGCCCGCGTGCACGCCGTCTATGCAGAGCACGCGCGCCACGCGCTCGACCGAGGCCGGGTCGCGGAGAATCTGGCGCACCGCGCCGCAGCCAGCGCTCCATCCGCCGAGAACGATCTCGCTGAAGCGCAGGCCACTTTGTTTTTCCGCTTCGGCGATGAGGCCAGGGAAGCGCGCGGGATCGGTGAAGAGAGCGGCATAGCTTCCGGATCCGGCGCCTGCCTGGATGGTAACGACGGCCATCCTCTTCTCTCGCGCGACGGCGACTTCTGGAATCCAGTCGCCTCCATGGAAGAAGAAGAGCAGCCGCACACCGGGGCGATGCCCGGCGGCTGCGGGGACGAAGAGCGTTCCTGGAGAAAGCGAGTATCGCTGGCCGGCAGGGTGTTCCTCCGTCAGGCGTGGATGGGCGCGGGTGTGCTCCACCATCGGCGAGGGGTTTTGCGCCATGGGGCCGGGAGGCGCGGGCTGCGACTGCGCGCACGCCTGCCCGACGGGCCATGCCGCGAGCGCGAGCACGACGAACCAACTGCGCAGCGATGCAACCAGAGACATCAACGAGCCACCACGCCGACTTTAATACATCTGCAGCGGTTCGACGGGCAGGCGGACCTGGAAGCAGGTGCTGCCCGGCTCCGACTGGACGTGGATGTAGCCGCGGTGCTGGCGGACGATGCGCTGGGCTGTATCCAGACCCAAACCGAGGCCGGAGCCTGGCGCCTTGGTGGAGAAGAAGGGCTCGAAGATGCGCGCCTGGATTTCGGGCGGGATGCCGGGGCCGTCGTCCCAGATTTCCGTGACGACAAATTCGCCGGAGCGGGTGGCGGCGAGCACCAGATGCCCCTTGTTTTCCATGGCATCGAGAGCGTTTTCGAGCAGCGCCATCCAGACCTGATTCAACTCGCTGGCATAGGCGGAGATGCGCGGCAGGTCGGGGGCGTAGCGGCGCTCCACAACCACGTGCTCGAGGCGGGACTGCAGCATGGCGAGGGTGGTCTCGAGCGACTGGGGAATGTCGACTTCCTGAATGGGGGCCTGGTCCATCCAGGAGTAGTCCTTGACGGCGGCGATGATATCGAAGATGCGTGAGGCGGAGTCGAGCATGGCCTGGGCCATACGCTCGGTGCGCACGGAGGAGGCAAACTGCGAGAGAACAATCTCGAGGTCGCGGTTGCCGAGCAGCTCGGCGAGGTCGTCGAGGTTTGCGGGGCTGACGCCCAGCTCGGCGAGGTCGGGGACGATTTGCCAGTTCTCCTCGACGGCATGCTCGCGCAACCAGCGCTGCAGACGGTCTTCGCGCTCCGACTGGGACGCGGAATCGACGGGGTGGCAGCGGACCTGCTCTTCCATGCGACCGCGCCAGGCGCGGATGCGGGCGAGGCGCTCGGGGTCGAGGCTGAGGGTGCCGAGCAGGAACTTCTGGTGGCCGAAGGTCTTGAGCTCTTCCATGAGGCCGGAGGCGGCGCGCTGCGCGGCGGACGCGGGATTGTTGAGCTCATGGGCGAGATTCCCGGCGAGCTTGCCGAGGGCGTTCAGTTTTTCCGTCTGCTGCTCGAGGCGGGTCATCTCGCGCACACGGTCGAGCAGGACATTGACGCAGCGCTGCGCCATGGAGGGGATGGCGGCGAGCATGGCGGGGAAGTCTTCGCGATCGAGCTGCAGGCCCCAGACATCGGTAGAGGCGAAACCCTGGCCGCCGTGGGTCTTCATGCGCGAGAAGGGCAACAGGCCGGTGATTTGTCCGGCACGGCCGATAAAGAGCGCGAGACCGCCCTGCTGGCGGCGCACGTGGACCTCGCCGCTGAGCAGGAACCACATCTTTGTGGCGGGGTCGCCCTCGCGGAAGATGGGAGCGCCGGCGGGATAGACGACCTCTTCGGAGTGAGCCGCGAGCCATTCCAGTTCCGCGTCGGTGAGGCCGTTCAGCGCGGCGACGCGGCGGAGCGCATCGACTACTTCGGGCAGCGGAGTCTTCGGGTGTTCGGCGACGGGCTGGACGGGTGCGTGGGTGGGGGTTAGCAGTCCCATAAACCCTCCCTCTATCAAGGATGGTAAACGATGCGGTCGATGGCCCTGTGAATCGCCACGTTGCGGGCGGACAGTGGTCAGGACTGGTGGGCGCCGATGCCTCGGCATGGCGCAGTGGGGGAGAATCCTGCCAGGAAACAAGAGGTTCTCCGTGAGATGCGGCGGAGTGGGAAAAGGAATGCCGGAGCTGGGACGGCATCCCTTGTAAATTTCCGCGTCTCTCGGCGGATCAGGCGTTGACGGGTTCGGTCTTCTCGGCGGCAGCGGGTTGCGGCGTGCCGTCTTTCACGACCACGGGGTCGAGGAAGGGCATGGCGGCGCGCAGCTCCGTGCCCACCTTTTCGACCAGCAGGCCGGCTTCGTTGCGGCGCATCTGCTCGAAGTTTTTGCGGCCGGTCTTGTTCTCCTCGATCCATTTTTTGGCAAAGGTGCCGTTCTGGATTTCGGTGAGGAGCTTCTTCATCTCCGCCCTGGTCGCGTCCGTCACGATGCGGGGGCCGGCGGTGTAGTCGCCGTACTCGGCGGTGTCAGAGATGGAGTAGCGCATGTAGGCGAGGCCGCCGCGGTACATGAGATCGACGATCAGCTTGAGCTCGTGCAGGCACTCGAAGTAGGCACTCTCGGGCTGATAGCCGGCCTCGATCAGGGTTTCGAAGGCCATCTTGACCAGGGCGCTGACGCCGCCGCAGAGGACGACCTGTTCGCCGAAGAGGTCGGTCTCGGTCTCCTCGGCGAAGGTGGTCTGCAGCACGCCGGCGCGCGTGCCACCGATCCCCTTGGCATAGGCCAGGGCCAGGGCCTTGCCGGCGGGCGAGCAGTTCTCCGCGGTGGCGATCAGGCAGGGGACGCCTCCGCCCTTGACGAACTCGCTCCGCACCAGGTGGCCGGGCCCCTTGGGAGCAACCAGGGCACAGTCGACGCCCTCGGGCGGGACGACCTGGCCGAAGTGGATGTTAAACCCGTGCGAGCAGAGAAGAAGGTCGCCGGGTTGGAGGTGCGGTTTGATCTCGCGCGCGTAGAGATCCGCCTGGACCTCGTCCGGCAACAGGATGTTGATCAGGTCGCCGGCCTCGGCGGCCTCGGCCGCGGAGACGGGCTTGAACCCGTCGCGCACGGCGGCGGCATGGTTCGGCGAGCCCGGCCGCTGCCCGACGACCACGTCACACCCGGAGTCTCGAAGGTTCTGGGCCTGCGCGTGGCCCTGGCTGCCGTAGCCGATCACCGCGATCGTCTTTCCTTTGAG
>JASHNW010000007.1 GCA_030041435.1 Acidobacteriaceae bacterium
TGCTGTTCGACCGCGGCGACGAGATCCAGGTGCAGGCGGGGCCGGAGGGGATTCGCTTCCTGCTGGTGAGCGGGCAGCCGATCGAGGAGCCGGTGGCGTGGCATGGTCCCATCGTCATGAACACGCAGCAGGAGCTGCGCCAGGCGATGGCGGAGTTGCAGAACGGCAACTTTATTCGGCATCGGTGAAGCGAGCGGACAGCGGACAGCGGACAGCGGACAGCGGACAGCGGATAGCAGACGGCAGAGAGCGGACGGCGGATAGCGGACAGCGAAAGGCGTGGAGCGGACAGCGGGTAGCAGACGGCAGAGAGCAGACAGCAGAGAGCAGACGGCAGAGAGCAGACGGCAGACAGCAGACGGCAGACAGCAGACGGCAGACAGCGGGTAGCGAAAGGCGTTGGGCGATCAGCTGTCAGCTCTCAGCTCTCAGAGGTCAGAAAACAGCCTACATTTGTAGTTACAAACGTAGTAGACTGATGTGTGGAATTCGAATGGGATTCCGGGAAAGCGGACGCCAACGAGCGGAAGCACGGAATCTCATTCCCATTTGCGACGCGGGTCTTTCTGGATGAGCGCCGGCTGGAGCGGGCCGACGAGACTGCCTCGGAGAAGTTTGGCGAGGAGCGATGGATTACGGTAGGACTCGTGGATGAGTTTGAACTTGTCGTTGTGTACACGCTGCGCGGAGAGATTGTTCGGGTGATTTCCGCAAGAAAGGCGGACCGCTATGAGAGAGAAGCGTACTGGAACGGTTAGGTTCGAACTGGATCGCGCTGCGCTGCCGAAGCTGACCGAGAAGCAGGCGGCGGATTTGCGGGCGAGGAAGGTGGACACCAGCGACATTCCTTCGCAGGCGGGCGTCGAATGGACGCGGCCGGGGGCGCTTGTCTCCGCGGAGAACAAGCAGCAGGTGACATTGCGGCTGGACCGCGAGGTGCTGACATTTTTCAGGAGCACGGGGAGGCGCTACCAGAGCCGGATCAATGCGGTGCTCCGGGAATATGTGAAGGCCAATCGCAGATCTGGCTGAAGGCTGGTCTTCGGGAGTCTGGCTGAATTCTCTCGTACTTGTAAAGATTCCCATGGTGTTGAGGGATGGGGATATTGGCGGGTTGGCGTCGTTATAATAAGGAGAGAGAAAGAGACGAGTTCTTTCCACTCTCGAACTGAAGGGAACACATGGCGACGACCAACGCCGGCGCCCCGTCTGCACCGGCCCCCGCAGGGGACCCCGCGGCCCAGGGTGAGGCAACAGCAGGCCCAGCAACTCCTCCCAAGCCAGTCATCAACGACTTCTCGATCCAGGTAGCGACCGTGAACGGATCCGGTTCGCAGAGCGCGAACAGCGTGCTGCTGCGCAGCATCTTCGCCATGGGCGTGCCGGTGAGCGGCAAAAACCTGTTCCCGTCGAACATTGCGGGGCTGCCGACGTGGTACACGATCCGCGCCAGCAGGCACGGGTATGTGGCGCGCAAGAAGGACATCGACGTCCTGATTGCGATGAACGCGGAGACGGCGCGCGAGGACATTCTGTCGCTGCGGCCGGGCGCGGTGGCGATTTACGAGGAGAGCGCGAACCTGAAGCAGTATCGCGACGATGTGGTGTGCTATCCGGTGCCGTTCGACAAGCTGACCGCGGCGGTTTGCCCGGAGGCAAAGCTGCGCAAGCTGGTAAAGAACATGATCTATGTGGGCGTGGCGGCGCAGCTGCTGCACATGGACATGGAGGCGGTGGAAGGCGCGCTGCGCAAGCAGTTCGCGAAGAAACAGAAGGCCGCCGATTTGAACTGGGCGGCGGTGGAAGCGGGCTACAACTACGCGGCGCAGACGCTGACGAAGGCCGATCCGTTCCTGGTGGAGCGGATGCATGCGACGGAAGGGAAGATCATCATCGACGGAAACGCGGCGTGCGCGCTGGGCGCGATGTTCGCGGGGGTGACGGTGGTGACGTGGTATCCGATCACGCCGTCGTCGTCGGTGGTGGAGCAGCTGATCGATTTTCTGAAGAAGTACCGCGTGGAGCCGGACGGCAAGGCGAGCTTCGCGGTGGTGCAGGCGGAAGACGAGCTGGCGGCGATCGGGATGGTGCTGGGCGCAGGCTGGGCGGGTGCGCGGTCGATGACGGCGACGTCGGGGCCGGGGATTTCGCTGATGGCGGAGTTTGCCGGGCTGGGGTATTTTGCCGAGCTGCCGGGGGTGATTTTCGACATCCAGCGCGTGGGGCCGTCGACGGGGTTGCCGACGCGGACGGCGCAGGCGGATTTGCTGTCGGTGGCGTTCCTTTCGCATGGCGATACGAAGCATCCGGTGCTGCTGCCGGCGAACGTGACGGAGTGCTTCGAGTTTGCCTGCGCGGCGTTCGATCTGGCGGAGGGGCTGCAGACGCCGGTGTTCGTGCTGAGCGATCTGGATCTGGGGATGAATAACTGGATGTCGGATCCGTTCGCGTATCCGGAGAAGCCGATCAACCGCGGCAAGGTGCTGACGGCGGAGGATCTGGCGAAGCTGCCGGATTGGGGCCGGTATAAGGATGTGGACGGCGACGGGATTCCGTACCGGACGCTGCCAGGGACGGATCATCCGAAGGCGGCGTACTTTACGCGCGGCAGCGGACACAACGAGAAGGCGCTGTATTCGGAACGGCCGGAGGACTACCAGAATCTGATGGAGCGGCTGGCGCGGAAGTTTGACACCGCGCGCACGATGGTTCCGGCGCCGCTGGTGGTGCAGACGGGGAAGTCGAAGGTCGGCGTGATTGCGTACGGGACGTCGGACTTCGCGGTGGGCGAGAGCCGGGATCAGCTGAAGAAGGAATACGGGCTGGAGGCGGATTACCTGAGGATTCGGGCGTATCCGTTTGCCAGGGAGATTCGGGAATTTGTGGCGTCGCACGAGCGCGTGTACGTGGTGGAGCAGAACCGCGACGCGCAGATGCTGAGCCTGCTGAAGCTGGATCTGCCCGCCGGCGAGACGACGAAGCTGCGCAGCGTGCGGCACTTTAACGGGCTGCCGATCGACGCACGCTCGGTGACGGACGAAATCGTGATGCAGGAAGGGCTGTAGCGGGCGCAGTCAGCAGACAGCGGTCAGCGGTCAGCCCGGAAGCAGACAGCGGTTAGCAGACGGCGGGCAGAGATTTTCAGGAGAGATTGAAATCATGGCGGCAACAGTTACAAATCCAGGACCGAAGGTGAACCGCATCGGGCTGCCGGTGCTCGAGTACCGCGGCGGCAAGACGACGCTGTGCGCGGGCTGCGGGCACAACGCGATTTCGGAGCGCATTATCGACGCGATGTTCGAGATGGGCGTGCAGCCGGAGCGGGTGATGAAGCTGTCGGGGATCGGCTGCTCGTCGAAGAGCCCGGCGTACTTTCTGTCGCGCTCGCACAGCTTTAACAGCGTGCACGGACGCATGCCGTCGGTGGCGACGGGCGCACTGCTGGCCAATCACACGATGATGGGGATTGGAATTTCGGGCGACGGCGACACGGCGTCGATCGGAATGGGGCAGTTCGCACACCTGATGCGGCGCAATCTGCCGCTGATCTACATCATCGAAGACAACGGCGTGTATGGGCTGACGAAAGGGCAGTTTTCAGCGACGGCGGATATCGGGTCGAAGCTGAAGACGGGAGTCGTGAACGATCTGCCGGCCATCGACACGTGCTCGCTGGCGATCCAGCTGGGGGCGACGTTTGTGGGGCGGTCGTTCTCGGGCGATAAGAAGCAGCTGCTGACGATGCTGAAGGCGGCCATCGCGCACAAGGGCACGGTGATGCTGGACGTGGTTTCGCCGTGCGTGACCTTCAACGATCATGAAGGCTCGACGCGCAGCTACAAATACATGCAGGACCACGAAGAGCCGATCGGCGAAGTGGGGTTTGTGCCGGCGTTCGAAGAGATCGACGTGGAGTACGATCCGGGCACGACGCTGGACGTGACCATGCACGACGGATCGAGCCTGCGTTTGAAGAAGCTGCACGAGGACTACGATCCCACGGATCGCGCGCACGCCGTGAAGACGCTGCTGGAAGCGCACGAGAAGGGCGAGGTGCTGACCGGGGTGTTCTACATCGACACGAAGAAGGCGGCCTTTACCGATCTGCTGAACCTGGTGGACGATCCTCTGGCGACGCTCAAGCAGGAGCGGACGCGGCCGGGCCGGCAGGTGCTGGAGGAGATTATGGGGCGGCTGAAGTAGGGAGACAGGGTATAGGGGTTAGGGTATAGGGTTTAGAGCGCCCTGCTTGTGCGGGGCGTTCGCTTTTTGGCGGGATTCATTCACGCGCTATAGTTTGCGACGACGCGAATGACCTGACCCTGGGCGCTGCATTCCATGAACTCGGCGGTTCTTGTTCCGCTTTGGTTGGTGTAGACCAGCACGGCGCTGGCGAGGCCGTGGAATACATCGAGCAGCTCAAAACGCAGGCCGGGATAGGCCTGGAGGCCGCGGGCGAAGTAGACTCGCAGCGCGTCGATGCCGGCGACGGTTCCGGAAGGGTCACCCAGAAGCCGGGCCGCTACCGGCGAGGTGAGCACGACGCCGGGCGCGTAATGGGCCAGGATGGCTTCGAGATCGTGCGCATTCCACGCGGCGATCCATTCTGCGGCGAAGCGGCGGGCGTGTTGCTCGGAAATGGGCGGGATGCAGGGCATTATTCTGCGGAGATAGCATGATTCACCACGGGCTGCTGCGCCGCGGAGGGTCAGGCGGCGCTACTCCTTCGCGATGGCGCGATCGACGGACATGGCGCCGCCACCTTTGAAGATGATGAGGATGGCGAGGGCCAGCAGGGCGAGAGGATACTCGTAGCCAGCGCCGTGCGGGCCGCCAAGCAGGCCGTTGTGCAGGTGGACCCTGAGGATGGCGACCATCATGTTGATGGCGATGGCGAGAGCCGCGAGGCGGCTGAGGAAGCCGGCGAGCAGCAGGATGCCGCCGAGGAACTCCGCCAGGATGGCGCAGACGGCGAAGAAAGCGGGAATGTGCATGCCGGCGGTGAACATCTGCATGGTGCCATGCCAGCCGGGGCCCTGCCACCAGCCGAGGGCTTTTTGTGTGCCGTGGCCGAGAAAAATGAATCCGAGGATGAGGCGCATCAGGGCGAGGACTTTGTCATCGGAGGAACGCAGGAAGCTTTTCACTTACTTCTCCCTTTGAGATTTTCGAAACTGCTCATGCAGGCAGAGATGGGAACGGAAAAACCTGGTTCATGGATACTGAAATCACGGGGCGGTTGCAAGGAAAATCGGCGCGGCGGGCGCAGCAGATTCCACCTGCCTCGACTACACTGAAGAGGGAACCCTTGTTGTGCCAAGGGGAGACGCGGCTGCCGGCATCGGCACTGCGGCTTCGGTCCGCCAGGGACCAGAGGCCGGCCGGGTGAACCGCCAAAGGAATCAATCTTGATCGTAACGGACGTTCTAACTAAGGTTTTTGGAACCAGCAACGAGCGGGTGGTGAAGCGTCTGCTGCCGACGGTGCAGGCCATCAACGCGCTCGAGGCGCAGACCGAGGCGCAGAGCGACGAGCAGCTGCGCGCAAAAACGGCCGAATTCCGGGCACGGATCGCTCAGGCGCTGGAAGGAATCACCGAAAAGGACGCGAAAGTCGCCGCGGAAAAGCAGGCGCTGAACGACATTCTGCCCGAGGCGTTCGCCGTGGTGCGCGAAGCGGGGCGGCGCGCGGTGAACATGCGGCACTTCGACGTGCAGCTGGTAGGCGGCATGGTGCTGCACCAGGGCAAGATCGCCGAAATGAAGACCGGCGAAGGCAAGACGCTGGTGGCGACACTGCCCGTCTATCTGAATGCGCTGGCCGGGCACGGCGTACACGTGGTGACGGTAAACGACTATCTGGCCAAGCGCGACGCCGAGTGGATGGGCAAGATCTACGAGTTCCTCGGGCTGACGGTAGGCGTGATCGTGCACGACCTGGACGACAACCAGCGGCGCAAGGCGTACACGGCGGATATTACGTACGGAACGAACAACGAGTTCGGGTTCGACTACCTGCGCGACAACATGAAGTTCGAGCTGGCCGACTGCGTGCAGCGCGGCCACTACTTCTCCATCGTGGACGAGGTGGACTCGATCCTGATCGACGAGGCGCGAACGCCGCTGATCATTTCCGGCCCGACCGATCAGACGACGGACAAGTACGCGCGGGTGAACCGCATCATCCCGCAGCTGGAAGAGGGCGAGGAGATTGAGAAGGGCCCGGAAGAGAAGATCCTGACCGGCGATTTCGTGGTGGACGAAAAGCACAAGACGATCTCGGTAACGGACGAAGGCTGGGAGAAGATCGAAGGACTGCTGGGCATCGGCAACATCGCGGATCCGGAAAACTGGGAGCTGAAGCACCACGTCGAAGTGGCGATCAAGGCGCATACGCTGTACAAGCGCGATGTGCAGTATGTGGTGAAGGACGGCGAGGTGATCATCGTCGACGAGTTCACCGGGCGCATGATGCCGGGGCGGCGGTGGTCCGATGGCCTGCACCAGGCGGTGGAAGCGAAGGAGGGAGTCAACATCCGCCGCGAGGACCAGACGCTGGCGACCATCACGTTCCAGAATTATTTCCGGCTCTACAAGAAGCTGGCGGGCATGACGGGAACGGCGGAGACCGAAGCGAGCGAGTTCGGCGAGATCTACAAGCTGGACATTGTGGTGATTCCGACGAACCGGCCCATGCTGCGCATCGAGAATCCGGACGTGGTTTTCCGGACGTCGAAGGAAAAGTACTTCGCGGTAGCCGACGAGATCGCGAAGCTGCACGAGAACCAGCAGCCGGTGCTGGTGGGCACCACGTCGATCGAGAAGAGCGAGGTGCTGTCGCAGATTCTGGCGCGCAAGGGCGTGCGGCACGTGGTGCTGAATGCGAAGTACCACGAGCGCGAAGCGGAGATTGTGGCCCAGGCGGGCCGACTGGGGATGGTGACGATCGCCACCAATATGGCGGGCCGCGGCACGGACATCCTGCTGGGCGGCAATTCGGAGTTTGTGGCGCGGCAGGAGCTGGTGAAGAATGCGATGGCGCGGGCGATTTCGCCGGCGGAGGGGGCCATCAATCCGATGGCGGCGCCGGGGATGCTGCGCTTCTACTACCAGGGGCAGGAGTTCGAGACGAGCCTGGAGAACTGGGACCGCGTGTACCAGGGGCACGCAGCCACTGCTGCGAAGGAGCACGAGGCGGTGGTGCAGGCGGGCGGCCTGCACATTCTGGGCACGGAGCGGCACGAGTCGCGGCGCGTCGATAACCAGCTGCGCGGGCGCGCGGGACGCCAGGGCGATCCGGGCGCGTCGCGGTTCTATCTTTCGCTCGAAGACGACCTGATGCGCATCTTTGCGCGGGACTGGGTGGCGCGGCTGCTGCACAACAGCATGGAAGAGAACGTGCCAATCGAGTCGCGCATGGTCTCCAACCAGATCGAGAAGGCCCAGAAGGCGGTGGAGGGACAGAACTTCGAGGCCCGCAAGCACCTGCTGGAGTACGACGACGTGATGAACAAGCAGCGCGAGGCGGTCTACGGGCTGCGCCATCAGCTGCTGGAGGGCCTGGATCAGAAGGAGCTGATCGTCGAGGATTACGTGCCGGGGCTGCTGGCCGAGATGCTGGATGACTTCGCGGGGGAGAAAGTCCATCCCGACCAGTGGGATCTGAAGGGGCTGAACGGAAAGCTGGTGGAGCAGTTCGGGTTCGACATGGAAGCCGAGGGGCTGGACACCTCGCAAATGACGCGGCACGAGCTGGGCGATGCGATCTTCGACCAGCTGAAAGCGAAGTACGACGCGAAGCAGCAGCTGATCGGCGAACAGGCCATGCGGTATCACGAGCGGATGATCATGCTGAGCGTGCTGGACGGGCTGTGGAAGGATCACCTGCTGAACATGGACCACCTGAAGGAAGGGATCGGGCTGCGCGGGTATGGGCAGCAGGATCCGCTGGTGTCCTACAAGAAAGAATCCTTCGAGATGTTTGAGGGGATGATGGAGCGCTTCCAGGAAGACACGCTGCGCTTCCTCTTCAACATGAAGATTGTGGGGCCGGACGGGCGGCCGGTGGAGGTTGCGGTGCGGCCGCGGCCGACGATTCCGGCGGCTCCGGCGGTGGCCTCCGCCGATGGGGCAGCGGGCAACGGACACAGGGAGCCGGCGCTGCCGCCGATTCCGATCCCGACACGGGCGCCCTCGACGACGATCGACGAGCTGGAACGGGAGTTCGAGCGCAAGAAGAAGCGCGAGCTGGAGCACGCGCGCATGGCGGGCGGGGGCGATGCGTCGGCGCCAACGCAGCGGCGCGTAGGCGAGAAGGTGGGACGCAACGATCCCTGTCCCTGCGGCTCGGGCAAGAAATACAAGAAGTGCCACGGGGCGGGCGAAGGGTAATCCGACCGGCCTGAAGCACTTGAGAAAGTGTCACAACGGCGCGGCCCTGCGCTGAGCGGCGCGATCTACGATCGCGTCGTTATGAGATACCTGACCCAGGCAGTTTCGATGGTTCTGGGCTGCGCTCTCGCGTTGCCGGCGGGAGCGCAGACTGCGCCGCAACCAAATAACTCAAAGTCCGACTGGCGGGTGGTGGAAGCGCTGCAGCCGGGGACGCCGATTTCCGTGCGCAGTGGCGGGCGGTGGCACCGTTGCAATTTCGATTACGCCGACGACGCATCCTTGAAGTGCTGGAAGGAGGGATTCCAGCAGCGCCTGACCGCTGCGACCATGGCGGCGCGTTCTCCGGTGTTCCGGCGCGAAGATGTGAAGACAGTCCGCCTGGAAAGGGAAATGGATGCGACGCCGATCGGGGCAGCCGCGGGCGTGGGGCTGGGCGTGCTCGGCGGGGCACTGCGGGGCAACAGCGGCGGCTACACGCAGTCCGGGGAGATGATGGGGCTGGGCCTGATCGGCGGGGTGGTGGGCGGCGTTACCGGGCACGTGTTTCCCATCGGGCATCACACGGTGATTTACGAGCGGCCTTGAGCCGGATGGCGATTCCTCAGGAGTGCGGCGTTTTGGTCGATTCCAGCAGCCAGTCGAGATACGGCTTGCTGGCCGACTCCGGCGTGAGGACGAGGAACTCCGGCAGGTCGTAGGAATGCAGGCCGCGCAGCGCGGATTCCAGACGTTCGAGATTCGCCACCGTGGTTTTGATGAGAAGCAGCACTTCCTGGGCGGTTTCCACTTTGCCCTGCCAGCGGTAGACGGAAACGAGCCCGGGCAGGAGGTTGACGCAGGCGGCGAGATGCGCGTCGACGAGGGCGTGTGCGATGCGCTCGGCCTCTTCGCGCGAGCCGGCGGTGGAGAGAACGATGCGGAAATCGGCGGCGGGCAGGATCATACAGGGTGCAGGGTGTAGCGTGTAGCGTATAGCGTTTAGGGTACAGGTGGAGTGCTGCGGGGTGTGCAGACGGCATCTTACGAAAAAAGTATACGAGGGAAAGCATGGCGGTCGAGATCAAGTTTGGGACTTCGGGGTGGCGCGCGATTGTCGCTGACGAATTCACCCTGAGCAATATCCGGCGCGCGGTGGCCGGCATCGCGCAGTACGTGGCCGGTGCGGACGGGCCGAAGACAGTGCTGGTAGGGCGCGATCCGCGCTTTCTGGGCGAGATGTTTGTGGCTGAGGCGGCCAGGGTGCTGGCTGCGCACGGCGTGACGCCGGTGATTATTCCTGCTGCGGCTCCGACGCCGGCCATTGCCTATGCGGTGCGACAGCTGAAGACGGGCGGATCGATTAACTTTACGGCGTCGCACAATCCGCCGGAGTACAACGGGATCAAGTACTCGACGCCGGACGGCGCGCCGGCGCTGCCGGAGGTGACGCAGCGGATCGAGGCGAATGTGAAGGCGCAGGGCTACGTACCGGCTCCGCCGGATTCGGGAGCGAAGTTCGACGAAGTGGATGTGAAGCCGGACTACCTGAAGCGGATTGCGGAGCTGGTGGATCTGCCGGCGATCAAAAAGTCGGGGCTGAAGGTCGTCTTCGATCCGTTCTGGGGCGCGGCGCGCGGCTACAGCTGCCATATTCTGCGCGAGCACGGCGTGGAGACGGCGACGGTTCACGATTATCGCGATGTGCTGTTCGGCGGGCACGCGCCGGAGCCGGACGATGATCTGCTGGGCGAGTGCAGGAAGAAGATGAAGGAGACGGGAGCGGGCATCGGCATTGCGACCGACGGCGATGCGGACCGGTTTGGGGTTGTGGATGGAGACGGGACGTTTATGCAGCCGAACTACATCATCGCGCTGCTGTTCAACTACCTGGTGGAGACGCGCGGGTGGAAGAACGGCGTAGCGAAATCGGTGGCGACGACGAACCTGATCAATGCGCTGGCCGAACACTACGGCGTTCCGCTGTATGAGACGCCGGTGGGATTCAAATACATCGGCGAGCTGATTGACAAGGACAAGATCGCCATTGGCGGCGAAGAGAGCGCGGGGCTGACGATCCGCGGGCACGTGCCGGAGAAAGACGGCGTGATTGCCGGATTGCTGGCGGCGGAGATGGTGGCGGTGCGCGGGAAGAGCCTGGGCGAACAATTGCAGCAGCTATTTGACCGGGTAGGTTCCTACTACCCGATTCGGGAGAATTTCCGCTTGACTCCGGAGGTGAAGGAAAAGTTCACTGAGAAGGTAAAGACAGATCCGGCGGAAATTGGCGGACGCAAAGTGAGCAAAGTGGTGCGGACGGACGGGCTGAAGCTGATCCTGGAGGATGGATCGTGGGTCTGCTACCGGCTGAGCGGGACGGAGCCGGTGGTGCGGGTGTATTCCGAGGCGCGCAAAGAGAGCGACAGCGCACCGCTGAGCGACGCGGCGAAGGCTTGGGTGATGGGCTAGAGGCGGGGGATAGGGTGTAGGGGATAGGGTGTAGGGATGCAGCCAGCAGTTAGCGGATGGCGAGCGCGGGTGAGGGAATGGCAGTGGGCGGGACAGAGAAGAACAATCAGACAGCCGGTGTGCCGAAGACGATTGTGGCCGGCGCAGGATTTTTGTACCGCGTGCGGCGGCGGATTGCCACGTTTCTGGTGATTGGGGCCGCGCTGTTCTTTGGCTATCACGCATTCTTTGGCGAGAACGGCGTGAACATGTACGAGCAGAAGCGGGCGGAAGGGCGCGACCTGACGAAGCGCATCGCCGATCTGGAGCAGCAGAACGGGCAGCTGCAGCAGCAGGTGAAGGAACTGAAAAGCGATCCTGATGCGATCGAGCACGAGGCGCGCGAGCGGCTGCACTATGCGCGGCCGGGCGAGGTGATCTGGACGGAAGACGACCAGCCCAGCTCAGGACAGGTCCAAAGCCCGAGTTCACAATCCACGAAAAAGTAACTACAGCGGTAACCTATCGGCAGCGAAGGGCGCCCGCTCTCCGCTGCCGGTATGCAGCGCGATCGCGGTGGTCGAGTATGCGATCGCGCAGGCATAGCGCGCCTCCGAATCAGTAGCCCGGCAATTCCTCTTGACTTTTGCTGGTGACTAAGGTTACGCTTCTGCCACTTTTGTGTAGCACCAAAGTGACCAGAATGAGTTACTATTTGGGGATTGCAATTCTTGCGACTCTTTTGCCTTGCCGGCGCAGACAGGTGCAGCCTGCGGCGGCGGGTGAAGCCTTGCTCTCGTAAGCCATTCGATACATTGCGACAGTAGCTCGCGTGGTTTTCAGCGGTCAACCCGACCTCCAAAAGGGGGAAGCCTGCCGTGTGTCTACGTGGAATCAATATCTTTCTTCTGCTATTTCCTGCTTTGGTTTTTCGTGCTTCCGGTCAAACGATTGCCGCCGAAATGTCTGCTCTGCCGGTAACCGGGAACGTGCTCGGCGGCATTGTGGAAACGCCGATACCGCCCGCGCCGGTGGGGATACCGATAGCGCGAACGGTGGTGCATGTGACGGCGGATATGAATCAGCTTACGGTGGACAGCACGTCGCCTCCGGCGTTTCACGCGACTGCGCCGGAGATTTTGCCTTCGGCGGGCACGTACGGGGATTTCGTGCGCTATCTCGAGGATTATCCGGGAGTGGCGGGCAACGGGGACTGGAGCAACGATCTGATCGTGCGCGGCGGCAACCCGATGGAGAACCTGTTTCTGGTGGACGGGATCGAAGTGCCGAATATCAGCCAGATTGCGGTAGAGGGAAGCACGGGGGGACTGAGCACGATGATCGATACGGCGGCGATTCGCGGCGTCGATCTCTATACCGGGGGTTACGACGCGACGTATGACGAGCGGCTGTCTTCGATTGTTGCCATCGAAACCCGCAGCGAGTCCGATGGCGAGCAGCACGGCGAGGGAGATGTGGGGTACATTGGCGCGGGTGGGTTGACGCTGATCCCGCTGGGCCGGAACGGCTCGATGGCGATGTCGGCTCACCGCAGCTTTCTTAACCTGATCAGCAGCAACATTGGATTGGGGGGCACGCCGGTCTACAGCAACATGCTGCTGGATGCGAGGATTCATCCGACAGACGCCGACGAGCTGAACTTTCTGAATTTGAGCGGATGGGACCAGCTGGATACGGCCCCCGGAGGCCCGGAGCACGATCCTTACGGAAGCAACGAGATCAACATGCAGTTCTCGGGATGGCGGACGACGAACGGCTTCCGCTGGCGCCACATGGCCAGCCGGAGACTGCTGGGAACGCTGACGGCGAGCGACTCCGAGGGGCAGGAAAATATCGAAGAGCAGGATCAGTTCCCTGACGTGTTGAGCATCACGCCCCAGCAAGGCCAGCAATTGCAGCCGGTCCCGGTGTACTCGCAGATCAGCCACGATGGCCGGGCGAACCTGAAGTACGACGTACTTTACGACGGCGGTGCGAAGTGGTTGCTGATGGCGGGCACGGGCGCGTACCTGAACCGCATCAACTACCGGGTGGCACAACCGGCGGGAGAGCAGTCACCGTACAGCGCCGATCCGACCGCGACGGACGCTGACTCGTTTGCTCCCAACTTCATGAGCGGCGAGACGGCCTCGTATGCCGAGCTGACGTGGCATCCGGCGACGCGGTGGAGCGTGAGCGGGGGCGGGCGCGTGCAGACCTTTGCGGAGGACGGTCGCTGGACGGCAACACCGCGGCTGAACAGCGCTTTCCAAATTTCGCGGCATACGGGGATTCACGCGGCGTTCGGCGAGTATGCGCAATTGCCGCCCATGATGGACATGATTTCCTGGACGCAGAACCGCAGTCTGCTGCCGATCCGCGCGCGGCATTTTGTAGCCGGGGCGGACCTGTACCGCGGCATGCACGGACGGATCGGGATTGAGGCGTACCAAAAAAATTACCGGGATTATCCGGTGTCGACGCAGTATCCGTCTCTGTCGCTGGCCAACATGGTGGACGACCTGGGGACGCAGATCTCATGGCTTCCGCTGACGAGTGAAGGCGCAGGACGGGCGCGGGGCGTGGAACTGTCTGCGGCGGCGCATGTGGGCGAGCACCTTTCCGGCCAGCTTAGTCTTGCGCGGTCGCATGTGGACTATGCGGGAACGGACCATGTGCTGCGGCCGGGTAACTTCGACTATCCCATCGCCGGCACGACTTCCGGCACGTGGCGGTCGGGCAATCGCTACGAGGCGAGCTGGAAGTACGAATACAGCAGCGGACGGCCGTACACGCCGTTCCTGCTGCAGCAATCGATGGAGCAGAACCGGACGATCTACGACACATCGCGTCTTAACGCGCTGCGCGGGCCGGTGTATTCGCGGCTGGATGTGGAGGCGGACCGCAACTTTACGATCGGGTTGCGCCATCTGGTGGTTTATGCCGGAGTCGACAATTTGTGGAACCGGAAAAACTTCCTTGAATATCTGTGGATGCCGCGAGCAGACGCCTACTGGGGTTGCCATGGGAATGCGAAGAACTGCGTCACGGAAATCGACAGCTTTTCCCGTTATCCGGATGGGGGCATTCGCTACCGATTCTGAGGCTGCCAGGGGCGGAACGGCGAGGGCGGCAATCCACAGACCGGCGGTGGGTTCCAGCGTGCCGAGCCGTTTACACTGTACGCAGCAGCTATGGATAAATTCGTAATTCGCGGCGGCAATCCGCTTCTCGGAACGATTCGGGTGAGCGGCTCGAAGAATTCCGCGCTGCCCTGCATGGCGGCGGCGATTCTGACGGAAGACGAAGTGGTGCTGGAGAACATTCCACAGGTGCGGGACATCGAGACGGAGCGCAAGCTGCTGGTTTCGATGGGGGCCGAGGTGGAACTGGGCTACGGCCGGGCGCAGCATCGCACGACGATCAGCTGCCGCGTGCTCTCCGATCCGACGGCGAAGTATGAGATTGTGAAGACCATGCGGGCGTCGGCGCTGGTGCTGGGGCCGCTGGTGGCGCGAACGGGTTTGGCGCGCGTTTCCATGCCGGGCGGGTGCGCGATCGGGGCGCGGCCGATCGATCTGCACATCAAGGGGCTGGAAACGATGGGCGCGCAGATCAGCTACGAGCACGGCTACATTGAGGCGCGCGCGGAACGGCTGAAGGGCGCGCATATTCTCTTCGACAAGATCACCGTTACGGGGACCGAAGACCTGCTGATGGCGGCCGCGCTGGCCGAGGGCGAGACGGTGATGGAGAACTGCGCGCGCGAGCCGGAGGTGACCGACCTGGCCGCGCTGCTGACGGCGATGGGCGCGCACATCGAAGGCGCGGGGACTTCGACCATCCGGGTGAAGGGTGTGGAGAAGCTGCATGGGGCGAAGCACCGCATCAATCCGGACCGCATCGAGGCGGGGACGTTTCTGGTGGCCGGAGCGATTACGGGCGGGGATTTGTGCGTGAGTCACTGCAATCCCGCGCACGTAGCGGCGATTATCGGGAAGCTCGAGGAGGCGGGGGCACGCGTGGACATCCTGGGGCGCGATCAGATTCGCGTGCGCAGCGAGGGCGCTCTGAAGTCCGCCGATATTTCGACGGAAGAGTATCCGGGCTTTCCGACCGACATGCAGGCTCAATACATGGCGCTGGCGACGCAGGCCGAGGGCGCCTCGCTGGTGAAGGAGAACATCTTCGAGAACCGGTTCATGCACGTGCAGGAGCTGGTGCGCATGGGCGCGAACATCCGCGTGGATGGACGGACGGCGACGGTGCGGGGCAAGACGCCGCTGTCGGCGGCGGCGGTGATGTGCAGCGACCTGCGGGCTTCGGCATCGCTGGTGCTGGCGGCGCTGGTGGCGGATGGGGAGTCGATCCTGGACCGCGTGTACAACATCGATCGCGGCTACGAGCACATCGAGGAGAAGCTGCGCGGCGTGGGAGCGCAGATTCGGCGCATGGGGAATGTTTTCGCCGAGAAGCGCGAGGCGGAGCTGGCAGAAGCTTAATTGGTCTCGGGCAGGGCGAGCGAAGCGTCCCTCAGGGGCAAAAGCCCGACCTATTCTCGCTCAATTACGGCACGGCTGAAGCCGTGCCCTTTCAAAACACAGACGCCGTGCCCCTTCAAAGCATCGGACTTGCTTCAAAACATCGGACCTGGTCCGTGACCGCATGAAGTTTTCCGGGCCTGAAGGCCGGGGAGTTTGTGACCGCCCGTTCCCCGGCCTGAAGGCCGGGGCTTCTACCGCAGTGCCGCAAGCGGCACGCGCTTCGCGCCAGGTCCCAGATCATGCGGTCAGGGGCCCAGGTGGATCGTGAGTGGCGCCGGCAGCACCTGCCTAAAGAATCCGTCCTGGCGGCGGGGCTCCGCATCGAACTGCGCAGAGGAGATTCATCCATGGCCAATACCGAGGATCGCGCCCTGCGGGCGCAGCTGGTGGAATTCCTGCGCGGGGGCAGCGCGCATGCCGATTTCACGTCCGTCGTCGACGGCTTTCCGAAAGAGGTGCGCGGCGTGAAGCCGAAGGGCTCGCCTTACACAGCGTGGCAATTGCTGGAGCACATCCGCATCGCGCTGGACGACCTGTACGACTTCTCGACCAATTCGCACTACGCGCAGCCGGACTGGCCTGCAGATTACTGGCCCAAAGAGGAAGCGCCCCCGAGCAGCGCGGCGTGGGAGGCCTCAGTGAGGGCGGTGAAGAACGGCCTGGCGGATTTTGAAAAGCTGATCGGGGATCCGGACACGAATTTCCACGCAACGATTCCGTGGGGCAGCGGGCAGACGATTTTGCGCGAGGTGCTGCTGGCCGGGCAGCACACCAGCTATCACCTGGGGCAGCTGGTGCTGCTGCGGCGGGAACTGGGGGCGTGGAAAGAGTAGAGGCTGTTATTAACTTTCCCACGGCCGCGCGAAAGTTAATAACAGCCTCCAGCGATCAGCGCCGCTGCTCGGCACTGAGCGCGATGCGGAATGCGGCGAGGTCCACGTCAGGATGCTGGGCGGGAAAGGCGAGGGTCACTTTGGTGCCGCGGCCGGGCTGGCTGTGGACGTCGAAGAGCGCGGCCTCGCCGTAGAGCACCTGCAGGCGCTCACGAACGTTTTTCATTCCGATGCCGGTCCCCTGGAGGACGCCGCTCGTGTGGGCGCGGCCGGGCGCGATGCCGACACCATCGTCTTCGACTTCGATGACCAGACGATCGCCTTCGCGGCGGCTGCGCAGCGTGATGATGCCGCCGGCGATGCGGGGTTCGAGGCCGTGCTTGATGCTGTTCTCCACGAGCGGCTGAATCAGCATGGTGGGCACGGGAATTTCCAGCGTCGCGGGATCGATTTCTTTCTCCACGCGCAGCTTCTCCGCGCCGAAGCGCACCACTTCGATGCTGAGGTAGTCCTCCGTGGTGGCGAGTTCTTCGTGCAGGGGGACGAAGGCGTCGTGCTCGCGCAGCATTCTGCGCAGGATGTTGGCCAGCTTGACGATCAGCTCGCGCGCCTGCTCGGGGCGGAAGCGCACCAGCGAGGCGATGGAGTTGAGCGTGTTGAAGAGGAAGTGCGGGTTGATCTGGCGCTGCAGGGCGTCCAGACGGGCTTCGAGCAGCAGGCGTTTTTGCTCTTCGAGGGAGCGCTCGATGCGGATGGCGTTCCAGATTTTGAGGGGAATGCCGACCACAATGGGGGCGCTGGCCCAGATGGCGAGGCGAATGATCCAGCTGCTGGAGGTGAGCGCGAAGATACGATGCGGATCGAGGCGATGGATCCATTCGCGCAGAATTTCCATGGCGACGATGAGGACGAGGAGGAGAATCTGACGGTCGATGCTGGGGCGGAGCAGGTTGCGACGGACCCAGCGGTAGATGCTGAGGTCGACGAAGGGCGAGAAGGACCAGACGTCTTCTTTGTCGACAAAGTGGCCGTAGATGCCGGCGGTGACGGCGACGGCGAGGAGGAAGGGCAGATCGAGAAATTCGCGGTGCAGGACGGCGGGCAGAGCCAGCACGATGGCGCCGATGAGCGCGGCGCCGGGGCCGACGAGGATGCCGATAAGAATGGTCGTCTCAAGGGAAATGTCTGCGCCGAGGAAATTGGGGACGGTGACGCGGAACCAGACGCCGAGGCCGAGCGGGATGCAGATGAAGGCGAGCAGGCCGAGGGTCTGGCCGAGGGTTCGATCGTCGCGCAACAGCAGGCTCTGGAAGGTGCGCGAGCGGGCCAGCGCGGCGGCGACGGCCGCGGCCACACCGAGCTTGATGAGCAGGGTGATGAGGATGAGGCGGGAATCGAGCACGTCCTTAGCGTACAGCGATCAGGGGAATGCCGGTCAGCAGACAGCGGGGAGCGGACACCAGCCTGCTGCTTGCCGCTGACTGCCAACCGCTAACCGCTAACCGCTAACCGCTAACCGCTGCCTGCTTCTTCGGGCTTCTATAATGGCAGTATGGCTATCACGTCCGTCCGGAAGGTCGCCGACGCGGATTTCCCGACGCGCTGGGGACACTTCCGCATCCTCGGCTTCGAGGGCGCGTATGCGGCTGCTGCGGGCACCGAGGGGTGCAACGCCACTCCGGAGAAAGAGGAAGCGGTTGCCCTGACGATGGGCGACGTTCACGCGGCGCCGCCGCTGGTGCGCATTCATTCGCAGTGCCTGACGGGCGACGTGTTCCACTCGCTGCGGTGCGATTGCCGGCTGCAGCTGGAGCTGGCGCTGAGCAAGATCGTTGAGGCCGGCGCGGGCATCCTGATTTATGAGCAGCAGGAGGGTCGGGGCATCGGCCTGATGGCGAAGCTGCGCGCCTATGAGCTGCAGGACCAGGGGCTGGACACCGTGGACGCGAATCTGCAGCTGGGGTTCCAGGCAGACTGCCGGGAATTTGAGCTGCCAGCGGAGATTCTGCGGCAGATGGGCGTCGCGTCGGTGCGGCTCATCACGAACAATCCCGACAAAGTGGCTGCGCTGGAAGCCGCGGGGGTGCGCGTGGCCGAGCGCGTCTCCGCCGAGGTGCCTGCTGAGGACACCTTCGAGCAGTACCTGCGCGTGAAGCAGGAGAAGATGGGCCACCTGTTCGACGGGCTGGAGACGACAGCGAAATAGCTTGCTCCGATCAGGAGCAAGGCGGTGTTCGAGCCGCTACTGCTCTCCGAGCTTCACTACAGCACTGAGCGGGAGGTCGCGCGACGAGCTGCCTGCCGAGATTGTGTAATCGCCCGGGGCCATCGTCCAGCGGTCCTTGTCCACATCGAAAATCGAGAGATAGAGCGGTTCAACGTGAATCGTGACGATCCTGGATTCGCCAGGTTCGAGGCGGACTTTCTGCCAGCCGACGAGGCGGCGCGGCGGCTCCTCGGCGGCGGCAGGCAGCGAGGCGTAGATCTGCGCGACTTCCTGGCCGGCGCGACGGCCGGTGTTGCGCACGCGCACGCTGACATCGAGCCCGTCGCCGCGCACGACTTTCAGGTCGGAAATGGTGAAGGTGGTGTAGGAGAGGCCGAATCCAAAGGGGAAGAGCGGCGTTTTGTTCTCGGCGTCGTACCACTTGTAGCCGACCTTCAGTCCTTCGTCGTAGTGGACGTCGAAGATCGTTTGGTTCTGCCGGAGCATGGGCAGGCCGGGCATGGCGTTGAGCGGGCCGGCGGGCTGCTTCGCTTCTTCGGGATGCGGCAGGTCCGCTTCGGTTTTCGGGAAGGTGATGGGCAGACGGCCTGAGGGGTTGACCTGACCGAAGAGAATGGCGGCAATCGCCTGTGCTCCGCGAATGCCGGGGTACCAGGACTCGAGGACCGCGCTCACCTGGCCGAGCCAGGGCATGGTGACCGCGCCGCCGCTTTCGAGCACGACGATGGTGTGAGGATTAGCCGCGGCGACAGCCTCGATGAGCGCGTCCTGATTATTGGGCAGCGAGAGGTTGGGCAAGTCGGTGCCTTCGGACTCGTGCTGGATGGCGAAGACGATGGCGACGTCAGCGGATTTGGCGAGGCTGGCCGCGCTTGCCGTATCGATTCCGGGATCGAAGGTGACCTTTGCGTCGGGCGCTGCTGCGCGCAGGGCATCGAGCGGCACAGAACGGTGGTAGACCCATTCAGACAGGAGCGCCATGATGCCGGTGGGACTGCCGGACGGAGGCTGAACGGCATTGCCGCCGGCGGGATCGACCTGAGCGGAGCCGCCGCCGGAGAGAACGCCGGCATCGGCATGGCCGCCGATGACGGCGATGGAATGGATGGTCGCCGCGACGAGCGGGAGCTGATGGTTCGCGTTCTTCAGCAGCACCGCTCCCTCTTCTTCCACGTGCTGGGCGACGGCGAAGCCGTGCATTACGTCCACTACTTTCGGTTGCGGGGGATCGTCGACGATGCCGGTGGCGAACTCGGTGCGCAGGACGCGGTGCACCATTTCGTTGAGCTGCGCCGCGGAGATTTCGCCATCCTGCACGGCTTTCTTCAGAGGTTCGCCGAAGTAGCCATTGCCGGGCATCTCGATGTCGAGGCCGGCTTTGGCTGCGGGGACGGTGCTGTGCGTGCCGCCCCAGTCGGAGACGACAAAGCCCCGGAAGCCCCAGTCCCTGTCGAGCACGTCGTGGAGCGTGTAGGGATTCTCGCAGGCGTAGGTGCCGTTGATGAGGTTGTAGCTGCACATGACCGCGCCCACGCCGGAGTCGCGGATGCCGATTTGGAAAGCGAGCAGGTCGGATTCGCGCATGGCGCGCTGGCCAATGATGGAGTTGGCGTAATTGCGGCCGTTTTCCTGATCGTTCACCGCGTAATGCTTGATGTCGCCGATGATGTGCTGGTCCTGTTCGCCTTTCATCATCTGGCCGACCATGGCGCCGGCGAGGATGGGATCTTCGCCTTCATACTCGAAGGTGCGGCCGTCGCGGGGCTCGCGCGTGAGATTGACGCCGCCACCGAGGGACATGTTGAAGCCCTGGTCGCGCAGCTCGGATCCGATGAGCGCGCCGTATTCATAGGCGATTTTCGGGTCCCAGGAGGCTGCATCGGCGACGCCGGAGGGAAGGGCCGTGGAGTAGCGGCTTTTCTGCGCGCCGCGCGCGACGCCTACGGCGGCATCGGACATCTGCAGATCGGGGATGCCGAGGCGAGGAATGCCGGGAATGAATCCGGCGCCGCCGAGCGAGCGCACGGCGGGACCGGACTCCGTCGGCATAAACAGCGACCTCCATCCCAGGCCGTGCAGCAGCTGGATTTTCTCGTCGAGGGTCATCTGCGCGATGACGAGATCGGCGCGCTGGTCGGGCGACAGGCTCTTGTTGGACCAGGGGCCGCTCGGCGCTGCATGCGGCGCGCCAAACTGTGCGTGGAGCGACGCGGATCCGGCGACGAAAAGGACGATGCCCATCGCGAGGGCCGACCATCTGCGCATGTTCATGGACTGACTCCTTACGACCAGGGTGACCGGCTATTTCGTTACGGTTTTCGCTTCCTGTGCCGGAGCGGTGGACGATTCCGCGGGCTTCGTCGCCATGGCTTCGATCAGATCGAGCCGGTCCTTCCACGGATCGGCCTGCGCGACCGGACCGTCGTTGGTGAAGTTGAGCAGTTCGTCGCCGGCTGCGGTGTAGGCTGGCCAGTTGGGAAGGCCCGCGCCGTTGGGATTGCCGGTCTTCACGAAGTTGATCCAATACGCGTTGGCCTGCTTGGCGGCTGCTTCATCTTCGGGAGCCAGCTTGTCTCCATAGGCGGCCTTTACCGTGTCGAAGACGAAGGGAATTTCGCTGGCGTGCAGGGCTCCGGGAAACTGACTGCGCCGGGTTTCGGCGACATAGGAGAAGCGATATTCGTAGGCGGGCAGGCCGGCGGCTGCGACCGTGCCGGCGACGAAGCGCGCAGGCTCGACCATCATCATGTCGGCGGCGATTTTCCAGCCTACCAGCATGACGCTGGCGGACTTCGTGGGGTCGTAGAGCGCCGCGGCCTTGCCGGCATTGGGGCCAAAGGCGGCCCAGGTATCCGCGAGCGTGTGCCAGCGCGGGAAGCCAATGTCGGCGCTGTTGGCGCCGATCATCACGGGAACCTTCCAGTAGTGGCCGCTTTCAAGGGCCTGCTCGGGCGTCTGTGTGACGATGACGCCATCCTGAATGGGGCCGCCGTAGGTGGCCGCGGCGCGGCCCATGCTGGCCATGTTGAGGCCACTGACGACTTTTTCCGCAGGGAGCGCGCGCAGCGCAGCCAGCGCCGCGTCGCCGGTGCCCTCGATGCCATTGGCTTTCGCGAACGCGACACCGACGGCTTCTTCGGAAGGCAGACCGTGGGGCGAGGTCTTATCGAGATAGCGGACGCCCATGAGCGCATCGCGGCCGCCGCCGGATTCGACGATGGCTCGCTCGAAGAGTCCTTTCGTTACCGGGGAAGTCAGGAGCGCGAGGACCGATCCGCCGCCGGCCGACTCGCCAAAGATGGTTACGTCGGCGGGGTTTCCGCCGAAGGCGCGGATGTTGCGCTGCACCCATTTGAGTGCGGCGATTTGATCCATGTATGCGTAGTTGCCGAGGGGATGGCCGGCGCCTTCGCGGGAGAGCGCGGGGAAGGCGAAGAAGCCGAAGCGGCCAACGCGATAATTGAAGCTGACGAAGACGACTCCGCCACGCGCGAACTGCGAGCCGTCATATACGGCGGGCGAACTGCCGCCGTTGACGAAGCCGCCGCCGTAGATCCACACCATCACGGGAAGTTTTTCGGTGGCTTTGTGGGCCGGGGTCCAGACGTTGAGATAGAGACAGTCTTCGCTGGGTGGAGTGCCGAGCGGCGCGGCATCCGACGGGAAGGGAAGCTGCATGCAGTCGGCGCCGTACTGTGTCGCCTCGCGTACGCCGGACCAGTGCGCGGCAGGCTGGGGAGGACGCCAGCGGAGGTCGCCTACGGGAGGCGCTGCGAAGGGGATGCCCCGGAACGAGACGATGCCGTTCTCCTGGGCGCCGCGAACTGTGCCGGTGTCGATCCTGACCTGCTGCAAGCTGCTCTGCGCTTCCGCGGCCAGCAGCGGCGCGACGACGAGAAATAGTTGCGCGGCGATTTTGAGGACTCTCATGGGATGATTCCTGTGTGCGTGGATGAACACCTGATGCGGGACTTGCGGCCCGGCTGCCAAGTATACGGTCGCACCCTGATGCGTTCAATAGATTGATCGAATCGTCATGATTCGATTTCCCCATTGGAGAAATTGGGGCGTGGATTCCAAATACGAAGTTACGCAGGGCAGCGTGTCTATTGCGCCAGGCGCTGCACGATGTGCGCCTGCAACAGGACGCAGGCGGGGCGCAGCTCAAGAGGAGAAGCTGCGGCCGATCCCTGCGCGGTAAAGTGCATGAGCGCGGGAGAGCTTCCGCGATACGCAGGCCAGTTTGGAAGTCCGGCGCCGTTCGGGTCGCCCGTTTTTGCGAAGTTTGTCCAGTAGCCCTGCATCTGCTCAGAGAGCGCGGCGTCGGCGGGGCCGTAGGTTGCGCCCATAACGTGGTAAGCGGGAAGCTGCGCCCAGCCGAAGACGTAGGGCAGCTCGCCGCTGTGGCGCGTGGACGGCGAGCTGGTGCCGGGGAGGGGGCGCTCGAACTGGTATTCCCACACGGCGATGCCGCGCTTTGCCAGCCAGGCGCCGGCGATGCGTGCGGGGCAGCGGAACATCGTGTCAGTCATGAGTTGCGTGCCCGCGGAACCCAGCTGCTGGTCGACCGGCGGCGCATCGGAATGCGCAAGGCCGTACGCGGCGATGGCGGCCGGCCCCTGCTCGCCGAAGTCGCGCAGGATTGCTTTGCGCAGAGCCTCCGGAGGATCGGGCGGCGCATTGGGCTGGATCACGCTGGACCGGCTGAAGGAAAACTCCTGGATATTGTTGCCAATGAGGAGTGGAACGTCGTGGGAGTGGCCGTCGCGCAGGGCCGCTGCCGGCTGCTGGGGCAGAATCCAGCCATCGACGATGAGTTCGGGGCCCTGGTGCGTGGGGACGCCTTCCTTGTCGGGTGCGGTGAAGCGGTGGGCCGCGTCGAGGAGTTCGGATGCCGGGATTTTGCGCAGAGCGGCCAACTGGCCTGGCCCGGCGGGTGCTCCGGCGAAGGCTGCGAAGGTCTGGCCCAGGGTTTCAGCGTCGTGCAGCGTGGGCAGGATCGGATTTGGCGCGATGGCGCCGCCGCTCTCACTGATGGCTCGCTGCAAGAGGCCGGCACTCAGCGGGCTGGTGAGCAGCATGCCCACGTCAATGGCGCCTGCCGATTGACCGGCAATGGTGACGTTGTGCGGATCGCCGCCAAAGCGGGCGATATTGTCGCGCACCCAGCGCAGCGCGGCGATCTGATCGAGCAACGCGTCGTTGCCGGAAGCGTGATGCGGCGATGCAGCGGTGAGCTGGGGCAGCGCGAGGAATCCGAAGACGCCGAGACGATAGTTGATGCTGACGAGGACGACGCCTTGCCGGGTGAGCGTCTGGCCGGCGGGATAGCGGCCGGAGCCGTTGTAATTCGCTCCGCCGTGAATCCAGAAGAGGACGGGCAGGGGATGCGCGGGATGCAATGAGGGCGTGGCTACGTTCAGATAGAGGCAGTCTTCGGACTCGTCCTCGGCATCGCGGGCGTTCCAGCCCCAGTCGATCTGCATGCACGCGTGGGGAGGGGTGGTTGCGTCGCGCACGCCGGTCCAGTGCGGCGGCGGCTGCGGCGGCTTCCAGCGGAGATCGCCGACGGGTGGGGCAGCGTAGGGAATGCCCTGAAAGATGGCGGCACCCTGGGCGCCCGTTTGGCCGCGCAAGAGTCCCTGCCGCACACGGACCTGAGGCGCTGCTGGCGGCGGTGGCGGGGTTTGCGCGACGGCCAGCGCACCGGCGAACAGCGCCACCGCGCAGGCGGCGAATTTTCCTGGGTGCATTCTGCTTCTCCGCGGGTACCGGCGGCCCTTTCGCGCGCAGCGGCCCGCGAGGAAGTCTACCACCGGCTGCCTGAGAGAGCGGGAATTGCGGGGAAGGCGGCTGGCGTTGTGAGGTTTTTCAACTCGCCGATGAGGGCGCGGGCGCCGCGTTTTGAGTTTGAGCGTTGCGCCAGGAATTCAGCGGCCAGAAAGAGGGACTATGCAGGCAGACGTCGCAGAGCTTTTCTGGCGCGTCGAAACCAGGGACGCTCGCGGCGGCGCAGATAGCCGGGCATGGCGGGGGCTTTCTCAAGGACCTTGCGTGCCCACTCGCGGGCTTCAGCGGTGCGTCCTTCGGCAGCGAGCAGATCGGAAAAGTTGAGATAGGTCTCAGAGAGCGTGGAGAGCTTCGTTGTCTCGCGGAAGAGCGCTTCGGCTCTCTCTTTTTGGCCAATCATGGCGTACGCGTGAGCCAGCAAGCCGGCGGCGCGATGGAAATCGTAGTCGGGCTCCTTTGCGACCACTCGCTCGAGGTCGGGGATCGCGGCCTGCGCGTCGCCGAGGAGCACAGCGCAGACGCCGCGGCGATAGAACGGATCGAGAGTGGTGGACCCGGCGGCGATGGTTTTGTCGAAGGCGGCGCGCGCCAGGGCCAGGCGGCCTTCGTCCATGTAGCGGTCGCCGAGCTCCTCGATGTTGCCCACGGCGGAATTCACCTGCACGAGCGCTTCGAGCTCACGGATGCGCTTGCGGCGGGAGAATCCGCGTACGGACTGGCCGCTGAGGAAGCTGAGGTCGGGCGCAGCTTCAATGAGCAGATAGATGGCGGCGCCGAGGGGTCCGAGGAAAATGATGACGAAGAGCCACCAAAAGTCAGGACGGCGGCGGATGAAGTGGATGATGGCGAGGGCTTCGAGCAAAATGCCCCACCAGGTGAAAATGAAATTGAAGAGAAATCCCATGAGCGCTTTGCGCGGCGTGGACTGCCGGCAGAATGAATTAGTTTATACCGGCGAGACAGGTTGCCCGTACGGACAGGCCGCAGAGTCAACGCTGAATTCCGAAGGGAGAGGGTTGGGGTGAAGACGGTCGAGGAGTTTTTCCGGCATATTTATGAGCGCTTCAACGCGCGCGATATAGAGACCGTGCTCGCCGCGATGCACGAAGACGTGCTGTGGGCGAACGGCATGGAAGGCGGCCACGTGCGCGGGCGCGAAGGCGTGCGCGCCTACTGGACGCGGCAGTGGGCGATGATCGATCCGCGCGTTGAACCGGTGGGTTTCAGCGTGGGGCCGGAGGGCGAAACGATCGTCGAGGTGCATCAGGTGGTGCGCGATCTGAGCGGGAACCTGCTGGTCGATCAGATGGTGGGGCACATCTTTCGCGTGGAGGGCGGGCTGATCCGGCGGTTCGACATTCGCGGGGCGTGATGCACGGTGGCCGGTCTGCGGCTCAGGCCGGGGGCGCGGCGGGATTGGGCAAATCCAGGGCTCCGGTGAGGTCCGCGACGCGGGCGACGTGGTGGCGGGCGCACCACTGCTCCAGGCCCTGCGCGATGCGCTCGGTGGCGCGTGGGTCGGCGTAACTGGCGGTGCCCACCTGCACGGCGGCCGCGCCGGCGAGCAGAAATTCGACGGCATCTTCGGGAGTGGCGATGCCGCCGAGTCCGATGACCGGAATTTTGACGGCGCGCGAAGCCTCCCACACCATGCGCACGGCGATGGGCTTGATCGCAGGGCCGGAGAGGCCGCCGGTGGTGTTGGCGAGGCGCGGGCGGCGCGTTTCCACGTCGATGACCATGGACAGGAAGGTGTTGACCAGGGAGACGGCGTCGGCGCCTGCCTCTTCCGCAGTGTGCGCCATGGCCGCGATGGAGGTGACGTTGGGCGACAGCTTCACGATCAGAGGGCGCGCAGATTTGGCTTTGGCGCGCGTGACGAGGTCGAAGAGTGTGCCACTGTCTGAGCCGAAAGCAATGCCGCCGAAGTGGGTGTTCGGGCAGGAGACGTTCAGTTCGTAGGCGGCAATGCCCTCTGCGTCGTTCAATCGTTCAATCACGGCCAGGTAATCGTCGAACTGATAGCCGAAGACGTTCACGATGACCGCGCAGCTGGGATAGTGGCGGAGGGGCGGCAGCTTTTCCGCGAGGAATTTTTCGACTCCGATGTTCTGCAGGCCGATGGCGTTGATCATGCCGGCAGCGGTTTCAATGAGGCGCGGCGCCTGGTTGCCGGGCATGGGCTCACGCGAAAGGCCTTTGGTGACGAGGCCGCCGATGCGGCGGAGGGAGACGATCTCTTCGAACTCGATGCCGTAGCCGAAGGTGCCGCTGGCAGCGATGACCGGATTCAGCAGCTCGATGCCGGCGAACTGAACGCGCATGTCGGGCTTCATGCGAGCGACCTCCGGCCGCTCGCAGCGGTCAGCAGACAGCGATCAGCGTTCAGCCAAAACCCGGCTCGGATGCAGGAATTCAGGTTTGTTGCGCGGGAGCTGTCGTACGTGGTCATGGATGCGGTGCTGCCTCCGGAGCAGCATGATGCGCGGCGGCTGCGTTGCGAGCGGAAGCCGGATGACGCACACGGGGCGGCGGCAGAGCTTTGGGGTAGGCAACGTCTGCCGCGGGCTTGAGCGCCTCGGTAAGGATGTGACCGACCGAGGCCGAGGGCTGGTTGATGCCCATGAGGGCGGCGAAGGTTGCGGCGATATCGACGGGCTGAACGCGGTTGAGATAGGTGCCCGGAGCGAAGGGGGCTCCGTAAAAGCCGAGCGGCACGTGCCGATCGTAGGAGTAAGGCGTGAAGTGCGTGGTGCCGTGACTGACGGCCATTTGGAACGCGGTGGGAATCACCATGATGTACCACCCGCCATTGGGCGAGTAACTGTGGGCGAGGAGGGTGCCCCAGGGAGTGGGCGGATACGGCCCGTCGGCAAGCTGCTCGCGGGTGTAGCTGCGGAAGAGCGCGGGGCGCGGAGGAAGACGCGTCTGCGAGGGAAGGATTTCAGGTTTACCCGTGCCGGCCAGGGACGCGTCGCTGGGCGGGGGCGTGGGCTGCTGCGGCACGAGCGAATCGAGAGCAGCGGGCAGGGCCTGCTGCACGGCCTGCTCAGCTTCCTGCTCGTTGATGCCCGCTTTCGTGAACTGCGATTCGTTGAGAGAAATGTAGGGCAGATCCTCGTGCGGCAGGATGTATTCGACCTTCTCGCCCGGCGAGAATTTCATGTTGATGGCGTAATTCAGGGCGGCGATCAGCTTGGTGAGATCGATGGTCGCGGCATTCAACCCGTATTGCGCGGCGGTTGCGGGAAGAGGAGCGACGCCGTGGTCGGCGGTGAGGGCGATCCACACGTTGCCGAGACCGCCGGGAATGTTCTTGTCGAGCCAGGTAAAGAAGGTGTCGAGCTGGGTGTCGAGGGCGTCGACCATCTGCTCTTCGTCGGGCGAGTCGGGCCCGGCGGCGTGGCCGAGGATATCGTTTGCCGAAAGGGAAATGGTCAGCAGATCGGTGACATTGCGCTGGCCGAGCTGCTCGCCCTGAATGAGAGCTTCGGCGAAGTTGAGCTCATAGGCGTTGGCGGCCGGCGTTTTGCCCACGTCCTCGTAGAAATTCTTTGTGTTCGCCGCGTTCGCGTCCTGTTCGGCCTGGGCGATGGCGGGGCTGGCGTTGAAGGCCGTGGCCCAGTCGGGAAGCTGCGGCATGTAGAAGGTCGAAGTGACCCAGTCGCCGGAGGCGGGATCGATCCAGAATGCGCCGTTGGCGGCTGCGCCGGCGGTCAGGATCGCCGCGCGGTCCTTGAGAGAGATGCCGAAGACCTTCGACTGGCCCTGGGTGGCAAGGCGCAGCTCATCGCCGACAGTGGAAGCGAGCAGATTGCGCGGCGAGCTGCCGGTAACGTACTTCGCGCCCGGCGGAATGCTGGAGGCGGGCAGGCCGACGAGCTGATAGCGCTCGTCTTCGACTGAGGTGACGGGCCGCTGTTGATTGCGGCTCAGGTCCCACCATTCGTTGCTGGCGATGCCGTGGCCATCGGTGTACGCGCCGGTGCCGATGGTGGCGTGGCCGGGAGCGGTCTTCGTGTTCGCGTAATCGTAGTAGCAGTCGGGGAAGTAAGCGCCGCGATCGAGGAACAGGTCGAATCCATCGCCTTTGAAGTCGGAGCGCCAGCGGTCGAGATAGTCGCCGCGAAACTGATCGATGACGAGGATGATGGCGAGCTTCGGGTGATCGTTGTAAGCGCTGTAGGGCACGGCGGGCTCGTGGGTGCGCGGGGCTTCGCGGTGCGCGTGCGCCGGCTGGGATGGCGCTGTGGTCTGAGCAGAAACGATCGGGGCCACGAGAACCAGAGCGAAAAGGAGGGAGGGAAGGCGCAGGGGATTCATGGCAATCACATTCCAAGGTAGCAAAAGGAGGGTCCAGGTTTCAGGGGAGATCCTCGGCGTCTTCGCTCAGGCAGGAACACAGAGCATCGAGGAGAGCCAGCGGAGAACCGCGCAGCGCCGTTTGCGTATCCTAAACACAACAGCATTCGCTATGCGATGAAAAGGGATCTGCCCGGGACCGGCAGCGGAGGGGCGATGGAACGGCCGACGTTCACCGAGCGCGCGAATCGATTCTGGCAGCGCGTGACGGAGGGCATGCAGCTCAACGAGATCTGGCGCCAGTTTGAGGCCGACGCGCGGTCCAGCTATCGGCTCTACTCCAAAGAAGTAGACTCGGCGCGGGCGGCGGGGGAATCGAAAATCCGCCGCGCCTTTCACATTGCGGGCCAGTTTCTGTGGGCGGTTCTGGACAAACTCACTCCGGGACGGCGCATTCTCCTTTTGCTTGCGCTGGCGCTGCTGATCCTGCCGGTGGGCAGCTGGATTTGGCAGTCAGGATCGTCAGGGGCGTACACGAATGCGCCGGACTTCCATTTCCTGGCGGCGTTGCTGCTGTTTGCGCTGCTGATTATGGAAGTGGGCGACCGGGTGGTGATGAAGCGCGATCTGCAGATCGCGAAGGAAATTCAGGCCTGGCTGCTGCCGGCGAATCCGCCGCAGGTGCCGGGGCTGCAGATTGCCTTTGCCACGCGTCCGGCGAACACGGTGGCGGGAGACTATTACGACGTCTTCGCGCGGCCCGGCTCAGGGGACAGCCCGCGATTCCTGATTGCCATCGCCGACGTCGCGGGCAAGAGCGTCCCGGCCGCCATGCTGATGGCAACGTTTCAGGCGAGCCTGAAGACGCTGAGCGACACGCCGGGGCCGCTGACAGACCTGGTGGCGAGGATCAATCGTTATGCCTGCAGCAACAGCCAGAATGGACGCCGCTTCACGACCGCGTTCATCGCCGAGTACGACCCGGCGACGCGCGGGCTGACCTATGTGAATGCGGGACACAACAGTCCGATCCTGCTGCGGCGGACAGGGGCGATTGAGCGGCTGGATGTGGGAGGCGTGCCGCTGGGGGTGATGGATGCGGCGCCGTATGTATCGGGCGAAGTGAGGCTGGAAGCCGGAGACTGGCTCGCCGCGTTCACTGACGGAGTGATCGAAGCGGAAAATCCGCGGCAGATGCAGTACGGGGAGGATCGTCTGGTAACCATGCTGCGCTGGGGCTCGCAACTGGCGCCTGCAACGCTGCTGCAGCAGATCCTGATCGATATCGACCGCTTCGTGGAGCGAGCACCGCAGCACGACGACATCACCTGCATCCTCATGCGGGCGGTGTGAGCGAGCGAGGGCGCTAATGTCCTGGCGCTGAAGTCGTTGAGATTTTGACCGATGGAAGCGCACGAAGAACAACCCTCAGGGGCTGAAGCCCATTTGATTTTGGGCTCGTGCGGCACGACTGAAGTCGTGCCCTGATACAAAACCAAAGAACAATTCCCGAGGGAACTTCCGGGACGCGAGTCTACGCGAGGGCGGCGTTGATGTTCTCGATCGCCTCGTCGATCTCCGCATTGTTCTTAAAGCCGACGGTCACGCTGTCGACGCCGGCGTTGCGGAAGGCGAAGCGCATGGCCTTCTGACGATCTTCGCGGTTGAAGGTGCCTTCACCCGTCAGCTTCATGCTGATGACGCCCATGCCCGCGGCGCGCGCCTGATGGATGTGCTCGACCACTTCGGTCACGTTGCCGAGGCCGGGTCCGTCGGCGATCTCGGTGTCCATACGCGTGCCTTTGTGGTTGACGCGAATCATAGCCACCTGCAGCCACTCGAAACTCGGAACCTGACGCAGCGCCGGGAGCCCGTGTACGGAGGCGCCGCGAATGCGAACGGCGTGGCGCTGCTGGGCCACGACGACGGCGTCCTGCCAGCGGCGGGTATCTTCGGTCCAGGTTGCGGTGTGCTGCCAGTGCAGGAGCAGGATGTCGAAATAATCGCTCCTGATCTGTTTGCGCAGCTCGTCGATTTTCTGCTGCGGGTCCATCGGATCTTCGGTGGTCACCTTGGTCATGATCCGGTAGCTGTCGCGGGGGATTCCCGCCAGCGCGATGCCGAGCATGCGGTGCATGCCGCCGTAGCTGTCCGATGTCTCGAAAAAGCGTATGCCGGAATCGTATGCATGGCGGACGAGGCGGTTGAATCCATCCTGTCCCAGATTGCGCTGCACCGCGCCGCTGTAAGTGCCGGTGCCGAAGGCGAGCCGAGTGACCTTCACGTCGCTTTTGCCGAGGGGGACCCAGTCGGTTGCGGATGCGGATTCGGCAGGCAGCGGGAGAGAGCCGAGGCTGGCCAGGGCGCCCGCAGCAGCGCTGGTTCTGAGGAATTCGCGCCTGGAAAAATAGGTCATGGATTTCCCCTCCCGTTGGCGGAATCGTAGCACAGGTCCGGGGGCGCCAGAAACCGGCAGGCTGGGATCGCAAATCGGCAAGCGGGGCGCGGGTTGACGCGATTTATTGAGCGAGGGCAGCGCGCATGGCACCAAATTTGCATCTACCTGCA
This sequence comes from Acidobacteriaceae bacterium, assembly GCA_030041435.1. Taxonomy (GTDB): domain Bacteria; phylum Acidobacteriota; class Terriglobia; order Terriglobales; family Acidobacteriaceae; genus Palsa-343. The sequence continues at coordinate 31,082 of JASHNW010000007.1, forward strand.
TGAGGCCGATATGACCGGCGCCGTACCAGCAACTACCGTTCTGATTGTCGACGACGACCAGGCCATAGCAGACACACTTGCGGCCATCTTTCGCATGCACGGCTACACCGCGCGCGTGGCCTATTCGGCCGAGGAGGCGATCGAGTCCATTGCTTCCTGCGTGCCGGACCTGGCACTGCTGGACGTGAATCTGCCGGGTATGAACGGGATCGACCTGGCGATTGTGCTCAAGGCCAATCATCCGGAATGTCATCTGCTGCTGGTTTCGGGCCACGAGCGGACGGGCAGCCTGCTGGAGGAGGCGGCCAAGAAGGGTCACATGTTCGACATTTTGGCCAAACCGGTGCACCCAACCTTCATTTTGGAGCGCGTGAAGGGGCTAATGGCTTCGGGCGCGAAAGGCCCCCGGGGACGGTTCGACTAAAGTCGCCGCGACTCGTTAAGTGATCTCAAAGATGTTCTCGGTCTTTTCCGCCTGCGCCTGCGCCCGGTGGGCCAACTGGCGGGCAATGGAGTAGAACTCCGCAGCATGAGGCGAAGCGGGTCCGGCCAATGCGACCGGCAGTCCGGTGTCGCCGCCCTGACGAATCTCGGGACTGAGTTCGACAGATCCGAGAAACGGGATGTTGAACTGCTTTGCGGTCCGCTCCGCTCCGCCTTTGGAGAAGATGTCAATCTCCTGGTGGCAGTGCGGGCAGGTGAAGTGGCTCATGTTCTCGACGATGCCGAGAACCTCGACGTTCACCTGATGAAACATCTCGAGCGCTTTGCGGGCATCCTGCAGCGAGACGTCCGACGGAGTGGAGACGACGATGGCGCCGGTGAGCGGAACGGTCTGCACCAGGGAGATGACGACATCGCCGGTGCCGGGGGGAAGATCGATCAGCAGGATATCCAGCTCGCCCCACTCCACCTGCTGCAAAAACTGGCGGATGATCTGGTGCAGCATGGGGCCGCGCATTACCAGCGGCTTATCGCCGGGAGAAATGAATCCGACGGAGATGACTTTCACGCCATGGGCGACGTTGGGCTCGATCTGATTGTTGGGCCGAATCGTCGGCTGGCGCGTGGTGCCCAGCATCAGGGGCACGTTGGGCCCGTAAATGTCCGCGTCGATGAGGCCGACGCGATAGCCGAGCCTGGCGAGGGCGATAGCCAGGTTGACGGCGAGCGTGGTTTTGCCCACGCCACCTTTGCCGGAACCGATAGCGACGATGGATTTGACGCCGGGCAGTGCCGCGGGGGGCTGGGGAGCTTGTGCATGAGCCATGGTTGGGGGTCTCCTGTGTGCGGCCAGATTTTCACCGGGTGGCGGGTTCGAATTTGGGGATGCGGCGGCGGCGGGCTTCGGCTTCGCGGACATCGCGGCGGCGGCCGGCGTCGTCGAAGCGGCGCTTTTCATCTTCGGTTTGTGGGTCGAGCGGTGGAACGGGAACGCGCCGGCCCTGCGAATCGATGGCGACGAACGTGAGGTAAGCCGAGGCGACGTGGTGATGCACGCCGGCGAGGGTGTTCTCCACCCAGACCTTCACGCCCACTTCCATCGAGGTCTTGAAGGCGCGGTTCAGAGACGACTTGAGAATGACGAGATCGCCGACATGGACGGGCGCGATGAAGTCGATGTGCTCCATGGATGCGGTGACCACGTGGCTGCGCGCGTGGCGATAGGCGGCCATGGCGCCGACGAGGTCGATGAAATTCATGAGGCGGCCGCCGAGCAGATTGCCCAGGGTGTTGGTGTCGTTGGGCAAAATCAGCTCGGTCATCTCCGACTGGGATTGCGCTACGGTGCGTGCGGGCAGCGCGGGGCCGTTCAACTCCATGCAGGTTTCCTCTTCTTCCAGCTTACGGGCTGAAGAGCCTGCTGCGCAAAGGGCGCGTCCGCTTTGCGTCGCAGCCCCTCGCCAGGGAATCATAAGAAGGTATAACGGTTGCAGGACGCATGGATAAGATTGCACAGCTGAAAGAGATCCTTGAGCAGGACCCGCAGAATGCATTTGCACGCTATGGTCTTGCTATGGAGTTTGCCGGCGGCGGAGAAACCGAGAGCGCGCTCTCTGAGTTCGACCGCCTGCTGACAGACCATCCGGATTACACGGCCGGATACTTTATGGCGGCGCAGACGCTGGCGAAGGCCCGGCGCCAGGGGGAAGCGAAACAGCGCCTGGCCGACGGCATCGCCTCAGCCAAGCGCACCGGCAACCAGCACGCACAGAGAGAGATGCAGGCGATGCTCGACGAACTGGAGCTTCTGGAATAGGGGGGAGCCGACCTGGGGCGGGGCGCGTCTGTAGGCCAGCGAAAAATAAGTGTGCCTGCCTCTGTCACGTGCGACCCGGCACGAGCATAATGTCACCATCATGCGAATTCCCCTGTTTCCGCTGGATACGGTGCTTTTTCCGGGAACGGCGCTGCCGCTGCACATTTTCGAGGAACGATACCGCGAAATGATCGGCGAATGCCTGACCCAGGACAAGGAGTTCGGCGTGGTGCGCGCGGAAGGGGACAAGCTGGCGATCATCGGCTGCACGGCAAAGGTGGTGCGCGTGCTGGAGCACTATCCGGACGGACGCATGGACATTCTGTGCGAAGGCGAGCGGAGATTCGAGATCGAGGGTCTCGATGAGTCGCGGACCTTTCTGCAGGCCGACGTCGATTTCTTCGAGGATGAAGGCGCCGGCTCCACGCGCATGGAGCGCGAGGAATGCGCCGCGCTGCATTTTGCCACGCTGCATCTGGCAGGCATCGACTCGCCGGCCATGCACCTGGACCTGAACGCGCCTGTGGCCTTCCAGCTGGCTGACGCGCTGCCGTCGGATCTGGGATTCAAACAGCAGTTGCTGGGCAGCCGTTCGGACGCGGACCGCACGACGCGGCTCCGCGATTTCTACAATGAAATGCTGCCGAAGCTGCAGAGCGTGGCTGGCGACGCACCCTCCGGCCGGGTGATGTAATCAAAAGTGAGACGGCCGGGGGATCCGGGCGTCAAAAAAAGAAGAACAACTGCGCGCGAGAGACAGGAGCGATGATGGGTACTCGACAGGCCACGCCGGCGAATTCGCCACGGCGGACGGATAATTTGCAGGCAGAACAGAGGCGCGCGCACCTGCCGCAGACGCTGGGAGAATTGCGCACCAGCCGCGAATTCTCTGAGACACGGCTGCGCACCCGCACCGTGAAAGACGAGCTGCGCGAGAACCTGATCGCGCGGTTGAAGGCGCGGGAGCCGATCTTCCCGGGCATCATCGGCTATGAGGATACAGTGGTGCCGCAGATTGTGAACGCCGTGCTCTCGCGGCAGAATTTCATTCTGCTCGGCCTGCGCGGCCAGGCGAAGAGCCGCATTTTGCGCGCGCTGACCCTGCTGCTGGACGAGCAGCTGCCCTACATTGCCGGTTGCGAGATTCGCGACAATCCCTACGTGCCGCTGTGCCGGCGTTGCCGCGACCTGGTCGTGGAACAGGGAGACGGGACGCCGCTGGGCTGGATGTCGCGCGAGGAGCGTTATGTCGAGAAGCTGGCGACGCCGGACGTCACGGTGGCGGACCTGATCGGCGATCTCGATCCGATTAAGGCGGCGCGCGGCGGGCACGACCTGGCCAGCGAAATGACCATGCACTACGGTCTGCTGCCGCGTGCCAACCGCGGCATTTTCGCGGTGAACGAACTGCCCGACCTCGCCGGCAAGATTCAGGTGGCGCTGTTCAACATCATGCAGGAAGGCGATGTACAGATTAAGGGCTACCCGGTGCGGCTGGAACTGGACCTCGCGCTGGTCTTCAGCGCCAATCCCGAGGACTACACGGCACGTGGCAAGATCGTGACGCCGCTCAAAGACCGCATTGGGTCGGAGATTCGCACGCACTATCCGGAAACGCTGGAGGAGGGAATTGCGATTACGACGCAGGAAGCCTGGACGGATCGGGAACTGGGTGAGGCGGCGATCCCCCAGTATCTGCGCGAGGTGATCGAGCAGGTGGCCTTCACCGCACGCGAGGACAAGAAGGTGGACAAGCGCAGCGGCGTGAGCCAGCGGCTGCCTATTGCCACGCTCGAACTGGCGGTTTCGAATGCCGAGCGGCGCGCGCTGATGCACGGGGAATCGCGCGTGGCTCCACGGGTGGGCGATCTCTACACGGCGCTGCCGGGCATTACCGGCAAGCTGGAGCTGGAGTACGAAGGCGAGATGAAGGGCGCGGATACCGTGGTGCGCGACATCGTTCGCGGCGCAATCGGCAAAATATTCGACAAGTACTTTGCGGACGTGAACACACAGCAGATCGAGCAGTGGTTTAACCTGGGCGGCACGGTAAAGATTTCCGACGAGCAGCCGGCGAAAGCGACTTTGGAGGAGCTGAAGCAGATTCAGGGACTCGAGGAGAAGCTGGCTCCGCTGGGTGTGAAGCACGGCGACCCGCCGGAAATTGTCACCGCGGCCGCGGAGTTTCTGCTGGAAGGCATGTGCGCGCATCGCCGCATCAGCCGCAACGAGGAGCGGAGCTTTTCCGCACAGCGCAAGCCACAACAGGAGAAGAGCCCGGAGCGCGCGGACGCCGAACGCGAATATGAGCAGTGGCAGACGCGGCGGACGCGCCGTGGAAGTTTCAACTAGCGTTCGGCGGTTAGCAGTCAGCAGACAGCGAGTCAGCGCCTGCGGAGCAGTAGGTCAGCAAGGCAGGAAGTCAGTGAGTCAGGAATGAAGAGCGTTCGCTACACCAAGTTCACCGGCGATTTGGCCAGCGAAATGAGCATGGAGGACCTGCTCAAGGCGTTGTCCGATTATCTGCTCGACTCGGGCTTCCAGAATCCCTGGGCGGAATTTCAGGATCTCGATCAGACGATGGAGAATCTGCGCGAAGCGCTGCGACGCGCGCTCGAGCAGGGCGATGCGTTCGACGAGAGCATCCAGCAGAAGATCGATCAGATGGCTGCCGAGGGGCGGCTCGACGAACTGATCGACAAGCTCATCGACCGCATGGAGCGCGAGAACTATATCTCCACCGAGCGATCGCAGGATCCAGGGGAGATCTCGCAATCGGCAGGTCAGCTGGGCGGACCGCAGACGGAGGCTCGGTTCGAGGTAACCGATAAGAGCCTCGACTTCCTTGGCTACAAGACGCTGCGCGACCTGCTGGGATCATTGGGCAAAGCGAACTTTGGCCGGCACGACACGCGCTACTTCGCCACGGGCGTGGAGACCAGCGGCGGCTCGCAGCCGTATGAGTTTGGCGACACGCTGAATCTGGACGCGCCGGCGACGCTGAAGTCGGCGATTGCGCGCGAGGGTCTGACGCTGCCGCTCAATCTCGAGTACAGCGATCTGCAGGTCCACCAGTCGGAATACCAGAGCTCGTGCGCGACGGTTGTGATGCTGGACTGCTCGCACTCGATGATCCTCTACGGCGAAGATCGCTTTACGCCGGCGAAGAAAGTCGCGATGGCGATGGCGCATCTCATCCGCACGCAGTATCCGGGCGATACGCTTTCTCTGGTGCTGTTTCACGACTCTGCGGAAGAGATGCCGGTGTCGCAGCTGGCGCGCGTGAAGGTCGGTCCGTACTACACGAATACGCGCGAAGGTCTGCGGCTGTCGCAGCGCATTCTGCAGCGCCAGCGCAAAGACATGAAGCAGATTGTGATGATCACCGACGGCAAGCCATCGGCGCTGACTCTGCCGGACGGACGGATTTACAAAAATGCCTTCGGCCTCGATCCGCTGGTGGTGAGCGAGACGCTGGAAGAGGTTTCGCGCTGCAAGCGGCAGAACATCCTCATCAATACGTTTATGCTGGCGTCGGACTTCGGGCTGGTGCAGTTCGTGCAGAAAGTGACGCAGATGTGCAAGGGCAAAGCGTACTTCACCACGCCTGAGACGCTGGGCGAATACCTGCTGATGGACTACATGCAGCGGCGGATGAAGACCATCCACTAAAAGACAGCGGATAGCGGATAGCGATTAACCACCTTGAGCAGGGGCGGCAACATAGCGGACCTGGTAGCCGCGGGGCGAGGGATGGAAGCCGGCTTCAACCAGAAAATGTGCGAAGAAATGTTCGTGCGCGGGGTGACCGCCAACCGCCGCGATGAGCAAGCCGCCGTGATGACGCGTCTCGGGATTCTGTAACAGTTCCTGAGCGTAATTCGCGAGAAATGAGGCCAAATCGCGCGCCGCTGCGGACCGGTCCGGTTCATCCTGGGGAAGAAAAATCTGGATTTCCGGATTGTTGCGCCGCAGATAGGCGACCAGGTCGCCATTGCGAAGAACGACGCTGGCACCCACGGAGCGCGTCAGCGACGGCGAGGCATCGCCGGAAACCCAGTCGGGCTGCGGCCAGCGCAGGATGCTGCCCCACGGATTCGCCGGATCGGCTGCGGTGAGCATCACCATCTCCGGCTTCTCCGGCGCTGGGAGACCCAACGACCGCAGCAACTCGACGGCTGCCGGCAAGGCGAACTGCGCGCCGCCCAGGCCAGCGACAAAATACCCGCGCCTAATCTTACCGCCGGCCTCCAGCGCTTTCAGGACTTCATAGACGGCGCTAAATCCGCCGGGAAGGTTCTCCAGGGCTGCGGTTTCGCGTGTGACGATCCCGTAGCGCTCGAGAAGTTGCAACGCCAGGGCATGGCTCCATGCTGTCTGCGCGGCCGGTGTGGAGCGGTCGACGATCGGAACCAGCGCCCATCGGCCCTGCGCACTGGGCGGCGTGGTGCGCCTGGACCGAAAGGCAGCCTGATTGTGGATGCGCTTTGATGAGCGCGCGGTACCGGGCTTCTCGACGTAGGCGCGCAAAACGTGCAGCGTGTCGTTGGTAACGAGACCGCGCCACACCAGGCTCCAGAGCGCATCGACGGTTTCGCCGGGATAGCCGCCTCCGAGCGCCTCATGCAATTGCGCAAAGAACATCGCGCCACCGCGATGCAGCTGGGCCTGAATGGCTTCCTCGCGCGGCGTCAGCGGCTCGCCAGGGCCAGTCCGGGATGGCAGCAAATCGGCGATTCGGTCGGCAAGGTAGAGCGCGATGCGGCCATCGCGTTCCCCCAGCGAATCGACGCCGCACCAGACTACCTCGCCGGCGGCGATCAGCGTGTCGAGGTCGGCGGAAGAATAACGCGCAAGCCTCGCGGGGAGGATTTTCGATTCCAGAAGCGAGGCGGGCAGCGGCGCGCCCTGCAGCGATTCGACGGTGTCGAGAAGGGCATCGAGGCCGCGGCGCCTGGCGAGCACGCCGTGCCAGTGTGTCTCGAGGCGAGCAAGCAGGCGCGGCTCCGCCGGTTCGATCTCCTTGCGCAGGCGCGCCAGCGACTTCATGCGAATCAGCCGCAGCGATTCGGCATCGCACCACTCACGATGCGCGCCGCCACGGCGAAATCCACCTTCCAAAATGCGACCGTCGAGCATGAGCGTGCGGAGGGCTGCTTCTACACTGCGCGGCTCCATGCCGAAGCGGTTGGCAGCTTCCTCAAGCGTGAACGGCCCATGCGTGCGCGCGAAGCGGCGGACCAGCTCGAGCACGGGCGCAGCTACGGGCTGCTGCAGTGCCTTCGGCAGGGAAGCCGGCAGCGCGATGCCCAAAGCATCGCGATAACGAGCAGCATCTTCGGCGGCGATGAAGCGCTGCTCGCCGGCGATTGAAACTGGGAGCACGCGCTGCGCGCGTGTGAGGCTGGTCAGGGACTTCAACAATTCCGGCGAGGCAACTCGCTGTGCAATCTCCTCGCGCGAAAGATCCCCAAGCCGGAGCAGCAGCTCGTGCGTGCCGTCGGCTGTCCGGATACGCTGTGCTTCGCCGAGCAGCTGGAGATGCGCCTCAACGTCGCTGATCGCGATGGGGTCAAGCAATTCGCGCAGGTCGGCTTCGCCGAGGAGCTCGCGCAGCTGGTTCTGATCGATGGAGAGCGCCTGGGCGCGGCGTTCGGCGAGAGGCGCGTCGCCGTCGTAAATGAAATTGCCGACGTACCCAAACAGCAGCGACGCTGCAAACGGCGACGCCTTCGGGGTATCGACCACGTGCACCTGAATGCCGCCGTCTTTGATGGAGCGCAGCACGTCAACCAGCGCCGGCATGTCGAAGCTGTCGCGCAGGCATTCGCGATACGCTTCGAGGAGCATTGGAAAGGAAGGGTAGCGCGACGCGACCGCGAGCAAATCGGCTGCTCGTTTTCTCTGTTGCCACAGCGGAGCCCGCGACTGGGCGCGACGGCGCGGCAGCAGCAAAGCCCGTGCCGACGCCTCGCGGAATTTTGCCGCAAAGAGGGCGGTTCGGCTGAGCTGGCTCACCACCAGGTCGGTCGCTGCCGCGGGATCGGGCTGCAGCAGTGCCGCATCCGGCGGAGTATCGACATCGGGGAAGCGGAGGACGAATCCATCGTCGGTCCACATCGTCTCCACGTGCGGACCATCTGCGCTTTCGATCTGTGCGACCGCGGCCATCGCCCAGGGTGCGTGCACGCGGCTGCCGAAGGGCGTGAGGACACAGACGCGCCAGTCGCCCAGGTCGTCGCGAATGCGCTCCACGACGATGTTCCGGTCATCTGGCACCGTTGTGGTTACATTTGCCTGATCGGCAAGGAACTGAAGGAGGCTTTCGGCGCCTTCGGTGTCCAGATCGTGCTCGCGCACGAGGCGGCTGATCGCCGCATTCGGAGGCTGGGCGCGCAGCTCGCGCACCAGAGCGCCGACGCGGCGGCCGAACTCGAGCGGCCGGCCCGCCTGGTCGCCATGCCAGAAGGGCAGTTTGCCTGGCTGTCCGGGAGCGGGAGAGACGAGGACGCGGTCGTGCGCAATCTCATCGATCCGCCAGCTGGACGCGCCGAGCGCGAAGACTTCTCCAACGCGGCTTTCGAAGACCATCTCCTCGTCGAGCTCGCCGACGCGGACGGGCTTTCTGCCACCCCGGCGAGGAGGCTCGCCGGGGGCCCCGGATTTGTGTTTGCCGGTGAGGAACACGCCGTAGAGTCCGCGATCGGGAATGGTGCCGCCGTTCAGGATGGCCAGGTTTTTTGCGCCTTCACGCGGGGTGAGGATGTTCGCGTCGCGGTCCCAGGTGATGCGCGGGTGCAGCTCGGCAAATTCGTCGGATGGGTACTTGCCGGAAAGGAGGTCGATCACCGTTTCCAAAGTCGATCGGCTGAGCGAGGCGAAGGGAGCGGCTCCGCGCACGATGGAAAAGAGGTGGTCGACCGCGATCTCCGCTTCCCGCGGGCGTTCGCCCTTTTCACGCGGCATCGACAGCCGGGGCGGCTGGGCCACGATGGCGACAATCTGTTGCGCCAGGACATCGAGAGGGTTGCGAAGCATCGAGGTGGATTCCACCAGACCTTCATGCATGGCGCGCGTGACCGCGGCGCAGGCGACCAGGTCGGCACGGTATTTCGGGAAGATGATGCCTTCGCTGACGACGCCGACGCGATGTCCGGCGCGCCCGATGCGCTGCATACCGCTGGCGACGGAAGGCGGGGATTCGATCTGGATGACCAGGTCGATGGCGCCCATGTCGATGCCGAGCTCCAGGGACGATGTGGCGACCAGGGCGCGGATGCGGCCGCCCTTCAGCTGCTCTTCAATCTCGCGGCGCTGTGCGGCGGCGAGCGAGCCGTGATGGGCGCGGGCAATCGGTTCCTGGGCCAGATCGTTGATGGCGCCCGCCAGCCGCTCCGCCGTGCGGCGATTATTAACGAAGATCAGCGTGGACTGCCGCTGTCGGATGATCCTCAGCAGGCGCGGAGGGATCGTCGTCCAGATGGAGGCGCGCTTCGGCGGCTCGCCGGGCGCAGAGGGTTCCGGGGGAGCCAGTTTGGCGAGGTCCTCGACCGGCAGGTACACCTGGAGGGCGAGGCGTTTCGGCTCGCCGGCGTTGACAATGGTTACGGGGCGGAAACGGCGGGCGTCGCCGTCGCTGCCATGCGCGTCAGGTTCGTCGCTGAGGTTTGACTCGCCGGCTCCTGCCGATTCGGTTCCACCGAGGAAATGCGCCACCTCCTCGAGCGGACGTTGGGTGGCGGAAAGCCCAATGCGTTGGATTCGCCGCGGAACGATGGCCTCCAGGCGTTCGAGGCTCAGCGCCAGATGCGCGCCGCGTTTGGTGGGGACCAGCGCGTGAATCTCGTCGACGATGACGGTATCGACGGTGCGCAAGGCCGCCGCCGATTCGGAAGTGAGCAGCAGGTAGAGAGACTCCGGGGTGGTGATGAGAATATCCGCCGGCTGGCGGCGAAAGCGGGCACGCTCGCTCTGCGGTGTGTCTCCGGTGCGGATGGCGATTTCCGGCGGGCGGGAAAACACGTCGCTGTTCCGGGCGAGCGCGGCCATGCCTGCGAGCGGAACGCGCAGATTCCTTTCGACGTCGACGGCGAGCGCCTTGAGCGGGCTGATGTAAACGACACGGCAGCCGGGTGACTGGTTTTCGCCGTGGAACATCAGGCGATCGAGACACGACAGGAAAGCGGCGAGCGTTTTGCCGGTGCCGGTGGGCGCGAGGATCAGGGTGCTTTCGCCGCGCGCAATTGCCGGCCAGCCGAGGCGCTGCGGGGCGGTGGGGACGCCGAGCACCGAGCGAAACCACGCGCCGGTGACGGGGTGAAAGAGCGCGAGCGGATCCTCGGCTACCGGAGCAGGGCGGGGAAGGGTCTCGCGCGGTTGTCTCGATTTCGTGGGCGACATGCCTGCAAGAGAGAATATCGCCCGCGCCGCCGGGTTGCAGCATCAGGACGCGCACGTCAGGACACGGGCAAAGGGCGGTACCACACAGCTTTCGCGGTGAGGACGGTCTGCCAGTGGGAATCCATCCGTGCCTGCTCGCTCAGGCCGAGGAAAAGCATGCCGTCCGGCGCCAGCGAGCGGTGCATGGTCAGGAGCACCTTGCGGCGCGTTTCCGGGGGGAAATAGATCATCACGTTACGCAGAAGGATGACGTCGAATCGTTCCTGCGTGGGCGGCGTGTCGCATAAGTTGCGCTGCTGAAAGCGGCACATGCGGCGAAGGTCCGGCGAGACTTCCCACTCGTCGCCGGTGCGCACCATGTACTTGAGCAGGAAGCGAGCCGGCAGGCCGCGGTTGATCTCCATGCGCTGGTAGCATCCGGAGCTCGACCGGGTGACCATTTCGGCGGAAATATCTGTGCCCAGGATGTCGATTTTCCAGGAGGCGAGGGCAGGAAAGTGCTCGCGCAGGAGCATAGCAAGCGACCAGGCCTCCTGCCCGCTGGAACTGGCGGCGGACCAGAAGCGCAGGGTGCGCGTATTGCGGCGCGCGGCGATCAGGGCCGGGAGCAGTTCTTCGCGCAGCAGGTCAAAACTTGCTGTGTCGCGAAAGAAGCTGGTCTCGTTGATCGTCATGGCTTCGGCGACGGAATGCTCGAGAGTCGAACCGGACTCCGATCGCAGCGCGCGGACCAGCTCGTCGAGCGACTGCATTCCGCAGTTGCGCACTATGCGCTGCAGGCGCGATTCGAAAAGATAATCGCGGGCCGGATCGAAACGATTGCCGGAGTTGCGCATGACCACGGTGCGCAGGTAGTCGGCGTCGATGGAGGACAGGCTCACGGGGCAACTGCCTCAGCCGCTGCAGTTCGTGACAGAGCAGGTCCGGCGAGCCGGACCATTTCGCCGGCGATCTCATCGAGGGGAAGAATCCTGTTGGCCAGGCCGGCGTTTGCAACACTGCCGGGCATACCCCAGATGATGCTGGTGGCGGCGTCCTGAACCACGATTGTGCCACCGGCCGCTCGGATGGCGCGACAACCGGCCAGCCCATCCGAGCCCATGCCGGTGAGCACAATGCCCAGCACGCGGCCTGCGGTGGCGACCGACGCCGAACGAAACAAGACGTCCACCGAAGGACGGCAGAAGTTTTCCAGGTCGTTTTGGTTCAGGCGGAGGCGGAAGTCGCGGCTCAGCTCCATGTGCCAGTCGCCGCGCGCGATATCCACCACCCCCGGCTCCGGGCGGACGCCGGAGTCGGCCTCGCGCACACGCAGAGCGCACAGCGAATTCAGGCGCTCGGCGAGCAGCCCGGTAAACAGCCGGGGAATGTGCTGCACGATGAGGATCGGCAGGGGAAAGGATGCCGGGAGTTTGGGCAGCAGGGTTTCAAGCGCAGCCGGCCCGCCTGTGGAAACCCCGAGGACAACCACGCGTGGGGCAGGCACTGGCGAAGGCGCAGATGCCGCCGCGATGCGGGATGCGGGCGCGGGCGCCGGCTCGGGCGGCAACAGGGCCAGAATCTTCGGCAGCAACTCACGCGCCAGGGTTTCCATCCCCTCGCGAAAGCCCCGCTGCGCGGCCGGCTTGCTGACGTAATCGGTTGCTCCGCGCGACAGAGCTTCGATGGTGATGCGGGCGCCACGCCAGGTGAGGGTGCTGCACATGATCACAGGGACGCGCCGGTTGCGCCGGCGAATGGCGGAGACGACATCGAGGCCATTCATCCCGGGCATCTCGATGTCGAGCAGCACCAGGTCAGGCCGCAGCCGGTCGAACTCAGCCAGCGCCTGCTCGCCGCCGGCGGCCGCGGCGACAATCTCGATACCGGGCTTGCTCTCCAGAACCATGCGCAGCAGGCTGCGCATCACCGCGGAGTCGTCGGCAAGGAGCACGCGAATTTTTCGTGTGCAGGGGTGCTCGCCTGGCTGATTCAAAGCTCGTCCACTCCCGCCATGCGAAGTTTGTCGAATAGGCCGGCTTCGTCGAAAGGCTTGACCAGGTATTCGTCCGCGCCAGCCAGCAGAGCGGCTTCGATATGATCGTTCTCCGCCTCGGCGGTGACCATGACGAACTTTGTGCCATCGAAGGCATGGTCGGACCGCGCCGCGCGCAGCAGATCGAAGCCCGACATCACCGGCATATTCCAGTCCACCAGCGCGACCGCGAAGGGCCCGGAGCGCTGCAGACAGTCCAGGCCCTGGCGGCCGTCGGCGGCCTCGACGCAGTCGACGCCATGGTCGACCAGGAGCGAGTGCAGATAATGACGGATGAACCGCGAGTCGTCGACGACAAGGGCGCGCATCATGGTTTTCTCTTCTCCAGCTGCTTCTAGCCGGCCAGGCTGGCCGCCAGGCGAACGGGCTCCAGCCGTTCCGGCTCCAGAGTGACCAGCAGCTGGTCCGTCAGCTTCCATGCGCCCGCAAACAGAGCCTGCCTGCGGCTCTCCAGCGTTGCCGGATTGGGCTCATGGTCGGCATCGGAGACCTGCATCACCTCGCCAACCGAGTCCACAAAGAGGCCAAACGGGCCCTCCGGCGTCTCGAAGACCAGCACGTCCTCGGGCGAGGAAGAATCTTCCATGCCAAGGAGCCGCCGCAGCGAGACCGCCGTCAGGACTTCGCCGCGATAGTGCACAAGTCCGCCGACGAAGTGCGGCGCGAGCGGAACGGACTGGGTCGCGGGCTTGCCCAGTATCTCCAGCACATGCGCGATGGGAACGCCGTAGAGCGTGTCGCCCACCCGAACCGAGCAGACCTGCCGGGACTGTTGCGCAGAATTCTCGTTGGTCATTCCGCCTCCGCAGGGAATTCAGGATTTGCCTGAACGAAATCGGCGAGGCCATCCAGCGAGGGGATAGCGGCCAGGCTCACAATGCCGGTTACGTGCTCCTGGAGCAGGGTGATGCCGTTGGCGACTGCTGCGGAGCCAGCTTCCTCCAGTTGCCGGCCGGCGGCAACATCGAGCACCTGCGCAACCGTCATGCCTACCTGCCGCTTTCCGTCGCAGCAGACGACCACGGTGGTTTGCGCATCCGGATCGTCGCCGGCGACCGCGCAGGCTGCGTCGTCGAGGGGCAACAAGGCTCCGTCGAAACGCAGCACGGGCCGCGAGCCCGCGCGCTCAATCCGCGAGCGAGGAATGCGTTCGATGCGCACGACGGTCTCGAGAGGCAGTGCGGCGCGCCGCCCGTCGGCTTCCACCAGCAGATAGTTTTGCTGCGCGTTCCGGCTTTCGTCGGCCTGCGCCTCGTCGACGTCGCTGGTGAGGCCCAGGCCCGCGTTCAGGGCAATCGCGCCGGGGTTCAGGATGAGCGCCATCTCGCCGTTGCCGAGAATCGTGGCGCCGGCGTAGTAGCCGATTTCGCGCAGCACGGCGGCGAGGGGCTTCACGACAATTTCTTCCGGATCGGCCAGGCCGTCGACTACCAGCCCGAAGCGGCGGCCGTCGGCGTTGAGCACCGCGATGTCGCAGGGCTGCGAGCGCTGGCGCGCAGGCTGGCGGAGCAGACGATCGAGAAAGATGAGCGGCAGCAGCCGCCCGCGCAGCCGGTACAGGGCCGCACTCTCCAGCCACTCGATGCGGCTGTCGCTTTCGCCGGCGCTCAGGTGCGCCAGCTCAGTGAGCGAACTCTGCGGCACGGCAAAGTTCTGGCTGCAGCTGCGAACGATGAGAGCGGGAATGATGGCCAGGGTGAGGGGAATGCGCAGGCGCAGCACCGTTCCCTGGCCGGTGCGGCTGTCGATCTCAACCTTGCCGCCGATCTTCTCCACGTTCGTGCGCACCACGTCCATACCCACGCCGCGTCCCGACACGCTGGTGACCGAGGAAGCGGTCGAGAATCCGGGCAGGAAAATCAGCTGCAGAATCTCGCGTTCGCCCATCTGGTCGGCGCGCGCCGGCGATACGAGTTGCCGTTCCACGGCTTTCCCGCGGATGCGCTCGATGTTCATGCCGGCGCCGTCATCGTGCACTTCGACGATGACGTGGCTGCCCTCGTGGCAGGCGCGCAGACGCAGCAGACCTTCCGCCAGCTTGCCGGACGCGATGCGCTGCTCCGGTGATTCGATGCCGTGGTCGATGGCGTTGCGAATGGCGTGCGTGAGGGGGTCGCGGATGGCCTCAAGCAGGCTTTTGTCCAGCTCCGTCTCCTGGCCTTCCAGTTCAAGATGAACGCGCTTGCCCAGGCCGCGCGCCAGGTCACGCACCAGTCGCGGAAAGCGCGAAAAGACATGGCTCACCGGCTGCATGCGCGCCCGCATCACGCTCTCGCGCAGATCGGCCGTCACCATGTCGAGGCGGCGCCCCAGCAGCGCGAATCCGGCATCGGCGCTGGTGGCCTGCAGGATTTGGTTGCGGGTGAGCACCAGTTCGCCGACCAGATTCATCATGCGATTCAGCAGCTCCACATCCACGCGCAGCGTGGAATCGGCCGTGCCGCCGGAGCACGCAGGCGGCGCTTCGGCGGGCGGCGGGTCAGCGTGGTCAACCGTGGGCCGCATGGCGAGCGGGGCGGCTTCTTCTGCGGAAGGGGGAGCCTGTTGCGGTCCTTCTTCCAATGCAGCGGAAGCTGCTCCGATCGCCGCGTGCGGCCCTGCCTCTCCGGCGGTCGAATCTACAGGACGGGCTGGAGGAGGCGAAACCTTTTGCGGCAGCGGCGAGCGCGGACGAGACGTACCTGGCCGGCGCGAGCCGGGTTGCTGCGAACGGCCTTTGCGCGGGGCAGCCGGGTGAGCGTGCGGAGAGGCAACCGCGGCGAGCATGTCCGCCTCCGCGGCGGTGGCGCTGCCGCTTTGCAGCGCTTCGAGACGCGCGATCATCTCGCGGTCCTCGAGGCGGCTCTCGCCTTCAGCGCTCGTGGCCTCGATGGACCGCAGGATGCCGCGCAGGTTGTCCATGAGAGCCAGCAGGCCGCTGACGATCTCAGGATTTGCGGCCAGGCTGCCGTCGCGCAGCAGGCCGAGCAGATTCTCCCCTGCATGCGACAGGGCCTCCAGCCGGCCGAAGCCCAGGAACCCCGTCGTTCCCTTGATGGTGTGCACCGCACGGAAAATCTCCGCCAGCAGCTCGGTATCGCCGGGGCGTGCCTCCAGGTCGGTGAGACACCGTTCCATGCGGTCCAGCCCTTCCTGGCTTTCGAGCAGAAATTCGCGCGTCAGGTCGTCCACGGATTGGTTATCGGAAAAGCGGTGGGGAACTTGAGAGCAGTTTGCCTCAGGTCGTTGGAAACGTTACGGCAATTCCTGAGTTCCTGTGGCCCGTCGGATTCCGGGCAAGGTCGCCGCTCCCTGAGGGTCGCGTCGACTTGAGCAGAGCGGCTTCGGGATACACTGGCTCAGGAATTGCGATAGCCTCATAGCTAAATGCCTGCGATCGATTCTGTCGCTCTGGACCGCCTGCGCCAGGCTGCGCAGGAAGCCGCCGGGAACGCCTATGCGCCTTACTCGAGGTTCTGTGTCGGCGCGGCTCTGCTCTTCGACGACGGCCAGGTTGTGACCGGGTGCAATGTGGAGAATATGTCCTACGGCCTGACCAGCTGCGCCGAGCGCAACGCACTCTTTCGCGCCATCAGCGAGCGCGGCGCAGGCCGCAGAATCGTCGCCTTCGCCGTCGCCAATCGCAACGGAGCTGCTTCGCCGCCCTGTGGCGCCTGCCGCCAGGTGATGAGCGAATTCGTAGCCTCCGACGCGGTCGTAACTTTTCCCGGCGAGCACGGCCCGGAGACGATGCCGTTCGCAGAGATTTTCCCTCGCAGCTTCCACTTCGAGAAGCCGGGACGGCCATGACCCTGCACGCGGTCGACCTGATCCGGAAAAAACGCGATGGGGAAGCGCTGAGCGCCGAGGAGATTCGTTTCGTCGTGGAAGGCGCGGCGCGCGAGACCATCCCGGAAGAGCAGCTCTCCGCCTGGCTGATGGCTGTCTTTCTCCGCGGTCTCTCGCTGGCGGAGCTGGACACTCTGACGACCGCGATGCGATATTCCGGCGAAGTGCTCGACCATCAGGGCGATGGCCGCCGGACGGTCGACAAACACTCCACCGGCGGCGTGGGAGACAAGACATCGTTTCTCGTCGCGCCCATTGCGGCGGCCGCCGGCCTTGCCGATCCGATGATCAGCGGACGCGCTCTGGGGCACACCGGCGGCACACTGGACAAACTGGAGTCGATCCCGGGCTACCGGACGCACCTGTCGCTCGACGAAATGCGCGGCGTGATCGCGAAGTGCGGCTGCTGCATCGTCGGACAAACGAATAACCTTGTTCCCGCTGACCGAAAGCTCTACAGCCTGCGGGACCGCACCGCGACCGTCGAAAGCCCGTACCTCATTTGTGCGTCGATTATGAGCAAGAAGCTCGCTGCGGGCCTCGATGCGCTGGTGATCGACGTCAAGGCCGGCTCGGGCGCGTTTCTTCGCGACGAATCCGAATCCGCCTATCTTGCCGCGCTCATGGTCGAAACCGGCGAGCGCGCAGGCACGCGTACGGTAGCCATCCAGACCGATATGAGCCAGCCACTGGGCCGCTTTGCCGGCAACTGGGTCGAAATCCAGGAGTCGCTCGCGCTGCTCGGCAACCAGCGGCATCGGCTCAGCGAAGATTGCCGCGAAGTCTCGCTGGTGCTCGCCGGATGGATGATCTACCTCGGCGGCAAAGCGAGGAGCGCCGAGGCTGGCCGCGGCATCGCCGAAGAGAAGCTCGCCGACGGCTCGGCTCTCCGCATCTTTCGTGAGATGGTGGCTGCGCAGGGGGGCGACCTGGCCGCGCTCGATGCCGGCGCGGCCTTCCACGCACCGCGTTTCCGCCGCAGATTTTGCGCCGAACGCAGCGGTTTTTTCTCCGCCTGCAACTGCACCGGGGTGGGCTGGGCCGTGCAGCGCCTGGGCGCCGGGCGTGAGCAGGCCGGAGAGCCTGTGGAAGCGCAGGCCGGTCTCGAGATGCACGTCAAGCTGGGCGACAAAGTCGAGTCCGGCCAGCCGCTGGTCACGCTCTTCACGGAAGACGAAGCGCTTTTTGCCGAGCCGGAACATCTGCTGCGCGCAGCGATTACGATCGCTGACGAACCGATCGATCCGCCGACGCTGATTCGCCAGGTAATCAATGCCGACAACAAAAATAAGTTTCTGAAACCCGCCGGCCACAAATACGATTGAGAAAAACTGAGGGAGACGGATTTGGCTCGATTCACGGGTGTGCTGGGACTTGCGACCATGCTCCTGCTGGCATGGCTTTTCTCCACCAACCGCAGAGCGATCCGCTGGCGCACCGTGGCGTGGGGACTGGGGCTGCAAATCGTCTTCGCGTTTCTCGTGCTCAAGTGGCCGGTGGGCGAACGCATCCTGCACAGCGCCGGCGCTGCGGTGAATAAGCTGCTGGGCTACGCTTTCGCCGGTTCCACGTTTGTCTTCGGCGATCTGGCGGCGCAGCCGTCGAAGATCGGAAGCGCTTTTGGCACCAGCTTCTTCGCCTTCCAGGTGCTGCCCACCATCATCTTCATCTCCGCATTCTTCGCCCTGCTGTACTACCTCGGCATCATGCAGCTGGTGATTCGCGCCTTTGCGCGCGCGATGCAGTGGACGATGAAGATTTCCGGGGCCGAGAGCCTCAATGTTGCGGCGAGCATCTTCATGGGGCAGACCGAGGCCCCGCTTACCATCCGCCCGTTCCTGCCTGGCGCCACGCGGTCTGAGCTGATGACGATTATGACCAGCGGCATGGCGCATGTCTCCGGCGGGATTATGGCGGCGTACATCGCCTACGGCATATCGCCGAGCTTCCTGCTGGCTGCGGTGATCATGACGGCGCCGGGCACGATTCTTATTTCCAAGATGCTGGTGCCGGAAACGGAGAAGTCCGCCACCGAGGGCGTCGTACATCTGCCGGAAGGCGAGGAGTACAAGGACGAAAACCTGATCGGGTCGGTTGCGCGAGGCACGATTGACGGCGGCCGCCTCGCATTCAACGTCGGGATCATGCTCATTTCTTTTTTGGCGCTGATCGCGCTGGTCAACGGCATCCTGGGCGGAACACACGCCTGGCTGGGTGTGCACCACATCCCGTTCCCGCACTCGCTGGACACCATTCTCGGGTTCTGCTTCGCGCCTATCGCCTGGCTTATCGGCATTCCGTGGCACGATGCGCCGACGGTCGGCAACCTGCTGGGCACGCGCATGGTGCTGAACGAGCTCGTGGCTTACACGTATCTGGGCGGACTGGCGAAGACAGGAGCGCTGGCTGCGCGCTCGGTCACGATTGCGACTTTTGCGTTGTGCGGATTCGCCAACCTCAGCTCCATCGGCATCCAGATCGGCGGCATTGGCGCGCTGGCTCCGAACAAGCGCAACGAGCTGGCCAAGCTTGGCCTTCGCGCCATGCTGGCCGGGACCATGGCCAACCTGATGTCGGCTTCGATTGTGGGGATTCTGCTCAGGTAACTATGACGGATACGCTTTACGACCGAGCCAACGCCGCTGCTGAGTTCGTCCTCGTCCGCACCCCGCTGCGGGCGCGCATCGGCATTGTGTTGGGATCGGGGTTGGGGGCATTCGCCGAGCAACTTGCAGATGCGACCGCCATCCCTTTCGCAGACATTCCACACTTTCCGCAATCCACAGTCCCCGGCCATTCGGGCCGTCTTGTGCTCGGGACGGTTGCCGGGGTCCCCGTTGCTGTCATGCAGGGACGCGTCCACGCTTACGAAGGCTACAGCTCCGACGAAGTGACCTTCCCGGTGCGCGTGCTGGGACGCATGGGCGTTACCCAGCTCATTCTTACCAACGCCGCGGGCGGCATCAACCCGGCGTTTCATCAGGGGCAGCTGGTGCTGATCGCCGACCACATCAACTTGACGGGACGCAACCCCGTCGCCGGTCGCAACGACGAACGCTTTGGGCCGCGCTTTTTCGATATGTCCGAGGCCTACTCCGTGCGCTTGCGGAGTCTGGCGCACGATGCTGCGCGGAGCATGGATTCGTCACCCCAGGCTGCCGAAACCGGGCATACCGGGGGCCACGGTTTCCGGTTCGACGAAGGGGTTTACCTGAGCGTGCTCGGGCCGAGCTTCGAAACGCCGGCGGAGATTCGCGCCTTCGCGGCGATGGGCGCTGACCTTGTCGGCATGTCCACCGTGCAGGAGACGATTGCTGCGCGCCACATGGGGATTGAGGTGCTGGGCATCTCCTGCGTGACAAATATGGCCGCCGGGATTCAGAAGGAGCCGTTGAGCCATGAAGAGGTGATGGAGACGGGGCGGGCTGTGGAGGCGCGGCTGGCTGGGCTGCTGAGGAGATTGGTGCCGCTGGTGGCAAGTACTGCGACGCAATAAGTACGCCGCATCCGGTCGGACAGCGTGCCTGGGTGACCTGCTACATCTCAATCGATTCGGAAATTCACTTTTATTTGTATTTCCGTAGCTACATTCTGCCCCTGATAGGCTGCGGGTTTGAATCGATATTGCTGAACGGCTTTCACTGCCTTCTGGTCCAGGTCGTTGCCGAATCCCTGAACTACATGTACATCGTTGGGATTCCCCGATTTGTCGACGATGAGGCTGACGATCACGGTACCCGTCACTTTTTCTTTGCGCGTCTCTTTCGTAAAAAACGGACCAGGAGCGTAAATCAGCATTGGAACCTTTAATCCCACAGGAAACGGCGGGCGGAAAATCGAAACAGCTGAAGCAGGACTCGCTGATGCATTCGTCGGGGTTGCTGCCTCGGGCTTCCACTCCGGCACCGGCTCGGCGCTTTTCACCCAGGCTGCCACATACAGATCGCGCAGCATCGACGCCCCGGCCGCCAGCCGCTCCGCGGTGAACTGCTTTGCCTCCGCAGTGCCCGCGCCGTCGAAGCCGTGATCCTTGTCGAGTTGATAGACCTTCTCGACTAATGAATTCGTGTGGCGCAGATAGGCAAGGTAGTCGTCCCACTCGTCGCCAATGGGGTGGAGCGGAGCGATGAGCGGCTGCACATCGGGGGCGTTGATGTTGGCGTCTACAAAGTCCGTTTCAAATCGAGCGTGGATCGTGTGGTCGGTCGTGTAGCCGTTCGGATTGGGCCCCGTCCAGCCGTTGTACTGAATAGTTGTGTGCAGCGGCTGGGAGCCGTCGCCCACGTAGTGCCCGAGCCACGCGGCGTAGAAGAGGATCGCCGCCTGCACTGGCTTTGTATCCTGATTCTGCGCGCTAAGCTCGCGGTAATCGCGCATGGCGCTCTTGAGCCGCTCCCATACCTCTTCTGTGATGTATGGCTGGAAGCCGACGCGCTCCGGGCGCATCTCCTGCGCCTGGTCGGGATGCGCCGCGGCATACGCATAGAGCGCCGCGATGTAGTCGTAGCGACGGCGGGGCAGAGTGCCAATGCGCTCCGCAAACTCCATGTCGATAAAGTGATCCGGCGCCTGTTCGGCGCTCAGCTCGGGCTCGGCGCGGGAACGCCAGCGGTCCGGCTCCGGCCCGAGATATTCGATCTCGTCGATGGCCTCCGGCGTGCGCATGAAGGCCGGCATATCCGTGGGCAGCGCCTCCGCCGCCAGGCGATTGATCATTTTATGGCCCTTGCTGCCCCATCCAAACGAGGGCGGAACGGCGACCAGAGGCAGCGCCAGCAGAACACACAACGCGCGAGCAGAATGCAGGGATTTCATGAGGGTGAGTATAGCGGGGGTGATGTAATTGCGATCGCTGACCGCGGCCGCATTGCAATGTCTCAACTGACCGGCATTCTGCGAACAATGTGGCAGAATGCTATAATCTGTCAGAGGAGATGGAAATGGCATCCAGCGAAGTCCGTTTGCGCCTTGCTGAAAATGGCCGAGTCGTCATTCCTGCCCAGGTGCGGAAGGATCTGGGGGTGGAGTCGGGCGGAGAAATCATCCTGGAGCGACAGGAAAATGGATATCGCCTGACCACCCGACGCCAACGCATCGAGGAGGCGCGCAGAAACATTCGTCGATACATCAAGCCTGGCGTCTCGCTCGTAGACGAGCTGCTTGCCGAACGGCGCGAAGCTGCCAGGCATGAATAAATGTGTTCTGGATGCATCGGCGATTCTGGCTGTGCTGCTGAACGAGCCGGGAAATGAACTTCTAACCGACGAAGTGCTGGCCCAATCCGTCGCCGGGACAGTGAATCTCGCCGAAGTGCAGACGCGCATGGTGCGCCGGGGCATGCCTCCCGGTGACGCGTGGAAACATGCGCTCGTTCCGGTGAATGAAGTGATCACGTTCACGCAGGATCAGGCGCGTGTCGCAGGCACTCTTGTCACACAAACTCGTGCGCTCGGACTCTCGCTTGGCGACCGTGCCTGTCTGGCTCTGGCTCTTGAATTGAAGGCGCCCGTCTATACGGCGGATAAGAACTGGAAGAAGCTCGATCTGGGAATCTCGGTGCACTTGATCCGGTGATCCTGCCTGTCGAAGGTCTCACACCCCTACCGGGAACGGCTTGGGAGACGTGTCTTCCAGATTGGTCCCCGAGCGCCAGCGTTCGAAGCGGCCCTGGAAGAGCGAGAGCATTCCGGTATACAGATAGCCAATGACAAACAACAGCAGAAACGGCACGGTGAAGTAGTTCTCGTTGGCCATGGCGTACCAGATGCACAGGACGAAGTAGCCGCCCACCAGCAGCTCGAGAAACGGAATCATTCCCAGCCGCTTGCGGTATTTCGACGCCTTCGACCGCTCGCCCTTCTTCTGCACGCGATACTTGGGCGTGCGCTTGAAGGCGCTCTGGATGCCGAAGATCGCCTCCATCACGGCGATCGTATTCGTAATCGTCAGCCCGATGCCCAGCGCCATGAGGAAGGGAAGATAGAGAAATGTTTTGTACCAGTGGCGCGGGAACAGCTCCTTCTGCGAAACCAGGTAAAAGGACGAGATGGAGAACGTCGAAGCGAGGAAGAGGGGGAAGTCGATGTACAGCATCTCCCACCACCCCTGATAGAAGCGGATGATCATGGCCGGCATCAGCAGCACGGAAAGGACCACCATCAGCGGATAGCTGATGTTTGCCGTCAGGTGATACCAGGCCTCAATCTTCACGCGCAGGGGCACGTCGCTCTCGAAAACCCGCGGCAGAATCTTTTTCGATGTCTGGATAAGACCCTTGGCCCAGCGCTGCTGCTGCGTCTTGAAGGCGGTCATTTCAATGGGCACTTCCGCAGGACATTCCACATCGAGCAGGTATTTGAATTTCCAGCCGAGAATCTGCGCCCGGTAGCTCAGGTCGGTATCTTCGGTGAGGGTGTCGTGCTGCCAGCCACCGGCCTGGTCGATGACGCACCGGCGCCACATGCCCGCCGTGCCGTTGAAATTGAAGAACAGGCCGGAGCGGGCGCGCGCGCCGTGCTCCAGCACAAAGTGGCCGTCCAGAAGGATCGCCTCCACCTGGGTGAGGAAGCTGTAGTCGCGGTTCAGATGCGTCCAGCGCGTCTGCACCATGCCCACGTCCGGTTCGGCAAAGTGGTGCACCACCTTCAGCAGCCAATCCGGAGGCGGCACAAAGTCGGCGTCGAAGATGGCGACCAGTTCGCCCGTCGCCGTCTTCAATCCCTCCTGCAGGGCTCCGGCTTTGAAGCCGGTGCGATTTGTCCGGTGCAGATAGACGATGGGCTCGCCCATGGCGCGATAGCGCTCCACGATGGCCGCGGCCACCTCGGTCGTCTCATCCGTGGAATCGTCCAGCACCTGGATCTCCAGCAGGTCGCGGGGGTACTCGAGGCGGCACACGGCTTCAATCAGCCGGTCGATGACAAACTGCTCGTTGAAAATGGGCAGCTGCACGGTGATGCGCGGCAGCTGGTCGAAATGCTTCGACGGCCCGTGCGTGGCCCTTTTCCTGTAGTGGTAGTACTGCCACACCAGCTTGTAGCGGTGGAGGCCATAGATCGACAACACGATCATCACGGCGAAATACGGCGTCAGCAGCAGGGTATCGAAGGAGAAGAGCTGCCAGTGGTACAGGTTCTGGAAGGTATGGTCGCCGTAATGCGAACGCAGGTAGTGGCGCAGGTCGTTCTTGACGAACAACAGACACAGCGCCTGCGCGCACGCCAGGAGCAGGCGCGCGACCGAAGCCGCGACTAAGAGAGAACTGTGCATGCGGGCTCGCGCCGGTCAGGCCGCCGGAAGTTCGTGCACATTGTAACCACAGCCCTGATCCGGCAGGCTTGCTCCGGGTGCTGAGGCCCGGCGGCCGCTTTCATTTCCTGCCGAACCGGTACACCACGCCCAGGCTGCCCCCGGCATTGTACTGAAAGGTGCTGCCGTAATTCGTGATGAGGTAATTCGGGGTAAGGCGAATCGCCAGCGCCGGCCCCAGGTTGTAATCCACCGACGCCCCCGCCGAGACATTCAGCACGGTTGTATCGGTGTAGAGCCCTACCAGCTGCGGAGGCAGGCCGTTGGTTCCCGTGCCGAAGTTGCCGTGGCCGGCGCCGGCTTCCACCTGGGCCGTCCAACCCCAGTGCTGCCCCTTGTAGAAGCGGTAGCGAGGGCCAGCCAGGAAGGTGTACTGGCTGATGCTGGGCTCGTAGACGGAATACGGGTTCGTCCCCGTATACGCGACTCCGTAGTAGCCGCGAAAGTCTGCCGTGATGCCCAGGTCGCCCTTCAGGTAGTCGGTGATGTCGATGTTCCAGCCGGATTCGCTGTTGTGCTGCAGGCTGCTGCCGGGGCGGAAGCGCAGGTACCCGCCGCCGAAATCCAGCTCGTATTTGTGGCTGTAGGTGTCCTGGATGATCTGCTTAATGCGCAGTTTGCGCCGTGCATTCACGCGCGCCTGCGCTTCGCGCAGCACCTGGGCCCGCTGCTGCGGAGTGCTCTGCGTCTGGATCTGGTCGGTCTGCGACTGCGTGTTATCGGCTGGCTGCTGGGGTGTCGAGTCCTGCGCGCGCGCTGCGAAAGGAGCCAAAAGAAGTACTGCCAAAAGCGGATACGCGGCGTATCCGGAACACCTGCGAAAGTGCATGAACCTGCGTTCCTCCACTACCCTCTGGGAAAAAAGGAAATTGCTCTGACTTGTATTAAACCATCTGCGAGGCATCGGCCGCCGAATTCGCGTTCACCCTGGACTTCGATCGTCAGGCGTTAGACGTGCCGTGGAGGTTGCAGGGAACAGAAGTGCGCAGCCGGAAAACGCTCGTGCCGGCCGCAAGGCAACCCGCTTACTCGCCCCGCAGCGCCTGGAGGGGATCGACCGAGGCCGCGCGGCGAGCGGGCAAAGCGGAGGCCACCAGAGCCAAAATGAAGACTGCGAGGGCGGTGAGGATCATCACCAGTGGATCGAACGGGCTCACATGGAAAAGGAACGACCGCAGGACGCGGGCCGCCGCGATCGCCCCGGCCAGCCCCAGCACGCAGCCGACAGCCGCCAGCCTGAGGCCGGAGATGACAACCAGCCGCATAATGTGCGAGCGCGGCGAGCCGAGCGCCATGCGGATGGCCATTTCCTGCACGCGACTGGCAACGGAGAAGGCAATGATGCTGTAAATGCCCAGCACGGCCAGAAGGACCGCAGCCAGCGCGAAGCTGGAGATGACCACCGTGTTGAAACGGCGCGGCGCTTCGCTTTGCGCGACTACCTGATCCATGGTCTCGACCTGGCTGATCGCCAGTTGCGGATCGAGCGCGTGCACGTTGGAGCGCAATGCATTCTCCATCTGTTCCGGAGGCACCGCGGAGCGCAGGATCACGTAGTCCACGTTGCCGTCGATGTCGGAGGGCTGGGCATACGCGCCGGCGTCCTTTTCCACCTGCGCCACCGGCTGATAGAACTGCTCGGCAGTATCGGCGTCGGGAGCGTTAAGCCGGGCATCGGCCACCTCGCCCACGACGGTCATCCAGGGATTGTTCGACTTCTGGGTGCCCACGCGCATGCGCTTGCCGATGGGATTCTGGTGCGGCCAGTAGCGCCGGGCGAACTCATGGTTCACGATGACGACGAGTTGGCTGTCAGCCTTGTCGGCCTCGGTGAAATAGCGGCCGCGCAGCAGAGAAATTCCCATTGCTTTGAAGTAGTCGCCGATGACCTGCGATGGCGCTGCAGCGGTTCGGTCGGGACCGCGCGGATCGACGTACCCCTCCACGACAAACGACTCAATGCCGCTGCCGGTGGTGGGCAGCGTGCTGGTGAGGCCCACCGCTTCAACCCCGGGCAACTGGCGCAGTCGATCGAGCAGGGTGCGGTTGAAGGAGTCCACCAGCGCCTGTGTGGAATATTGCTTCGGCGGCAGCGCGTAGACGCCGGTGGTCACGTGGTCGGGGCGAAAGCCCAGATCGACATCGCTCATGGCGCTGAAGCTGCGCAGCAGCAGGCCCGACGCGGCCAGCAGAACGATGGCGACAGCGATCTCGATCACCACCAGAGCGGAGCGCAGCCGCGCGTGGCTGCCGCCGGACGAGCCGCTGCGACCGCCTTCCTTCAGCGAGGCATTGACATTGATGTGCAGGGCGGCGAAACCGGGCGCCAGGCCACAGAAGAAGCCGGTCGCCAGGGCAAGGGCCAGAGCGAAGCCGGCCACCGTCCAGTTGAGCGCGATGTCATTCTGCAGCGGCCAGGTTTCCGGCAGCAGGTTCCTGCCGAATGCGAGGGCGAGGGCGGCGAGCCCGAGGCCCACAATGCCGCCGCTGAGACTGAGGGCGAGGCTTTCGAGGATCATCTGCCGCAACAGGGTGAGCGCGGGCGCCCCGATGGCCAGGCGCACAGCGACCTCGCGCTGCCTGTGGATGGCGCGTACCAGCAGCAGTCCGGCGAGATTGGCGCAGGCAATGAGCAGGACCACGGCGACGGCGAGAAACAGCATGCGCAGCAGCGGACGCGTCCGCTCGACCGTGATCTGCTGCAGCGGGTACACGACGGCGCGGATATGGAAGTTGGCCTCGTCCGGCGGATAGGTGCGCATCATCTGCTCCGCGATGCGCTCTGCGTCGCTCTGTGCCTGGGCGGGCGTGACGCCGGGTTTGAGACGCCCGACCATGTTCAGGTACCAGCTGGAGTCGGCTTCAGGAGAAAGCTCCTGCGGGGAGAGGCTGATGGGCACCCACAGCTCGCAGCGGTACATGCGCCCGGGATATAAGGGAAACTCGAAGTTCCTGGGCATGACGCCGATCACGACATAGGGCTTGCGATCGAGCAAAACTTTTTTGCCGAGGATGCCCGGATCGCCGTTGAATCGACTCTTCCAGGTCTTGTAGCTCAGGACCGTGACCAGCTGTTGTTGCCGATCTTCTTCAGTTGTGAAGACGCGGCCCATCAGCGGCGCAACGCCCAGCGCGGAGAAGACCGCGGGCGACATGCGCGATGCCACCACCTGTGCCGGCTGGCCGATGCCCGAAATTTCGAAACCGTCCCAGCCGTACGCCCCGAGACTCTCAAAAGTGTGCGTGTCGCGGGGATAGACGACGGATTCCGGCCCGCTGATGGGACCCTGGTCGTGCTGGCCCCAGTTCGTGCCGCTCACCTGATCGCCCAGTGTCACCAGGCGGTCGGCATGGGGAAAGGGAAGGGGCCGCAGCAGGACGCCGTCGACGATCGAGAAGATCGCTGTCGTCGCGCCGATGCCGAAGGCCAGCATCAGCACCGCGGTCACGGCGAACCCCGGCGAGCTTCGCAACTGCCGGAAGATCAGTTTCAGATCGGAGAAAAAGCTCTGCATGGAAGTACTCGAAGCCGGCAGCCAATGTTCGGCGCGGCACGATCTGTGTGTCCAGTAAAACATGAATGCCGCGGGATTGCGGAATGTTCACCGGCATGCAACCATGCGAAGAAAGCCAGTTGCCAACCTTTTGAGGCGCACGACGCATGACAAAATTCCTGCTTGGCCTGATCCTCGGTCTTCTCGTCATTCCGGTCTGGATGTGGACGTATCTCAGCTTCGGGCATCCCGCGGTCGCCGTGGGCGACAAGCCGCTTCCCTTTGAGAAGCAGGTTGTGAGGGTTCCGCTCCACGCACGCATCGATAAGGAGATGCCGGCCGGCGCGCCCATCGATCCCAGCCCGGCGAATCTCGCCGCCGGGGCGCAGATCTACCGCGAGCAGTGCGCGGCGTGCCACGGCCTGTCCGGTCATTCTTCCGATTTTGCCGACCACATGTATCCGCACGCACCGCAGCTGTGGTCGAAGCATGGCAACGGCGTGGTCGGCGTCAGCGACGATCCTGTTGGGGAAACCTACTGGAAGGTCGCCAACGGCATTCGGCTGAGCGGCATGCCGGCCTTCGCCAAAGTGCTCAGCCAGACGCAGATGTGGCAGGTGAGCCTGCTGCTCAAACAGGCGGATCAGCCGTTGCCGCCGGATGCGATGCAGCTGGTTCGGACGCCGATGGCTGCGTCGGCGCCATCGAACTAGTTTCCTGGGGACGGAGGGCGGGATATAAAATGGCCACAGGAGTGGTCACATGAAAATTGCTACGGTGCGCGAGTTTCGCGACAAGGCTACGGGATTTCTGCGCTCGAGTGACCCCGTCCTGATCACACGTCGCGGCCGCCTGGCTGGGATTTTCTTTCCGCAACCGGAATCGAGTTTACCCATCGAGATGAAGCGGGAGATATTTCCGATTCTCAGCGCGGAAATCGCGCGCCAGGTACGGACTGTGGGATTAGCAGAAGACGAGGTACTGGCCGACTTCAGAGAATGGCGTAAGCGGAAACGTGAAGCTCGTCGCAGACGCTAACGTCCTGATTTCCGCCGTGCTCGGTGGCCGTGCGGCGCTCGTTCTGAATCACCCCGGTGTCGATGAGGTGATGACTACAGAGTTCACCCTTGCTGAGGTACAGGAGTACGTGCTTCTGCTCGGCCGAAGGAAAGGGATCACCGAAGAAATCCTGCAACTCGCTATTGCCGCATTGCCCATCACGATTGTGGCGCCGGATAGTTACCGCTCGGAAATAAAGCAGGCGCGAAAACTCATGGAGAAGCGGGATCCGGATGACGTAGAACTCCTCGCTTTGGTTCTCCACACCGGGGAGCCCCTATGGTCCAACGACAGCGACTTCGCGAAATGCGGTATTCCGTGGTTCACGACAGCGGAGATTTTGCGGCGGCTCGGTATTCTCGGTAAGTGAATGGTGCCCCTCAGTACTTCGTCTTAATCGCGTAGGTCAGCCCGGTCGTGAACTCAAACGAATTCCGCATCGTCGGCGGCGTGGCTGGCGGCGGATCGTTCAGGTAGCTGTCGATCGATCCCACCGAGAACGCCAGGTTCCTGAAGAAGGGCATGGTCAGCGAGTTGGTTTCCCCCGCCGAATACGCGTAGGGATTATTGTAGGCAGGGATCCAGTTGACCTGCTGCTTGAACAGCACCTTGTGCGGCAGCTTCACAGCCCAGGTCGAGTCCAGGGTGGAACCAATCAGGTTCTGGTTTTGCCCGGCGGTTGCGTCCAGAAACTGCTGCGACTCGTACTGCAGCGTCGACTTTACGTCCAGCTCCTGTGTGGGCTGCTTGATCGCCGTCCATCCGATGCCTGCCCCGTAAATCTGCTGCAGGTCGAGTTCCTGGCCGTAGTTGTGATCGAAGGAGGTCTGCGCGAGGGCGTAAAAGCGCGGGGAGAAGTATTCGTCGCGCTCCGCGTCGGCGTGATAGATGGAGCTCTTCGACGCGCTGGCAGGCGTAAAGACGCCATCGCTGGTGTAGGCCGGCTGAATGATTTTCCCAAACGATCCGCTGAAGTCCAGGGACGTGCGGTTTTTGGTGTCGAGCCATGCGACGGTCGGCACCGCCCGCAACAGACCCAATGACCCGGTGAACGTGTATTGGTCCTGGCTGGCCTGCACGACGGTAGCGCCCGCCGTCACCGAGCCGTTCCACCCGGCCAGGACACCCGGATGGCCTGCGATTTGTTTCTTCAGAATCGTCTCATCGACGACGTACATCGCCTTTTTCACGGGAATCTGCGCCGTCTCCGCGCCATTCTCGTCCTCGACCTTAATGGTCCCGTCTGCCACGGCCAGCGTCCCTTTCGGGACGTTCACCGGCGCCACGCCGTGTCGCGCGAAGATTCCACCTTCCAGCACCACCAGGCGCGTCCCGGTACGCAGTTCCTTTACGTTGTCCCATTTCACGGTCACATCGCCGGCAAATGGGCTGTGGAAGTAGACCTCATTGCCCACGGTTCGGAGCAGCTTGCCCGATAACCGGTCGCCGTTCTGAAAAATCAGGGTGTCGGGCGTCGGCTGCGGAGCCGATTTCTTCCTGGCGGCTCCGCCGGGAGCGCCGGTGGTGTCTGCCAGGCCCGGGAGGGTGGCAGCCGCGAGCACGAGAGTGATGGTCATCAAGCCCCGGCACAGGGCGCAAAAAGAGCGGACATACTGCAAAAGCATGGGGGACACAACTCCGAGCGGTAAATGCTTCAAAAACCGGCAGAAAAACAGGCGAACCTCTTCCGATAGTACAGGAAGCAGGGCGGCTCACCCGCCGGGGTTCCTCATTCGGCACCCCGCAATTTGGGCTGGGGAGTGTGACCTAAATCACGGCGCGCCAGCGCGCGGCCTCCGTATGCTTCCCAATATAGGAGCGAAATGGTCGCAATTGCGCTATCATCGATTTTTGGAGCTGAGACAGACGACGATTTTGACCTGTCCGGAGCCTGGAAGTTGAGCTTGCTGAGCGAATTGCCCATCGGTACAACGGGGGTCGTCGAGTCTCTGGAACTGCCCGGCGAGATCCAGCATCACCTCATGCACATGGGGTTTGTGCCGGAGGCAAGAATCACGGTAGTGCGCCGGGCCCCCGCCGGCGACCCTACGGTCTACTCGATCGACGGGTTTGAAGTTGCGCTCCGCCGCGACACGGCGAAGGCGATCAGGGTTCGGGAATACGAGGGGTCGAACACGAGATAGCCATGAGCAGTTGCTGCAATACAGAGACCATCGAAGTTCCCATAGAACCGCGGGTACCCGGCCGCATTCGCACGGTCGCCCTGGTTGGTCCGCCCAATTCGGGCAAGTCGACGCTCTTTAACCGCCTCACCGGCCTGCGTCAAAAGGTCGCCAACTACCCCGGCGTTACCGTCGAGCAGCGTGTTGGCCGGCTGAACGGGATCGACCGCGCAGACCTGACGCTGATCGACCTGCCGGGTATTTACGGCCTCGATACGTACTCCGAGGACGCACGCGTCGCGGTGGACGTGCTGCACGGCGAAATGCCCGGCACGCCCGCGCCGGACGCCATCCTGCTCGTACTCGATTCGCTGCATCTGCGCCGCCAGCTGATGCTGGCCGCCCCGGTGCTCTCCCTCGGCCTGCCGACCCTGGTTCTGCTGAACATGAGCGACCTGATGGAAGCCCGCGGCGGCCACATCGATACCCTGGCACTGGCGCAGGAACTCGGCGTCCCGGTCGCCAAAATCAGCGCCACGCGCGGCGCCGGCCTCGATTCGATCACGCACTTTCTTAATCGCAAGGCTGAGCCGGACGCGCCCCTGTCGGTAACGAAGATCGAGCTGCCGGTGGTGGGCAATCCCCGCTCCTATCGCCAGTGGGCCACCGGCATCAGTACCCGCACCAAATACAAAGCGCCGGTCTCCAACCAGGCGACGAAGCGCATCGATGGGGTCCTGCTGCATCGCGCCTGGGGACCACTGGTTTTCCTGGCCGTCGTCTTCGCCGTTTTTCAGGTGGTCTTTGCCATTGGCCAGCCGCTCTCCGATGGCTTCGGCAATCTTCTCAACGCCGCCGGCGATGCAGTTGCCCCACTGCTCGGTCACGGCTGGCTGGAATCGCTGGCCATCGACGGAGTCTGGCGCGGCGTCGCGTCGGTTCTGGTATTCCTCCCCCAGATTCTGCTGCTCTTCCTTTTCATCGGGGTCCTCGAAGATTCCGGCTATCTGGCCCGCGCCGCGCTGATCGCCGACCGGGTGATGCGGTCGATCGGGCTCAACGGCAAGGCGTTCATTCCTCTGCTGTCGGCCTACGCCTGCGCCGTGCCGGCCATTATGGCCACGCGCACCATTGAGAACAAGCGCGACCGCTTTGCCACCATCCTGGTCGCACCTTTTATGACCTGTTCCGCGCGGCTGCCCATTTATATGCTCATGATCGCGGCTTTCATCCCGAACAAGCCGCTGCTGGGCGACTTTTTCGGCCTCCGCGCCGCCGTCATGCTCTCGCTGTACGTGCTGGGCTTTCTCGCCGCACTGGCCACCGCTCGGCTGCTCAAGTCGTCGATCCTGAAGGCTTCGTCGGCGCCCTTCATTCTGGAGCTGCCGCAGTACCGGCTGCCCACCGTGCGCTCGCTCGGCCTGCGCCTCGTCGACCGCGGCAAGGTCTTTCTCCGCCAGGCGGGGACCGTCATTCTGGCCGTCACGCTGGTGCTCTGGATCCTGAGCCACGTGCCCTTCCATGCCTCGCTCGGCGAAAGCGTGATTGGGCGGATCGGCCACTTCATCGAGCCAATCATTCGGCCGCTGGGCTTCAACTGGAAGATCGGCATCGGCCTGCTGACATCGGTGATGGCCCGTGAAGTGATCGTGGGCACGCTGGGCACGCTGTATGGCGCCGACCCGACGACCCACTCCCTTGGTCTGCAGGCTGCGCTGCGCCACGACCTCACGCTGGGCGGAGCGATGGCACTGGTGGTCTTCTTCGCCTTTGCCATGCAGTGCACTTCGACGATCGCCATCGTCCGCCGCGAGACCAACAGCTGGCGCTGGCCAGCCCTGCAGTTCACTTACATGAGCATTCTGGCCTATGTGGCCGCCCTGGCGACGAATCAGGCGATTCTCGCGTTCATGCGGTAATCCCGCGCGGCGAGGCTCGGAGCCGGTGTCGGCTTCTCTACTTCAGCGATGAGCTGACCCAGTCGGTGATCTGGCCGGTCATGCGAAGGAGATTCAGCTCGACTTTCATCAGAGAGAAGTTCGTGTCGAGCAGGTCTTCGTAGCGCTCGCGCTCGTCGATGTGAGCTTTCTCTGCGGCGGTGGGGGCGACGGGCTGGGCGGTCGGGGAGCCGGGGCCGCTGGTCAGCTCGGCGTCGATGGTTTTGAGTTGCTCCTGGGCCAGCTCAGATTGAATCTGGGCTACGCGCTGCTCGGCCTGGAGTTCGAGGATGGTGCGGCGCGCGAGCAGAGATTGCTCGCTGACGGTGTCGCGGGACTGATCGGCCTTAGCCTGCGCCTCGGCGGCATCCGCAGCGGACTCGCGGGCTTTGGCGCGCCGAGTCGCGTCGAAAAAGGGGAACGTCAGCTGCACTCCGAACTCCACGTTGTTGTACTGGAAGCCGTGAAAGTACTGCGTGTAGCCCGGAGTCTTCTCAAAGAGGCTGTACTGAGCGCCGAAGATGCCCAGCGGGCGGTAGTTCTGCTTCTCGTCGCCGTAGGCAATATAGGATTTCGACCTGGCATTCGCGTAGGCGGCAGATACTCCCGGGTTGCTCTGGGTTCCACCCTGGGCCTCGTTGGGGCTGAGGGCTGGCGCCGCAGGAATGCTGCTGCCGATGGTCGTGAGGCCCTCGGCGGGGAGGCCGGTGAGGTGGGCCAGCTTCTGGCGCATCTCGTCGGCATCGTTTTGGAGGTGAATGCGCTTCTCGTCGATCTCCGCTGCGGTCAGTTCAGCCTGCAACTGGTCGACGCGCGGATCGACGCCGGCCAGGACGCGGTCCTCTTCGATGGAGACGAGGCTGCCTGCGAAGGCTTTCTCCTCGTCCAGCGCGGCGATCTCGGCAAGGTCGTGATTGAGCTCGACGTAATCGAGGGATACATCAAGAGCCACCTGCTGCTGAGCATCTTTGAGGTTGAGATTGGCGGAGTTCAGAGCAGCGTGGGCAGCGCGGATGTAATCGCGCTGCGACCACGAGAGGACGAGGGAGGTTGAGTTTGCGTTAAAGAAGGACGGGTAACCGAGCGGGAAGCCGTAAGCATACCCCGGACCGACGCCCAGCACGAAGTTAGGAATGTAGGCGTCTTTCGTCTCAGCGAGAGCCGCGGTGGCGCGCTGGACATTGGCGACGGCGGAGCGGACGCCGGGGCTGGACTTTTCGGCCAGCTCGACGGCTGTGGAAAGAGAAATCTGCGCAGAAGCAGCGAAAGGCGCCAGCAGAGCGAGAAGAGCGGCGATGCCCAGCGCCGATTTTCGAATTGCCGGATAGAGCCATTGCACATTGGGCATCGTTCTGAGTTTACTGTCATCGGCCTGCCAAGGCGGCGCCGCCGAAGGAAGGAAGGCGAAAGCCGGAGGCCAGAGCGCGTGCGGCAGCCAGTTGCTGCTCGGCGTCGGCAGCGTCACCCTGGTGGACGAGCAGCGAGGCAAGCTGGGCGCGGACGGCGAAGGCAGGCGCGTCTTCCGACTGCGCGCGGGAGTTGAGGTATTGCTGCAGCCACTGGATGGCGGTATCGGGCTCACGCCGCGCCTCGTCAAGGTTGCTGGCACCGTCGACCAGGGCGGCCCCGTGGTGAAGATCGAGCGCGGCTCCGGTGTGGGCGGCGGCAATCATGTCGTCGATGCGCCCGTGGCGGCGGTAGAACGCGGCCAGGTTCATCCAGGCGGCGGCGGGGCTCGGAGACCGCGCGATGGCGGCACTCAGATCCGCCTCGGCGTCGGCGTAGTCCTTCCTGGACTCAGCGATGCGCGCCTCGAGCGTAAGAGCGTCGGCAGGACTAACTGACTGCAACTGCGGCACAAGGGACACGGCGCGGCCGACGCCGCCGCCGACGACGCCGGGCGCGCTTACGTAGAACTCGCCCAGATCAGAAAGAGCATCGGCGTTGCGCGGATCGAGCTGGACGGCCTGCTGGAACTCAGCGACGACTTTGCGCGCGAGCTTGTAAGCGGACACCAGAGAGCTGTGGGCAGCCTTCTGGCCGTAGGCGCGGCCCAGCCAGAGATGATCGTTGCTGCTGGAAGGATCGGACTTGACGGCAGCTTCGCAGTCACGGATCGCCTTCTCCCACTGCTGTTCCTCGTAGTAAACGCGGCAGCGCAGGTTGTGTGCGTCGGCGTCGGAAGGATCCTGCGCGAGCGCGGCATCGAGCTTGAGCAAAGCATCGTCGGCGCGGCCGAGATTCAGGTCGCGGCGAACGGGGTCGACGGCAACGGAAGGCATAGCAAACGAGGCTGCGCAAAGCAAAAGAAGGATTCCGTAGATGAACAGCGATTTCCGCAAAACTATCTCCTCACTGCACGATCTGGACAGGCACCCCGTCGATGAGCGGCTGGCCGTTGGTGGTGGTGGTGGCCACCTGGTCGCCCGCCTGAATGCCACTGACAATCTGCACGTCGACGAGGTTCAGCTTACCCACGGTAACCGGAACGCGGTGCAGGGTATTGCCGTGCACACGGTAAACGTACGTTGCGCCCTGTTCGATATGGAGGGCGTCGCGCGGAACCGTCAGAACATTGGATTCGTTGGCAATGGTGATGGTCACACGAACATTGGTGTCGGGGAGCAGGGCTCCGTCAGCGTCGTCCACAGAGACGAGAACCTCGCCGACGTTGCGCGTGCCATAGGTAATGATGGTGGAAGGCAGGCGCACAATGTGGCCGTGCCAGAGCTCACCGGGGCGGGCGTCCCAGACGATCGTAGCCGGCTGCCCAACGGCAAGGTTGCCGATCTCGGGCTCGTCGAAGTAGGCAAGAACCTGCAGTTTGTCGAGATCTGCCATCGAGAGCAGGCGGTCGCCCTGCTGCACGTATTCGGTGCGGGCAACAGGCAGGGAGTACACGGTGCCGGCAAAGGGAGCATGAACGATCGCCTGGCTGAGGGCGTCCTCGGCGGCGCCGTAGGCCGCCTGGGCGTTGTCGAGGGCGGCTTTGGTGTGGGCCAGGTCGGCTGCGTCGTAGCGGGAAGTTTGCCGCTGCTGCAGGACCTGAATGGAGCTGTTGTCCGCGGCGAGGCGATATTTGGCGGCATTGACCTCGCTGGGAGACGCCGCGCCAGTGGCCTCGAGTTTCTGCAGGGCATCCAGGTCCTGCTGGGCCTGATCGCGGTCGATTATGGCTTTCTGCAATTCGCCGGTGAGGGAAAGACGCTCTTCCTGGGTTCCACCGTGCTGGGCTGCCTGCCAGGCAGCTTCAGCGCCTTTCAAACCCGCGAATGCGGTGGCGGCGCGGGCCCGGGCTTCGGTGTCGTCCATAGCGAGCAGCAGCTTACCGGCAGGAACCTTTTCGCCCTCGTGGACGTAGACAGCCTGAACCACTCCCGGGTAAGGGGCATGGGCCTCGTAATTGGACTGGGGCTGAGGCTGCACCTTGCCGTTGCTGGCCACGGTGCTCCTGAGCGGACCCATGGTGGCCGCAGCGACGCGGATGGGGAGCTTACTCCGCGTCAACAGGTGAACGACATAAAAAAGCGCTATGAGCGCCACGGCGGAGATGATCCAGATCCGCGCCGTATTCGACCTTGCCTGCCTCGCCATTATCAATAGAACCGTTTGTCAGTATATAGGACTCACCTGGGGGGCTTTAGGCTTCGGAAATGTGAAACTTGCGGGTTGGTAACCGGGGTGTCATGACATGGACCGCCAGGGTGGTGCGGGAGTGCTTTGAGGAGGGTTCGCCGCCGACCTTTAGAATGAAATTATGTCTTCAGTAACTCGTTACACCGACGAACACGCAAAGGCCGGGCTCGATTTCGATTTCCCTGCGATCGAGACGTGGCCGAATCAGTTTCCAGGCTATGAGATTGTTATCGACGATCCGGAGTTCACATCCGTCTGTCCAAAGACGGGGCTGCCGGACTTCGGCACCATCGCGCTGCGGTATATGCCGCGGGAGCGCTGCCTCGAGCTGAAATCGTGGAAAGAATATCTCTTTTGCTACCGGAATCTTGGGATTTTCCAGGAGAACGTGGTGAACCAGGTGCTGGAGGACGTGGTGCGGGCGTGCGATCCGGTGTGGGCGGTGGTGAAGGGCGATTTCCGGCCGCGCGGGGGAATTACGACAACCATCGAGGCGCGGTGGCCACGGCCGGTGGGAAGCCAGGGAAGCGTCCAACAGAAGATCGGTTAGCGAAAATGCGGCTAGCAGTGTTGCTACGCGATTCAGAAAACCCTGACGGGGCAGCCGTTGAGCTACTGGGGTTGTTGCTGCTGTTGCTGCTGACGCAGTTGCTGGAGTTCCTGGAGCATTTGCGCGGGCGATTTCACGCCGCTGTTGGGGCTTTGCTGGGAAGAGGGAGCCACGGGTGGACGAGCCACGGGTGAGATTTCTCCTGCGGGCGGATAGTTGTTCACAGGGAGTTCGTCCTGGTCCTCATCGTCGCGGGCGAGACTTGCGGGTTGCCCGGTGGCGAGAGGCGCGCTGCTGCGAGCACTGAGCACGAGTTCGCGTGGAGCGCCGGCTTCGGTAACGCCGAACATCATCACGTTGTAGCCCGCGCCATCGAGCAGCGCGGAGAGAATGTCGCGCGGGCTGCCGGGGCCGTAGCTGCCGAAGATGCGCGCATCCTCGTCCAACCCTTCAATCGTCATGCCGCTGGAGGTTCCGACCTGATGCAGGATGGCGGAAAGGCTCGAGTTGTTTGCGTCGACCGAGAGCTCGCCGGCGGCAAGGAGGACTTTCGCCGGCTCGGCAGGATGATCGAGCAGCGACGGCGCGACCGCAGCAACAGTGGGCGGGACCGACGCCGGTGTGGAGGGGGAGGCGGCAGTCAGCGCAGAATGGGCGGGCTGCAGGGGTCCAGCAGCCGGCAGCGAAGGCGTCTGACTCTGCGGCGAACTTTGCCACGCGCCGGGAATGGGAACACGCCGCCCATCGGGCAGGGTTCCGGGGGCCTGCATCACCTGGGCGGCGCAGGCTGACGCCAGCGTGGCAACTGCCAGGGCAGAGAGACATCGGGAAGGGAGTCTCGAGTGCATTGAACTTGCGTGTGCGGGCGGAGGGACCGGTTGCGCCCGCAGGTTGGCCGCTCCTGTGTACTAGACTAGCAGTGATTCGATTTTGCTCACACTTCCTGATGGAAAGACGGACACAAATGCGCCGCCGCGTTGGGATCGGATTGCAAAGAATCCTGCATCCGATGGTGCTGCTGCTTCTGGCGGTCCCGGCATTCGGCCTGACCTGCACGACGCAGTCGCAGATGAGCGGCGACCAGCGCGGCGAGTTGCGGCTGGCGGCGATGGCGATCGCCGGCCACGTGCAGGCGGGCGACACGGCCGCGGTCCAGGCGCAGACGATCAGTGCGGTGGCGGCGCAGTTCAGCGGCATTGCCAGTTCGATTGAGGCGGTTAAAGCCCCCCTGCAGCACGCGACCCTGACTGTGGACGAGATGTACCTGCTCGACGCCACCGATCTGAAGGCCGCCGGGGACGCGGAGTTTTTCTGCGGGCTGCCATCGTCTACCCTGACCGTGGAGATCAGCATTCCGAATCTGCCGCCCGGCAAGTACGCGCTGGCGGTGGTTCACGCCACGGGAGTCGCGAATGCGCAGGCGCTTTCGATGGTGCTGGCCAACGACCCCGCAGGCAGCTCCACGTGGAAGCTGGCGGGATTCTTCACTCGGCCGATGACCATGGGCGGGCATGACGGCGTCTGGTTCTGGCAGCAGGCGCGGGATTACGCTGCAAAAAAGCAGTTGTGGGACGCCTATTTCTACTATCAGACCGCGCAGTTCATTCTGGCCCCGGTGGATTTTCTGACCAGCCCGAATCTGCAGAAGCTGCAGCGCGAAGCCGAGCAGGCGCGCCCGGATGGATTGCCGGATGGCGAGCCGCTGCACCTGAGCGCCGGCGGGCAGACTTACAGTGTGACCAACCTGCACACCGGCGAACTTTCCAATCAGCTCGACCTGGTGGTGGAGTACCAGGCCACGCCGGCTCAGGATCCCGTGGCGGCACGCGCCCAGGTGACCAGTGTGATGCGCGCGCTCCTGGAACAGCACCCGGAGCTGAAGGAAGCGTTTCACGGCCTTTGGGTTTACGCGAACACGCCGAACAATCAGCATCCGTTCGCGCTGGAACTGCCGATCGATCAGATTGAGAATTCTTCTCCCCCTGCCGGACAACAAGGTCGTGCAACAAGCAATCAGAAAAGACAGACAGGGTGAGCCTTGGTTATGAGCGGTCGTATGGAAAAACCACTGAGTGAAGCGGTCGAACAACGCAGAGCGACACCGAGTTTTGACGGGGAACCGATTCCGGATGCCGATCTGAAGAGGATTCTGGAAGCGGGCCTGAAAGCGCCGAGCGGATACAACCTGCAACCCTGGCGGTTTGTCGTGGTGCGGACGCCGGAGCAGCGGCGCCGGCTGCGCGCAGCCAGTTTCAACCAGGCAAAGGTGGAAGAGGCTTCCGCGGTCATCGTCGCGTGCGGCGACCAGGACGGATGGCGGACCGATATGGAGGAAATGATCCGCATGGGCCGCGAGCGAGGCATGCTGGAAAACTATGCCGAACAGGCGCGGGCGAACATCCCGGAATATTTGGGGAACCATCCCAACCTGACGGCGTGGCTGAACCGGCACGTGATGATCGCCTTCACCAGCATGATGTGGATGGCGGAAGTGCTGGGCTACGATACTGCCCCGATGGAGGGATATGAGGCGGACAAGGTGAGCGAGGTGCTGCGGCTGCCTCTGAGCTATGAAGTCGTGGCGCTGCTGGCCATCGGGCATCTGCAGGGACCAGACAAATTCGATGGCGGCCGATTCAGCATGCAGCGGACGGTCTTCGACGGCGAGTATGGGAAGCCGATGAACCTGTAAGGGCAGCTGAGAAACGGTTAGCTAACGAGCGGCCGGCCAAAGCCGGGTGGCAGGCGGAACGGGCCTCGGCGAGGGTTCGCAGGAGACGCAAAATACCGTGAAGCGTGAATATCCTGACGCTCCGATTGCCGGCGCGGGTGCGGTGATTGTGGCTGAGGATGCGGCGCGAGGGCCGATGGTGCTGCTGATCCGGCGCGCGCAGGAGCCGCTCAAGGGCGAGTGGTCGCTGCCAGGCGGCGCGGTAGAACTGGGTGAAACGCTGGAAGAGGCGATCCGGCGGGAAGTGCTCGAGGAAACCGGGCTGGCCGTGGAGCCGGTGGACATTGTGCAGGCCTTTGACCGCATCGCCCGCGATCCGGATGGGCGCGTTCGCTATCACTATGTGCTGGTGGATTTTCTTTGCCGCGTGACGGGCGGAGCGGACGTGCTGAGGCCGGTCGCATGCGCCACCGACGCGCTGGAGGGGCGCTGGGCGGGACCGGACGACCTGGACGGACTGACGCCGCTGACGGTTGAAGTGATTCGGAAGGCATGGCGCATGGCGGCACATGTTCCCTGATCACTTCCTGCCGCAGACGTCATCTAACAAGGGCAGAAGGGTCACGGCAGGAGGGTGCCCGACCGCGCATGGCGACAACCGCGATCCCCGTTCAAAAACGGCGGCGCCGGATTCTTCGGATCCTGCGCCGGCTGCTGATGGGGCTTATTCCGCTGGCCGTGGCCGTGATTGTCCTCGCGTGGGTGCGCCCGCTGGCGCTTCTGGTGGCCGCGACCCAGGCGCGCTTGTTGCTGGCCGGGATTCAGAGCGAGTACACGGAGATTCCGTTCGGGAATGTGGGGCAGGTGCGGATCCACTATTTTGTGGGCGGTTCCGGCGACCCTGTGGTGCTGGTGCATGGGCTGGGCGGGCGCGCGGAAGACTGGGCCAGCCTGATGCCGCAACTGGTGCGCGATGGTCACCGTGTCTACGCGCTCGATCTGCCTGGGTATGGGCGGTCGGACTGGCCGCGCACCGCGCAGTATTCGATCCCGGAGCTGGCCGGTGCGGTGGAAGCCTTTATGGACCACGAACATCTCGCGCACACGGATCTGGGCGGATGGTCTATGGGCGGCTGGATCGCGCTGCACGTGGCGCTGGATCAGCCGCAGCGCATCCGGCGGCTGATGGTCTTTGACAGCGCGGGCCTGCGCTGGAATTTGACCTTTGACACAAACGTGTTTGCGCCAAATACCCCCGAAAAACTGCAGAAACTGGATGACCTGCTGATGCCGAACGGCGCGCCGCACGTGCCGGGATTCATCCAGAAAGCGATTTTCCGGTTTGTGGGGCGGCATGGATGGGTGGTGGAGCGAAACCTGGATTCCATGCTGACGCAGAAGAGCCTGCTGGATGGCAAACTGAGCACGCTGCAGATGCCGATGCTGATCGTGTGGGGCAAGCAGGATCATGTGATCCCGGTGGCGGTGGGCGAGGCGATGCACGAAGATGTACCGCAGTCGGAACTGGAGATCTTCGATGGCTGTGGGCATCTGGCGCCCGCACAGTGCGCGGACCGCGTTGGGCCTGTGGTGAAGGGATTTCTGGACGAGAGTGCGCCGATGGCCGGGCGCGTAGCTGAGATTGGCGGGAGCCGGTAGCCGGCGGCAAGCTGCCCGCTTCACCGCTGCTGCATCGGCTGGCGGGGTTGATCGCAGGACCCGCGATAACGGCGGACGTAGCGGAAATCCGTGAAGAGGGTGGCCGCGGCGAGCAGAATGCAGCCGAAGAGAAACCAGCGGGCAGAGCGTGCGCGATAGCGGCCCATCTGGCGGAAGCAGACGGAAATGAGGAAGGCTGCCAGCGTGGCAAGGACGGTGAGCGGCGCGAGCGAGTCGCACTGGATGCCGGAGGCGCGCGCCATGAACCACCACGATGCTCCGGCCACGAGGCAGACAAGGAATGCGGTGACGAGGATGCGCGAGGGAAAGCGCTTCGGCGGCGTGACGGCCGGTCCTCTCCGATCCGTGCGCCCAGCGCTCTGCGTTCTGGTCTTCAAATTCCGCCCTGGCCGATGTCCATCGTGGCCGGCAAAGGATTGCGCTCGTCGATGTACTGTTCGATGGTCTGCTCGAGAATACCCTTAGCGGCGAGGATGAACTCGATGGCATCGCGCGCAGCGCCGTGGCCGCCTTCATGCGGCGTGACGTAGTGGGAGGCGGCCCTGACCTGCTCGCGGGCATTGGCCACTGCAACAGCGAAGCCGCAGACGCGCATCACAGGCAGATCGATCACGTCGTCGCCCACGTAAGCAATCTCGTTGAGGCCGATCTTTTCTTTCGCCATCATCTCGCGGACGGACTGCATCTTGCATGCCTGCCCCATGTAAACATATTCGAGACGGAGATCGCGTGCGCGGAGGGCGACGGTTTCCGAGATGCGCTTGGTGACGATGGCGCATTTCATACCGCCCAGGCGGGCGAGGGAGATACCGGAGCCGTCGTGGGCGTTGAAGCCTTTGGCCTCGATCATGGTTTGCGAGGAGATGGCGTAGCCGCCTTTGCTCTCCATCTGTGCAGCGTGGTCGCCGGTGGTGGCGCTGGCTGCAGGGGCGGGGAAGATCCAGATGCCGCCGTCCGTCAGGACGCCGTCGACGTCGAAGACGATGAGCTTGATCTTGCGGGCACGCGCTTCGGCGTCAGACAGGGACGTGGCGAGCATATAGGGGCATTGTAAAGAAGCTGAGAAGGCGTTAGCTAAGAGGCGTTTAGCGAAGGAGCGGCTGGCCCGTGAGCGGGTAGCCGGTGGCGGTGGAACTGCGGGATTCTCCGTAGATTCCTTCGGTTACCGGGTTGGGTACGCAATTTCCGTGATCCGGACGGTCCCCTGGCTAGAATAGAGGGATGTTCCATACCCAGGAGCCGGAGCCTTTCATCGCATGAAGCGATTTGGGCGCCTGCTGTATTACGCGCGCCGGTACTGGCTTCAGGCGCTGTCGGCGGTGGTGTTGGCTGCGGGCGTGGGACTCATGGATGCGTTTCGGGTTCTGCTGATCGGGCCGATCTTCGACAACGTGCTCAACCCGGGAGCGACGAGTCACGCCAAGAACACACCGCTGCTGGGAACGCTGGGCGAGCGCTGGCACATCAACCTGCGCCCGGAACTGCTGGTGCCGCACTGGATCCACAACGACTGGTCGACCATCGCCTTTGCATTTGTTGCGTCGACGCTGCTGAAGGGAATCTGCGATTACGCGGGGACGTATCTGGCGAACTATGCCGGCTTCGGCATGATCACCGACATGCGCGACGACCTGTACGAGGCGATTCTGCGGCGGTCGGTGTCGTTCTTTCAGAAACACACGACAGGAACGCTGCTTTCCGCGCTGATTAACGATATCGAGCGCGTGCAGTATGCGGCGTCGTCGGTGCTGTCGGATTTTCTGCAGCAGCTGTGCACACTGCTGTGCATGATTGTGGTGGTGATCGGGCTGGGCGGGAAGCTGGCCTGGGTGCTGCT
The DNA here is from genome assembly GCA_030041435.1 of Acidobacteriaceae bacterium. Lineage (GTDB taxonomy): Bacteria > Acidobacteriota > Terriglobia > Terriglobales > Acidobacteriaceae > Palsa-343. The sequence goes on from JASHNW010000007.1 coordinate 73,900, forward strand.
GATCTTTATCCCGGTGGTGGCGGCGTCGATCCGGCGTATCGGGCGCGACGTGCGGCGGACGACGCGGCGCGGGCAGGACAAGCTGGCAGACATTCAGAACATTTTGCACGAGACGATCACCGGGAACCGCATCGTCAAAGCGTTCAACATGGAGTTCTGGGAGCTGCTGCGCTTCCGGCAGGCGGCGCGGAAGCTGTTCCGGGCCAATTTGCGATCGGTGCGCGCGCAGGCCATTACGTCGCCGCTGATGGACTTCATCGGCGCGGTGGCCATCGCGCTGCTGCTGCTGCTGGGGCGCAACCAGATCGGCCACAGGGCGATGCCGGAGGGGGTGTTCTTCGCCTTTATCGTGGCGCTGTTCAAGATGTACGACCCGATCCGGCGGTTTGGGATTTACTACAACAATTTCCAGCAGGCAGCCGGCGCATCGACAGCGATCTTCGACTTCATGGACGATCAGGACGAAGTGGTGGAAGCGAAGCATCCGCGGACGCTGAAGGGATTCCAGGACAAGATCGTGCTGGAGGGCGTGAACTTCCGCTATCCCGAGCGAGCGGGCGAGGCCGAGGGTCCGCGTGTGGTGCTGCAGGATATCGACCTGACTATCCATCGCGGCGAAGTGGTGGCGCTGGTGGGGCCGAGCGGGGCAGGGAAGTCGACGCTGGTGAATCTGATTCCGCGGTTCTTCGATGTAACCGGCGGCCGGATCACGATGGACGGGATCGACGTGCGGGAACTGAGCCTGGCAGCGCTGCGCACGCAGATTGGAAAGGTGACTCAGGAGACGATCCTGTTCAACGACACGGTGCGCAACAACATTGCCTACGGGCAGCCGGATGTGCCGTTTTCGCGGGTGGTGGACGCGGCGAAGGCGGCCCTGGCGCACGACTTTATCGAACGGATGCCGGAAGGATACGACACGTTTATCGGCGAGAAGGGCTTTCGTCTGTCGGGCGGGGAGCGGCAGCGGCTGGCGATTGCGCGGGCGATCCTGAAGGGCGCTCCGGTGCTGATTCTGGACGAGGCTACTTCGGCCCTGGACGCCGAGAGCGAATCGCTGGTGCAGAAGGCTTTGGGCAATCTGATGACGGGACGCACAGCCGTGGTGATCGCGCACCGGCTGTCGACGATACGGCGTGCGAATCGAATCGTGGTGCTGGAGCAGGGCAGGATCACAGCGACCGGCACGCACGAGGAACTGCTGCAGACTTCGCCGACGTATCAGAAACTGTATCGGTTACAGTTTATGGATATGGGCGAGGCGAACGGGAACCACAACGGGCCGGGCGAAGAAGGCTCGGGAAATCATCTGACTGCGGGCGCTGAGCCTGCGCTGACGGGAAAGACGGAAGGATGAGCGACGCGGCGCAGCCGGTGTATTCCATGACGGGGTTTGCCCGGATAGCGGGCAGGGCTTCTGAGACGCTCGGCTTTTCTCTGAGCCTGAAGAGCGTGAACCATCGGTTCCTGGATCTGCATATGCGGCTGCCTTCGGGCACCGAAGCCGTGGAGATGCAGCTGCGGCGCATCCTGAAAGAAAAACTGAAGCGCGGACACGTGGAGGTGACGCTGAATCTGGAGCGCAGCCAGAAAGCGGACGCGGGCTACGACCATGCGCTGGTGGCGGCGTACGTGGAGGCGTTTCGCGCGGCGGCGGCGGAGCATGGGCTGCAAGGGGAACCGGATTTAAACTCGGTGTTTCGTTTGCCGGGCGTGCTGATGGCCGAGGCGCGCAGCAGCGAGGAAGATCTCCGTGGGCTGGAGGAAGCTGTGCTGCGCGAAGTGGATGCGCTGGTGGACGCGCTGAACGCGATGCGTGCTCAGGAGGGCGCAGCGTTGGCTGAAGAGATGCGCGCGGGGATGCAACGGCTGCGTGGTGTGGTCGACGAAGCGGCTTTGCTGCGCGAAAAGGTGCAGCAGGCGTACTTCGACCGGTTAACGCAGCGCATGAAGACGATGATCGACGGCGGCTTCGAACAGGATCGCATTTTGCAGGAGGCCGCGCTGATCGCGGAGCGCAGCGACGTGGAGGAAGAAGTGACCCGGCTGCGGACGCACATCGACCACTTCACCGGATTGCTGGATCAGGGCGGCGAAGTGGGGAAGAAGCTCGATTTTCTGTTGCAGGAGATGAACCGCGAGGCGAATACTTTGCTTTCCAAGACCAGCGGCGTGGCGGGGAACGGGACGCGCATCACGGAAGCGGGATTGGGAATGAAGTCGGAGATCGAGAAGGCGCGGGAACAGGTGCAGAACCTGGAGTAGCGATCAGCGGACAGCGTGTAGCGGTTAGCAATCAGGCAGCGGGAAAAGGAAACGATCGATTGGCTGGGATTCTCTTCATCATTTCGGCGCCGTCAGGCTCGGGCAAATCGACGCTGGTGAATCAGCTGCGCTCGCTGGTTTCGGGGCTCGAGTTTTCCGTTTCCTGGACGACGCGGGGGCCGCGCGGGTCGGAAGTGGACTCGCGGGAGTATCACTTTACGACGCGCGAGCATTTCGAGAAGATGATCCGGAATGGCGAGTTCCTGGAGTACGCGGAGGTCTTCGGGAATTACTACGGGACAGCGCGCAGCACGCTGGGCGAGGCCTTTGCGGCGGGCAAAGACCTGCTGCTGGACATCGACGTGCAAGGCGCGGCGCAGGTGCGCCGGAAGATGCCCAGCGCGATATCGATCTTCCTCATGCCACCCTCGCCGGAGGTGCTGGCGTACCGGCTGCGGAACCGCAGCCGCGCGGAAGGCAGCGTGCAGGAAGAGATAATCCGCAAGCGCCTGGCGAAAGCTCGCGAGGAGATTGAGAATTACCGGGATTATGGTTATATTCTCGTCAACGATATTCTGGACCGCGCTGTGGAGGAAATGGCGGCGGTCGTAGCTGCGGAGCGGTTCCGGCGGGACGGAGTTCCGGCGGAAAATTCGGGGGACGCAGAGCGGCTGATGGAGATCGCGGAAAGTTGCCGGCAGGCGAACTCCGAAGCGCGGATTCAGCCGGTACTGCGGGCGTTTGGAGTGCCGGAGCCGAGTCTGCAGTCGTAGGGTCATGCAGTTCTCATGAGGAGCAGTAATGGCGATCGAACATGAGTACGACAGTAATTTTCGTTATGTCCTGGTAGCCGCGCGGCGCGCCCGTCAATTGCAGAATGGGGCGGAGCCGCTGGTAGCAAGCAAATCGCGGAAGGCGTGCAAGGTGGCGCAGGCTGAAATTGCCGCGGGGAAGATTGCGTACGTCAAGGGCCAGGACACGCCGGTTATCAAGCCGGACGTTGACGCTCCGGATATCCCGAAATTTGCGTCGTAGCCAAAAGATGCAGCGCGCGGATGCGTCACGATTTTTGGTTGGTGGGTGTAAGCGTAAGATCACACTATGAAAGTGACGGTCGGCGTTTGCGGCGGCATTGCCGCGTATAAAGCTGCGGAACTGGTGCGCGCGCTGCAGAAGCACGCGCTGGACGTTCACGTGGTGATGACGCAGGCGGCGCAGCAATTTGTGCAGCCGCTGACCTTCGCGGCTCTCACCGGACACAAAGTGATCACCGGCATGTGGGAGACGCCCGATGAATCGGGCGGCAGCGCAGCTTCGTCGATTGAGCACATGGATGCCGCCCAGACGACGGATGCGCTGGTGGTGGTTCCGGCGACGGCAAACATCCTGGCGAAGTTCGCCATCGGCATTGCCGACGATTTTCTGAGCACGCTGTATCTGGCGACGACGGCTCCGGTGATAGTGGCGCCGGCCATGAACGTGAACATGTGGCAGCACCCGGCGACCCAGGCGAATGTGGAGACGCTGGCCACGCGCAATGTGCGGATCGTGTCGCCGGAGAGCGGTTATCTGGCGTGCGGCATGACCGGCGCCGGCCGGCTGGCGGAGACCGAGGCGATTGTCGAAGCGGTGCTGAGCGTGCTGCACCATCGCAACGATCTGGTGGGCGAAACCGTGCTGGTGACGGCGGGCGGAACGCGCGAGGCGCTGGATCCGGTGCGGTTCCTCGGGAATCGCTCCAGCGGCAAGATGGGCTACGCCATGGCGGAAGCTGCGCAGAAGCGCGGAGCGCGCGTGATTCTGGTGACCGCGCCGACGGCGTTGCGCGCACCGGCGGACTGCGAAGTGGTTTCGGTCACGACAACCGAGGAGATGCGGCAAGCGGTGCTGAGCCGGCTGGAACAGGCGAGCATTGTGATCAAGTCCGCGGCAGTGGCGGATTATCGGCCGAAGGTGCAGGCTGGGCAGAAGCTGCGGCGCAGCGGGCCGCTGACCCTCGACCTGGAGCCGACGGGCGACATTCTGCGCGAGGTGGTGGCGCTGCGGCATCCCGGGATGCTGGTGATCGGTTTCGCGGCGGAGACAGACGATGCGCTGGCCCATGGGCGCGAAAAACTGATGCGCAAGGGCGCGGACGCCATCGTGCTGAACGATGTTTCACGCGAGGGCGTTGGGTTCGATTCGGACCGGAATGCGGTGACCTTCCTGACGCAGGATCGCTCGATCGAAATGGCGGAGATGCCGAAGCGCGAACTCGCGGACCATTTGCTGGACGAGATTTTGGCGCTGCGCCGGCCGCGGCAGGTGCTGGCCGAGGCAGACGCCGGTCTGCCGGTTGCAGCCGGAGACTGACGTTGGCGAGCAGGCTTTCCCCTCAAACAGAAGATGCGGTGCGGGCGCGGATCGGATACTTCCGCGATCTTGGCGTCTTCGACTTTTACCGCCGAGACGTGGCGGCCGGGGACTTCGCATCCAGCGCGGCTTCGGAGATTGCGCTGAACGTAACAGAAGTCGATGCAAATCAGAATGAAGATACCGCTGTTGAGGCGGAATCATTGGAGATGCCGCCGATGCCGAAGGCCCCGTTTCTGCCTGTCATGGATGAGCCGAGTTTCAATCTGGCGCCAGAGGAGAAAGCTGCCGCGCTGGCGGCGATTCGCGCAGACCTGGGAGACTGCACGCGGTGCGCGCTGGCGAAGGGACGGAACAACATTGTCTTCGGAGACGGAGACCCAAATGCGCGGCTGATGTTTGTAGGCGAAGGCCCGGGCGCCGATGAAGATGCCCAGGGGTTGCCATTTGTAGGGCGGGCGGGGCAGTTGCTGAACAACATGATTGCAGCGATGGGGCTTCGGCGCGAGCAGGTGTACATCGCGAACATCGTGAAGTGCCGGCCGCCGCAGAATCGCGTGCCCGAGCCGCAGGAGGCGAATACCTGCTCGCCGTTCCTCTTCCGACAGATCGATGTCATCGGGCCAGAGGTGTTGGTGGCGCTGGGTTCCACGGCAGCGACGTACCTGCTGGGCGGAAAGAGCCCGCTGAGCGCGCTGCGCGGGCGCATCCACCAGGCGCGGGGGCGGAAACTCATCGTCACGTATCACCCGGCATATTTGTTGCGCGACCCGCGGCAGAAGAAAGAGGCCTGGGCGGACCTGCAGATTGCGATGCGGGAGCTGGGACTGAAGGGAAGCAGCAGACAGCCAGCAGACAGCCGCTAGTACGTTCGCTGCACTCCGCGGCCTGCCGGATGCTATCTGCTGTCAGCCGCGACTACCAGGGCAGTGCCTGATCCATGTGGAAATAGCCGCCGGTGGGGCCGTCGTCAGGCAGCGTGGCAAGGCGAACGCTGGTCTTTGCCCCGTCGGGGATCTCCATGGGGGCTGCGTCGGTACCCATATCCGTCTTCACCCAGCCGGGGTGGGCGGAGTTGACCTTGATCTTCGTGTCTTTCAGCTCGTGCGCCAGATGGACGGTGAAGGAATTCAGCGCCGCCTTGGAGGCGTCGTAGGCGAAGGCCTTGGCGTCGTAGATCGGCGAGCCGGGCGTGGCGTGCAGCGTGAGGGAGCCAAGAATGCTGGACAGATTCACGATACGGCCGGCGGGCGATTTACGGATGAGAGGCAACAGCGTTTGCGTGAGCTGAATGACCGCGAAGAAATTGGTGTCAAAGGTGTCGTGGAGCACCTCCGCCGAAGTCGTGCTGGTTTTGTTGCCCTCGAAAAAGTTCTCCCTGGATACGCCTGCGTTGTTGACGAGAATGTCGAGGCGGCCGTAGTGCTTGTCCAGATAGTCGTAGACGGCTTTGTAGTCAGCAGGCTTCGTGACGTCGAGGCGGATGGCTTCGGCGTGGATGCCTTCGGACTTGAGCTTTTGCGCGGCGGCTGCGCCCTTCTCGGGGTCGCGCGATCCGATGACGACGGTGATGCCCAGCTTACCCAGCTGGCGGGCGGTTTCAAGGCCGAGGCCTTTGTTGCCGCCGGTAATGAATGCGACTTTCTCTGCTGCCATGCGTGTCCTCCGTGAACTTCCCATCTGATTCACGAGCCACCGCCAGGATTCAGGGAACTGGCTGTGGAGGCTCCGTCGGTTCGGTTCTGTTACGCTCCAAAAAAGAATCGATGCCTGCTTTTTGCGATGTCGCCGTGCCGGTGCCGCTGGATCGCGCCTTTACCTACGCGGTGGGCGATGCGGCCCCATGCGTGGGGGCGCGCGTGCTGGTGCCGTTTCGCAATGAGAAGCTGGCGGGGGTCGTGGTCCGCGTGCATGATGAGCCGCCTGCGGTGGACGCGAAGCCGCTGCTCGGCGTTTTGGATGCGGAGCCGGTGCTGTCGCCGCAGCTTCTGGAACTGGGGCGATGGATTGCGCAATATTACCTGGCTCCGGTGGGCGAAGTGCTGCGATCGATGCTGCCGCTGATGGGCGAAGTGCGGCGCAAGGTGTTGTACCGCATTGCGGAGGCGGGGCGGCAGGCACTGGCTGCGGGTGCGGAACGGGGTGCGTCACGGCGGTCGCGGTTATCTCCGCAGGAACAGGACCAGGAATATGCAATTCTAAACGCGCTGGAATCGGGCGAGGCGATGACGCTGGCAGCGCTGCGCCGAGCGGCAGGAGCATCCGTTCGGCTGGTGCAGGGGATGGTCCGCAAAAAGTGGATTGCGCGGGAGACGGCCGCGGAGGTGCGGGACGCCAAACGCACGGTTCGGTACGCGGTTCTTGTGGAGGGCGTTCGGCTTCCGAAGCTGAATGAGAATCAGCAGGCGATCCTGGCGGAGCTGGCGGGGGCCGACGGGCAGTTGCCGGTGGCGGAGCTGCGGCGCCTGGAGGTTCCGGCTTCTACCCTCGGGACTCTGGTGAAGCGGGAACTGGTGCGCATCGAGGAGCGCCCGGCGGATTTTCATCTGACGAGTCTGCACGCGCTGGCGCGGAGCGAATACGAGTTGAACGCGGCGCAGGCACAGGCACTGGAGACGGTGAGCGAAGCGGTGGCAGGCGGGGAGTTTCGGCCGTTCCTGCTGTACGGCGTGACGGGGTCAGGGAAGACGGCGGTGTACCTGGCGGCGATGCAGCGGACGCTGGACGCGGGCAAATCGGCGATTCTGCTGGTGCCGGAAATTGGGCTGACGCCGGCCATGGCGGCGCAGCTGCATCACGCGTTTGGCGCCGAGGTGGCGCTGCTGCATTCCCAGCTGACGCCGGAAGAACGCGGCGAGCAGTGGCACCGCATCCGGCGCGGCGAGGCGCGGGTGGTGGTGGGCACGCGGTCGGCGATCTTTGCCCCGGTGGAGCATCTGGGGCTGGTGGTGGTGGATGAAGAGCACGACTCGAGCTACAAGCAGGAGTCGATGCCGCGCTATCACGCGCGCGATGTAGCGGTGATGCGGGCCAAGCTGGCCGGGGCTACGGTGGTGCTGGGGTCGGCGACGCCATCGCTGGAGACGTGGCAGAACGCGGCGCAGGGAAAGTACCGGCGCATCGAGATACGGGAGCGCGTGCAGGATCGGCCACTGCCGGAGGTGCAGTTGCTGGATATGCGGCGCGAGTTTGAGGAGACGGGCAAAGAGCAGCTGTTTGCGCGGGCACTGGTAGAGGCGACCGAGGAGACGCTGGAGCGCGGGGAGCAGGCCATCATTTTGCTCAATCGGCGCGGGTATTCGTTTGTCGTGGTGTGCCGGGCCTGCGGGGAGAAGCTGGAGTGCGAAAACTGCTCGATTGCGCTGACGTACCACAAGCCGGTGGCGGCGGGCGACGGGCAGGCGGCAGGGGCGCGGCTGGAGTGTCACTATTGCGGTTACAAAAAGACGGTGCCGAAGCGTTGTCCGCAATGCGAGAGCGAGTACCTTTACTTTTTGGGCGCCGGTTCGCAGCAGGGTGAGGAGCGTCTGCAGGAGATATTTCCGGGGGCTCGCATCGGGCGCATGGATCGCGATACGGTGCGCGGGCGCGGCGATATGGAACGGCTGCTGCTGCGGCTGCACTCGGGCGAGATCAATCTGCTGGTCGGCACGCAGATGATTGCCAAGGGTCACGATATTCACGGTGTGACGCTGGTGGGCGTGGTGGGGTGCGACTATGCTTTGGGGCTGCCGGATTTTCGCGCGGCGGAGCGGGTGTTTCAGCTGCTGACGCAGGTCTCGGGGCGCGCCGGGCGCGGGGCATTGCCGGGCCGGGTGATTGTGCAGACATATCATCCAGAGCACTATGCGGTGCAGTTTGCGGCGAAGCACGATTTCGAAGCATTTGCGGAGCGGGAACTGCGCTTTCGGCGGGCGATGCGCTATCCGCCCTACGCCTCGCTGGCGAACGTACTGTTGCAGAGCCCGCGGCTGGAAGAGGCCGCGGGCTGGGCATCGGCGCTGGGGCGCTGGTGCCAGCAAACGACGCTGCGGGGCGTGCGGGTGCTGGGCCCGGCAAGCGCGCCGATTGCGAAGATCAAGCGCATCTACCGGTTTCACCTGGTAATGAAAGCGGAGAGCCGCCAGGCATTGCAGCAGGCGCTGCGCGCCCTGCTGGCTCATGCGGAGGCGGCAGGGATTCCGCGGGCGAATCTCGTTGTGGATGTGGACGCAGTGAGCCTGATGTAGGCAGGGTGAGTGAAAAAGGGGTCTTCGCGCGTGGATTTTCTGGACGAAGAGAAGGTTCGGTCGCTGCTGACGTACGAGGCGCTGATTCCCGCGGTTGAACGGGCGCTGATCGAGCTGTCGGCGGGCCGGATTCAGCAGCCGCTGCGCAGCGTGCTGCGGGTTCCGGAGCATGAGGGCATCTTTGCGCTGATGCCCGCAGTCGATGGCGATCTGATGGGCGTGAAGCTGGTGACCATCTATGAGAGGAACCGGGAGCAGCCCACGCACCAGGCCGTGATTCAGCTTCTCTCGGCGAACACGGGCGAGCCGCTGCTGGCGATGGATGGGCGGCTGATCACGGAGATGCGGACGGCGGCGGTTTCCGCGGTGGCCACGCGGGCACTGGCGCGCAAGGATGCGCGGGTGCTGGCGATTTTGGGCAGCGGAGTGCAGGCGCGGTCCCACGTGCGGGCCCTGCAGATGGTCCGGCGGTTCGAGGAGGTACGGGTCTGGAGCCGAACGGCGGAGCACGCGCAGCGGTTCGCCGAGGAGTTCGGATTGCGGGCGATGGAGAGTGCGGAGGCGGCAATTCGCGGCGCCGACGTGGTGGTGAGCGTGGCGAATACCCACGAGCCCCTGGTACATGGGGCCTGGCTGGCGGAGGGGTCATTGGTCTGCGCCGTCGGAACCGTAGGTCCCGGCAAACGGGAGCTGGATGACGCGGCGATGCAGGGCAACGTCGTCGTGGAGTCGCGAGAGGCGGCTCTGCGCGAGTCTGGGGACATAATTGGGTCAGGAGCGGCGATATCTGCCGAGATAGGGGAGATACTGGCCGGAACGCGGAAGATATCGGGCCCTGGGCGATGGACGGTCTTCAAATCCCTCGGGGTGGGAGCCACAGATTTGGCGGCGGCGCGGCTGGTTTTCGAAGGACGGAAGGGTGTGTCCGATGGTGCAACCTGAAGCACCAAAGTAATTTATCCCTAAGAATCCTCTAAGAATTCGGGTGACATTCTTGCTTCGTGGATGCAATTCTGGATAGCGGCATTTGCGGAGCGTTGGAACGTTGCGGAATTATTCTCTGGGACTGGTTCTTATTGCATGCTGCACGTTATCCCTGGGCGCAGTATCGCAGAACCGAATTGCGGCCCGGGGGGAGCGGACAATTCCGCAGCGGGAGTCAGCCGGAACCGCCGCTCGATCGGGAGCGGCAGGCATCCTGACCACAGTTGCCCAGGTCCGCGCACTCGCTTCGAGCAAGGTGGAAGCAGGCGTACCGGTCGAGCTGCACGCGATCCTGACGTATTACCAGCCAACCGAGGGTCTGATTTTTGTTCAGGATGCAACGGGTGGCATCTATGTAGTGCCCCCGGCGAACCCACCTGATCTCAAGGAGGGCGACGCGGTTGTTGTACGGGGTACGACGGTTCCCAGCTTCGCAACGAATATAAAAGCGAGCGACATGGAACCGGACGGCAAGGGTCCGTTTCCCCGACCGCTGCCGGTCGACTGGCGGGGGCTGCTGGATCGATCGAACGATTGCCGTTATGTGAGCGTCACGGGAGTCATCCGCTCTGCGACGCTCCAGTTCTCGGCCGGGCGCAATGCGGTGAGCGGAATTCGGCGCCGCGAAGGAGCGCCCACGGCGAACGGCCAGTCCGGGACGCAGGCGACGCGGGACGAACAGCCGTATTTGCTGATCGACCTGCAGATGGACGGCGGCTCAGTGCGCGTTCACATGGAGGACACAGCGGGGGTGAATCCTCTTTCTCTGCTGGATTCCGAGGTGAGGCTGGACGGCGTCGCCGGAGGCCTGTTTGACGGTAAGTTTCAGCAGATTGGGGCGGAATTGTGGGTGAGTTCGGCAAAACAGATGGAGATTCTGAAGCCCGCGACCGATACTCCCGGCAAGCTGCCTCTGGCGGAGATTGGGCGCATCGAGGCGAAGGCGTACGTGGTGGACCAAAGCCAGCGCGTGCGCGTGCGCGGCAGCGTGACCCTGTACCAGCCGGGCCTGCAGCTGGTGGTGGAGACGCCGGACCGCAAGGCGGTTTTGGTGGACACATACGAGGAATCGCCGCTGCAGGTGGGGCAGGTGGTGGATGTGGTGGGCTTTCCGTATCCGCATGAATATTCTCACGAATATTCCGAGACTATCGGCCAGGCGAATGTTCTGCCCACAGCGGCCATCCGCCTCATTCAGCCGGTCGCGATCCAGTGGGACGACGCAATGTCCGGGCATTATCCCTATGACGTGGTTTCAATGCAGGGAACCCTGGCCGCCGAAGTGCATGAGCGGCACCAGGACACGCTGGTCATTCAGGCGGGACCGCATGTGTATTCGGCCATCCTGCCGCGCACCGTCTGGAACCAGGATTTCGATCAGCTCTCGCTGCCGGATTACCGGATCGGGAGCAAAGTACGCGTGACCGGCGTTTGCTTCGTAAGCGCCGGCGGGCCCTGGAATACCGAGCGGTGGTTCGACATCGAAATGCGGACGCCGCAGGACGTGACGGTGCTGGCCGCCCCGCCGTGGTGGACCGTGCGGCATCTGCTGTCTCTGAGCGCGGCGCTGTTAGCTCTGATGCTGGCGGCGCTGATCTGGGCGATGCTGCTGCAGCGGAAGGTGCGGCACCAGTCAAACCAGATTCAGGTGACGATGGAGATCGAAGCCGCGCGCGAGCGGCGCATCGCGCATCTGGAGAAGGAGCGCGGGCGGGTTCTGGAGGCGATCAACAGCAAGCAGAACCTGGATGATGTGCTGCGGATGATTCTGCACCTGATCAGCAGGCAGTTGGGCGATCGCGCCTGCTGGTGCGAGCTGCCCAATGGCACGCGTGTTGGCGCACCGCCGACCGAGGATGGCGCTGCGCTGCTGGTACGGCGCGATATCTACTCCGGCGGAGGCGAACGGCTTGGGTCGCTGGTGGTCGCCGGCGCCGATGTATATGACAGCCATGCCGGCGAAGTGATGGAGATGGGCGCGAGCCTGGCGGCGCTGGCGATCGACAATCGGCGGCTCTTCGAGACGCTCGTCCATCGTTCGCAATACGATCAGCTGACCAACGCCGCGAATCGATTCCTGCTGGAGAGCCGGCTGGATGAGGTGATTTCCTACGCCAGCCGAAACAAGACGCGCTTTGCCCTGATTTATATCGATTTGGACCAGTTCAAACGGGTCAACGACCTCTACGGTCACCGGGTAGGAGACCTCTTTCTGCAGATTGTGACGCAGCGTTTCTCCGACAGTCTGCGCGGCATGGACACGCTGGCACGCGTAGGCGGCGACGAATTTATCGCGTTGATTCCGACGGTGCGCAGCCGGACCGAGGCGGAGGAGATTGCCCAGCGGCTGGCTCGCTGCCTGGACACGCCGCTGGAGATCGATGCCTACCAGGTAAAGGGTGCAGCCAGCATCGGCATTGCGATCTATCCGGAAGACGGAGTGACGAAAGAGGATCTGAAGCGGATGGCCGACTCGGCGATGTACGCGCACAAGCCGGGCGCGGCGGGCTGAGCCAAAGCTGGCCGGTTAGCCGAGGCCGATCCATCCCAGCAGCACTCCGGGGAAACAGCCGAGGAGCACCACCAGTGCGGCCAGCGTCCAGAGGGTGAGGCGCGTGAGCAGGGCGATGCGCAGCGCCGGTTCGCGAACCGGAGACTCAGCGACGTACGCCTGCTTGAGCACGCGCAGGTAGTAGTAGAGCGAAACGGCGCTCATGGCAACGGCCAGCAGGACAAGCCAGAGCAGGCCGAGATGTGGCTCTGCGCTGAGGGCGGCAGAGAAGATGTAGAACTTGCCGAAGAAACCCGCCAGCGGGGGTATGCCGGCGAGAGACAGCAAAAAGACCAGCAGGCAAAAGGACAGGCCGGGCGCGCGGCGGCTGAGGCCGCGGAGGTCCGCAATTCGGTCGATGCCTTCGGATTCGAGCGCACCGAGAACGCCAAAGGCTCCGAGGGATGCCAGGGCGTAGGTGATGACGTAATAGACGAGGGCGCTGAGGCTCTGCTGCGTGTGAGCGATGAGGCCCAGCAGCATATATCCGGCGTGACCGATGGCAGAGTATGCGAGCAGGCGGCGGAGGCTGGTCTGCGCGATCGCCGCGAGGTTGCCGAGGATCATCGACAAGGCGGCGACGATGGCGAGAACCGGGACCCATCCGGGCGAGTAGCCGTGAAACGCGCCGCCGCCGGTAGCTCCGGCGAGGGCGATCGTGGCGACCTGGGCGAAGACGAAGAAGCTGGCGACTTTGGAACTGGACGCGATGAAGCCGGCGCTGACGGTAGGTGCTCCCTGATAGGCGTCGGGCGCCCACAGATGGAACGGCGCTGCGGCGACTTTGAACCCGAAGCCAATCGTGACCATGACGATGGCCACCAGCAGCAGCGGATCGAGCGTCGGACCGCTGAGAGCTGCGGCGATTTTAGTCAATTCGATGGAGCCGGAGAGGCCGTAAAGCAGGCTTATGCCGAACAGCAGAAAACCGGCGGACATCCCGCCGAACAGAAAGTACTTAAGGGCAGCTTCAGCGGACTGGCGGCTCTGTTTGTCGAACCCGGTGAGAATGTAGAGGGAAAGCGAGAGGAATTCGAGCGCGACAAAGATCAGGAGCAGATTCTGCGTGGCAACCAGGAACATCATGGCCACGGTGGCGAAGAGGATGAGCGCGATGTATTCGCCGATGTGGCCGGTGAAGGTGGTGGAGCGAGCGAGCAGCGCGGTGAAGATGGCGAGGACCAGCAGCGCGATCTGCACAATGTGGGTCAGCGGGGTCATCACGAACATGCCATCGGGCAGGCCGTACGAGTGGGGCGCGCGAGTCAGGAAGTGGATGGCGAGAACGCATCCGATCAGGGCGACGATGACGGCGCTGCGGAGCCGGTTAGAAAGCGGCGATTTGCGCAGGACCGTGATATCGAGCGTCAGAGCCAGCAGGCCGGCGACGGCGACCACGATTTCGGGCAGGGTGAAGTGCAGCAGGTCCGCGTAGCTCATCATCGCCACGCTCCTGTCTGCAGGCCGCGGAACAGCGGCGAATTGAGGGCGGGCAGGATGAGATTGGTGAGGACCTGCGGAAAGAGTCCGGCGGCGAGAGTCGTGGCCAGCAGGAGCACCGCGCCGCACTTTTCAGGCAGACTGATGGGCGGACAGGACTCGTGGTGTCCCGCGGCGCCGGATTCCCGCTCGCCGAAGAAGGCTTTGATCAATGCGCGCCAGGTGAAGGCGATGCCCACCAGAATGCCGATGCCGGCGACGAAGACCATCCACGGGAAGGCGCGCCATGTGCCGAGCAGCACCTGGAATTCCGCGATAAATCCGCTGAACCCGGGCAGGCCAATCGAAGCCATGCCGGCGAGGATGAACGTGACAGCCGCGAAGGGGATGACGTGCGCGAGGCGCATGGGGCCGAGCTCGTTCAGGTCGCGGGTGTGGGTGCGGTCGTAGACCATGCGGCCGACAACGGCGAAGAGCAGGCCGGCGATGATGCCATGGGAGAACATCTGGAAGACGGCGCCGTCGAGACCGATCTGGGTGAGGGTCATGAGGCCGAGCAGGACAAACCCCATGTGCGAGACGCTCGAATAGCCGATGACGAATTTGAAGTCGCGCTGGACGAGAGCGACGCTGGCGCCGTAGACGATGCCGATGAGGGCCAGCAGGGCAAAAACTTCGCGCCACGAACCGAGGCCGAGAACGTGAAAGCCCCAGGGATCGAGGCCGCGGGGGAAGAGCATCATGGCGACGCGCAGGCAGCCGTAGGCGCCGAGCTTCATCACCACCCCGGCCAGCAGCATCGACGCGGCGGTGGGCGCGGCCGCGTGGCCGGTGGGCGCCCAGGTGTGGAAGGGCCACATGCCGGCAAGCACGGCGAAGCCGACGAAGACCAGTGGAAAAGCCCACATCTGGAAGTGCGCCGGGAACGGGTAGGCGGCGAGAGCCTCAAGACTGAGGGTATGGGAAAAGCTCCATGCGGCGACCATGCCGGCAAGGACCAGCGCGGAGCCGGCAAAGGAATAGAGGGCCAGCTTCATGGCGGCGTATTCCCGCAGCGCGCCGCGGTTCTCGGGGCTGGCGTCGCGGGGCACCGAGCCCCAGATGGCGATGAGGAAATACTTCGGGATGATGGCGATTTCGTAGAAAGCGAAGAGCAGGAACAGGTCGAAGCTGAGGAAGACGCCGTAGACGCCGCCGATAAGGACCAGATAAAAGGCGAAAAACTCCTGGGTGCGGTGCTCGATGTTCCACGAGAAAAGAATGCCCGCGGTGGCCGCGATGCCGGTGAGAAGGAGGAGCGTGAGGCTGATGCCGTCGGCGGCGAGGTGATATTCGATGCCGAGCTGCGGGATCCACGCGACGCGGGTAACGGTGATGAAGTCGCCGGCATGCCAGTGGGCGAGGGCGATGAGGCTGAGAGCGAGACCGGCAAGAGCGGTGAGCAGGGCGACGATACGAGCGGCCTGTTTAGATGGGGCCAGCCGCGCCGCCAGCGCACCGGCGAAGGAGAGGTAGATGGTCCAGGCGAGCATCAGAAATGCCCTCCCTGACTGAAGGTCAGGACCCACTGCGTGACGGCTCCGTGCACCATGCCGGTGATGAGCTGCGGATAGAGGCCGATCAAAAACATGAGCGCGATCGCCGGAAACAGCGCGACGCGCTCGGAGAATGTCAGATCAGGCATGGTTTGCCAGCGCAGGTTCACAGGACCGGAGAAGACTTTCTGGATCACGGTGAGCAGGAAGACAGCGGTCATGAGCAGGCCGAGTACGGAGATGGATGCGGCCCAGGTGGCGAGCGGGAAGGTTCCCTTGAAGATAAGGAATTCGCCGGGGAATCCGTTGAGGCCGGGCAAGCCCAGCGAGGCGAAGATGGCGATGCCCATCAGTCCGGCGAAGACAGGGACAACTTTGCGCAGGCCGCCGAAGTCGTCGATGCCGCGCAGGCCGCCGCTGCGGCGCTCCAGCAGAGCGATGAACCAAAACAGGGCGGCGGCGGTGAGGCCGTGGCTGAAGATCTGCAGCAGGACGCCGGTGAGCGCCGCGGATTTTTCCGTAGCGGAGCCGGCGAATTGCGCTACGGCGCAGATGCCGAGAACGCAATAGCCCAGGTGGTTGACGGAGGAGTAGGCGAAGGTGCGCTTCAGGTCCTTCTGCGCCCAGGCGGCGAAGGCGGGCAGGACGATGGTGGCAACGGCGAGCCACAGCAGCGGAGTGCGGGCCTGCTGCATCTGCTGCGGGAAGATGGGCAGCAGGATGCGCAGGAAGCCGTAGACGCCCATCTTCGACATGGCCCCGGTAAGGAGCATGGTAGTTTCGCTGGGCGCCTCAGCGTAGGCGGCCGGCAGCCAGGTATGGAAGGGAACCACGGGCGTCTTGACGGCAAAGCCGAGGAAAACCGCCCAGAAAAGGCCCTGGGCAATCGATGCGGGACTCCCGGCCCAGTGAAGATTGTTCGCGATCGAGGGCAGGATCTGGCCAGATTGGGCGAGATTCGCCAGATCGACGAAGTCGAACCGCCCCGTCGCGAGGAACAGGGCAAGAAACGCGAGCAGCAGCGCGATGCTGCCGACCATCGTATAGAGGAAAAACTGAGCGGCGGCGCGAGCGCGGTTGGGGCCTCCCCACAGGCGCACGAGGAAAAAGGCGGGGATGAGGCTCAGTTCCCAAAAGATGAACCAATGGACGAAGTTCAGCGCGGTAAATGTTCCGAATAAACCGGATTCCAGGAAGAGAACGAGAGCGAAATAGACACTCGGCTGCTTCTCATTGGCCCATGACGCGGCCAGCGACATGAGGACGACGATGGCCGACAAGGTGAGCATCAGGATGCCCAGGCCGTCGACGCCGACATGGTAAGCGATGCCCAGCGAGGGCGCCCACTCGTGCCACTCCTGAAATTGCATGCCCGGTGTAGAAGGTTCGAACCCGGCCCAGAGCAGGATGGCAAGAACGAGTGAGGCGAGGGCGAAGAGAAAGGCGATGATCCGCGCCGAATCGCGCGAGCGGCGCGCGAGGGCGAGAATGATCAGGCCCCCTGCCAGGGGCAAAAAGGTCAGGATGCTGATCATCCGAGGCGCCCCCAGAGCAGGAGAATGACGAGAACGACGAGGGCGATGCCGATGACGCGCAGGTAATTCTGGACACGGCCGTTCTGCAGGCGGGTGAAGAGGCGGCCGCCGACGAAGAGCTCGCGGCAGCCGAGATCGAATCCGCCGTTGACTAGAACCTTGTCGGCAGAGAAATCAAGCCATCCCAAGCCGGTCACGATCCAGGAAATCAACTGGACGATGCCGCCGAAGATCCAGCGGTCAAGAAACGCGGAGAACGCCGCAGCGAAGCGGGTGAGCGCGATGACCGTGACGCCGTAGAATTCGTCCACGTAGAGGCGGTCGGCGAGCGCATGGAACAGGGAGGGCTGCAGGCGCTCCAGCGCGTCGGGATCGGTGGGGTGAAGGATGGGCTTGCGGCCGTAGAACCACCAGCCGAGCAGAAGCCCGGTAACAACGATCAGCGACGAGGTGGCCATCAGCGACAGCAGGCCGGGCTCGGAGAAGCCGGAGAAGCTGAACGTGACGTGCTGGCCGGCGAGAAACGACTGGAACCACGGCCACGCGGGCGTCCCGACGAATCCGAGGAACGTGGCGAAGATCGCAAGGAGGATCAGCGGCCACGTCATGACCGACGGACTTTCGTGCGGATCGGCGACGGCGCATTCTTCCCCGTGATGTTGGGAAACGACAGCCTCAGCCGCTGCTTCCGGGGTGCGGCGCTCGCCGAAGAAAACGTAATAGACCTGGCGCGTCATATAGAAGGCGGTCAATAGCGCGCCAATGGCGCCGAGGTAAAATGGGCCGCGCGAAAGTCCCCAGCCATGAGCGGCGTGCAGGATGGCGTCCTTGCTCCAGAAGCCCGCGAAGAGGGGGAAACCGCAGAGGGCGAGCATGCCGGCGGCATAGGTGAGGAACGTAATCGGCATGAAGCGGCGCAGGCCGCCCATGTTGCGAATGTCCTGCTCTTCGGTACAGCCGTGGATGACGGAGCCGGCGCCCAGGAAGAGCAGCGACTTGAAAAAGGCGTGGGTTATCAGGTGGAAGATGCCCACGGCCACGCCGCCGACGCCGAGGCCGAGCATCATGTAGCCGAGTTGCGAGACGGTGGAGTAGGCGAGAATGCGCTTGATGTCGTTCTGCGCGACGGCAATGCACGCGGCGAAGAGCGCGGTGATGGCTCCCACCCAGGCGACTACGGCGAGCGCCTGGGCGCTCATGAGCGGGTAGACGCGCGCGATGAGGTAAACGCCGGCGGCGACCATGGTGGCCGCGTGGATCAGCGCGCTGACCGGCGTGGGGCCTTCCATCGCATCCGGCAGCCAGACGTGAAGCGGAAGCTGGCCGGATTTGCCGGCGGCGCCGCAAAAGACGAGCAAGCCGATGGCGGTGGAAACGGCCATGCCGCCGATGGTCACATGCGCAGCGAGGGCAGCGACGGCGCCTTGTTCGAGACAACCTGCGCCATGGTTGTAAAACAGCAGCGTTCCGGACTGGGCGTACAGCCAGACCATGCCGAGCAGCAGGCCGAGGTCGCCGACGCGTGTGGTGACGAAGGCCTTCTTCGCAGCGGCCGCAGCGGCAGGCCGGTGATACCAGAAGCCGATGAGGAGATAGGACGTGAGGCCAACGACCTCCCAGCACATGAAGAGCAGCAGCAGGCTATTGGCGATGACCACGCCCAGCATGGCTCCGGCAAAGAGCGAGAGGAAGCAGAAGAAGCGGGTGAAATTGTCGTCATGGGCCATGTAGCCCACGCTGTAGATGAATATCAGCAGGCCGACAAAGCTGACCATCACCAGCATGACGGCGGCAAGCGGATCGAGAAGCCAGCCGAGGGAGAGCCACTGGTCGCCAAACTGCATCCAGTGGAAGTTGACGATCTGGACGACGGGGTGGCTGAGAGCATCCGCAAAGGCGATGAGCGCGAGCACCAGCGAAATGCTCATCGAACCAATGGCCAGCGTCGCGGCAAGACGGCGCTGTGCCGCCTTCAGCAGGGCGCCGATGCCGGCAGCCAGCATGGGCAGGACGGGAATGAGCCAGAGATTGCGGACGATCCAGCTCACGCTTGGGACGGCATTCTGGGTCATCCCTTCATCTCCGTAATCTCGCTCACGTCCGAGGTCCTGGAGAAGCGGTAGATGGCAAGGATGAGCGCGAGACCGACCGCGGCTTCCGCGGCGGCGACGGCGATGGAGAAGATGACGAAGAGGAGGCCGGTGAGCGCCTCAGGATGCGGGCCGAAGCGCCAGAAGGCGATGAAGTTCAGGTTGGCGGCGTTCAGCATCAGCTCAATGCCTGCGAGCACGAGAATGGCGCTGCGGCGAGTGAGGGCGCCGGCGAGTCCAATGGCGAAGAGCAGGGCGGAAACGAGCAGACAACCGGCGAGAGGGTTCATCGTGAGGACGACTCCAGTGCCGGAGCGGTGCTGGCAGCTCGCTTCTCGCGCAGGGCCAGGATGACCGCGCCGATCATAGCGGCGGTGAGCATAAGCGCGATCACCTCCAGAGGCAGCACGTAACGCTGCATGAGCGCGATGCCGATCTGCTGCATGGAAGCCGACGGAGCCGGAGGCGTGGATGCCGGGTGCGCGAGCCGGCTGGTTGCGACGGCCCAGGCCAGTACGGCGAACACGGCGAGGGCAATGACGGCTCCCCCGAGACCGGCCGGCGAAAACGAAGGTTCCGACACATCGTCTCCGCCGCGCGTGAGAAGGATGGCAAAAACGATGAGGATCGCAATGGCGCCGACATAGACGAGAAGCTGGGCGAGGCCGGCAAATTCAGCGCCGAGATTCAGATAAAGGGCGGCCAGTCCCGCGAAGGCGACGGTGAGAGCCAGCGCGCAATGCACCAGGCGGCGCAACGTCATGGCGGCGACGCCTCCAGCCAGGGTTAAGAGCGCGAGGATCAGGAAAGGCAGAGTCATCGTCATTCGTGCATGGTGCGGACGTCTCGATTGCCGCTGGTCATTGTGAATTTCGGAGTGCTGCTGTCGATGTGTTTACAGTTTCACAGCGAATCGTGCGGCGACTGTGACTGGAATCACTCGGCAAACCGGTACGTCCTCTTCTCGATGCGCCTGCCGCCCTCCAGCGCGCGCGCCAAAGTCACATAAGGGCCGACGATCACAAGGGCACAAACCAGCCAGCGTACCACAGTGCCGAGCGCTCCAGAGCCGGCAATCGTGGCGGGCAAAAATCGCCACAAGCCCGCCGCGAAGATCACGATCAGCGACATGGGCAGCATGAATTTCCAGGCAAAGTTCATCAGCTGATCCATGCGCAGGCGGGGCAGCGTGCCGCGCACCCAGATGAAGGCAACGATGAGCGCCAGCAGCTTCACGAAGAACCAAATCCACGAGGGAATCCAGGCCAGGAAGCTGAAGGGCGATGACCATCCGCCGAGAAACAGCGTGATGCCGAGACCGCTGACAGCGAACATCTCGAGATATTCGGCCAGAAAGAAGAGCGCGAACTTGAAGCCGGAATACTCGATGAAATAGCCCGCGATGATCTCCGATTCGCCTTCGGGCAGATCGAAGGGGCTGCGGTTGGTTTCCGCGGTGGCCGCGATCATGAAGAGGATGAAGCCGGCGAGTCCCCACGGCGTGAAGACGTTCCAGTGCGCCAGCGTGGCGGTGTAGTGGGCCTGGCGGTCGACGATGGCTGTAGTGGAGAGCGTGCCGGACATCATGACGACGGCGATGGACGACAGGATCAGCGGAATCTCGTAGCTGATCATCTGCGCAATGGCGCGCATGGCGCCGAGCAGCGAATATTTGTTGCGGCTGGACCAGCCGGCCATGAAGACGGCCAGCTCGGTCCCGGCGCCGATGGCGAAGAAGAAGAGCACGCCGGCGTCGAGATTGACGGCGACCATGTTGCGTCCGATGGGCAGCACGGCATAGGCGAGAAACGCTGCACCGACGAGCACCAGAGGCGCAAGGTAGTGGACGACGTGGTCGGCAGAGCGGGGGACGATGTCTTCTTTGGTGAGCGATTTCACCGCGTCCGCGATCGGCTGCAGAATGCCAAAGGGCCCGACGCGATTCGGTCCGTAGCGATTCTGCATGCGCCCCAGCCCTTTACGCTCGAGGAGGACGGTGACGGCGAAGAGGGCGGGGAAGACGACGATGATGGGGATGATGGTGAGCAGGATGCCGACCAGCGTCTGGAACGGGCCGGGCGTGTGCAGGACCAGCCAGTGCTTGAGGGCGACAAAGACCTGATCGGCGGTGAACCCCGCTGTCGCGGCAAGGTTCATTGCGCCACCTTTGTTTCGGGCGCAGAGTGTGCGGCTCCGGATTTGGCGGGAGCGGAGGCGCCGTTGCCGCTCCCATTCGTTGCCGCGGGGGCGGCGGCAGGTGAAGTGGGCGCCGCCTGCGCAGCCTTCGCAGCGGCGGCAGCGGCTTTGGCCTGGGCTTCGGCCAATTCTTTGGCCCGGCGCTCATCGCATTCAGCCGCTTCCATGGGATGAATCTGCCGGTAGTATTCGTTCGATTTGGAGAGCTCGTGTTTGTCCCACAACAGGCCCCCGAAGCGATCGCTGGTGCTCAACTCGAAAACTTTGTCCATGCGGATGGCATCGAAGGGGCAGACTTCCACGCAGATCTGGCAGCTCATGCAGACGGAGACGTCGATGTTGAAGACGGCTGGGTAGAACTGCTGCTTGCCGACGAAGTCCGGCTTCTTGTCCTTGCTCTTCTCGATGTGGATGCAGCGGGGCGGGCATTCCTTCTCGCAGATCTGGCAGGAGACACAGCGCAGACCGGCATCGGGATCGGGTCCGTCGTAGAGCAGGAAGGGGAAATTGCGCGAAGCTTCGGGCAGCTGGTGCCGTTCCTCGGGGTACTGCACCGTGGTGAGACGGTCCTTTTCCACGTAACTTCCGAAGAAGTTGCGTGCCGTCTCGAATAATCCCTGAATAATGCCTTCACCCAACATCAGTTCTCAGTCTCCAGTCCCCAGTTCTCAGTCTCTGGTCCCCAGTCCCCGGGAAGCCCGGGAAGTACTGAGGACTGGCAACTGATAACTGCCCACTCTTTGTCATCGGTCCACCTCTCCCAGCACAATGTCGACGCTGCCCAGCGTGATGACGACGTCGGCGACGTTTTGCCCGAGGCACATATCTTCGAGAATGGTGAGGTTGATCATGCTGGGCGGGCGCACGCGGTAACGGTACGGGTTCGTCGAGCCGTCGCTGATCAGGAAAAAGCCCAGCTCGCCTTTGGGCGACTCGATGCGTCCGTAGGCTTCGCCGGCTTTGGGGCGCAGGCCGCGCAGCCGCACCTTAGGGTCTATGATGGGGCCCTCGGGAATCCCGCGCAGCGCCTGCTCCAGAATCTTCAGCGTCTCGCGCATTTCCAGAATGCGCATCATGTAGCGGTCGTAGACGTCGCCGTGGTCGCCGAGCGGCACGCGAAAATCGAAGCGATCGTAGATGCCGTATTTGTCCACTTTGCGAATGTCGTAATTGACACCGCTGGCGCGGAGCATGGGTCCGGTGACGCCGGCATTGATGGCCAGTTCATGCGACAGCACGCCGGTGCCCTGGGTACGGGCCATGAGAATCTCGTTCCCGCGGAGAAGATTTTCGAATTCATCGACGAAACGCGGAAGCCTGGCAGTGAGCTGGCGGACTTCGTCAAGCCAGCCCGTGGTGCAGTCGACACGCAGTCCGCCGAAGCGCATGTAGTTGCACATCATGCGCGCGCCGGAAAGCGATTCGAAGAGATCGAGGATCTTTTCGCGCTCGCGGAAGGCGTACATGAGCGGCGTGCCGCTGGCGCCCATGTCCTGCAGCAGGAAGCCGACCAGACCGGCGTGATTCTGGAAGCGGGTCAGCTCGGCGGCAATGACGCGGATGTACTCGGCGCGCTCGGGAACCGCGATGCCCGCCAGCTTCTCGACGGCCAGCACATAGCCCCAGTTGTTGGTCATGGAGCACAGGTAGTCGAGGCGATCGGTGTAGGGGATGGCGGAGAGATATGCGCCGTGCTCGGCGATCTTTTCGTGGTTGCGGTGCAGATAGCCGAAGACGGGCTTGAGGCGGACGACCTTTTCCCCCTCGAGCCGGACATCCATGCGGAAGACGCCATGGGTGGAGGGGTGATGCGGGCCCATGGAAACTTCCATGATCTCGCCCGGGCCGGCGATGGATTCCAACTCTGCCAAAGTCCCGCTCATGGGTGCACCTCCGCCAGCGGATCGTCCGCGGGCGGGACGTAGTCTTTGCGCATGGGGAAGTCGACGAAGCCATCCCACATGAGGATGCGGCGCAGGTCGGGGTGGCCGTCGAAGACGATGCCGTAGAGGTCGAAGGCTTCGCGCTCCTGGAACTCCGCACTGCGCCAGACGGGCGTGAGCGATGGGATGTTGGTCTGATCGGTGCGATTGGCGGCGCGCAGGCGCAGAATGACCGGTCCGTGCTTTTTGTCCATCGAGAAGAGGTGATAGACGGCTTCGAGGTAGCCGGGACGTTTCGTTTTGCGCGTCTCTTCGACCTCGGTTTCCTGTTGCGAACCGTCAGGGCCGTCGACGAGTTTCTTCACTTTGACCTTCTCCGTGGTCTCGCTGTCGAGCCAGTCGACGCCGGTCACCAGGGAACAGTAGTCGAGGCGGAGATCAGGGTGGTCGCGCAGGAAGAGCGCAACGGCACGCGCATGATCATTGTCCACGAGCAGGGAATGCTGAGCCGAGGGGCTGCCGTTGGGAATGACGGTGACCACCGAGCCGGGAACGCCGGCTTCAATTTGCGCCTTGAAGTCCTCCGGCGTTGGCAAGGGGCTCATTGGATCACCTTGAGCGGGTTGCCGTTCTCAGCCAGAAAGACGTCCATGTTCTGGGCGGGCTCGAGACCGTGCGCGCCAAACTCGGGGACGGGAAACTCGCTGGGCTGATCGGCGTGCAGGTGCCGCGGCCGGTCCGAGCCGCTGAGGTGTTGCTCGTCGATCTTCTTTTGCAGCGTCATGAAGGCATGGATCAGAGCCTCGGGACGCGGCGGGCAGCCAGGAATGTGCACATCGACTGGAATATAGCGGTCAATGCCGCGCAGCACGTTGTAGCCGTCGCGGAAGGGCCCGCCGGAAATAGCGCAGGCGCCCATCGCGATGACGTATTTCGGCTCAGGCATCTGGTTATAGAGACGGACAACCTGGGGGGCCATTTTCTTGGTGACGGTCCCGGAGACGATGATGAGGTCGGCCTGGCGCGGCGAGGGCCTGAAGACCTCTGCGCCGAAGCGGGCAAGGTCAAAGCGAGCCATGGTGGTGGCGATCATCTCGATGGCGCAGCAGGCTAAACCAAAAGTCAACGGCCACACGGAGTTCTTCCGCCCCCAGTTGTACAGCTCCTCGAGGGTGGTGGTGAAAATGCCGTTCTTGCTTAGCTCGATCTTGAGCTCTTTGAGATCGTCAGCCATCAAAACCTCAATCCTGGGCTTAGGCGCACATGGTTCACGCCCAGGTCAGCACACCTTTCTGGCAGGCCCACACCAGGCCCTCGACCAGCAGCAACAGAAACACGAGCATCGCGATACAGGCTCCCAGCGTCAGGCCGGTGAAGGCGACGGCAAAGGGGAGCAGAAAAACGGCCTCGACATCGAAGACAAGGAAAACAATCGCGTACAGATAGTAGGACGCACCGAACTGAATCCAGGCATCCCCCTTCGACTCGAGACCGCACTCGTAGGTAGCGTTTTTCTCGGCGCCGGGCTTTTGCGGCGAAAAGAACTTCGCCCACAACCAGGCAAGCGCAAGCGGCGTAAAGCCAAAGGCTACAGCTCCGATCAGCAGCGCGACAACGGTGAGCCAGGGGTGCTCTGGGTTACTCATCCACTCCATCCGACTGCAGCGAGGGTACCTGTCCGGAGGGTGGGCTCTCCGTGACCGGAATCACACCGCAGGCACAGGGCGCTTCCGGAGGTTCCCGGGACAGCAGCCAGTCGGCCGCGGCAAAGCCTTTGCTCGAACATTTTATCCTCGCACACTTGTGTTCTCTGTCACAGCGAGTGGTTACTACTGGGGCGCAGACTTTTTCTGTTGAGGTTCGGGCGTTATCGCACGCGCGCGGCCCCGGGGAGAGATATGAGCGCACCCAGCAAAACAGCGATTTTCGACGGCAATGAGGCGGCTGCCTCTGTAGCCTACCGTTTCTCCGAAGTCGTAGCCATCTATCCGATTACGCCGTCGTCGCCGATGGCCGAGTTTGCCGATCAGTGGAGCGAAGAGGGCCGCAAAAACATCTGGGGCGCGGTGCCAAAGGTGGCGGAACTGCAGAGCGAGGGCGGCGCGGCTGGCGCGATGCACGGAGCCCTGCAGGGCGGAGCCTTCGCCACCACGTTTACGGCATCGCAGGGCCTGCTTCTGATGATCCCTAATATGTATAAGATTGCCGGTGAGTTGACGCCGTCGGTGATGCACGTGACGGCGCGGTCGATCGCGACCCATGCGCTGTCGATCTTTGGCGATCATTCGGACGTGATGGGCTGCCGGCAGACCGGCTACGCGATGCTGGCGTCGAATTCCGTGCAGGAAGCGGCCGATCTGGCGACGATTGCGCACCTGGCCACGCTGGAGGCTCGGATTCCGTTCATGCATTTCTTCGACGGGTTTCGTACGTCTCATGAAATCAACAAGGTACAGCCGATTTCCGATGAGACCATCCTGGCGCTGCTGGACGAGAAGGCGGTGCGGGCGCACCGGGAACGGTCGCTTTCTCCGGATCGGCCGGTGCTGCGCGGATCGGCGCAGAATCCGGACGTTTTCTTCCAGGCGCGCGAGGCGTGCAACCCCTACTACCTGGCGTGCCCGGTGATTGTGCAGGACGTGATGGACCGCTTCGCGCGGCAGACGGGTCGCGCCTATCGGCTGTTCGACTACTACGGCGCGCCGGATGCGGACCGCGTGATCATCCTGATGGGCTCGGGCGCGGGCGCCGCCGAGGAGGCCATCGACGCGCTGAACGCGCAGGGCGAGAAGCTGGGGCTGCTGAAAGTGCGGCTGTTCCGGCCCTTCGCCACGGAGGCTTTCCTGACAGCCCTGCCGGAGACGGTGCGGAAGATTGCTGTTCTGGACCGCACCAAGGAGCCGGGCTCGACGGGCGAGCCGCTGTATCAGGACGTGGTGACCGTGATTGCCGAGGCGCTGTCGAACGGACGCCTGCCGCTCTCGCAGTTCCCGGTGATCGTGGGCGGACGGTACGGGCTGTCGTCGAAGGAATTTACGCCGGCCATGGTGAAGGGCATCTACGACGAGCTGGCGAAGCCGCATCCGAAGAACCACTTCACGATCGGGATCGACGACGACGTCACGCACTCCAGCCTGAAGTGGGACGAGAGCTTCTCGACAGAAAATCCGAAGACGGTGCGGGCGCTGTTCTACGGGCTGGGGTCGGACGGAACGGTCGGCGCGAACAAGAATTCGATCAAGATCATCGGCTCGGAGACTCCGAACTACGCGCAGGGCTACTTTGTCTACGACTCGAAGAAGTCCGGGTCGCTGACCACGTCGCACCTGCGCTTTGGACCGGAGCCGATCCGCTCGACGTACCTGATTTCGCGGGCGAACTTTATCGCGTGCCACCAGTTCGAGTTCCTGGAGAAGACCGATGTGCTGGCTGCCGCTGAGCCGGGAGCGGTCTTCCTGCTGAACAGCCCCTACGGGCGGGGAGAAGTGTGGGAGCACCTGCCGAAGACGATTCAAAAGACGATCCTTGAAAAGAAGTTGAAGCTCTATGTGATCGACGGCTACACCGTGGCTCGCGAAAACGGGATGGGCAACCGCATCAACACAGTGATGCAAACCTGCTTCTTTGCGATTAGCGGAGTGCTGCCGCGCGAAGAGGCCATTGAGCAGATCAAGAAAGCGATCAAGAAGACCTACGGGAAGCGCGGTGACGCGGTCGTGCAGCAGAACTACGCCGCCGTCGATGCCGCCCTCGCGCACCTGCATCCAGTGAAGGCCCCGGAGCATGTGACCGCGCATTTCGACATTCTGCCGGCGATACCGGCGAAGGCGCCCGCATTCGTACGCGACGTGCTGGGAGCCATGGCAGCCGGGCACGGCGACCTGCTGCCGGTGAGCGCGCTGCCTCCGGGCGGAACGTTCCCGACAGCGACGGCAAAGTGGGAGAAGCGGAACATCGCGCAGTTCATTCCGGTTTGGGACGAGGATCTGTGCATCCAGTGCGGCAAGTGCGTCATGGTGTGCCCGCATGCGGTGATCCGGGCCAAAGTTTATGACGCCTCGCTGCTTCCGGGCGCGCCGGCGACGTTTAAGTCGGCGAAGCCAAAGTGGCGCGGCATGGACAACGAGCTGTATACGCTGCAGGTTTCGCCGGAAGACTGCACCGGCTGCACCCTTTGTGTGGAGATTTGCCCCGCAAAGAGCAAGACCGACCCCGCGCACAAAGCGCTCAACATGCAGCCGCAGCAGCCGCTGCGGGTTCCGGAGCGCGCCAACTGGGAGTTCTTCGAGGCTCTGCCGACCGTGGCGCGCGATCGGCTGTCGCATGGGCAGGTGAAAGACATCCAGCTGCTGGAGCCGTTGTTCGAGTTCTCCGGCGCATGCTCGGGCTGCGGCGAAACACCGTACATCAAGCTGCTGACGCAGCTCTTTGGCGATCGGCTGCTGATTGCCAACGCGACGGGTTGCTCGTCGATCTACGGCGGTAACCTGCCGACCACGCCGTACTGCCAGAACGAAGAGGGACGCGGACCGGCATGGTCGAACTCCCTGTTTGAAGACAACGCCGAGTTTGGGCTGGGCATGCGCCTGGCCGTGGATCAGCAGAAGGCTTATGCCGAAGGGCTGGCAGCGAAGCTGGCGCCGGTGCTGGGCGAAGAGCTGGTCCATGCCACGCTGGAGGCCGATCAGACGAAGGAGGCCGGCATCCAGTTGCAGCGGCAGCGAATTGCTGAAATCCGGGCAAAGCTGGCGACGGTGGATTCAGCCGACGCGCGGAGTCTGGACGCAGTGGCCGATTCGCTGGTGCGTCGCAGCGTGTGGATCATTGGCGGCGATGGCTGGGCGTACGACATCGGCTTCGGCGGCCTCGATCACGTGCTGGGCTCCGGGAAGAATGTGAAGGTCCTGGTGCTGGACACCGAGGTGTACTCGAACACAGGCGGCCAGATGTCGAAATCCACGCCGCGCGGCGCGGTCGCCAAGTTCGCGGCCGGCGGCAAATCGACCAGCAAGAAGGACCTCGCCATGGAGGCGGTCGCGTACGGGTCAGTCTATGTGGCGCGGGTCGCGTTGGGGGCGAACGACAGTCACACCCTGAAGGCGTTCCAGGAAGCGGAGGCGTGGGATGGCCCATCGATCATCATTGCGTACAGCCACTGCATCGCCCACGGGTACGATCTGTCCCAGGGCCTGGATCACCAGAAAGCAGCGGTGAACTCCGGTTACTGGCCGCTGATGCGGTACAACCCGGCATTACGCGCGGAAGGGAAGAACCCATTCATCCTCGATTCGCGGGCGCCCTCGATTCCACTGAAGGACTATGTTTACCACGAGTCGCGCTACACCATGCTGCAGCGAGCGCATCCGGAGGTGGCCGAAGAGCTGCTGAAGGAAGCCACCGACGACGTGGAGCGCACGTGGCGTGTCTACTCAGGCCGCGCAGCGATGCCTGGCCGGGCGCAGACGCCCAACATCTCGCCGCGTAACGGGCACGAAGTGGCTGCGCCCAAGCCGGCCGGCGACGAGTAAGTTTCGCTGTTGTTTTTTATCCTTGCGACGGGGCCGACTGGCAACAGCGGCCCCGATTTGTTTCGCGGCACCGGGCGCCAATGAACTGCCCCGGATGTCCCGGCCGCTACTGGTCTACAATGACCAGAAGCCGCTTGCCTGCGCAGGTGCTTTGAGACTTCCCGGGTTGGCGCGCATCTTCTCTATCATGATCGAACACCCTATTCCAGAAGCCCTTACATTTGATGACGTTCTTTTAGCGCCCGCATGGAGCGAAGTCGTGCCTGCTCAGGTGAGTACGCAGACGCGGCTCACGAAGCGCATCACTCTGGCCACCCCCCTGCTCAGCGCGGCCATGGATACGGTGACCGAGTCGCGCATGGCGATCGCCATGGCGCAACAGGGCGGCCTTGGCATCGTGCACCGCAACCTGACCATTGCGCAGCAGGCGGGCGAGATTGACAAGGTGAAGCGCTCGGAGAGCGGGATGATCGTCGATCCGGTGACGGTTGCGCCCGAGCAGCTCATCGCCGATGCGCTGGAAGTGATGCGCCGGTACAAGATCTCCGGCGTGCCGGTGACGCGCAGGGGAAAGCTGGTCGGCATCCTGACCAATCGCGACCTGCGCTTCGAGACGCGAACCGACATTCCCATCAGCGAGGTGATGACGAAGACGAACCTCATCACGGTTCCGGTAGGAACGACGCTCGAGCAGGCCGAGGAGATCCTGCACCAGCATCGCGTGGAGAAGCTGCTGGTGGTGAGCGACGAGTATGAGCTGAAGGGCCTCATCACCGTCAAGGACATCCAGAAAAAGCTGAAGTATCCCAACGCGTCGAAGGACGAGCAGGGACGGCTGCGCGCAGGCGCCGCGATCGGCGCGACGGGCGACTTTATGGAGCGCGCGGCAGAGCTGGTGCGGAACCGCGTCGACGTGCTGGCGATTGATTCAGCGCACGGGCACCAGGCACGCGTGCTCGAAGCGGTGCGGCTGATCAAATCGCGGTTCCCGCAGGTGGATCTGCTGGCCGGCAACATTGCCACACGCGAAGGGGCCGAGGCGCTGATCGATGCCGGAGCGGATGCGGTGAAGGTGGGCATCGGACCGGGCTCGATCTGCACCACGCGCATGGTGACCGGCGCGGGCATGCCGCAGATCACCGCCATCAGCGAGGCATACAAGACGGCGAGCAAGCACGGCGTTCCGCTGATCGCCGACGGCGGCATCAAGTACTCGGGCGACATCACCAAGGCGATTGCCGCGGGCGCGAGCGTGATCATGATCGGGTCGCTGTTTGCGGGCGTCGACGAGAGCCCGGGCGAGACGATCCTGTACCAGGGGCGTTCATTCAAGGCGTACCGCGGCATGGGGTCGCTTTCGGCCATGGCGCAGGGCAGCGGCGAGCGCTACTTTCAGGGCAGCAAAGATATGGATGAGGCGAGCACGGAAGGCGTGGTCGATCGCGAGAGAAACGGCGGCAATCGGCTGGGCAAGTACGTGCCGGAAGGCATCGAGGGTCGCGTGCCGTACCGCGGGGCGCTGGAAGCGATGGTCTATCAGCTGGTCGGCGGGCTGCGGTCGGGCATGGGCTACGTGGGCTGCGGGACGATCGAGGAGCTGCAGACCAGGGCCAGGTTCGTGCGCATCTCGAGCGCCGGGCTGCGGGAAAGCCATGTCCACGATGTGCTGATCACGCGGGAAGCTCCGAACTATCACGTGGAGTAGTGGAACCAGATGGTCGCTGGGCTGTTGTGGGGGCAGATAATTTTTTTCGTCAACGAATCTGCTAAGTACCGTCCTCTCTATTAGCTGCGTGTTTGTTTTGAGGGCTTCAGAGGGTAACTACTGGAAACGAAGGCAGTTCTCGGGGGCTTCAATACGGCTGTTTTTCGCCCCTGCACGGGAAACAGGGTACCTGGCTGAGGGCTGCAGATGGGCGCGGTGAGCGACGGCTCCGATCATTTGCGAATGTGAAGGCGTCGCTGAGACCACAATCGAGGTCATGAGTCAGCTCATGAAAAAGGAAAAGGACCGCGGCGGCTGCGGTCCTTTTTTGTTTTTTGCTCTATAAGTTCAGTATACCAAATCCAGCGAGTAAGTCTGCCAACTTTCTCACGAGTTAGTGGTGTGTAAGTGGTCTGGAATGAGCCGGTGTTACTTTTGGATTGGACGCTTACACTTGACAGTTTTTCGGGTTGGGGAAGCAGTAGTGTGCGGCAAGCAGGCCGCACTATTTATGGCAGACGCAGGCGGCGTAGCTCTTTGCCGTTGTGTTGTCGAGCGAGCAGGCGTACTGGAACCAGAAGGGGGTTAGCTCGCCGGAAGCGTCGCCTTTGAAGTAGCTGCGGATGTACTGCTGGCTGGGACCGGTCTCGGCCTTCGGGTCGCGCTGGAACTGAGCGATGAGATCGCCGACCGCGGCGGCGGAGAACGCGGGCTCGTGATAGGCGGTTGCGTAGTCGTACTCTTCCGACCACGTCGTTCCGATGCCGGTTTGGTTGGAGGCGACGAAGACGTCGTAGTCGCGCAGCGCGGCGGTGACGGGGTCGACCTGAGCCACGGTGAAAGATGGGTTGTTGCCGTCGACCGGGGAGACAGACGGGACTAACTTGAGCGGCACAGCGTTGGTTGCCGATGCGCCGGGGGTGCTGCCCTCGGGCGCGAGAAGGCGCATTTCGTCCATGTGGGTGTGGGCGAAGAGGCCGAGGCGCACGATGTCGGAATACTGCATCAGCAGATCGTCGATCTGCGTGGAGACAAGAAACAGGACGGGCGACTCGCCGCCGCAGACATTACGGAACTTTTTGACCGTGGAGTAGGGATCGATGCCGGGCGGTATGTGTCCGATGACCCAGACATTCTGACCGTCCTGCTGGGCCTGCGCGAGCTGCTGGCCGAGCCATGCCACTTCCGCTGCGGCGGGCGCGGGGTTTTCCGCGCCGGCACAACTGCGGTATTTGGGAACGAGAAAGAGGTCGTTGAGGACGATGATGCGCGTATCCAGCATGGGCGGCGCCATAGTAACGCTGTAGTAGCCGCCGGTGCGGAACTCGGCGGCGGCCCGGCTCCGTGCGTAGTCGGGCAGGGCATCGGCGATGGTGGTGGCGGTGCGGGCGAGGAAGGCGCTGTCCGGATCGAGGCGGTAGTCGCCGCAGGGCGTGTCGTTGTTGCCGAGGGAGATGTAGATGGGCACGCCGGGATAAGCGGAACGGAGCTGGTCGACGACGAACTGCATGGTGTTGGCGGCGAAGTCGGCGTAGGCCTCGGGCGCGGCGCTGTGCACGAGCGCGTTGAAGCGGCAGTCGAAGGAGTGGGCGATGAGGTCGCCGGTGAGGGTGATGAACTGCGGATCGGGCTGTTTGGCGCGCATGGCGTCGAGGGCCGAGCGCAGAAGGGGATACGGTGTATCGACACCGCGAGCGCCGCACTGCTTTTGCAGAGCGTCGAAGGCCTGCTGCTGTTCGGGAGAAGGTGGCGAGGTGAGGACGGATTCCCACTGGCTGACCGGAGTTTGCGCCAGCAGGGGCGCTTTAGAGGGATCGTGGAAGGGATCGAAGTGGATGTCGCTGATCATGAGCGCGGAGATGGCGCCGTTGTTGGCGGCGGCATCTGCCGGCTTGTGTTTGCCGTGGTCCTTTGCGTGGGCCGCGGAGAGGCCGGGAGCGACAGCGAGCAAAACGAGCAGGATTCCTCTCCAGCAGCAACGGACGAACGAAGGGCAAGAGGGTCGCGGATTCAATTGGGCTCCCGGGAGGATGGGGGGTGGAAAAGGCTGCGCAAACAGGATACGCCGGAGCGGCTGCGTTCAGGTGCTCGTATGCGACAAGGGAAGCGCGCCTTGCGCCGCACGCCACGCCCGCCGCATCGCCCAGTCGAGAGCGTTACTCGTTGCGCAGGGCCTCCATGGGCTGGACGCTCATGGCGCGGTGCGCGGGAATCAGCGTTGCCAGCGCTGCCACTGCGCTCATCAGAAGGGCGCCCAGCATGAGCGCCGCCGGACTGCTGCCGCCGGCGCCCATCAGCGAGTTGATCCATACCCGTGCGGCGAACGCCAGGGCCGCGCCCAGGGCGATGCCCGCCGCCGCAAGACGCGACATGCCCGAGAAGAGCAGCCGCAGAATTCTGGCGCGGCCCGCCCTTTTCGGATTCGAACAGTGGCTGAGCCGTGTCCCTGCGGCCCGGGTCGGCGCGTTGGCGGCTAGCGTTCTCCGCCGATGAGCGTTTTGGCTTCGGCCATGATGGCCGAGGGAGTGATGGCGACGAGGAAGGTATTGCCGCATTCAAACTGCGCCAGGCCGTCGGGGTCGGGCGTGAGGGAGCGGATCCAGAAGGCCTCGCGGCGGATGATGGCGGCGCATTTTTCGTGGCCGCAGCGATCGAGCAGCGCGTGGCAGTGGCGATGCAGATCGAAGTTCGGGTCGCGCAGAGTGTCGATGGGGAAACGCGCGGTCATGCGCACGCGGTAGTGGTAAGTGGCGATGGCCAGCTGGATAGAGCGGTCGCGGCAGGTGAGCAGATTCTGGCGCGCGGTGAGCCACACCGGTCCGGTTCCGAGCGAAGACGGCGAGGTAGCAAGCAGGGTGTGGCTGCGCCGGATGCGTCCCCAGCGCGGCGAGATGATGAGGTGCTCGGACGCGCCTTCGACCAGGGAGGCGTCGGGGTCGAAACACCGGACGAGGCGCTCAGCGTCAGCGGCATGGTCAAACAAGGGGCCTCCGTTGGGCTCCGGCTGCGCGAACGGGGCGCAGGGGAGCTGCGTGCCCTGGCCGTTGCCGCTGCGCGCAGAGCGATCGAGCGGGCGAGGGGGGCACAACGTTTACAAGGATGGAGCATGAAGCGGGTGGGAGTAAAGGAGTTTTGTTAAGACAGGATGGGTGCGGGCGGCGGGGTCGCAGCGGTGGGATTTTTACTTCCGGGGCCTGTAAGATGCTCTCGGAAAGCCGGTCCTGAGACTGCGGAGCGACTGATGATGCCGTCGTTTGATGCGAGGCGAGCCGGACTGCAGACTCGCCGCAGCTTTTTGCGCCAATGTGCGTTTGCACCGTGTTTTGCGATCCCGCTTTTTCGAGGCGGAGCGGTGGGGCAGCCGGTGCTGACGCCGGGGCCGTGGTTCGTCGATGTTGCGGCCAGGGCGGGTCTTGCTGCATTTCGCGATGTTTGCGGCGATCCGGCTAAAAACTATCTGGTGGAAACGCTGGGCAGTGGCGTGGCGCTCTTCGATTACAACAACGACGGACTGCTCGACGTGCTGCTGGTCAATGGCTCATCGTTCGAAATGCTGGCCAACCCAGCGCTGCCACGTTCGAGCAGCCGCCTGTATCGCAACAACGGCGACGGCACCTTTACCGACGTGACGCGGGAGAGCGGGCTGATGAACGAAGGATGGGGGGTGGGCGTAACGGTGGGCGACTACGACAACGACGGCTACCGCGATGTGTTTATCACTAACTTTGGAAGTAACGCCTTGTTTCATAACAACGGCAACGGGACTTTCACGAATGTTACCCACGAGGCAGGCCTCGAAGGCGGGAACTGGAGCACGGGCTGCGCGTGGGGAGATTACGACCGCGATGGACGCCTCGACCTCTACGTGGCTCGCTATGTGGACTTCGAGAAGGAGCAGATGCCGACACCGGGGACGAATACCTATTGCACGTATCGCGGCGTGCCGGTCGCGTGTGGACCGCGTGGCCTGCCCGGGCTGGCCGATCTTTTCTATCACAACGAGGGAAACGGCTCGTTTCGCGAAGTGAGCATGGACACGGGCGTGCGCGATACGATTCGCGGCTACGGCTTAGGCGTGGTGTGGCTGGATTACGACAACGACGGCTGGCCCGATATCTTTGTAGCGAACGATTCGATGCCCAATTATCTGTGGCATAACCAGCGCAATGGAACATTCGAAGAAGTGGCCATGGAGGCGGGTTGCGCGTTGAGCGCCGACGGACGCGCGCAGTCGAATATGGGAGTTGCCGTCGGCGACTACGACAACGATGGCTGGCTGGACCTGTTTGTCACGCATTTCTCAGAGGATTACAACACGCTGTATCACAACGAACGAGGGCAGTTTGAGGATGTAACCTACGAAGCCGGGCTGGGCACGGTGAGTTATACGCAGCTGGCGTGGGGGACGGGATTCTTCGATTTCGACAACGACGGGTGGAAGGAGATCTTCGTCGCGAACGGCCATATTTATCCGCAGGCAGACCAGGCCGGCAACCATTATTGGCAGCAGAATCAGCTATTCAGGAACCTGCGCAACGGGCGATTCTCGCTGGTGCCCGCGGAAGAAAGCGGCTTTACGCAGGCGCGCAGCAGCCGAGGCGCAGCGTTTGGTGATCTGCGCGGCCGCGGACAGATGGACATCGTGGTCAATAACATCGACAGCCAGCCGTTCCTCTACGAATTTTCCAGGGCGGCGTCGGGTCGATGGGTGCGCTTCAGGCTGGTGGGGACGACGTGCAATCGGGATGCTATTGGCGCGCGGGTGTTGGTGACGGCCGGCGGACAAACGCAGATGGATGAAGTCCGCAGCGCAGGAAGCTTTGTGTCGTCCAGCGATGTGCGGCTGCATTTTGGATTAGCGGACGCGCCGGCGGTCGACAAGGTGCAGATTCGCTGGCCCGATGGCAGCGTGGAAGAGCATGTGGGGCTGGGGACCAATCGGGAATATACGATTCGCCAGGGAGAGAAATTGTGAAGGCGTTGCAGGATGGCTGGTGCGGGCGATCCTTGCCCGGGGAGCGTCGTGCATGCCGCATCGCGATGGTGGCTCTCGCGCTGCTGGCTTTGTGTATCGACTCGCATTCCCAGGTGACGGCGATTCCCTCAGACGAGCGTCTTGCGAGTGCAGGGACCGATGCCAGAAGCGAGCAGCAGTGGCTGGCGGAACTGGGGCCGGATCGCGCGGCGGTCGCCGCTCATCCTGATTCGGCACAAGCTTTCTTAACGCTGGGGAAAGCGCTGCATGCATTGGGAGAGACGCAGGCGGCTTCGCAGGCGCTCGACCAGGCGCTGAAGCTCGAATCGAATTTGCCGGAGGCATTGATCGAGAAGGGGTCGATTCTGGCCGATGAGGCGCATTGGCCGGAAGCGGCGGATTTGTTCCGGCGCG
Source organism: Acidobacteriaceae bacterium (assembly GCA_030041435.1). Classification (GTDB taxonomy): domain Bacteria; phylum Acidobacteriota; class Terriglobia; order Terriglobales; family Acidobacteriaceae; genus Palsa-343. The sequence continues at coordinate 109,582 of JASHNW010000007.1, forward strand.
CGGCGGAGGTTTCGCCGAGGTCAGCGGTGGCCCACCTTTGGCTGGGCGATATGCTGCTGCGCACCGGCAACTTTACGGGCGCCGCGGGCGAGTTCGCGACCGTAACGAAGATCGACGACAGGAACTCCGGGGCCTGGCAGGGAGTGGGGCTGGTTCGTCTGCAGCAAGGCGACTTTAGCGGAGCCGCCGATGCGTTTCGCAACGCGCTGGCCATCCGGCCGGGCTACCTCGATGCGGATGAGGGATTGGCGCACGCTCTGGGGGCCGCGCACCAATGGCCAGAGGCCGCGGAGATATTGCGAAAGGTGGTAGCTGCGCAGCCGGATTCCGCAGCGGAGGCGGTTGCGCTGGGCACGGCGCTGGCAAGATTGGGCAAGAAAGAGGAAGCGGACCAACTCTTTGCCCGGGCGAAGGAGTTCCTTGATCGCGAGTTGATGGCGCTCCGCGCCAAAGGCGAGAACAACTGGGGCGTGGAGCTAAGGAGCGAAGGCAAGGCGGCGGATGCTGTGGCGGCCTTCCACAGAGCGCTGGACGACGATCCGGACTATTGCGAGGCTCACGATAATCTGGGCGGCGTTCTCTGGATGCAAAAAGATGCGGCAGCGGCAATGCCGGAATTTCAGGCTGCGGTGCGCTGCGATCCTAACCTGGCTTCGGCGCGCAACAATTTGGGAACGGCTCTGCTGTATGCGAGCCATGACGTGGACGGGGCGATTGTGCAGTTTCACGCCGCTGTGGCCGTGCGGCCGGGATTTGCGCTGGCGCACCTGAATCTGGGGAAGGCGCTGGCGGCGAAGCAGGAGTTTGCCGGGGCCATTGTGGAGTTTCGCAGCGCGCTTGCGATTGATCCGGCACTGGCCGCGGCTCACCTGGGGCTTGGATTGGCTTTGGCGGAGGAAACCAACACCGTTTCCGCAGAGGCGCGGGCAGAAATGGCAGAAGGCCTGCATCTCGATCCGACTTTGCGGGCGATTGTGCCGCAGCAGTACCTGACGAAGTTACCGTGACGCCGGAAGCAACGAGAAAGAGTTAAGGATCGCACCCGTTTCGGGCCGTAGTGTTCGTGGTGGAAAGGAGGACAGGATGGAGACATTTGCACAGGACCTGCGCTACGGCGCGCGGCAACTGCGGAGAAATCCGGGATTCGCCATCACGGTGATCCTGACGCTGGCACTTGGGATCGGAGCGACCACGGCGGTCTTCAGCGTTGCCTACGGCGTCCTGATCGACCCTTTCCCGTACAAGAACGTTCACACGCTGGCCACGCCGAAGATCTGCATGCCGGATGCGACGGAATGCGGATGGGCGGACTATACGCCCGCGCAGTGGATAGAGATTGCCGAGCATACGGATATCTTCAGCGGGATCACAGCGTCTACGGTAGGCAATGTGGTCATTACCGGAGGCCAGGAGCCGCGGCGCGTGCGCGGCAATTACATCACGACCAACACGTTCGATGTGCTGGGCGTTCAGCCGCTGCTGGGGCGACCCGCCCTGCCGGACGATGTGCTTCCGGGCCGCGAAGAAGTGGCCTTGCTCAGCTACCGCTACTGGCGGGCACACTACGGCGGCAGCCGATCCGTTCTGGGCACGACGATCACAGTCGATGGACATCTGCGCACCATTATCGGCGTCATGCCGCCACGCTTTCTGTGGCGAGGCGCGGATGTATATCTTCCGATCCAGATGAGCAATCAGAATCAGATCGACGGCCAGTCGTACTTCGCGCTGGTCGGTCGGCTGAAGCCGGGTGTCAGAGACGCGCAGGCCGTGACCGAACTGGAGCCGATTTTCAGCGAGTTCTCGAGAATTGCACCTCAGGATTTCCCTCAAAAAGTCAGGCTGGGAATTCTGCCTTTCGATCAGATGTTCCAGTCCGGGCTGGCGGGCACGCTTTATCTGCTGCTCGGAGCGGTATTCATGCTTCTGTTTATTGCGTGCGTGAATGTCTCGAGCCTGTCGCTGGCGCGCGCCGCCAGCCGCGCGCACGACTTCGTATTGCGGGCTTCTGTCGGCGCCACGAGGATGCGGCTGGTGCGGGGCGCCATGACGGAATCGCTGCTGCTGGTGCTGGCCGCGGTTCCCGTAGCTCTGGCCTTTGCGTACGCCGGGCTGCAGGCCACGCTGCACATCGTGCCGACGGAAACCATTCCGGATGAGGCCGTGGTGACGATGAATGTTCCGGTGCTGCTCGGCTCGCTGGCCATCGCGCTGGGCACGGTGCTGGTCTTCGGGCTGGCGCCCGCGGTGCACAGTGCCAGACCGCGCCTGGCTTCCGCCCTGAACAGCATCCGTTCATCCGGCAGCCGTGCCCTGCGCCGTGTGCTGAGCGGATTTGTGGTAACGGAAATTGCGCTGTCGCTTGCTCTGCTGATGCTCGCTGGCCTGATGGTGCGGTCGCTGATCGCGGTGGAGGCGGCGCCCGTTCCCTTCACGCCCGCTCGCACGCTCATTGCCGGCATTCCGCTCACCGAGCAGCGCTATCCATCTGCCGCAAGCCGGGTGCGCTTCTTCCGCGAACTGCTGGACCGCGTCCGCACTCTGCCGGGAGTCACACAAGCCACCGTGGATACGACGACGCCATTTATGGACTACTACCGCATTTACGTGCAGATCGAATCCCTGCCGACTGACAAGCGCTCCGTGTGCCTGCATCTCACCGATCCCGAGTTTCTCGACGCCTCAGGAAGAAAGCTGCTTCAGGGCCATTTTCTCGATGAGCGCGAAATCGCAGATGCGTCGCATGATGCGGTCATCACGGAGGATTTTGCCAAAAGATATTTCGGCGGGGAGAACGTTCTGGGCCGGACGGTCCGTCTGCCCGACTTCAGACCCGACGGCAAGGACCAACTGAGCAACGACGCGTTCACGATCGTGGGAGTCATCAGCGATCTGCCGGTGTTCATCAGGTACAGGGAGAACTATCCGAATCTTTTCCTGCCCTGGACGGTCGCGCCTGCGGCTGTCTACACGCTGATTGTGTCCACCGGCGTGCCCGCCGGCGATCTGGTGAACCCGGTGCGGCGCGCCGTGTATTCCATCGATCGCGATCAACCGCTTGTCAATGCCGTGAGCCTCCAGCAGATGCTCGATATGTATGGTTATGCCGGACCCCGCTTCTCGCTGGCCCTGTTCGGAACTTTCGCCGCCGCGGCTATGCTGCTTTCGCTGATCGGCATCTACGGAGTCCTCTCGTTCGTGACGGAGCAGCGCACGCACGAGATCGGGATTCGCATGGCGGTGGGCGCCGATCGCGGCCGCGTAATGCGGATGGTGCTGCGTCAGGCGACGCTGCTGGTGCTGCTGGGGATTGCGGCGGGAATTCCCCTGGCTCTCGCGGCCGGACATCTGGCTGGAAGCGAGTTGGTGCTCGTCGATACCGCCTCTCACTTCGATGCTCTGGCTCTGCTTGCGGCAGTCTCTGTCCTTCCTGTTGTGTGCCTGGCAGGGACCTGGCTACCGGCGCGGCGCGCGGCCGGTGTCGATCCGGTAGCCGCATTGCGTGGGGAATAATGTCAGATTTCTGCGCGAATTCCGGCCGAAACCCCATTGCACCGGCAACCCAGGCGGCTTAGACTTGCTGCGTAAGATGAGCCCTGGCCGCATACGACAGAGACATGAACAACCCGCATAGCCACCCGACCTTAAGTGAAGTGGCCAGGGAAGCGGGTGTTGGCACTTCCACGGTTTCTTGCGTCATCAACGGTGGTCGCCGCGTCGATCCGAAGACTCTAGCCCATGTGCGGAGCGTGATCGAGAAGCTGGGTTATATGCCCAATCAGGCGGCGCGCACCCTGAAGGGGGCGGACAAGGACCATCGGTCTCCTGATTCCCAGTATTGCCGATCCGTTCTTTGCCAGCTGTGCGGAAGCCGCACAAGCTGTAGCGCGTGCAAACGAATCGCTTCTGATCGTCGCTGCGACGCAGAACGATCCGCCGACAGAGATGGAAGCCGTAACGGTGCTGATCCGCCATCGGGTGGACGGGCTGATCATTGCGCCGGCTAACTCGCAAAACCGGGCGCTACGCGCGATGCTGATCCGTCTTGGAGTACCTGTTGTGGCGCTGGACCGGCCGCTCTCGGGGGCTCCCATTCCGTCGGTCGTGGCGGATAACTTTGCCGGCGCTCGACAGGCTACCAGCCATCTGATCGAGCATGGGCGCAGACGCATTCTGTGTCTGACTGGCGAACCGTCGCTGTATACCATTCGCGAAAGAATACGCGGTTATCGCAGGGCGATCGAATCGGCAGGGCTCGAGTGCATTCTGAATACGTCCATTACGGACTACCAGTCCGCCGAACGCGTACTGGAGAAGCTGATGAGAGAATCGGAGCCTCCGGATGCGATATTCACTCTCAAGAACAGCACCACCATTTATGCCTTTGAAGTGCTGAAGAAGATGAAAATACGGATCCCCGGATCTGTAGCGCTCATGGGCTACGACGATTTCGAGCTGGCCGCTACGGTTCGGCCGTCGATCAGCGTCGTGCAGCAACCAGTTGAGGAAACCGGCCGCATGGCTGCTGAGATTCTTTTCAGGGAACTGCTCGACTCAGGTAATGCGGCCGGATCGTCTTCCGCCCGCGTGCAGAAGATTCAGCTCAGGACGCAACTCATCCGGCGCAGCTCCTGTGGCTGTTCTGAGGCGGAAGAATAGACCGGGTCTCCATGCAGGCTATAACTTCGGTCAGGAACGTCGCACAACTCCCGTGGAAGGTTCACTGCCCGGTTTCATGGACCATTTGGGTTTGGTGCGACCACACCTCGAAGTAAAGTAAAGACAAAGCCGTGCAGAGAAGCGGCCAGGCCACCTCTCTGCACCGGAGGCACTCAGAATAACAGCCGCAGAGCCAGCTGCAGGTTGCGCTGCGAACCACCCGTGGGCTGATAGACGCCGTTGATAATACCAAATGTTCCATCGTAAATGCCGGTATCCAGGCTGTTGGGAGCGGGATGGTTGAGAATGTTATAGGCTTCCGCCCGGAACTCGTAGCGAAGCTTTTCAGTTACAACAAATCCGGACTTATGCAGCCCCTGATCCCATATCCACATACCCGGCCCCCACAGGCTGTTACGGCCGGAGTTGCCCAGAGTTCCACGTGGTTCAAGGTAATCGTTGCTGCCCGGAGAAGCGGGGGCGGTGGGATTGACGTAACACGACGTCTTGAACCAATCAAGTTTCGTGTGCGGCCCGCTGTTGGGATTGCACCCTGACACCAGTTCGGCATGCTCGCCCCCGTCCACACCCAGTCCCGCGACATCGGCGCCCGAGTCATTGATCGTGTTGGGAAAACCGGATTCCGCCGAAAGCACGCCAGCCAGACTCCAGCCACCGAGGACGGCGCCACCGAAGCCGTGTTGCTCGGTAAAGAAGGGGAGATTGTAGACGTAGGTTCCGACGATGACATGATGGTGCATCCAGTCGGGAGCGCCGCGATTGTAATCGGGATCGTAATGATCGACGAGCGAGGACTGCAGCTCCGATCCGACATCGTTTGCATTCGCGTAGGTGTAGGCGACTGAATACATCAGATTCTTTACCATGCGGCGCTGCAGGCTGATCTGCAGCGAGTCATACGCTGAGTTGGCGTTGTCGTTCTGGTAGGTGAAACTGCTGTTGGAGAAGCCTGGATAAGGCACGACGGCCGAGACCGGCATAACAGGGGTGGCAGCGTTGCCGACGTCGGAACTGTACTTATACGGGCAGGTCGTGAACTGGACGCCCTGGGCCCCCAGACAGCTGCCGTAGGATCCGGGTGTGAGTTCATTCAGGTTCTCGAGGATCGAGAAGTGATGCGACCGGTTGCCGACGTATCCGATTTGCACCAGCGTGTCCTGCGGAAGCATGTGCTGCACGCTGATCTGCCATCCATAGACGACGGGCATGGGAGCGTTGATGTCGGAACCGGTGATGGGCAGCGGCTGCTGCGGGTTCGTGGCGCTGGGCACAACGGGGCCCGGCGTGAAGGCGCTGACCGCGCTGCTGCAGCCGAAGCTCGTGGGTCCTTCACTCACGTCGGGGCAGTCGATATCGCCGTTGGTGACGGTAGCCGCGGTTTGGAAGGGCACGTTCCTGCCCATCTGCGTTTGATCGCTGAGGGTGTCGTGGTTGTAGAAGATCCCAAAACTTCCGCGGATGGAGGTCTGGCGCAGCGCGTTGGGAGCCCAGGCAAAGCCCAGACGCGGCTGGAAGTTGCGATGCCGGTTGGTGAGGATAGCGGGAGAGTAGCCGGGCATCATGCCGAAGCTGGTGAGAGCCTGATTAATGGCGGCCGATGTGGACGCGTTATATCCCTCGCCAAAGACGCCGAAGTGGCCATAGCCGCTCCTGGGCAACTGGTTGCAGGGGACGCTGATGCCGTTGTAGTAGTTGCCGCCGACAATCGCGCCGTAGTTGGGGCTGCTGGGATCGGTATCGATGACCTGCTGGCCGCCGTTAAAGCTGGCGTAGGCATTTGGGTTGAACATGGAGAAGTTACACCAGCGGCTGATGTAGTTCGGGAAGTAATCCCAGCGCAGGCCGCCCTGCAGCGTGAAGTTGGGAGTGACTTTCCAGGAATCCTGACCAAAGTACCCCTGCTGCCAGGAAACCCAGGGAGTCAGGTTGCGATAACCGAGCTCTGTGTAGTTGTCAAATACGCCCAGCAGCAAGTCCGCCACGGGCAGGCTGGTGGAATGCGGGTCAGAGGAATTGCCATTGATTTTTATGGTGCCGTTGAGGTTTTGCCCGCCAATCACCAGCTGATCGTCGTCGTTTTCACCGTCCTGCTCGACCCAGACCCCAAATTTAAACACGTGGCGACCCTTCACCTTGGTGATCACGTCGGAGTACTGGAAAATTTTGCCGATGCTGTGCGAGGGATAGGCGTCGGTATCGCCGTTGAACGAATCGAAGTTACCGTTCTGCCCTCCCCAGTTAATGGTCGGTGTTTTCCCGGCGACGTCCTTACTGGCAGGACCGAAGATGTAAGGATAATCGATGCCGAAGTTGGTGCGATCGAGACCGTTGCCGCGCGGCCCAGGCGTCAGGACCACATGGACGATGTCTTCCGTGGCGCCAAACGTAAAGTCATTGACGAGGGTTGGTGTGAATGTGGTCGCGAAATCGATGGTGCCGCCACGCTCCGGCTCCTGAATCGTCCAGTCGAGCAGTTGCGGGCTGCCGCCAAAGTCGCCGGATTCGGAGTTGGTGCGATAGTGGCGCAGCGAAAAAGCCAGATGGGACTTCTGCCGATCCATCTGATAGTCCATCTTGAGGCTTTCCGTGTGGTTGGTATTAGTGCTGATCGAGCTGTAATAGTAGTTCGACGACGCGGTGACGGATCCGCCGTTGTAATTCGGGGTGGGGTAGACGCCCATGAGTGCGGCACCGTTGGTACTCCAGAACTGTTTGGCGATGGTGTTATTGGGGAACGGCTGCCCCTGTACGAGGGTGGCTCCTGTATTCGGATCCGTCTTCCCGGCGAGAAACGCCGGAACGATCGGGCACCCAATTCCTGCATTGCAATAGTCGCTGAAGTTGCCGTTGTGCGCATTGGCCGAAGGGACGATCACGTCATTGGGGCTGGCGCCCGGGTTCCGGGTTACGTCCTCGGAATAGAAGAAAAAGAGCTTCTTGTGAAGACCGGGCACGGGGCCGCCAAAGGTTCCACCGAAGTTATTCCATATATAGGGGCCCACTGGCGTTCCTGGGTTGATATAGTTCACGGCCGAATCATAATCGGTGTTCTGGTTATACTCATACAGACTGCCGTGGTACTGATCGGTTCCAGATTTAAGCTGGACGATGATCTGGGCGCCGGAAGCGCGCGAATACTCCGGCATGTAACCGGCAGCAACAATGTTAATCTCGCCGATGGCATCGAGTGCCGGCGCGGCGGTGGTCGCGGCGTTGTCACGGGTACGCTGCGACGATACGCCTTCAATCAGGATGTTATTATCCTCGTCCCGCTGCCCGTTGACCGATACGCCCTGGGTGGCGAAGATGTTCATGCTGTTGTTTGCGTCGAAGCTGACTCCCGCAACGCCTGGCTGCAGCGCGAGGAAGTTGGCGAAATTTCTGCCGTTGTCAGGAAGCTGAGCAATCTGTTCGGAGTTGATGACGCTGTTGACCTGCGCGGTCTCCGTCTGAATTTGCAGCGCGCCTGCTGACACATTGACGGTCTGCGCCACCTTACCGACGGTCAGGGCACAGGAGAAAGTCCGCGTGTCAGCCGGTTGCAGGACAACGTTTGTGGCCTGACAGGTATCGAAGCCTTCCTTCTGCGCGGTGATGGTGTAGCCTGCGGGGCTCACATCGGTGAAGATGTAGACACCGGCATTGTTAGTCAGCGTGGAATTGGTCACATTGTTGATGTTATCGGTGATGGTGACCTTTGCACCGGGGACGACCGCACCCGAGGCATCTGTGATTGTCCCCGTGATCGTGCCATTTACGTGATACTGCCCATAGACTGGGCGCGCGAGAAAGAGGGCGATTCCGAGCGCTGCGGCAACGGCAATCGCAGGTATCCTGTACCTTCCGGCTTTCACGTCTCACCTCCTGAAAATCACGTTGGTTTGATCCGATCCTGCTTTGCTCCCTTTGCAGTCCCGGCACGGCATGAGAGTTAGTTAGCCTACCCGATCACCGGGGGCCGAGAAACGACTGGGGTCGTGCCGCGGAGATCGACGAACGAGGAGTTCCGACGCTGCCGGGGAATAGCCGGCTGGTCGTCCATGGTATCGATTCCACAGCCCCACACGCTATACCCTGGATCCTTCGATTGTCAAGGAATCCGGCCAGCTTCTTCCTTCCCCACGGGACACGTTCGATTCCCGTCTGACCTGGGTAACTCGTTATGTCGAATCAACTTCGCCGAGCAACTTGCAGCGTGTGCGGCGAAGCGTGGCTTCGCCTGGGGTCGGCAGAAGACTCACTTGCCGGACGATGGGGTTCGCAGGAATCGCGGCGGCGGCATAGCATCGGAACATGTGCCGATGCGATCAGACAGGCAGCGCCGGATGGCTTAGGAGCCGAAATGGATGGCGAGCACAGTGCCTGTTTTTGGTTTGCTCGGCAGCTGCGGCGTTGTGGGTGTGCTGCGCTCCGCCAGCCGTGGCACAGTCGTCACCCGGACCTGCGGTAGAAGACAAAAGCACGCCGGAGCAGATGGAACAGGCGGTGGCGCAGTACGAAGCTTTTCTCGCTCACCCGGCTGAGGGGACAACCCCTTCCGCGATCACGACGTTGAGAGTCCGTTTGGGGACCGCGTATTTTATGCTGCGAGAGTATCCGCAGTCTCTTCAGGCTCTGACCCCGCTCATTGCCGCCGACAAGCGCAATCCTCCCGAAGCGAGTGAGCAACAGGATGCACGCCCGTTGCTGGCGCAGGCGTGGCTCATTTGCGGTCTGGACCATCTGGAGATGAACGACGCGAACGAAGCCATTGCGCCTCTTCGCCGCGCGCTCGCTCTGGACCCCACAAACGCGAATGCGCGCCTGGCTCTCGGCGATGCATTCGCTCGAACGAAGCAGATGGAGAAAGCGGAAGAGGAGTACGACAAACAACTGCAACTAACGCCGTCGCTGGCCGCCGCCTGGTACAAGTTGGGGATGGTTCATATCCAACTTGCGGCGGACTGGAGGAAACGGCTGTCCGCGCAGTCCGGCAATATTCTGGCGCAGGAACTGACCGCCGAATACCTGCTGGAAGGAGAGGCTAACTGGGATGCGGCGCGATTGCTTCTCGGCCTGGCGAAAGCCGCCCCGAATCAGCCGGGTGTGCACGCGGATCTTGGCCGCGCGCTGTTCGCCCTTGGTTACACGAAATCGGCGGCTGAGGAGTTCCGCAGAGAGCTTGCGTTCGATCCGGACGATCC
>JASHNW010000074.1 GCA_030041435.1 Acidobacteriaceae bacterium
GCGTCGAACACTGGGGACCGACATGCAGCAGCACGGGACTTTGAAGGACACGCAGGGGATGCTGCGGCACGCGAGTATCAAGACGACGGGCGATGTTTACGTTCAGACGATCGAAGAGAGCGTCCTTGCCGCCGTGAACTCGCGCACGTCGGCGGTGCTCGGCGATTGGAGGATGCCGGAGGAAAGTTTGGGCCTGAAGGGGAGAAATCTTAAAGGTCTGAATGTAATTCGGCGAAGTTCGGCGAAGTCGATCGGAAGGGTTGCTGCAAGTGCTTGATTTATTGGCTCCTCAGGTAGGACTCGAACCTACAACCCTTCGGTTAACAGCCGAATGCTCTGCCATTGAGCTACTGAGGAGTATGGCAATGCGAACACTTTGCGCTTTCGAAATTATACCAAAGCCTCGCGGTGCTCTCCGCGGAACGCCATCGCCTCGCCCGCCGGCTTTTTCCACCCGCTTGACCCCATACTCCGCACTCGGCCCACGCCACCGTCCCCCTGCACGCAAGCTGCCATCCGCTATACGCTATCTGTATGCTGAAGACCTCCCCGCGCCTCTCCCGCGTTCCCCGCGCCCAGGCCACGCCTGCTCTCGCCGATATCTACGACCGCTATATGCGCACCCGCGGCAACGTGCCCAACATGTTCCGCACTGTGGCCCACCGGCCTCAGATTTTCGAGTCCATGATCGCCCACTTCGAGGCCATCCTGAACACCGGCACCGTGCCGCTGCGCCTCAAGGAACTGGTCATCGTCCGCACTTCTCAGCTCAACCGCTGCGAATACTGCCTGGCCTCGCATGCGAAGATCTGCCTGCGCCTGGGCTGGTCGCAGGAGCAACTCGACGGCCTGGCCCGCTTCGCCGATCACGACGATTTCACCGCCGCCGAGAAAGCTGCGCTGCGCCTGGCCGAGCAGATGACCCTCGACGCCGATCGCATACCCGACGAGGACTTCGATGGCCTTCGCAGCCACTTCGACGAAGGCGAGATCGTCGAGCTGATGGCCGCCATCGGCCTCTTCAACTACTTCAACCGCTTCAACAACGCGCTGCAGATGGAACCCACAAAACCCGGCGAAGGCGCCGAATAGCGATCCCGCAGCGAAGTTACGCTCAATAGAAGAGGATCGCCACGCGATACGTGGTGAAATCCGGATTGTTCTGCTGCGGCGCGCACGCTCCTACCGTGGCCCGCGTAAATCCGGCGCTGCGAATCTGCTGCGCGACCTGACTCGGCAGCTGGGTCAGGTCCGGCGTCTCGAAACGCACCATCGACCGCGCGTGAGTTCCCGCCGGCATGCCGTGGCCCATGGAGCAGGCCTGCTCGGCCTCGCTCGACGAACCCGAAGCATCGAGGCCCCGCGCCCGCAGCAGCGCACCCATCTTCGCCTCGATCTGCCGGGTGGTGAGCGCCCGCGACGCATCGGCGAAGTCCTCGACGGCGTACAGATAGCCCCCGCGCTCCGCCACGCCCACGCCGATTGCGTTCATCTTCGTGTTGAGGATGTTCGTCCGGTGCGGGGTCGACTGCATCCAGGCGCTCTCCACCGCCCCTGGATTCGGCGCCATCGCCACGTTCTCCGCAATCGCCTGGAAGTGCGCCCCGGCCGCAGCCGCCCGCTCGAGCGGCGGCGGCTCGCCCGCGTACTGGTGGGACAGCTGCCCCTCCTGCGCCATGCGAGCGGCATGAGCCCGCGCCGCCGCCGCCAGCGCCCGGTTCCACTGCAGCGGCGGGAGGCCAAGCTGCTGGCGATCCTGATTGGTCAGGCTAAAGACCTGGCGCGCAGCGGCCGAGTCGCACCCATCCTGACCGAGCGCCTGAGCCGAAGCCCACGCCGCCGTCGCCGCCGCGCACAAACTAGCAAGCGCAAAGGTGAGCCACCGGGCCGAAGGTGTCCTTTTCCCCATGCGGAATATGAGATGCTGCATGTGTCTCGTATACCTCGCCGCCGCGCTCTTGCCAACCTACGCCGCCAATCCGGAAGCTCCCGCAACCCCCGCAGCCGCGCGCCCGAGTCTTGCCACGACCTTGCGCCGCCAACCGCTCGCCGCCATCGGCTTCGCTCTGCTCATCGTCTTCGCCGCCATGGCAATCCTGGCGCCGCTGCTGGCGCCGTACAATCCCTCCTCGCTCGATCTGCTGCATCGCCTCGCCGCGCCCAGCCGCCGGCACTGGCTCGGTACGGATGAGCTGGGCCGCGACATCCTCTCTCGCGTCATCTACGGCGCGCGCCTCTCGCTCACCGTCGCCGTCTCTGTCGTCAGCCTCTCGCTGGCCACCGGCCTCGCCCTCGGCGGCATCGCCGGCTACTGCGGCCGCTGGATCGACATCGCGATCAACACATTCCTCATGAACGCCTTCATGGCGCTGCCCGGCATCCTGCTGGCGATCGCCTTCGTCGCCTTCCTCGGTCCCGGCCTGCTCAACCTCATCCTCGCGCTCTCCATCGGCGGATGGGTCGGCTACGCCCGCCTCGTCCGCGCCCAGGTGCTCGCCGTCCGCGAACGCGAGTTCGTCGAAGCCGCCCGTGCCCTCGGCGCCTCCGACCTCCGCATCTTCGTTCGCCATATTCTGCCCAACATCGTGCAGCCGCTCACCGTGCAATCGGCCATCGGCATGGCCGGCGCGGTGCTCGCGGAAGCCACGCTCAGCTTCCTCGGGCTCGGAGTGCCGCCGCCCACGGCGAGCTGGGGATCGATGCTGAACGACGCGCGCCCCTTCCTCTTCGACGCGCCGCACGTCGTCTTCTTCCCCGCAATCGCGGTGATGCTCTGCGTGCTCTGCTTCAACTTTCTGGGAGACGCCCTGCGCGACTACCTCGATCCCCGCACCCGCATTGCCATCGGACTGTGAAGATCGTCGTCCGCCCCGCGTTATCAGCGGCCAGGCCCAGCCGCGACCTTACCGCACTGGCTGCATGCTGGGAAACGGGTGCAGCTTGCCCCGCACCCGATCGGCGGGCGAAAAGAACCGTACTTGATCGCGGCCCTTCTCCTTCGCCTGGTAGAGCGCAACATCGGCTTCGTGGAGCAGTTCGTAGGCATCAATCGAGCGCCGCCCGCGCGTGCTCGTCGCGCCAAAGCTGGCCGTCGGGCGCGCCGCCGGATCCGACAGCAGCGCCGACGATTCCCGCACGGAATCGCACAAATGCTGCAGAATCGGCTCCGACTCGCCGACCTCAGTGTGCGGCAGCAGCAGCACAAACTCCTCGCCGCCGAAGCGGCCCACCACGTCAGTCTCGCGGAGCCGCGCGCTCAGCAATTGCGCGATCCCGATCAGCACAGCGTCTCCAGCGGCATGGCCGTAGGCGTCGTTCAGCCGCTTGAAGTGATCCAGATCGAGCATGGCGACGGTCAGATCTTCCCCATAGCGGCGGAACCGCGCCATCTCCCGCTCCAGCGCCTGTTCGAGGCCGCGGCGGTTCAGCACCCGAGTCAGCGGGTCGACGATGCTCTGCTGCAGCAGGTCCGACTCCAGCCGTGCGTTCATCATCCAGATAAAGGCCAGCGGCAGCAGCGAGACGTTCACGATGTACGTGATGGTGCAGACAACTTCGAGCTTCGGGAGGGCGTCGGGGTTGGTGTGGAGCGGGAAGGCGACGATGAAGCGCAGCGCCTCGACGCCGACGAAGTAGCAGAGGAAACCTCCCATCACGATGCGCGGGGAGCGGGTGGACTGCTCCTTGCCCTGCAACAGGAGCACGGCCGTGATTGCGCACTCGAGCGCGATGAGCAGATCTCCGAGAGCGTTGTTGCGCACCTGGGAGGGCTGGCTGCTCCAGGCAAGGAAAAACGGCAGGCCGGCCAGCAGGATCGCGCCCGACAGCCAGACGGCCTTCTTCCCGCGGCGGTCGAAGCAAACAATGGCGACGTTGAGCACGGCATACGACAGCGGGATCATCTCCACGTTGATGCCCTGGCTCACCCACGCGGGCAGGTGCGTCCCGAGCAGGTCGAGGACCGCGCCCGCCGCGTTAGCCAGAAAGCTGTACCACAGCCACCGCCGCGTGGGATCGTTCCAGCGCTGCAGGGCCAGCACGCCAAAAACGATCGTGTAGCAAAGCAGCTGGATGTCCTGAATTAGGAGCGTGGCGGTAACCAGCATGTCCATATTGTTGGGGCCTTACGGGTCATCCGCAATGCACCAATGGTTGCAGACGCGCCCGACGTCCGTCCGGCGGTGAATCGTTGGTACCGAGGCCGGAGATGTCAGGGCAATGGAGTTTGTTGCCCCTTACCGCCGATTGATTCCGGCCAGAAGCATCGCTCGATGGGCTTCCGGATTGGCCATGAACCAGTGCCACACATCGCCGTGACGCAGGTTTTCCGCACTCAGCAGCGTGATGCCCACATCCAGCCCCAGCGTGTCGGTTGAGACCCAGCCGGTGAGCGGATTGAACGCATCAGCCAACCCATACTTTCCCCAGATTTTCTCTCCGAACTTGTCCTTCATGGCATGCAGAGCCGGGATGCAGACATCGGGGGTGAGCATGAGCGACCCGCCCGCGGCACAGGGAACGACGCTGCCGTCAATCCTCGAATGCATCGGGGGACCACCCCACGCGCGGTAGCCATTCGGGCTGGAAGAACTGGTGATCCCCCAGATATCCGGCGTGTAATCCGGGAAGGTCTTTGACAAATCCCGGTAACACCACTCGCGATGGGCCAGGGTGGCGGTTTGGGAGTTCGCGAACCAGTCCACATGCGTGCCGCGAGCTTCGCGCCTCCCGCGGAAATCGAACCATGCGAAGGGATACTGATACGTCCAGAGCAGCGACGTGCCGATGTAGCGATACTGGCTGTAGCTGTTGGGATCCCGCTCCCAGGCGTACCACGCGTCGGGCGGCAGCGCATGGGTCGGCGACCCGATCCCGAGCAAATACATAGCGGCAAGCTGACAGTACTTGTTGTAGCGAAACTTAATGAATCCCTCCGGCCGCCAGCCGTGGGAGAGCAACATGCCATTGCCGTTGGTCATCCACGGAAAGTCGCAGCGGCTGTAGAGTAAGGTCGCCAGATCGCGGATCTCAGAGTCTTCTTGGAAGTACTGGCGGCAGGTCAGGGCACCCGCCAGCAGCCAGATGGAATCGCTGGTCGAAACCTCCACGTTCTTCCAGCGCTGGCCGGTGTGCACGTCGATGAAGTGATAGAACCATCCATGGATGCACTCGACTTTGCCGCTGGTGTAGCTGCGCAGGGCGCGGCGGACGCGGTCTTTGGCCTGCTCGCGCGCAATCCATTGTCTCTCCGCGCCGATGCACATGGCCGTGAGGCAGAATCCGGTCACGCCCGTGCTGCCGCGCGCCTCATCTCCCTTGCGATCGTTATCTGCCGGATTCCCATGGATGAGATCGCGGCAGATGCCGGTTTCAGGATCGGTGGCATCCTGGAAGAAACGGAAGCAACGCTCAGAGAGATCGACGAGCAGCGCATCGTCTCGATAGCGGCGCACAAATCCAAAACTGTGATCTGCAGCCAGGGAAACACCGGCGCCGGCTGCGCGCAGCAGAAACTCGCGCCGCCCGATGAAACGCATCAACCTAGTGACCTCATTTGATTGACTTCCGCCCTGGTCCGCAAGGTTGCCCGGCTGCAGCCCACTTCAATACCGAAAGACCGCCGAGCGCCTCCAGAGCCGCGCCGTCAGAGCCCCGAAGATGAACCCGCCGACGTGCGCCAGATAGGCCACGCCTCCCGTCTGCACCGTCGCCACCGTGCCCGCGCTCACCAACTGGATCAGGATCCACACTCCAATCAGCAGCACCGCCGGAATCCTCGCAATCGTCACAAACACGAAAATAATCAGCAGCGAACGGATCCGGTCCCGGGGATACGTGACAATAAACGCGCCCATCACCGCCGCGATCGCTCCGCTGGCGCCGATGCACGGAACCGTCGAGCCCGGACTGCCCGCCACCTGTGCCAGCATCGCCACCAGGCCGCCCGCCAGGTAGAACAACAGATAGCGCCCACGGCCCATGGCGTCTTCCATCTCGGGCCCAAACGCCCACAGGAAGGCCATGTTGCCCAGGATGTGCGTCCAGCTCGCGTGCATGAACATCGCGGTGAAGATGGTGACCCACCGGTGACCGCTGACAATCACCGCGGGGATGGTCGCCCACTGCGTTACGAAGGCGTTGCCTCCGATCAGCTCGCGCACGAACACCACAGCATTGACCGCGATGATCAGCGCCGTCACCACGGGGAACATGCGCGGCCGCCGCGTTGCATCTGAAAGAGGTATCACGGTTCCCACAGCCGCCCTCCTGTCGACACTCCGGCGCCAGGACCAGGATCCGCCCGCGCAACCAACTCGTTGGTCGCTGCAGTTGCTCGGATTGTATCGGGTGCCGTGCGCCGGAATCGCTATGGCAGCAGCAGCAGCCCCGTCCCGCGCCAGCTGTTGCCGTTGTGGCGTTCGATCGTAGTTTGCTGCACGGCTGCCGTCTCAAACCAGTCCACCACTTCGTCGCGGCTGTGATAGTACGCGGTCGGCGCCACCAGCTGATCGAAGACATTCCAGAAGTTCTCCGCAAACGTGTACCCGGAGATCGAGCATAGATACTCCGAGTACGGCAGCAGTTGCTTCAGCCACGGCCGACTGACGGCCGGCTTGTAGAGCAGCTTCAGTCCCGCATAGAGCAGCACCGCCGGCGGGAAGCACAGGCAGCGTGTGATGAACTTGGGCAGCCGCGAGGTGATGTTCTTCCGCAGCGGGTCGACGAACTGCTCGATCCAGCGGTTTCCTTCCTTGCCGTAGACCCACACGGAAATGCGTCCTCCCGGTTGCACGTGGCTCGAAAGAGCCAGAAACCCCTGCTTCGGGACGGGCAGGTGATGGATGACGCCGATGCTGTAGGCCAGCGTGAAAGGATTGGCAAACGGCAGGTGCAGGATGTCGGCCTGGATCACGTGCACACTCGGCAGATCGCGCGTGTTGCCAAAGGCCGACTCCACCGCGTCCGACAGATCGACGCCGATCACCGTCTTCGCGCCGAACTGCGCTGACAGATGAATGTGCCGCCCCTTACCGCAACCCGCGTCGAGCACGACCTGATCCTTAAAGTCATCAGGCGTCAGCGGCGCAATCCAGGCGAGGAATTCCTTCCGGTCGGCTTCGGTCAGTTCCGAGTAGTGGGTCCACTCGTAAGCGAACGCCGCGGCTGTGGCCTTCTTATCGGCCTCGATCGTCTGGGGCAGGAAGCGCGGGATACCGCGCACGATGGGGAAGGCAACGGCGCACCCCTGGCACGCCAGGCGGCCCTCCATCACCTCGGTCCCTTCGGTTTTTTCCGGGATCAGGCTGAACGAACCGCCGCAGGCGCGGCACACAAGAAAAGGCAAAAGCGATAGCTTCAAATGGTTCCTCGATATCGACCGCAACCGTCCCTACCGGGACAGCGTCAGTCCGGTTCTATGATAGGCTGCATGCGGCTCCGCGGCCACGCGGCTCGCGGCCACGACACGCCGGCGGCGCAGCATTTCCAGGATGCACCAGCAGGCCACGCCCGCTGTCGCGTGCTTGAGCGAGTGGCCGCTTACTGTGTGCCTCAGATGCCGGTAGAACGAGTAATCCCACGTTTCGAAGATCTTGGCGGCCACGTACAGCCCGAACGCCAGGGCCAGCCACCGCATGCCCGTGTAGCGGGGCGGAAACAGCGCGATGAGCAGCACCAGGACCACCGGCGAGAAGAACTGGACGAACAGGTAGAACTTGTAGTCGCCGTGGCCCAGCGCAGCGGTCACGCGCCAGTAGACGACGCTCGACGCGCCCAGTACCAGCATGGGGACGAGCGCGACGTATCCCGCGCGCAGGTTCACCCGCTCCATATAGGTGACGACCACGATGGACATGAACGAGCAGGTCATGGGCAGCAGGTCCCACGGCAGCCGACGGTCCGACGGCGCCATGTGGTACCACCACGAGCCGGCGCCAGTGAGCGTGACGCCGGCGAAGAAGATGAGCCACGGCACGCGCTCCCTGGGGTCGACGAAGGCCGAGCGGCCGCTCCGGCCCAGCAGCCACACCAGCCCCCACACGCCCGCAATACAGAAGGGGAGGTTGGAGAGGACGTCGAGCGCGTTGGGCAATCCCCACATCGTCCGTTTGTCGGCGAAGTCGTGGTAGCCGGGGCCCAGTGGCACCCGCGGCGCCAGCAGCAGCGCGACGATGCCCGCGAGGCAAATGGCAGCCAGGCAGGCCAGGCGCAGGCGGCGATCCCAGTTGCGGGGAGTGGGCAAATTCAAGCGAACCAATCCTGTGGGGTTAGGGCTATCGCCGGTCGAACTGGCTGACCCGGCCATGCTCACCCCTCCAGTTTACTGCACGGCAATGCCCCCACCATGCTCAGAAAGGCGAAGTTGCACCCTCATTCAAGGGGATCGGCGGTTGAGGGTCAGAACTGAAAACCGCAGCTCTCGGGTTGACAAGAGAGATGCGCGGATATTTGGGTAGAATGTCAACCCGAGAGAGCAACGACGGCCGCATCGCCCTGCTGCAGGGAACCAGGACCTACTGATTGTCAAGCGCCGTGTTCTCGGTCACGGCGCCTCGCAAGATATTGATTCATGGCATAGGCAGTGGAGTAATAGCTCATGGAATGCCAGCCGAACAGCATCTGGCGCTGAGAGCCTCCGCGAACGAAACCGATCGCTGGATGCGGCACAGAGCGGCCGCCGTCGGGCGGCAGGAACCGATCTCCGCAAATCCGCATGCCATCGGTTGCGGAATAAACAACCGGTTGCGGCACGACCAGTTGGCGGGTGGGAAAATCCGCCAGAATGATTTGCGGTGCGAGATGCGCATCGCAAACGATCCCGTCAAAACCGCGGGCCGTATGGTAATGCGCGCGCCGGAACGGAGGACCGCGATGGTGCGGTCGCCGCCGCCGACCAGAGGATGGGTTTCAATTCCCTCGCCATGGGTCAACGCGACGGGGGCATCGCTGCTTGCCAAAACTTCCCGGATATGACGGCGTTCGCTGTCGACCTGATTGGCACCGTCTGGCGACGACGAATCCTACGGCAACAGAGCACGGAATCGGCTGCGGAAAGTTGTGCTATGAGGACGGTTTTGCCGACGACCCTGCCCGGGGACAGTGGACATTCGCCTGAGAACATCGGACTATGGGCAGGTGACATTGTTCCCGATCGCTCGCGTCGCGCTGTCGTTTCTCGTGTGTTTATGCATTTCCACCCCGGCGGCCCGTGCTGCTGCCGGCTCCTCGCGCCCGCCTCTGATTCCCCAGCCGCGTGAGTTTGCGGCCCGAGCGGATCTTTCGCTGAAGGCGGGCGTCCGCATCCTGGCTCCGGGAGACGATGCGGACGATCGATTCGCGGCGGAGGATCTGAAGGAGGATCTGGATGCGCGCGGTGTGCGCATGCGCAGCGCGGCGCCGGCGATCCGTATTCATTTGCTGCGCGACGAGACTGCTCTGGCGCGACGAGTGCTGCGCACGGAGGCACTGACTCTGGATGCGCCGATGCAGCCAGAGGGATACGTGCTGGTCACGCGGGGGCGGGACGTTTATGTCGTTGGGCATACGGCGACGGGAGTCTTCTACGGCGCTCAGACGGTGAAGCAGCTAGTGACGGCCGGCGCGGACGGTCCCATGCTGCGGGGCGCGGCGATTCGCGACTGGCCGGCGATGCGCTGGCGCGGCGTGCACGACGACCTGTCGCGCGGGCCGGTGCCGACGCTGGACTTTCAGAAGAAGCAGATTCGTACCTTTGCCGCGTACAAGTTGAATGTCTACTCGCCGTACTTCGAGAACACGATGCAGTATGCATCGAATCCGCTGCCGGCGCTGCCGGAAGGATCCATCACTGCCGAGGACGCGAAGGCTCTGGTGGACTACGCGCGGCACTATCACGTGACGATCGTGCCGGAGCAGGAAGCGTTCGGCCACCTGCACAAGGTCCTGACGTGGCAGCAATATGCGCCGCTGGCTGAGATTCCGAACGGAGCGGTGCTGTCGCCGGGACAGCCAGGGTCGATGCAGCTGATCACGCAATGGTTCGACGAGCTGGCGGGGATTTATCCGGGGCCGTTTCTGCACATCGGCGCGGACGAGACGGCTGAGTTAGGGCAGGGACAGACAGCGGATGAGGTGAAAGAGCGCGGCCGAGGCGCTGTGTATATCGATTTTCTCTCGGCGATCCATCAGGCGCTGGCGCCGCTGCACCGGCGGTTGCTGTTCTGGGGAGACATGGCCATGAACACCCCGAGCCTGGTTCCACGCTTGCCGCATGACATGATCGCAGTGGCCTGGCATTACGAGCCCGAGCCGGAGGGTTTTCACCGCTGGCTCGATCCGTATACGCAGGCCGGTATGGAGACCTGGGTTTCGCCGGGGGTGAACAACTGGAATCGAGTGTGGCCGGACTTCGATCTGGCGCTCCACAATATTCAGGGCTTTGTTGCCGATGGCCAGAGCGCAGGAAGCGCGGGCATGCTGAACACGATCTGGGATGACGATGGCGAAGGGCTGTTTCTGGAAGACTGGTACGCGGTGCTGTTCGGCGCGGCCGCAGCGTGGCAGCCGGGCACGAGCGACATTGCGCAATTCCAGCAGGACTACGGTGCGGTCTTTCAGGGCGACACTACAGGAGACATCGACGAGGCGCAGCGAGACCTGATCGCTGCGCAGCAGGCGCTGGCGCGAGCCGGACTGGACGATGCACGCGATGCGTATTTCTGGGCGGATCCGTGGAGCGGTGAGGGGCAGCAGATCGCGGCGAAGATTCGGCCGGTGTCTGCCGAGGTGCGCCTGGATGCAGAACGCGCAATTACCCTGATTGCGCAGGCGAGGGCTTCGCAATCGCTGCGGGAGACCGATGCGCTGGATGCGATGGATCTGGGCGCACGGCGCATCGATTTTCTCGCCTTCCAGTTCCAGACCGCGGATCAGATCGCCGATGGGTATCGGCGCTTGTACGACGGACAGAAAAACCCGCAAATTGCGGATCACACTTCGCGCGATCTCTGGAATCTCTCCGGCGTCAATGGCCGCTGCGAAGATCTCCGCGACGGTTACAATTACCTGCGGTCGCGCTATAGCGAAGTGTGGCTGAGGGAGAATCGCCCCTACTGGCTGAATAACGTGACGGAGCGCTATGACGCGGCGGCGGAGTTGTGGACGGAGCGCAGCGACAAAATCGCCGCGGCCCGTGCGCAGTGGAGCCAGCAGCACACGCTTCCCTCCCCGGCGGCCCTCGGCATGCCCACGACGCCCTGACATCCGCCGATGGCTACGCCGCTCACAGCATCGCCGCATCTGCGTCCTTTCGACCTGCTGCTGGTCGTCGTGTACCTTGCGGGCATCACGCTGTTCGGGCTGCGCTTCCGCCAGCGGGGCGAGCGGTCAATGCGGTCGTATTTTCTGGCGGACCGGCATCTGCCATGGTGGGCGATCGCGCTGTCCATTGTCGCGGCGGAGACGAGCACGCTGACGATCATCAGCGTGCCCGGGCTCGCATTCACGGGAGATTTCGGATTCCTGCAGCTCGCGCTCGGCTATCTGCTGGGGCGCATCGTGATCTGCATTGTGTTTTTGCCGCGGTATTTTCGCGGAGAGCTGCTGACCGCGTATCAGCTGATCGGCCAGCGCTTCGGCCCGCGGCTGCACCGCGCCACG
The DNA here is from genome assembly GCA_030041435.1 of Acidobacteriaceae bacterium. GTDB lineage: Bacteria > Acidobacteriota > Terriglobia > Terriglobales > Acidobacteriaceae > Palsa-343. The sequence goes on from JASHNW010000074.1 coordinate 11,638, forward strand.
GCTCTGCTGTTTCTGGTTATGCGCGCCGCCGCCGAGGGGGTGCGCGTGTTTGCCGTGGCCATCGTGGTGGGCGTCGCCATCGGGACGGGAGACGTGGCGTCGATCGCGATCCTCTCGGCCCTGACGCTGCTGTACACGTTTGAGGGCGGAATGGCGGCGGTGATCTGGACCGACGTGGCGCAGATGATTCTGTACGGGCTGGGCTCGCTGGTGGCGCTGGCGACGGTATGCCATAAGATTCCCGGCGGATGGGGCGGCCTGGTAGTGGGCGCAGCGGCGGCGCACAAGCTGACAATGCTGCATTTTTCCTGGTCGTTGGCGGAGACGTACACGTTTCAGGCGGGGATCATCGGCGGATGCTTTTTGACGATGGCGAGCCACGGGACCGATCAGCTGATGGTGCAGCGGCTGCTGGCGGCAAAGAGCCTGCGCGATTCGGGCACGGCGCTGCTGGTGAGCGGCGCGGTAATTTTCTTTCAGTTCACGCTGTTTCTGCTGATCGGCGCAGGGCTGTGGGTGCATTACGGGCAGACGGGCGGCGCGGCCGGACTGAGCGCGGATCGCATTTTTCCGGTGTTTATCGTGCGCGAGATGCCGGAGGGGATCGCGGGCCTGACGATTGCGGCTATTCTGGCAGCGGCCATGTCCAATCTGAGCGCGGCTCTCAATTCTCTGGCGTCCAGCTCCATGGTGGACTTCTACCTGCCCAGCCATCCCGACACCGTAGAGAAGCGGCGTAACCGCCTGTCGCGGGCGATGACAGTGGGGTGGGCAGTGGTACTGTTTGCGCTGGCCATGCTGTCGCGCAGGGGCGGTCACGTGGTCGAGGTCGGCCTCTCCATCGCCTCTGTGCTGTGGGGCGCGATGCTGGGAGTTTTTCTGCTGGGCACACTCAGCCGCCGCGCGGGCGAGCGGGGCACGATGCTGGGGATGGTTGCGGGCGTGGCAGTCAATCTAATGCTCTGGCTGCAGCCACACGCATGGGAGTTCCGGCTGGCGGGGCATGCGATGATCTTCCCGAAGATCGCGTGGACCTGGTGGGTGTTGATCGGGTCGCTGGTGACCTGCGCGGTGGGTTATGGGGCGAGCCTGGTGTTTCCGGATCTGCATGAGAGGAGCGATTAGCGTGTTGCGTTTTGTTCATCTGTGTCTCGTTCTGTTGCTCGGGTCAGGTTGCTGCGTGCCGGCGTGCGCGCAGCAGGGAATCTTCGCGACGAGTGGGATCGCGAACCATGCCCTCGGGGAGCAAGCGCTACCGGGCGCGGTGAAGACCGGCATCGACGTGCTGGAGAAGTATCATTTCCGCGAGCTTGCGGAGATGGCACGCCGCCACGGCGGCCGGCTGCGCCTCGGCCTGCTGACCAACCAGACGGGCATCGATGGCGAAGGACGGCGAACCATCGACGTGCTTTTCCACGATGCGGCTCAGGCTGTGCCGGGTCTGACGCTGACGACGCTGTTTAGTCCGGAGCACGGCATTGCCGGTGCGTACGATCAACCGAACGTGCCGAGCTCGACCGACGCAGCGACGGGACTGCCGGTGATCAGCCTCTACGGCGTCACCGACGCAGACCGGCGGCCATCGCCGGATGTGCTGCGCAACCTCGATGCTGTCGCGATCGATCTGCAGGATGCCGGAGTGCGTTTCTACACGTACGAAGCCGTGGTTCGGTACTTTCTGGAGGCGGCGGCGAAAACCGGAACAGAAATCGTCGTGCTGGACCGGCCTGATCCCATCAGTGGCTCGCTGGTGCAGGGACCGGTTTCCGATGCGGGAAGCGAGAGCTATGTGAACTCCATGACGATTCCGGTGCGGCATGGAATGACGCTGGGCGAGCTGGCACGTTACGACCGGCAGCAACTGCATCTCAATGCCGCTCTGACGGTGGTGGCGATGCAGGGATGGCAGCGTGGTGACTGGTACGATTCCACCGGCCTGCTCTGGGTCGATCCCTCGCCGAACCTGCGCGATCTGGAAGAGGCGACTCTGTACCCGGCTCTGGGATTGTTGGAAACGACGAATCTCTCCGTGGGGCGCGGCACCGACACACCGTTTGAGCTGCTGGGAGCGCCGTGGATCGACGCCCGCCTGCTGGCGCAGTTCCTCAACCGGCGCGCTGTGCCCGGGGTGCGGTTTATCCCAGTCAGCTTCAGCCCGGTCAAGCCTTATCCGTACGCAGGCCGTGTGTGCCACGGAGTGTATCTCCTGGTAACGGACCGGAGCATGCTGGATGCGCCGGATCTTGGAGTGGAAATTGCTTCGGCGCTGCACCGGTTGTTTCCCGATCAGTTTGCGAACCGGAAGATGAACACGCTGCTGGCGAATCGCGCGGTTCTCGACGCAATCGCTGCCGGGCAGGATCCCAGACGCATTGCGGCAGGATGGCGCGCGCAGCTGGAGGCGTTTCGACAACGGCGCCAATCGGCGCTGATCTACCCGAGCCGGTAAACGAACCCGCTGCGAATCAACCGCGGCCGCGTTCATTCAGAGGATATATCCGGCTTGAACCGCGAGAGACGGTTGACGATTTTGTACCGATCGCCGCGAAACGTGGACTTCACATATTCGGCAGGCTTTCCATCCTCGAGAAGCGAGGCCCGGGTGAACAGGAAGACTGGGCTGTTGCGGCCGATACACAGCAGTTGAGCATCTTCGGCCGTTGCGCTGCCCACCTCCCCGGTTTCGCAGGCGGCATCTGCTGGATTCCATAGTGTTCGACCAGAGTCCGGTACAGCGACGACCCCGAATCGAACGATCGGTACATTCCTCAGCAACCTCGGCGGGTTTGGTATTGGTAATTAAACATTGGACACTTCCGACCCCATCTGGTTCGACACCGCGGGGATCAGCCATCAGGCCGTCGTCAGCCTCGACTGGACGGTGGTCGGCCATGTTGATCTACCAGCTGATCGCCGATCATGGTTGCGCATTGCTCAGCGACGGTGGTGCATCGTCAGCCGCCGAGCCCCACGCGTCGTTCGAGTTCGAGCCGAGCGCGAAGCGCAGGCGGCCACCGTTGGCGATATCGCTGAACGAGATCCAGTTTCGCTGGTATCCGTGGCCGTTCAACTGTACGTCCTGGATGTACTGATTGGTCTCCGGGTTGGGCGAGGTTTCAATCGTAAAGGTCTTGCCGCGATACGGGGCGCTCAAATGGATTACGATTTTGGGAAACATGGGGCTGACCAGCTCGTAAGCGAGACTGGCGGGATCGACGCTGTAGATGCCCATCATGCTGAGCACGGCCCAGGAAGACATCTCGCCACAATCGTCGTTGCCTGGAATGCCGTCGGGGGTGTTGGTGTAGTTCTCAGTGAGAACGCGGCGGACGAAGCGCTGCGTTTGCCAGGGCTGGCCGGAGAAATTGAATTCGAAGGGAACTTCCAGGTCGGTTTCGTTGTAAGGGTTGTAGTACTGGCCATACCAGCCCGGTTGCTTGTAGCTGAAGAACTGGCTGAGGCGCTGGTTGAAGAGGTCGGGGCCGACGGCGCTGACGAGCCAGGCGAGATCGGCGGGCGCGAACCACTGATAGTGCCAGCCGGAGCCTTCGATGAAGCCGTGCCCGTCCTGGCTGGGATTGAAATTCGGGACCCACTGGCCGTCGGCATCCCGCGGACGGAAGAAGCGGTCCTCCGGATCGAAGACGTTGCGAACGTCGAGCGCACGGTCGTAGAGCATCTTTGCGTCGTCGGTCTTGCCGAGATTCACCGCTAAGCGATAGAGGGAGGCGTAGGCGACGGCGTCTTCCTGGATCTGCGAGACCGAGCCGTATTTCACCTTGTCGTTGGGGACATAGTGGATCTTGTTGATCCAGTCGATGCCCTCTTCACCCTGGTAGGGCTTGCCTGGGGGCGGGGCCTGGGTGGCGTCAAGCAGCATGCCCTTCCAGGCGGCGTCCATGTCGAAGCCGTGGAGACCGTCGAGCCAGGCGGTGGCCAAAACGACGGTGAGCGGGCTGCCGGCCATAACGTTGGTGTAGAGATTGATCTGCGGCCAGCGGTCGATCCATCCACCCTGCTGGTACATCAACACGATCGACTGCGCCATGTCCTGCATGCGCTGCGGATCGACCATGGCCACCAGCGGCATCTCGCTGCGGTAGATATCCCAGCCCGAGTAGTTGGCATAGACCAGATGACCGGCGGCGATCTGGTGGATCTGTCCGTCGAAGCCGAGGTAGCGGCCGTCGTCATCGCTGAAGATGCTGGGCATCATGAGACTGTGATAGAGAGTGGTGTAGAAGACGGTACGCTCGTCGGCGGTGCCTCCCGAGATGTCGATGACGGAAAGGGCTTTGGCCCATGCCTCCTCGGCAGTGTGCCGGATGGCGGAGAAGTCCTTGCCGGCGGATTCCACACTCAGATTCGCTCTCGCGCCAGCGGGATCGACATAAGAGATCCCGATTTTTGCGGTGATGATCTGCGGATGCGCCTCAGACGGCCAGGTAGCGTACGCGCCGATCCACTGATCGTGGCTGTCCTGGGTTGCGGTGCGGCTGCCGGCGGTCAGCGTGCCGGGGCCGCCGTAGGGAGCGCCACTCCAGGTGCCGAAGGACGTGAAGGGGCGGTTGAACGTCATATCGAAATAGACTTTGTAGGTTTGCTGGCTGCCGCAGAACGCCTGGTTCTCGACGTAGCCTTCGACTTCGCGATCGCCGACCACACGGACGTACGCGCCCGTGGTGTGGTTAAGGGTGTGGCTGATGGGCAGCAGGATGTTGGCCGGCTGGTCCGCGGGGAAGGTGAACTGCGCGATCCCGGTACGGTCGGTTGCGCTCAGCTCGGTATCAACATTCCAGCGCACAAGATGCACGCGATAATATCCGGGCGACGCTGCTTCCTCGCTGTGCAAATAGGGCGACTGGAAGTCAGCAACCTGTGTCTTGACGGGGCCGGTGGTCGCAGTAAAAAACACGTCGCCTTCGTTAGGGCAGCCGGGACCGCTCATGTGGGTCATGCTGAATCCCTGGATAGTGAGCTGGCTGTAGTGATAGCCGTAGCCGTGGCTTTCGGTGTCGGGACTGAGCTGCACCATGCCGAAGGGCATCGTGGGTCCGGGAAAGAGATTGATGGTGTCGCCCGGGCCAGTGCCGGTGCCAATGAGCGGGTTGACGCTGGCGACTGGTCCGGCAGGCGCCGCATTCTGGGCGAGCAGGACGCACGCAGTAAGAGAAAACAGGCCCAGCCAGGAGATAGTTGATCCAGCCAGCCGCATCGCCGGCATGCGCATTGACTGCGTAGCGCGGTGGCAACGATGCTCCCGCGCCACACACCTGTTCTTTGCCGAGCGGCTAGATACGGCACCTGTTGTTCCGAACAGAGCTGGAGAGAGACCGCGAAACGCACAGAACATACGCATCTCCTGATTCGATTCAACGTGGGGGGGTGCACAAAGCCTGAAGGCTCTGAACCCGTGACGGAAGCGAGTAGTAAGGTTGCCCCAGGCGATTGGACCACCCGGCATCGGTGTTCGGATTCCGGATTGGGGAAGGTGGAGCAGCTCGACATCGGCAGAGGCAACCGGACAGTGAATCTTTCGGACCGAATCATTGTAGACGCGGCGTGGCACGATCGCACTATCCGATGGGGAAGAACGGACGTCCGCCGATGGGGCTGGGGATCATGCTGCGGGTTCGCTTTCTGCAGCAGTGGTTCAACCTGAGCGATCCGGCCGCGGAGCAGGCGCTGCACGATTCGCCGCTGCTGCGGCGCTTCGCCAGCGTGGACCTGGGGCGGGCGCCGGATGAGACGACCATTCTGCAATATCCGCCCAGACTGTGGATCGCAGGGTTAATCAGAGGTTCCCTAAGTGACTGCCGGACGCGGCTGGACTTTCTGCGTGGTAATGGTGAGCGACGCGGGAACGAGCTTCGGTGTCGACCGGTCAGCGCTGTGCGCTTCCACCGTGATGGTTCCGGGCGTTTTCGTTCCCTGTACGATCAGCTGCGCGAGCCCGTTGAACAGGGAGCGCTTCGGCTCCTTGTCCGATTCCTGGCAGTTGGGGTCCCCGTTGCCGACCCCGAGCAGCGCGCCTTCTCCGGTGATGGTGAACTGAATGAGATTGTCCGCTGTGGGCACGGGGCGGCCCTGGCTGTCCAGCGCTTCCACGCGCAGGATGGCGATGTCTTCTCCGTCCGCATCGATGGTGGTGCGGTCCGCCGTCAACCGGATGGTTGCCGGATCGCCGGTCGTCTCGCGTCTTTCGGTCAGAACCACCGCACCATTCTTATAGCCACGCGCTTCGATCGCCCCCGGGGCGAACTTCACGGTCCACTCCAGATGCGTGAGCGGCTGCACCTTCTGGCGGCCCTGGCTCGAGCCATTGAGGAACAGCTCCACTTCATCGAGATTGGAATGGACCCAGACCTGCACCGGTTCCCCGAGGCGCTGGCCCCAGTTCCAGTGGGGGAAGAGATGCAGAACGGGGTCGGCGCCCCACCACGCCTTGTAATAGAAGAAACTGTCCTTGGGAAATCCGCAGGTGTCGACGATTCCGAACTGGGAGTTGATGGACGGCCATGCGTACGGTGTGGGCTCGCCGCGATAATCGAAGCCCGTCCACGCAAAGCCACCGGCGAGGTAATCGCGCGCGGCGTAGAACTTCCACCACTCCTCGGCCAGCTCGGCCCATGGCGGGCGATTCACATCGTAGGCGCTAACCCAGTTGCGCAGCTTGTCGGTGATGTAAGTGCCGCGCGTGGAGACGGTGCTGGCGGTCTCGGACCCCACCATAGGCCGCTGCGGATGGGTACGGTGATAGTCGTCGATTTTGCCGAGGTTATAGTTGACGCCTTCCACGTCCAGCGCGGTGGAGATGCCGGTCTGGTATGCGCCGTTCACCGCTGCCGTGCAGAGCCGGGTGGGATCGAGCTCGTGCGAGCGGCGCACCATATCGTCGCCAATCTGCGCGCCCTGGACTTCCTGCTGCATCGCCCACTCCTCGTTGCCCATGGACCACAGGATCACGGCGGGGCTGTTGCGGTAGCGTTTGATCATCGCTTCGAGCTGCTGCATGCCTTCGGGGCTGGAGCTCATCATGCGGGTCTCGCACATCATCATCATGCCCATGCGGTCGCAGGCCTCGACCCACTCCGGCGCCGGCATGTTGTGGGAGGTGCGCACCGCGTTGCCGCCCATCGCCTTCAGCACCGAGACGCGATACTGCTGGAGGCGGTCGGGGACGGCCGCGCCCACTCCGGCGTGATCCTGGTGGTTGCAGGTGCCCTGGATCTTCACCGATTTGCCATTCAGGAAAAAACCCTTATCGGCGGTGAACTCGATGCTGCGCACGCCGAAGGTGACCCGCTCTGCGTCGCGCGTTTTGCCGTCCGTCTCCACCGTTACCAGGGCCGAATAGAGCTGGGGCGTCTGCGGCGACCAGAGGGCAGGGGCAGGAATTCGCGTCTCGGCCGTGAAGGCGGCACTGCCATCCGGAGCAACGGCCGCCTGCGGCGCGTCCGCGGAAGCAACGGTTCGGCCTTCGGGATCGAGAATCTCCCAGCGTACCCGCGCATTCTCAGTCTGCGTGCCGCGATTGCGCACCAGCGTTCCCAGCGAGACCCGCGCGGCGTTGCCCTTCAACTGAGGCCGCACGTAGCTTTCCCACTCGCCGAGATGCAGCGCATCGGTCTTTTGCAGCCACACGTGGCGATAGATGCCGGCACCCTCGTAGAACCAGCCGTCGCCGAAGGTTGCATCCATGCGCACGGTGATTGCGTTGCTGCCGCCGTAGTTCAGGAAATCCGACAGATCGAACAGGAAGGGCGCATAGCCGTTTTCGTGGCGGCCGATGAAACAGCCGTTGACGAAAACCAGCGCGCTGCGAAAGGCTCCGTCGAACAGTACTGCGATCCGCCTCCCGAGATCTTCCTGCGGGATGTCGAAGACGCGGCGATACCAGCCCACGCTGGTGTCAGGGTATTTGCGTCCCAGCGGCTTGAATCCGTGGCTTTCGAGCAACGGGTCGTCGACGAAGGGCAGTTCCACAGCCCAGTCGTGCGGCAGACGCAGCGAGCGCCATTTTGAGTCGTCGAACTTCGGCTGGGCGAAATCGAAGGCGCCGGTCGTGGAGAAATCCCCCTGATCCCTGCCGAAGCCGAGATCGCGCGAAGGGTCGTCCGCATTGCCGAAGGTGAATTTCCAGTTGAAGTCGAAGAGCAGCCGCTCGCGCGGAGCCACCGCGCTGTCAAGACCAGCCGCGGTTGCCGGATCGAGAAGCGACTCTGCGTGAGCGAGACCGGAGCGGAAAACCAGGCTGGCGGCAGACAAAGCGAGACCGGATTGCAGAACGGTGCGGCGTGTAAGGGATTTCATGAATCCCCCATCATAGTGGCGTGGCGGAAATGGTGGCAAACAGGCTTAGCGCGCGGCTTGGTTGCAGCGAAGAGGTGTTTTACCGGTCTCCCGTGGAGCGCTCCAGAGTCAACGCCGCGGCCTGAAAGTCGCCAATCAGGTCCAGGTCGATGCCATGGTGCATCCACCAGGCGCCGCTGGCCTCGGCGGGCGTGTCCCCGCTCACCTTGCCATCCATCGCGCTGAGACGGTATTGCGCGTTCGGTTCCAGGCCGCGCAGAAAGAGGCGCGGGTAAGGATACAGCTCCGTGCTGGAGTGCAGGAACGCGAACACGACGGTCTGCTTTCCGTCGCGGGAGACATATTCGGTGGCCGACTGCTCGCTGCCGTTAGCAGGCTCGATGAGCCGGTAAAGAAGGCCGCGCTGCACGGTTTCGCGAATGGATTTGTATTGCTCGATCATGCGCTTTGCCGTCGCGAAGTCTTCGGGCGTCCACTTGTTCAGATTCGCGCCCACACCGAGCGAGCCCTGCATGGAGGAGAGGAAGCGATATTGCAGAGACAGGGTGCGGTTGTTCACCCAGGTGGGTGAGTCGGTGACCCATGCCATCATTACGCCGGGCGTATAGGCGTAGGTGAAGCCGTTCTGGATGTGGAGGCGATCATAGGCGTCGGTGTTGTCGGATGGCCAGACTTCGTCGGTGTAGCGCATGACACCCAGGTCCACGCGGCCGCCTCCGCCGGAACAACTTTCGATCTCAACATTCGGGTGTTTGGCGCGCAGCTCCTGCAGTATGCCGTAGTAGTTGCGAATAAAGTCGACGTAAACGTTTTTCTCCTGACCGGGAGGAACCTGCGGCCATCCCGGCTCGGACCAGTTGCGGTTGTAGTCCCATTTGAGAAAGTCGATTTTGTCGTCGCTGAGCAGTTGGTCGAGTGTGCTGAGCACCCAGGCGCGGACATCGGGACGGGCGAGATTGAGAACCAGCTGGTTGCGCTCTTCCGAACGCGGCCTGCCGGGGAAGTTCAGCACCCAGTCCGGGTGCTTGCGGTACAGCTCGCTGTCAGGATTCACCATTTCGGGCTCGACCCAAAGCCCGAAGCTCATGCCGAGGGAATGCACTTTGTCGATGAGAGGACCAAGACCGCGGGGAAACTTCTGCGGGTTGACGAACCAGTCGCCCAGCCCGGCGTGGTCGGTGTTGCGTTCGCCGAACCAGCCATCGTCCATGACGAATCGCTCGACGCCGATGGACGCGGCCTTTTCGGCGAGCTGCATCTGTCCGGCCTCATTGACGTCGAAGCCGGTTGCTTCCCAGGAGTTGTACAGCACGGGGCGCAAGGCCGGATGCGGAGCGTGAGGCAGGATGAAGTCGATTTCGAAGCGATGCAGCAGCCGCGACGCGCCGCCGATGCCCTGATCTGTGTAGCCGGCGTAGAAATACGGAGTCTCGAGACTCTGCCCCGGCGCCAGCAAATAGCCAAAATCGAAGCTGTTGAATCCACCGCTGATGCGCACCTGCTGCACCTGGTTCTGCTCGAGGGCAATCTCCCAGGAACCACTCCATCCGAGCGCGCCGAACCATACGCTGCCGTGCTCGGGGTCGCTGTTGCCGTCGCGATCCACTGCGAACCAGGGGTTGTTCTGCGCGCCCGTGGTCCCGCGGCGGCTTTCCAGCACGATTTTGCCCGGCTCAATGCGCTGCTGCTGCACGGTATCCTCCGCAGCCCAGCGGCCGGTGAGATAGCGCAGGCGGTAGTCGTTGCCGCGCGGCAGATTCCAGGTGGCGGCAAAGGCCTGTTCGATGGTGAAAGGCCCGCTGGTGCGGTTTTCGATCTGCGCAGAGCGGCGGATGATGCCCGTTTCGGGATCGATGGCGTATTGCAGCTCGACATAGACGTCAAGCGAGATGTCCTTCATCACGATCGACAACCCATTGCCGTTGATGCGATGGGAGACGTATTGCAGCACCAGGTCGCGGTTTCCGTCAGGAAAGGTGATCTTGAGGTCGGGCTCGACGTAGAGACCGCCGCCCCAGGCAACGTATTCCTGGGGTGTGGTGTCGACGGGCGGATCGAACGAAGCAAGCCCGGGCCGGGAGTGCGCTGCGGCGAAACGATCGCTGTCGGGCAGGCGAGCGCCCCAGTAAAGGCTCTGGATCTCCTGGTGTTCGTTGATGCCGAAGACACAGGTGGTATCGGCTGCATCCAGCCGAAAGATGCGGGTCGTGCTGTCGTACGCGATGTGCGCTGTGGATCGCTGCACGCCCTGGGCATGCGCAGCCGGAGCGCACAGGATGGCAATCGCGAATACGAACGCTGGTATCCGGAGGCAGCGTGCTGCGGAGTCGTTACGAATCGAGCTCATGGGTGTGTTTTTCCGATCGTTCCAGTCATCGATTGTGTTCGGGGAGCGGGCCCAGACTGCGGATTCGGGTCTTCAAGACTACAGGGTACGGCTGGCAAGCAGCAGCGCCATCTGCAACAGTTGTTCGCGCTTCTCCATCGGCAGCGGGGTGTTGGGCGCCGGACTGGATGGGGGCGCGGCGTCAAGAACCTGCTCGATGCGGCTCACGTCGAGGCTTCCGGTTGCGCCGCTGCTGCGGAAGCGATCCAATACTTCTCTGGCCTGTGCAATCTGGCCGGTCTGGAAGTAGAAGACGCCCAGCATGGAATAGCTCCCCGGCCACTCGGGGAGCAGATCCACGGCTTTATCAAAATCTTTTGCCGCGTCCGCGGTATTGCCCTGCATAACCGAAGCGACGCCCAGCCCCCACAGAATTTTTCCGGAAGCAGGCACATGCGCCTGGCCCTGCAGCAGAGTGTGCTTGGCGGCGGCAATGTCGCCTTCGCGAAACTGCAGCAGCGCCAGGGAGAGGTAATTCTGGTCGTTGTCGGGGCTGCGCGCGATCGCGCTGCGATCGGTTTCTTCGGCTTGCGCCGTCTGGCCCAGATGCGCATAGACATCGCCGAGCAGTGCCAAATATGCATCGTCGCTGTGCTCCTGTTCAGAGACGCGCTGGCAGGCATCGAGGGCGTCGGCATATGCGCCCTTGCGGAAGAGCGCGTTGGCCAGGTCGAATTTTGCGTCGTCGGAATCGGGATTGGCCTGGAGCGCCGCATCGAACTGACGGATGGCATCGTCGTAGAGCCGAAAGCGCGCGAAAAGCACGCCCGCCCCGGCCAGGGTTCGATAGTCGCCCGCCTTCAGCTGGTCGAGCTGGGCGATCGCGTTCCTCGCCTCGTCCACATTCCCGGCGCGCAGGTAAGCCTGCGCCAGCATATACAGAACCTCCGGCTGGTCAGGATGCTTTCTACTCTGATCGATCAGCTCGGCGAGATCCTGCTGCTCCTGTGCGCCTGCGGAAAGCTCCGATCGACGATCCAGATAGTCAAATAAGTCCTCGTAGAGATACGAATTGGGAGCGGCGCTGCGCGAAGACGCCTGAAACTGCGCCAGAGCCTGGCCGGCCTCGGCCGTGCGATGCAGTTTCCTCTCCACCACGGATAACTTGTAGTAACCGGGCGCTGGGTTGCGACTCACATGGATATATCTTATGAGCAAAGTCTCTGCGTCTGCATAGTGTTCCGAATCGATATCGAGACTTGCTAACTCGAGGAGAGCATCCGGAAAGTTTGGGTCCGAGGCAAGTACTTTCCGGAAGGTCTCAGCAGCTGTCGTGGCATCTCCCTGACGCTCGGCGATGTAGCCAAGGTTGAACAGGCAAAAGCTGTTGCGGGGATCGAGTTGCAGACCATTCCGGAAATCCTGCTTTGCCGCATCATACTGACCGAGATAGGTGTGCGCGAGGCCCAGAAAGGACCAGGCGCGTGGCGAAGGATCGCCGGCGGTCACTGTCTGGAATTCCTGAATCGCTTTCTCCATCCGATCAGCTTTGAAGTAGCTCTCACCCAGCGCTGAGCGAAGGTCCGACCGTTCAGGAGCAATCTCGATGCCGCTTTGCAGCAGAGGGATCGCGTCTTCGAAATAGCCCTGCGCCATGCTGATCTGCGCCATCAGCAGGATAACATCGGCATTTTTCGGAGCTAACTTGTGCGCCTTCACGAGTAACTCCAGAGCATCCAGCGGCTGCGCCTGTTTCCAGTGTGTTTCGGCCAGCAGATAGAGAGCGGCCGTCGATTCCGGTTGCAGCCGGAGGGCCTGGGTTAGCTGCAGCTCCGCTTTGGGATACTGCTTATCGAGAAGATAAGCCTGCCCGAGGTTGTAGAGAATCTCAAAGGTATCCGGCGCCAGAGCGTCGGCCTTTTGCAGTTCGAGTTCAGCCGGAGCGTACTGTCCCTGCCCGGCCAGCAAAACTCCAAGGGTGAAGTGCAGCCTGACATCGTTGCTGTTCTCCGCGGACAGCGACGCGGCCATGCGCAGGGCTTCTGCCGTGCGTTTGCTCTGCATGTACGCTGCTATCAGGGCCAGGCGTGTCTCGCGGTCGGCGGGATGTACCCGCTTGAAATACGCGATGGCCTCTTGCGGGCGTCCGCGCGCCATGAGCAACGAGGCAAGATTGAAACAGCTGTCCCGGTCACGCGGATTCAGACGCAGCGCTGTTCTAAACTCCTTCTCCGCGAGGCCGATTTGCTTCTCGCTCAGATACAAGTTTCCGAGATTGTTGTGCGTCCTGACCGAGCCGGGAGCCAGTGCCAGAGCCTTTTGGAAGGCAGCCAGCGCACCGGCTTCGTAGTGCTGCTCGCTTTCGACGATGCCCAGCAGGTTGTAGCCTTCCACACTGGAAGGGTTCTGCGCGATCACTGCGAGCAGCGCTGACTTCGCCTGATCGAGATGTCCCTGCTGCACGAGAGCTTCAATGGACTGGAGTTGCGCGGAAGTACCGGCCGGTTGAGACTGAGCGGCCACCCCGGGGTTCGAAAGCAGCATGGCAGGCAGGATGAACGCGGCAGCCGCACGCCATGTCTTCACTCCGGCGGTGGTTCGCTGCTGCAAGGTCTTCATCTCCATCCCAGGCCGCTTCCCGGTGCCGGTCAGCGGGGCGATTGTAGCATTCCCAGCGCCTGCTGCGCGCTCCGGTTGCCGGGCTGGATGCGCAGGAGTTGCTGCAACACATCCTTCGCCTGCTGCGTCTCGCCTTGCATGGCGTAGAGGCTGGCCAGGTTCAGATACGACTGATCGAATGCAGGTACCAGGCGCATACAGGTGCGGAACTGCGTCTCCGCGTGCGCGTAGTCCTGCATGTGAACCAGCAGCACGCCGAGGTTGTTCAGCGCCTGGGGGTAGTCAGGACGCAGAGCGATCGCCTTGCTCAGATAGTCGGCTGCCGTCTGCATCTGGTTCTGCTCGGCATACAGCATCCCGAGGCTGTAATTCACCTCCGGATCGTTTGGTTGGGCGGCAGCCGCCAGCTGCAGACACTGCCGGGCTTTGGCGAAGTCTCCCTGACGTCGGTACACGTTGCCCAGGTTGAGCAGCGCGGTTGCGTATCCCGGCCGCAGCAGGAGCGACTGCTGGAAGTTCCGCACCGCTTCTTCGGGTTCGCCCGCCTGAGCGGCGATCATGCCGAGGTTATTCCACGCCTCGGGATAGTCGGGCCGCAGTTTCACCGTTTGTTCGAGATACTGCCGAGCGTGTTGCAGATCGTTTCTTCGCAGACTCAGCGTGCCGAGATTGTAGTAAGCCTCCGGATCGTCCGGCTTGCGCACCAGTACCTCGCGGAACGATAACCCGGCCTGGTCGAGATAGCCGTGCTGGAAGAGAGCCACGCCATAGGTGAAGTCATTGCGCAGAAACGGGCCCTCAAGGAGCTCTCCGGGAAAAGGAAGCGCACGCCGCATGCGCTCGGAGTCGGTCGCGGGAGCCGTCCGCGCGTCCTCTGGCAGACGAGCCAGGTCGAGAGCGCCCTGATACACTCTGACGATCTGGCCCTGTGGATCGACCAGGAAGGATGTGGGGATGCCGAGATCCCTGCGCCGATCGAATAAGTATCGATAGACGATGTTATAAACTCCGGCTACTTCGTCGCCGGCAAAAACGACCGGGAAAGTAAGGCCTTCCTGCACAGCCAGCATCTTCGCCGAGGGCTGCGCGCCGGCATCGTCGAGATTTACCGCCAGAATCTCGACGCGCGCGGCGGCAAGCCCCGACCGATGCTGCTGAAGAGCGCGAAGCTCTTCTCGGCACTGCAGGTTGGCCGTCGCCCAGAAATGCAGAAGCACATAGCTCCCCTGGAGGGTGCGCAGATCGTGGGCTCTGCCGGCGGCATCGGGTGCGGAAAAATCGGGAGCGGTCAACGGCTGCAGCAGCCAGGTTTCCGACTGGTGAGGCAGCGTCTCAGCCGGCTGCGACGGGCCGGCCTGCACCCAGGCAGCTGGGGTTGCGGAGAATGGCTGAGCGGCAAAGGTATTCGAGCCTTCCTCCAGCTCGATGCGATGGTTGACAGGCAGGTTCTCGAATTTCTGGGTCAGGCCGCTCGGCCAGCGAACCGTCGCTTGCACGCCCGCCTGCGTGTTTCCCACGCCGAAGAAGACGTCTTTCGAGTGCTGGGCGAGGAACCCCGATCCCGCCTGCAGATATTTGGTCTGGCGCAGCGTGCCCACCTCCAGCGTAACGGCTGTGCCGACGGCGTCGCGATTGCTGGTTTGACCGCGCAGACGAAACGCGATCGACGCGCCAATATCCTGCATGGCGTTGTGCAGAATGCGCAGCTGCGGGGCGTTGCGATTCTTCAGGACGATCTCCAGCCGACCGTCATGATCCAAATCTGCGAGGGCAAAGGCACGGCTGTCGTCGCGAAAGTCCAGACCCGCGGGCGAGGAAACCTCAGAAAATGTCCCGTCGCGATTGTTCGCAAACAGCACGTTTCTGGCATAGCCGTGCCAGGTGCTGTCGGAGCGGATCAGCTCGTTGATGGCGCCCCATCCTCGCTCGTAGGCCTCGGAGGGCGTAGCGTCCTCGGGCGATTTTGCCACCACCTGGCGCCAGAAGAAGCTGGCGAGATCGTTTCGATCCGGGCCCGAGATATAGCCGTTGGCGACGTACAGGTCCGGATATCCGTCGTGATCGAAATCCAGGAAATCCGAGCACCACGACCATCGCCCCATCTCCACACCGGCCTCGTGGCCTACATTGCGGAAGGTGCCGTTGCCCTGGTTGCGATAGAGCGCGTTGCCGCGAGCGTGGCGACGATAGAGGGCTCGAATGCTCTCCGGCGCCGCTTCATGAAACTGCTTCTGTTCGGAAACCCGTTGCCCCGCGGCTTCCCACATGCTTGCCACGTAGACGCTCTGCTGTCCGCTGTTATCGAAGTCGGACCAGGCGCAGCTCATGCCCGCGCCCACGCCCTCCACATGAGCCGCCTGCGAAGCATCGGTGAAGGTGCCGTCGCCGTTATTGCGGTAGAGCTGGGAAGTGCCGAAATCGTTGGCGATGAAGAGATCGGGCAGGCCATTGCCGCGGGAGTCGCCCCAGGCGCAGGCGAAGCTGTAGCGATTGTTCTCCACGTCGAGGCCCGATGCCAAGGTCGTCTCCACAAATGTTCCGTTGCCTTCGTTGTGCATCAGGCAATTGGGAGGACCATTGCGCGCGTCGTAATAGGGGATGGGATAGTGATATTGGTCGAGCCCCATGTAGTACTGGTAGGTGCAGAGATAGAGATCGAGACGACCGTCGCGATCGTAGTCCGCCGCGGCCGCATGGGTGAACGACCCCTGCGGAGGACGAGCAAACTGAAACGCATCGCGCCGGAGGGAAAAGCTTCCGTTGCCCTGATTGAAAAAGAGCAGCGGACCGGCTGCGGTAACCACGAGCAGATCCTGTAGCCCCGCATTGAGAAAGTCGGCAAACAGTGCACAGGCGGTGTTATCGAGGACTCCTACGCCGGCCCTGTCGGTCACATCCTCGAAGGTGCCGTCGCCGCGATTGCGGTAGAGGCGATTAGGCAGGCCGGCCGGCTCGCAAACGTACAAGTCGTCGAACCCATCGTTGTCGAAGTCGCCCACGGCAATGCCGGAATTGTTGTAGATGTCGATGCCGCAGGCTCCATCGAGGACGGTTCGCCAATAGTCAACACCGTGCGCCAGCTGGCTCTTCCAGGAAGCGGTGTCCCGCATCGCCTGCGCGGTGACGTCGAGAAAGGCGGGGCCCCGCATCACACTGAGCGTTTCCTCGCTCGCCTGCCATTGCCGCGCTTTCCACGCGCCGGGCTCGGTGCAGACCCACTCCGTCCGCCACGCGCCGACCCGTTCTTCGCGTCGCCCGTCGTGACGGGCTGAGGCGATGTCGTAGCGGATCTCAGCGTGCACCGTCCGGGGCGAGTCGCCGGTTTGCTCAATCCCGAAGATCTCGAACTCGGCCGTTTCCACCCGCAACACGGGTTCCAGCCATGCCTTCAGCTGGGACACGAACGGCTCGGATCCGGAGCGCATCGCGGCGACAAACTCTCTCCGGAGCACGTCTACGCCGAAGCCGGAACGCACGGTCGTTTCCCTGGCGGGAACGAGCAAGCAGGCTTCGATCGCCGGATCCAGCCAACGGGTCAGGGATGAGACGTTGGGCGAGGACGACGTCAGATTGCGACCCCATTCCTGTAACTGCGATTCGATTTCTACCGCGTACTTCTCGGTGGGGTAATCATCCGAACCTGCAGGAACCAGGCGAAGAATATCGGCCAGCGGAGACTGCGCCGGATAGTGAGGGGTCAGGCGGATGTCCGCATAAGGGAACCCCGGAGGTCCTGCGGGCGCCCCGCAAAACAGGGGGAATGCTCCAAAGGGGGCGGGCCTGAGGAGCAGGGGCGCCATCCCAATGCCCTTCAGCAGCTCACGCCGCGAGATGGCCTGGGTTTTATCTATGCGCGCCGACATCCTGGAGTGAGCACCTGTGGTTCCCGCAGGATAGCACTGATGGAATGCCGTCCTTGCGGGCTTACCGGTCGATTCGGCGAATCTTTCGTCCTGTGTTCCAACCGCTTTCCTTAGAAGGGAGTGGGCGGATCGGGACGATGGTTGGAAGACTATCTCCACCTTTCGATTGACAACGGTTATCCGGGTGTACTAGATTGCTTCCCGATCCCGTGTAACCGTTTCCATCCGGACTGAATTGCGGCTGAAATCCGGCTGGAGCAAATCCCCTCTGTCTTAATTGCCTTCCCCATTATTCCCAGTTGAGGCGATTCGGACAGACAAAGAAAAACAAGCAGCGGTATCAGGGCCCACGCAACTAACGGAGGAGACTCGGATGGCCACACGGCGCAATTCTGTGCGTTGGATCGGTAAGTCTGGCTGCGTAGTTCTTGCTGGTTTGTGCTTGCTGCTGCTGACCGCAAGACAAGCTTTCGCCCAGATCGACGAGGGAACTATTACCGGCGTAGTTCAGGATCAGACCGGGGCCGTTATCCCGGGAGCGAATGTGCAGCTGCTGAACACCGACGTCGGTCTGACGCTGCAGACCACGACCGGCAACGAGGGCGTCTACACGTTCTCGCCGGTGAGGATCGGTCACTATCACGTGATCGTTGCAGCAAAGGGCTTCGCCACTACCACGCAAACCAACCTCACGCTGACCGTGAATCAGACCCTCGCGGTCAACATCACGCTCAAGCCTGGATCGGCTACGCAGACGGTGGAAGTGACGACTGCGCCGCCCCTGCTGGAGACGGAGCAATCCTCGGTCGGGGCCACGATCGGGTCCCAGGAAGTGAACGATTTGCCCCTGAACGGGCGCAACTTCACCTTCCTGGCACAACTGGGCGCCGGCATGCAGACGCCGCAGGCCGATACACGCGGCAACGCAGCGAACGGAGCTTTCTCCGCCAATGGTCTGCGTCCTGCTCAAAACAACTACCTGCTGGACGGAATCGACAATAACTCGGACACGGTCGACTTTTTGAACGGCACAAATTTCATCGTTCTGCCTCCGGTCGATGCGGTTCAGGAATTCCAGGTGCAAACGGCAGACTTCAGCGCGCAGCTCGGCCGCGCGGGTGGGGCGGTGCTGAATGCGACGATTAAGGCCGGCACCAACCATGTGCATGGTGACATGTGGGAGTTCTTCCGCAACCGCGTTCTCGATGCGGCGGACTGGTTCGAGGACGAGGACGGCCTGCAGAAGGGGGCTCTGCAACAGAACCAGTTTGGAGCGACCATCGGCGGCCCGATCGTCAGGAACAAGGTCTTCTTCTTCGGCGACTATGAAGGGCTGCGCCGGGTTCTTGGTTCGATTCAATCAGGGTTTACCGTGCCGACCGCGCAGATGACCAGCAGCGGCTACACCAATCTGTCGCAGCTAATCACTGCCCAGGCCAGTTCATCTCCTCTTACCGACGATCTGGGCCGGTCGATTCCGCAGGGGACAATCCTCGACCCGGCCACCACGCGACCGGTAACGGCCAACTCTGTTGACCCGGTATCGGGTCTGGTGGCCACAACGACCGGCTATGTGCGCGATGCCTTCAGCACCGACTGCGGTCCGGGGACGAAGACGTATTCTCTGGCCGCGTGCCCGGACCTCAATCAACTCCCTGTCGGCCGCCTCGACCCGAACGCCGTTAAACTCCTGAACCTTTTCCCGGGTCCGTCCACGTCGGGAGTGTTCAGCAACTTCACCTCGCATCCGAATCTGTTTGAGCATCGCAACGCCTTCGACATCCGTGGCGATTACGATCCCTCCGAGAAGAACCAGGTCTTCTACCGCCTCAGCTACGTGGACGACCCGCAGTACATTCCTGGCCCGTTTGGCGGCATCGCCGACGGCGGCGGATTCCAGGAAGGCATTCAGACGGCTCACTCCAACCAGTCGGCGGGAGCCTGGACGCATGTCTTTTCGCCGAACACGGTCAATGTGGCGCGCGTCGGCTTCAATCACCTGCACACCACGCGTTACGGGCCGGATGGCGCGGTTTCCGGCATTCCCTCGCAATTCGGCATTCAGGGCATTCCGCAGGCGTCGGAGAACGGCGGCCTTCCCGAGTACGACATTGGTGGAATGTCGACCATGGGCAGCAACTCCTTCCTGCCTTCCGACGAGATCAGCCAGACGCTGCAACTGACGGACGACTTCACTCGGATCTGGAAGCAACACAACTTCAAGATGGGAGTCGAATCACAGCACATCAAATTCGACACGCTGCAGCCGGCATTTTCGCGTGGAAATTTCGACTATAACGGCCAGTATGTGGACGTTCCGAACACCACAGAAGGCAACGTCGGACTCGGACAGTTTCTGATCAGCCCGACTACGGCGACGGTTCCCAACGGCGTCAACTATTCGGGCGGATCAGACGGGATCAACGCCTCGAATATCAATACGACCGACGACTATAAGACTTATACCGCCCTGTATTTGCAGGACGACTGGAAGGTTACTCCCAAGCTGACCCTGAATCTGGGCGTGCGCTGGGATTACTTTGGGCCGATTCAGGAAACCAACGGCGGGCAGGCAAACTTTGTTCCAACGGTCGCTCAGGGCGGTACTCCCGGCGGCCCGAATGGCGGTGCGGCAACCTACCTGATTCCTGCCAGCGGCAAGGACAACCGCCAGTTATCCTCGACTGCGAACAATCCAGCTCTCAACGGCGATGGGTTTATCGACCTTCTTGCCAAAGACGGAATTCAGCTTGAACGCACCGACCAATACGGTCGAGGCCTTGTGCTGAACCAGAAAGACAATTTTGCGCCGCGGCTCGGGTTTGCGTATGAACTCACGCCGAAGCTGGTGATGCGCGGCGGCTACGGGATTTTTTACAACTCGTTCGAGAACCAGGGGTACGGGCCGAACATCGGCGAGAACTACCCGTTTGTCTATAACTTCTCCTACGGTCCGGAGGTCCCGGCAGGCAGTCCGAACGGACTGCAGGACGTCGTACCCATCGGCTACAACACGCCATGGGCTGGGTGTAAGACGGCCAGTCCAGGCGGGACCTACACGCTCGAATCCGGCATGTCGTGCATTGGCTTTTCG
The DNA here is from genome assembly GCA_030041435.1 of Acidobacteriaceae bacterium. Taxonomy (GTDB): domain Bacteria; phylum Acidobacteriota; class Terriglobia; order Terriglobales; family Acidobacteriaceae; genus Palsa-343. Next base: position 31,853 of record JASHNW010000074.1, read on the forward strand.
CCTTTGGAGGTGAACGCGGAGGGCCTGGGCCTGCAGGGCGCGCAGTTCCACTGGATCACACCGCGCAATCAGAACGCGAATCTGATGCTCCAGTACGCCGTCACGCCCAGCCTGTCCGCTCAGGTGGGGTATGTCTTCACTCAGGGACAGGATCTCCAGGTAGGCCTGGGCTCGAACAACGTCACCCAGATTCTGTCCGCTACGGCCAGTACCACGAATGCCGTACCATGGCCCGATTTCTCGCACGGTATGAGCTACCAGACGACGATCGGAAGGAGCGACTACAACGGCCTGCAGGTTCAGGTGGAGCAGCAGGTCCATAGCGGCCTCACATTCCTCGCCGGCTACACCTGGTCCAAGACCACCGGCGATGCCGGCGACTTGCTGAACGGCGGCAGCACGGGCAGTTCGCGCGCTCCCGACGTTCCCGGTCTTGGGCCGACGTTCGACTGGGGCCTTGCCGATTTCGATGTCCGCCAGGTGCTCCACTTCAGCGGCCAATATGACCTGCCCTTCGGCCAGGGCAAATGGCTGGCCAGTAACGTGGGGAAGGTCGGCAACGATGTCGTCGGAGGATGGTCCATCAACTGGATTACCACGTTGCAGGGCGGCCAGCCGATCAACTTCGGTTGTCCAGACGGCACGGCGGCCGGGCTGGGCTGCAACGACATTAGGGTGGGAGATCCCAAGCTCGGACTCCACAAAGACGCAAACGGACAGGAGAACTGGATTGGCAACGCGGCGGCCTTCAACCAGCCCTGCGAACTGGGGGTTTCGCCGCCGACGCCGACGGGATGTATTCCTCTGAGCGGCGCTGCGGCGCTGGGTGGCAAGCCGGGCCAGATTCCAGGACCTGGCTACCACATCTTCGACTTCTCCACTTTCAAGGCCATTCAGATCAACGAGCGATGGTCGGCGCAGTTCCGCGCGGAGTTCTTCAACATCCTCAACCACCCGAACTTCAATGCTCCCAGCTTCGGAGGGAATGGGGTTAACTCGATTGGAGGTTCGGGAACCTACAACAGCTCGACATTCGGAGAGATCGGATCCACACGCGACGATCCTTACGATCCGCGGCAGATCCAATTCGCTCTGAAGCTTTACTACTGAGGTAAGATGTAAGGCACACCGGAAGGGTCTGCAGATCTGCACGGCCCTTCCGGGCTCCGCCTGATTGAAGACCCTTGCCCGCGCGGCGGAGATGGAGGTGCGTTGTGAGCAGGCGGGCCCGCTGCCGGGCTGCGATTCTTTGTGCCCTGCTGGTCCCGTCAGCGTGTCTGCTGGCAGCGGACCAGCGGCAGGAAGTCCTGAATCAGCAGTTCCAGTCGGCGTCAGCGGACTACAACGCGGGGCGCTACGCGGAGGCGGCGACGGAGCTGGAGAAGCTTCTGCCGCAGGTGAAGAATAGTTTCGAAGTCCACGAGTTGCTGGGCATGAGCTACTCCGCGCTCTCCCAGGACGCAAAAGCCGTCGAGCATCTGGAAGCAGCGGTGCGCATCCGTCCGGACGATGCGGCCGCGCGGACGAACCTGGCCGCCGCTCTCACCCACGCCGGAGAAATCGATCTGGCCGGCGAGCAGTTCCGCAAAGCACTGGTTCTGGAACCGAATAACTACACCGCCAACCATAATCTGGGAGAGTTCTATATCAGGACCGGCAAGCTCGCCCAGGCCTGCCCGCTGCTGGAGCGGGCGCAGCAGATCAATCCGGCTGCTTACGACAATGGGTACGATCTGGCGATGGCCGACTTCCTGACAGGGCACGCTGACGATGCGCACAAGGTCGCGGCCGGTCTGCTGGCGCAGGACCGCGACGGCGAAATGCACAATCTGCTCGGCCAGATCGACGAGCAACAGGGAAACTACCTGGCCGCGGCCAACGATTACGAAACGGCGGCCCACCTCGACCCCAGCGACGACAATCTCTTTGCCTGGGGCGGCGAGCTTCTGCTGCACCGGACCTACGAGCCGGCGGTCAACGTCTTTCAATTTGCAGTGAAGCGCTATCCGAATTCGCCCCGGCTGCAGATTGGCCTGGGCATGGCGCTGTATGCGCGCGGCCTTTACGAGCAGTCGGTCGATGCGCTGCTCAAGGCGGTGGATCTGAGCCCAGGCGATCCGCGCTGCTATCAGTTCCTGGCGCGCGCCTACGACCGCTCGCCGAGCCAGGCGGACGCGGTTATCGAAAGATTTCGCCGTTATGCCGAGCTACAGCCTAACAACGCTCTGGCGCAGTACGATTACGCTATGAGTTTGTGGAAGGGGAAAAAGCTCGAGCAGTCCAGCCCCGACGTCGAGACAGTGCGAACCCTGCTGCAAGAGGCGATTACTCTGGATCCGAATCTTGCCGACGCTCACCTGCAACTGGGCAATCTGTACGCGGACCAGCACGACTACCGCGACTCGATTCCGGAAATCGAGCATGCGCTCCAACTGAATCCGAATCAGCCGGACGCCCACTACCGTCTGGCGACCGATTACGTTCACGTTGGAGATAAGGATCACGCCGACCAGGAATTCGCGGTTTACCAGAAGCAGCGCGCGGAGCACCTTGCCGACAACGACAGGGAACGCGCGGAGGTCGAGCAGTTTCTGTATTCCGCCAGGAACAGCGGAGCGCAGTGATGCTGAGGCACACGACAGCAAGGTTGGCGCGGGACCATGGCATGGACAGCAATCGGGGAGACCGCCTGAATTCGGTGGAGGAGAAGCAGCCGCAGCGATGGCCGCAAATACGATGAACGCGCGCGCCCTTGCCGGCCAGCTTAGCCGCAGCCGCAGGGATTTCCTGCGCAGCGCCGCGGGCCTGAGCCTCGGCGCAGCGCTGCTCGGCGGAAGCCCTTTTGTCAGCGCAGAATCGGTCCGCCGCCGGCGCAAAATTATCGTGATTACTTTTGGCGGGGGGGCGCGCGATCAGGAGACTTTCGCGCCAGAAGGCCAGGAGAACATTCCGCATCTGCTGAACGAACTGATCCCGCAGTCCAGCTTCTTCACGCAGGTGGTGAACCGCGGGATTCTCGGCCACTACGTGGCGACGGCCAGCCTGGCTACCGGCGTGTACGAAACCCTGAACAACTTTTCCGCCATTCCGCCGCAGCACCCGACGGTTTTCGAATACTTCCGCAGGGATCTGGGCCGGCCCGCCAACGACGCCTGGGTGGTTGCGCCCAGCAACGGCTTCAACCGCATCGGTGAAAGCGAATGTCGGCATTACGGCTTTGGCGCGACCGTAGTGCTGCCCAAGCGTCTGTTGCAGGCAGCCACCGCTGGAACACAGGTGGACTACGAGCACCTGCTCCACGACAACTACGAAACGCCGCTCTACACGCTGCCGGTGGAGGGGAGCGAGTTCGAACTGCAGCAGATGGAAAGCGTCCTCAAGCTGTCCGTCGCGGATTTCCTCGCGCACGCCCGCACCCTGGCAAGCCCGGACGAGCTCTCGGTGTACATTGCCAAACGGCTGATGACGCTCTTTGCGCCCAGTTTGCTGTGGATTACCATGCACGACATCGATATCGCGCACTCGGGAACCTACTCCTTATATATAGATGGGATTCGCCGCACCGACCGCCTTTGCTCGGAACTGTGGCAGGCGGTCCAGAGCGAGCCCGAATACGCGGGCAACACGACTCTTCTCATCCTGCCCGATTTCGGACGCGACGCCGACCAGGATTCCGGCGGCAACGGCTTCCAGCACCACCGCACGGGCGATGTCGCTTCCCGCACGACGTGGATGATGGTGATGGGCGCGGGTGCGCGCGAGGGAGTCGTGTACGACCACCCGGTCCAGTCCATCGATCTGGTGCCCAGCCTCGGAGCGATGCTGGGCTTTTCGCCCGTCCAGTCGCAGGGCAAACCCATCAACGAGCTTCTGTAGAGTTCCCATGCAGCCAGGCGATCTGCAACCCGAGAATTTCGCAGCGTATCCGCCGCTGGCGAGACAGCTTGCGGTCGCCCATCTGCCCATTTTCCGGAGACTGCCGCTCACGTTTCTGGCCTCGCTGCTGCTGCAGGTCATCGATTACGATTTCCGATTCCCGGAAGAACGGAGAGCGATTGATGCAGAGCTCTCCACGCTGCGTTTGGCCTCACCGCAGCAGATGGATGCGTGGTTCGCTCCTTTTGCAAAAATCACACTTTCCCCAAAACTGGAGCGTCTTGACTGGGTTGCCCATCCTGCCGAATTCCTCGAGGAGGAATCCGCGTGGCTGTGGACCACGCAACAACAGGACGCCTTCAGCACAGCCGCCATGCAGTACCAGGCGCGCGCGCAGAAAGCCGTTCCCGTGGCTCCGCTTCCGGTTTTCAGACTTGGCATTGCGGTCATCGGCCAGGGTGTTGCGTCGTGGGATCAGCCCCTCTTTCGCAACCTGCGGCCGCAGGGCACCTGGTTCAGCCAGGTTCAGCCTGAAAACGGGCTGGCGGCTCTGCTGTCGCTCCTGGAGAGCCGCGCCAGCGCGCATCCGGTTCCGTTTGGGCACTGGTATATCGATGGCGGGCAGGCCTCTGCGCACAGCGATCGGCTCACCTGCGTCTCCTGGGATGCTCTGCAGCCGGTGAGATCAGCTCTGCTGCACTACATGCAGAAGCAGATTCAGCAGCCCGGGATGGGACCCGAGCAGCTGCGCACCAATCTGGCCCGGTTACAGCCCTCCGATCTTGGCATGAGCCCGAACGGCGACCCGGTGCTCGATCGCTTTCAGGTGAAGATTTTCTCCGAGGGCTCGGGAACGCAGATTTTTAGCACGACGTTTGCCCAGTGGACGGCGCGCGAGGCTCTGCGCCGCGCGCAGCCGCTCACCATGCTGGTCCGTTTCGCGCCCAGGCAGCGTCAGAGGCCGATGAACGAGCTGATCTCCAACGCCGACGCTGCTCCGCAGCTGGATCCGGCCGGCTCTCTGGTCGACGCGGATATGGGCGCCTGGTATAACTGGATCAATCAGCAGCGGCTACCGGGTTATGAGCAATCAGTATTTATAGCATGGTTCGAGGGGCACAGTCAGGCGCTGGTGGTCGCGCCCACTCTGCCCCGAGGCACAGCTTCGAGCACAGCGATGGACATGCCGAAGTTGATTTCTCTTGCTATCGGTTAGAACTGGTCTCATATATAGGGCTGGGGCTTCGGCGAAGAGCCTGAGACCCGCTTCGGAGGCGGGTCTCACCCGAGGATTCCCGGGCATGATGGGTTTATGAGACCAGTTCCAGAGTGCCCGAGAGCCTCTCGCACTGGCGCTCAAAAGAATACGCTACACTGGCTTACCTGAGGCGGATGAGCCGATTGGGGTCGATGGCCAAAGGCAAATGCAGCACAGGTCGACTTCACTCATGAGGCTAATCTCCTTCCCCGGTCACGCGTTTCGCGGGTGCTGCGGGGCGTGGCGAGCAGTGTGGCGCTTCCGGCGTTCGCTCGCCTCTTTTATGCCGGTGGGAATCCTGATCGTTGCCGCGTGCGTTCCCCTCCTTTGCGCCATGCGTGCCTCAGACGACGCCGGTATTCATCCCGCCGATCTGGTTCCCGCGCACTTTGTCGACGTGACCCAGAAAGCCGGCATCGATTTCCTCCACCAGGCGCCCCACACTTCGCGAAAATATCTCATCGAAACCATGGGTTCCGGAGTCGCCCTATTCGACTGCGACAACGACGGGCGCCTCGATATCTTCCTCCCTAACGGCGCGCCCTATGACGATCCGACGCCGAAGGGCTTCATCCCGAAGAAGACCGGCCCGCAATACTGGGATCGCCTCTACCACCAGGAGCCCGACGGAACCTTTAAGGACATTACGGAGCAATCGGGACTGAAGGGCTACGGATACGATATGGGAGTCGCCGTCGGCGATTATGACAACGACGGTTACGAAGACATCTATGTGACGGGCTATGGCGGGAATCATCTCTACCACAACAACGGCAACTGCACCTTTACCGATGTGACGCAACAGGCGGGAGTCGGCGGCTCGGGATGGTCCTCATCCGCCGCCTGGGTGGACCTGGACAACGACGGCCTGCTCGATCTGGTGGTCGCGCGCTACGTCACCTGGGACTGGAACGACGTGTGGTGCGGCGAGCATCGGCCGGGCTACCGCGGCTACTGTCACCCCGACGTCTTTCTGCCCATCAGCATGCTGGTCTATCACAACGACGGCAACGGACACTTTACCGAGGTGTCGCATAAACTCGGCCTGGACAAGCCGGCGAAGGCACTCGGCCTGGCGATCGGGGATTACGACCAGGATGGCCGCATCGACCTCTTCGTTGCCAACGATTCGATGCAGGAGTTTCTCTTCCATCAGAAGAAAGACGGGACGTTTGAAGAGGTCGGACTGGACAGCGGCGTGGCGGTGAACGACGAAGGTCAGACCTACGCCGGCATGGGTGTGGACTTCGCCGACTACAACAACGACGGCTGGCCCGATCTGGTGGTAACCGACCTTGCCAATCAGCGATACGCGCTTTACGAGAATGCCGGAGACGGCACGTTCAACTACACCACCGGCAGTTCCGGACTGGGAGGGATCTCCCTGCTGCACTCGGGCTGGAGCGCTCATTTTGTCGATTACGATAACGACGGCTGGAAGGACCTGCTGATTGCGCAGGGTCACGACCTGGATACCATTCAGCTCACGTTTCCTCAGCTTCGCTACAAAGAGCCGATGATGCTGCTGCGCAACGTACACGGCCGGTTTGTAGACGTCGCCGGCGTATCCTCCGAGATATTCAAGGACGCGTGGGTGGGCCGCGGTATGGCGATCGGCGACATCAACAACGACGGCCGCATCGACGCCGTCGTCTCCACCAACGGCGGTCCGGCACATGTGCTGCTGAACGAAACAGAGACCCACAACCACTGGATCACCCTGAAGCTGACAGGGCATAAGAGCAATCGCGACGGCATCGGCGCTCAGGTTAAGATTGTCACGGCATCCGGCGATCAGTGGGCGACGGTCAGCACCGCGAGCGGCTATATGTCTTCCAGCGATCCACGCGTGCATTTCGGCCTGGGGACTGCAACCATGGTTAACCGCATCGAAATTCGCTGGCCCAGCGGCATCCAGCAGGTACTGCTCAACGTGCCGTGCGACCGGCAGGTGAATATTGACGAGCCAGCGAAGTCGGAAAGCCCCACTCCGGTAGCGCAGGCAGCGGCTCCGAGGCCATAATGCGCTTCTTCTTCCACCCCCTGCGGCGATTGCTTTTCTCCTGTTGGGCCGTATTGTTCGGCGCGCTCGCATTGCTTTGGGTCCCGTTCTGCTTCGGCCAGCAATCCGCGGCCGGCACTTCCTCCGGAGGCGATCTGCGGGGCTGCGTGCTGGATGCGAGCGGACACCCGGTGAGTGGCGCGCTGGTGCGGCTGGAGCGAACGGACGGAACGGTTGTCGCGCAGGCAACCGCCAGCGCATCCGGCAACTTCGTCTTTTCCTCGGTTGATGCCGGCCAGTATCAGGTCACTGCGGAGGCATCCGGCGTGCGCAGCCGGACGGTCATGGCCATCGTCCCATCGCGGGCTGCGATCCGGCTCATGCTGCAGGCGGTCGCGTCCCCGCAATCCCCGAGCGCGGCTGCGTCGCAATCTACGGCCATGCAGTTCTCCGATCAGCCCGACTTCACCATCGCAGGCGTCACGGACTGGACGGCCGTCGGCGGCCACGGATCGGATGCGAACCTCCGCACCAGCGAGGACCTTGCCCGCGAGACTCTGGCTCTGAAGCCGCGGGATGGGGCCACGCCGACTGAAGGCGCAGGCAGCAGCGGAACCGAAATGCAGCTGCGGGCTGCGCTGGCTGCGTCGCCGGGCAACTTCGAAGCCAATCATCGGCTCGGCGAATTCTATCTTCACAACGGCGACTACCGGCAATCGCTTCCGCTGCTGGAGAGCGCATGGCGCATCGATCCAAAAAGCAATGCCAACACGTTGGACCTGGCGCTTGCGTGCCGCGGAGCCGGCGACCTGCGCCAGGCGCGGGCGCACGTAGCGGAACTGCTGGCTCGCGGCAACGACGCGGACTGGCTTCGCCTCGCGGGCGATCTGGATGAGGCTCTCGGCAATCCCCTGGCAGCTGTTCAGGATTATCAGCGGGCCGTCGAAGTCGATCCCAGCGAGCAGAATACCTTTGCTTGGGGCTCGGAGCTCCTGCTGCATCGCGCCATCTGGGAGGCGCAGGAAGTGTTTCGCAAGGGCGCCGGTGCTTACCCTTCGTCAGTCAGAATGCAAACCGCCTACGGCGCTGCCCTGTTCGCCGGCGCTCTCTACGACCAGGCTGCGCTGCGACTCTGCGCCGCGTCCGATCTGGACCCGGGCGATCCTGAGCCTTATATCTTCATGGGACAGATTGAGATTGCCGCTCCCAATCCTCTGCCATGCATCGAGCAGAAGCTCGCGCGATTCGCACAGACACAACCTGCAAATTCGACGGCCGACTATCTGTACGCCATGACCATCCTGAAGACACAGGAGCGCTCGCCGCAGCCGCACGCCGTGGACCAGGCCGAAGCGCTGTTCCACAAAGCCGTCGCCGCGGACGGGCGCAATGCCCGCGCGTGGTTTGAGCTGGGGAACCTGGCCGCGGCGCGGCGCGACTTCGCCGCAGCCATCGATATGTACCGCAAGGCGATCGATGCCGACCCGCAGTTAAGCGACGCCTACTACCGCCTCGGCGTCGCCTACGACCGCAGCGGTGAAGCGGACAAAGCCAGGCAAGAATTCCTGCTGCACGATCAAATTGCGAAGACGCAGGCCGAGGCAGTGGATCGCGAGCGACGCAGCATTCAGCAGTTCCTCTTCGCTCCTTCGTCGCAGTCTGCGCCGCTTCCCACGCATTAAGACCGCGCGGGGTAAATCGAAGCGCCGTCAGGTAGCCGGCGGCCGATATGTCCCAACGATCCCCGCTCCCTCACGGATAGTAAGAATCTGGTTCGCTGCTACCTTCGTAAACCGCTCCAACTTGCCGGTGGTTGGCCACTTTACCTCGATAGAATCCACCGTCTGGATCCTGCCCAGCCCGAAATGCAGCCGCAGATCGCTCTGCGACATAACGCTGGTGCCGCTGTGCACCTCGTCCATCTGAATGTGCTTTCCCGTAATCACGCGCACGCGTGCCCCGATCGCGGTCCGGTTACAGTGCGTCCCGATCAGCTTCAGCTTGATCCAGTTCTGTTTGTTTCCGCCTTCGTTGCGAAGAAGGGACGGCAGGTCGTTCAGGTTCAGAACCAGGACGTCCATATTTCCGTTGTTGTTGTAATCGCCGAAGGCCGCGCCGCGGCTGGAGAATTTCTCGCTGATGCCCGGCCCCATCTCCGCAGAAACATCCCGAAAATGCCCGTCCCCGAGGTTCCGGTAAACGAGGCGGGGGTTCCTGAACGATTCGCCGAAGTTATACTGATCGACCTCAGGATAGACGTGTCCATTGATCTGAATGATGTCGGCCCAGCCGTCGTTGTCGCAATCGACAAAGCCGCAGCCCCAGGCCACATATTGCGTATTGATGCCGACGCCTGCGCTCAGCGCGACGTCGGTGAATGTGCCGTCGCCGTTGTTGTGATACAGGTTCACGGTGTCGTCGGCGAAGTTCGTCTTGAAGATGTCGAACCATCCGTCGCAGTCGTAATCGGCAACGGCAACGCCCATCCCCGCCTGCTCGTGGCCATCGTCGTTATAGGCACAGCCGGACATTACCCCAACATCGGTGAACGTTCCGTCGTGATTGTTGCGGAACAGGATGCTGGGTTCGGAATCGACGGCGATATAGATGTCCGGCCAGCCGTCGTTGTCGAAATCGTACGAAACAGCTGTGATGGAGTACCGCGGACCCGGCTTGAGAATGCCGGACCGCTCCGAAACGTCGGTAAACGTTCCGTCTCCGTTATTGCGATAGAGAATGTTCGAGTCCGCAGGAAGGCCCCGCGGGCCGCACATTACCGGAATTCCTTTCCACTGGCAGTAACTCGTACTATTGGCCGGCGCAATCTTATCGGGGTCCAGCTGAATGTAGTTACAGACGAATAAGTCGAGATGGCCATCCAGGTCGTAATCGAGAAAGGTGCAGCCGGATCCCCAGCGTACGCGCTCCTGATACAGTCCTGCTTTGCGGGTAACATCGGTAAAGGTACCGTCGCCGTTATTACGATAGAGAATGTTATGTCCCCAGAAGTTGCAGAACAGGTCGTCCCAGCCGTCGTTGTCGTAATCGCCAACGCATACGCCGGTCTGCCACCCGGTGCGTCCCAGACCTGATTTCTCCGTGACGTCAGTAAAGGTGCCGTCACGGTTGTTTTTGTAAAGATGGGAGATGGGAGCCTGGCCCGGCGGCCATTGCGTGTCCAGCCGGTTTCCGTTGGTCAGATAGATGTCGATCCAGCCGTCGTTGTCGTAGTCGAAGAACGCGACGCCGCTGCCTTTGGTCTCAATAATGGAGCGCTTGTGGTGGACGCCGCCCCAGACATTCGGGACGTTTAGCCCGGCCTGCTGCGCTACATCGAAATACTGAACCGGGGACTGAACCGAGGATTGCGGCTCGCTCTTCTCAGCGGCCTCGACCACCAGCGGTTCTTTCCATCTCCAAAGTGGAGTCGTCAGCGCATCCGCCAGCGCAGAGCCGAAAACCACAAGGGAGGACCCAAGAAAGCGCCGGCGCAGGAGATGCATAGAGCCAAAATTATAGCTGACGATTTCAGCAACTGCAGGCAGATGGGGCGCCCGAATCGCTTCTGCCGCAGAGGCTTGCGTCTAAGCGTCCAGCTTAGTCATAGTATTCGAGGCCGAGGTGGGTGATGAGGTCCTCGCCCATAATGTGGCGCAGCGTGTTTTTGAGCTTCATGGACTGAATGAAGAGGTCGTGCTCGGGGTAGAGACCGGGGGCGGATTGCGGGCTCTTGAAGTAAAAGCTGAGCCACTCCTGGATGCCGAGGTGGCGGAGCTCGGGGGTGCGCTGGGCGAGGTCGAGGAAGAGAACCAGGTCGAGGGCGATGGGCGCGGCGAGGATGGAGTCGCGGCACAGGAAGTCGACCTTGATCTGCATGGGGTAGCCGAGCCATCCGAAGATGTCGATATTGTCCCAGCCTTCCTTGTTGTCGCCGCGGGGCGGGTAATAGTTGATCCGGACCTTGTGGTAGATGTTGCCGTAGAGGTCGGGGTACTTCTCGGGCTGGAGGATGTAGTCGAGGACGCCGAGCTTGGACTCTTCCTTGGTCTTGAAGGACTCGGGGTCGTCGAGGACTTCGCCGTCGCGGTTGCCGAGGATGTTCGTTGAGTACCATCCACTGACGCCGAGCATGCGGGCCTTGAATGCCGGGGCCAGGACGGTCTTGATGAGGGTCTGGCCGGTCTTGAAGTCCTTGCCGCAGATGGGCGCGCCGGTCTGGCGGGAGAGCTCGATCATGCAGGGCAGATCGACGGTGAGGTTGGGGGCGCCGTTGGCGAAGGGGACGCCTTCCTTGAGGGCGGCGTAGGCGTAGATCTGGGAGGGGGCGATGGCGGGATCGTTGTCGACGAGGCCCTTCTCGAAGGACTCGACGGTGGCGTGGCAGGGTGCGGGCTCGAGGAAGATCTCGGTAGAGCCGCACCAGATGACGACGACGCGATCGACCTGGGACTTGAATTTCTGAATGTCGGAGCGGAGCTGCTGGGCGAGATCGCACTTGGACTTGCCGGTCTTGACGTGGGTGCCGTGGAGGCGCTTGACGTAATACTGGTCGAAGACGGCGGGCATGGGCTTGATGGCCTGGAGGAAGGGCTTGATGGACTGGAGGTGGTCGCGGTCGAGGACTGCGGCGTGAGCGGCGGCCTCGTACATGTCCTCGGGGAAGATGTCCCAGCCGGTGAAGACGACGTCGTCGAGGTCGGCGAGGGGGACAAAGTTTTTGACCAGCGGGGTGCGGTTGTCCGTGCGCTTGCCGAGCCGGATGGTACCCATCTGGGTGACGGAGCCGATGGGTTTGGCAAGGCCTTTGCGGACGGCCTCGACGCCTGCGATCAATGTGGTGGCCACGGCGCCCATGCCCACGGTCATGACGCCCAGTTTGCCTTTAGCCGGCTGAATCGAACCTTTTCCGGAAGCCTTTTCCGCTGTCATCTTTACTGCCTTTCCGCATTCTTATTGCGTTCAAAAGAAGATGAAAACCAAACAACCAGTTTCACCTTTGGCGAGAGATTTCGCAAATTCCCTGCGGCTGAATGGCGGATTCTCCGGCTCAACGGTGGCTATGCTTCATCTGGCCGCACGCGGTTTTGCCAGTGGGTCCAGAGGAACCAGAGGACGGCGGCGAGGAGGAGGAGTTCTACGCCGAGGTGGAAACGGTGGTAGATGGCCTTGAAGCGAGGGTCGGTGTCCCAGGCCTCGCCGAGCTTCATGCCGACCCAGGCGAGGGCGAAGCACCAGGGCCAGGAGCCGAGGAAGGTGTAGAGGTGGAAGCGGAGCTGGGGCATTTTGGCGATGCCGGCAGGGAGGGCGATGAAGGTGCGGATGACGGGCATGAGGCGGGCGAGGAAGACGGTAATGCCGCCAAAATGCGCGAAGAAGTGCTCAGCGCGGTCGAGGTCGTGGTGATCGAGGAGGACGAAGCGGCCGTAGCGGGCAATGAAAGGGCGGCCGCCGTACGCGCCGGCCCACCAGGCGACGGCGGAGCCGAGGTTGCAGCCGAGGGCTCCGGCGGTGGCGACCCAGAGCAGATGCAGGCGGCCGGCGTGGACGAGGTAACCGGCGAAGGGCATGATGATTTCCGAAGGCAGCGGGACGCAGGCCGATTCGATGGCCATAAGGAGCAGAATTCCACCGTATCCGGATGCGGAGATAACGGCGATGATGAAGTGGGCCAGGGCGGCGACGATTTTTTCGCTCATGCGGATTTCAGTCTACCTGTTAGAACTGCTCTCCTATATGGGGCCTGGGCTTCGGCGAAGAGCCTGAGCCCCGCTTCGGCGGCGGGTTTCATCCGCAGCGCCTTCGAGTGCATTGGGTTTATGAGACCGGTTCCAGACCTGATGGGGAGGTTTTTGGGGGAGCGCGAGTTTTATCTTGACAATGTCTACCATATTGATAGACTTACTTTCACAGGCCGAAGGGATTTGGCCGGAGGGGTGCAGTGATCGTGCAAATGATTTGCAACGTGGAGATTGCTCAAGTTGATAAACTTGCACTGCATGAGGATCTCCCAAAAGGGACTTTACGCCCTGCAGGCGCTGACGGTACTTGCGCGGCAATATCCCGACGGTGTCGTGAAGATACGCGACATCGCCCAGGAGGAAGACTTGCCAGAGAAATTCCTGGAGGCAATCCTGCGGGACCTGAAGCGCGCACGAGTGGTGAACAGCATTCGCGGGGCGAACGGCGGCTATCAGCTGAAGCGCCCGCCCGACCAGATTTTTCTGGGCGAGGTGATCCGCAAGATCGACGGGCCGCTGGCTCCGTTCGAAGACGCGGAGTCGCTGCGCGAGCGGGTGAAGACGGATGCGAAGCATCGTCCGCTGTTCAAGGTGCTGCTCGACGTCCGCAATGCCACGGCACGCATTCTGGACCATACCTCCCTGGTCGATCTCTGTCGACCCTAGCTGACTAAGGAAAAACGGGCGTTTTCATTCTGCCTGGGCAAGCTGCGCCCAGACAGCGGCGACCCTGTCTGTCCCACGAGGCAGGCGGAATCGGGCAGGCACAATTCAGGAGGCGGTATGCAACAGCGCATCGTATTTTTCATTTTGCTGGTATTGGGGATGGTCCTCTGCCTGCGGCCGGCGGGCGCACAGATTGTGGGCGGCACGATCCGCGGACAGGTGCAGGATGCCGGCGGAGCTGCGCTGGGCGGGGCGACGGTGACGGTGCGCAACGTGGAAACCGGGACGATGAGATTGCTGACGACCGGAGCTGACGGACGATTCTCCGCGCCGAGCCTGCCGGTGGGGACGTATTCGGTGACAGCGGCTCACAGCGGACTGGCGACGATGGTGCGCGACGGAGTGGTGCTGCATGTGGGCCAGACGGTACGCCTGCCCTTTGCGCTGGGAGCCGGCGGCGTGGTGACCGGGGCGCAGGCGGCTGCGGTGAATACGACGACGCGTCCGGCGTCGGGGGTGGTGGGCAAGGGTGAGATTAAGGATTTGCGATTCGATGGCCGCGGCTACGACCAGCTGATCACGCTGAATCCGGCGGCGGTGAATTACACCAGCGAGCGGGCGGGCGGAACGGGAACATCGAGCGCGGGAGTGGGCAACCAGTACACGGTGGTGGGGCGGCGTCCGCAGGATAATCTCTTCCTACTGAACGGCATCGAGTACACGGGGATGGCCTCGTCGAGCGCAGCGCCGGGTGGCGTGAGCGGACAGCTGCTGGGCGCCGATTCAGTGGAAGCGATGAACGTGGTGTCGGATACGTACGGCGCCAATTACGGAAAGCGCGACGGCGCGCAGGTGAGCCTGGTGACCAGCTCGGGCAGCAACGAGTGGCACGGGGATGTGTTCGAGTCCCTGCGCAACAGCGATCTGGATACGCGCAATTATTTCGATCCGGGAGGGGTTCCGGAGTTCCAGCGCAATCAGTTTGGGGCGTCGCTGGGCGGGCCGATAAGGCGGAGCAAGGTGCTGTTTTTCGCGAACTATGAGGGATTCCGGCTGAATGCGGGGCAGACTGACGTAACGATCATTCCGGACACCGCGGCGCGGCAGGGATATTTGCCGAATTCTTCGGGAGTGGAGCAGAAGGTGGGTGTGAATGAGGCGGTGGCTCCGCTGATGGCGCTGTTTCCTGCTCAGAACGGACCGGAGTTGCTGAGCAACGGCGTGGTGACCGGGCTGGCGGAGGCGTACAGCCATCCGCCGCAGCATATTCGCGAGGATTTCGGGACGATGCGGATTGACGACGATATCGGACCGAAGGACCTGCTGTTCGGCGTGTACACGGTGGACGATGGGGATGCCACGGGGACGACGCAGAACCCGATCAGCCAGACGAGCCAGAGGCTGCGGGAGCAGGTTGCGAGCCTGCAGGAGCAGCATGTGTTCTCGTCGTCGCTGCTCAATACGGCGCGGTTCGGTTATTCGCGGGCAGCCTTCGCTTATAACGCCTTCAATAATATGGATGCGCCGGGATGGGTAGCGGGGCGGCCGGTGGGGGCGATTGTGATCAGCGGCAGCACGGCATCGAACGGCATCTCGCAGCTGACCCAGGCGGGCAACAACGTGGGCGCCAACAACTGGGCGGCGCGGAATCTGTTCACATGGGACGACCACATTTACTGGACGCGAGGAAGCCACCAGATCGAAGCGGGCGGGTGGATGCAGGATGTCGAGTCGAACGATTTTCTGGCGCAGAACCAGTACGGCCAGGCGTCGTTTGCCACGCTGCAGACGTTTCTGCAGGGAACAATTGCGAGCTTCACGGTGGTTCCGAATACGACGGAGATGGGCTGGAGATCGCTCGAAGGCGCGGCATTTGTGGAGGACATCTGGAAGGCAACGCGGCGGCTGGAACTGCGGGGCGGACTGCGTGTGGAGTCGACCGACGGTTGGAACGGAACGCACGGGCGCGCGGCGAATTACACGATCGTGCATGGGGCGATGGCGACGAATCCCTTTGTGGGATCGTCGGTGCTGACCGAGAACAACGCGAAGCTGCTGGTGAATCCGCGCATGGGGTTTGCGTGGGATGTGTTGGGCAACGGGAAGACGGCGGTGCGCGGCGGAGTGGGACTGTACCACACGCTGCTGGACGCGCTGGACTACCGGCTGGACCAGACGGCGCCGTTCAACACCGCGTATTCGATCAAGAACGCGGCGGTTTCGAGTCTGGACATTGTGCCGGGCGGCCCGGTGCCGTCGAGCGCGCTGGTGACGCCCGGCACGGTGCAGACGAATATCGATACGCCGGCGGTGGTGGAGTGGCGGCTGCGAGTGGAGCAGCAACTGGCTCCGCGCACGACGCTGATGGTGGGCTATGCGGGATCGCACAGCTACCATCAGATTTTGTCGGCGGACCTGAACGAGCCGGTGCCGAGTTATACGTCGAGCGGGGAGCCGTACTATCCGTCGGGGGTGAAGGATGCGAACCCGAACCTGTCGAAATCGACGTCGTGGATCTCGCAGGGGGTGGGGCTGTACAACGGGCTGGAGACCGACCTGCGAGGGGATGTGGGGGGCGGGGTGACGGTGCGGGGAACGTATACGTATTCGAAGAACCTCGACGACGGGTCGGCCTGGACCAGCGCGCAGAGCCTGAATACGCCGGGGTACGTGGAGTTTCCGCTGGATCCGAAACTGGACTGGGGACCGGCGGTTGGCGATGTACGGAATGCCGCGACGGTGAGCGGAACGTGGGCGCTGCCGCTGGGGCCGAATCACGTATTTCTGGCGGATACGACGGGATGGGCGCGCGGGGCGACAGCGGGGTGGTCGGTGAGCGGGATCGTGACGGCGCAGTCGGGGTTCCCGTTTACGCCGCAGCTGGGCTATAACCCGACTGGCAACGGGGACAGCCGGAACCCGATCCGGCCGAACTGGAATCCGGCGTTCACGGGCAAGCTGTATCCGCGGACGGTGATGGAATACTTCAACCCCAATGCGTTTGTGCAGCCGGCGACGGGCTACTTTGGGGATGTGTCGCGCGATTCGCTGGTGGGGCCGGGGCTGACAGATTTCGATTTCTCGGCGGCGAAAGACACGGCGATCGAGAAGATGCACGTGCAACTGCGGGCGAGCTTTTTCAACATCCTGAACCATGCGAACTTCCGCACGCCGAACGAGATCACGTATGCCTCGGCGACGTCGATCGCCTCGCCGACGGGTGGGTTGATCACGCAGACCGCAACGACTTCGCGGCAGATTCAGTTTTCGGCAAAGGTGGCCTTCTAGCGGCCAAATCATTTTAGGCATCTCCACGAGTCCCGCTTTTGCATCCTGGTCCCACCGCTGCATCGCCCCCAGGAGCTGATTACCCTTCCATTGCATCGCTGCGGCACGTGTCCGCGACGAACAGCCCTCAGGCCGCACGCTGCGGGCTCGAGCAGATCCTCAAAGTCAGGGTTTGCGTGGCACTCGTCACTCTGCCTTCGAGGTGCTGCACGAACACTTCGTCCCGATACGTTGCGCTCAGTCGGCTGCCGAGTCGGCGGCCAGGCGGCGGCGAGCGAGAGGGACCGCGGTGATCCAATAGAGCATTGGGCCAAGCAGGGCTACGATCGCCGAGAAGAGCAGCGCCGACATGGAGCCCATCAGCTTTTCGGCGCGCGATGCCCAGAGAGCATAGCCGATGAGCACCGCAGGGCCTGCGCCCAGGGCGCAGGCAAATGCCAGGTTGCCGACGCGGAAGGGCCGTTCGAGGCTGGGTTCGCGGAAACGCAGAACGACGAGGGCCACAAACTCCAGAAGCAGACTCGATCCGTAGAGAATCAGATCGATGGAGATGAGCCTCTCGAAGCGGAGATTGAGCGCCAGCGCCCATCCCAGTCCGCACAGCAGCACGCTGAGCCACGGGACACCGCGACGATTGCGGAGCGCGAAGAATTTGGGCAGCTTGCCGTCTTCGGCCATGGCGAGGGGCAGGCGCGTGTAGCTGAGCATCAGGGCGTTGAACATGCCAACACCGCAGATGGCGCCGCCGGCCAGGACGGCCAGTCCAAGCAGAGGGCCGCCGATCGAAGCGGCTGCGGTCATCCAGTCGCCGGTGGAGAAGCTGGCCACGGAGACCCCGGCAAGCGCCAATGCCAGGAGGGGCAGAATGTAGGTGATGGCTGTGGACGCAGCGGCGACGACCATGCCAATCGGGTAATTCCGCTGCGGATTTTCGACTTCCTGGGCGACGGTGGAAGCATTGTCCCAGCCCATGTAATTCCACATGGCGACCAGGATCGCCGTGGAGAGCGCAGGGGCAGAGCCGGGCAGATTCCACTGCACGGCAGGATGTTTCGAGATTCCATGCCAAACGCCGAGCAGCACGAAGACCGCAAACGGCGTGAGCAGGAGAACAGCGAGCCAAACGGAGCCGTCCCCGACGGCGGGCGCACCACGAAGATTCCACAGGCAGCACAGCACAACGACGGCTACTGACCATGCGTAACCATGCCATCCGGCGGTGAGAGCGGGGTTGAACTTACCGAGGTAGAGCACAAAAATGGCGGGATAAATGGCCATGTCGAAGATGCTGGCAGAGAGCGAGAGCCAGCTCTCCTGGTAACCCCAGAACGGGCCCATGGCGCGCTGCACCCAGACGTAGAAGCCACCCTCGGCGGGGATCGCGCTGGCCAGCTCGCCGATCATCAGAGCGGTGGGAAGGCTCCAGAGGATCGGAAGCGCGAGGAGAATAACGATGGCCCGGGCATAGCCCGCTCCGCCGAGGATGTCCTCGATGCCATAGGGGCCACCCGACACCATGAAGTAGGTGGCGGCGACCAGCGGCAGCAAGTGCATCTTTCGCTGGCTCGGCCTGAGGGCGAAACGCATATTTGTGAATGTAGCAATGCCAGTCAGGCGCAGGAAGAAAAAAGTACGGCTGGAGCATTTGCCGCATCCGCTCATGGCCGGCGCGGAGGCGGCACGGGCTCAATAGACGTCGCGCTGGTAGCGGCGGCCATCCCTCAGCGTCTGGACGTAGGTTGCAGCCTGCTCTTCGTGCAGGCTGCCCTGGGTCTCGACGATGCAATGCAGCGTCCGGTCGACATCCTTCGCCATACGGGCGCCGTCGCCACAGACGTAGACGTAAGCCCCTTCCTCGAGCCAGCTCCAAAGCTGGCGCGCATTGCGCAGCATCAGATCCTGCACGTAGACCTTCTGTTCCTGATCGCGTGAGAAGGCGGTATCGAGCTGAGTCAGATGGCCGCCGGTGCGCATGCTTTCAAGCTCGTCGCGGTACAGGAAATCGGTCGAAGCACTGCGCTCTCCGAAGAAGAGCCAGTTCTTTCCGGTCGCGCCGGTGACACGGCGCTCGTGGAGAAAGGCGCGGAAGGGCGCAATTCCAGTACCGGGGCCGATCATAATGACAGGCGCGGCATGATCCTGGGGCAGCCGGAATTTCCGGTTGGGATGAATATAGATGGGGAGTTGTTCCCCGACTTCGACGCGATCGGCGAGCCATGTGGAGCAGACGCCGCCGCGATCGCGGTCATGGGCGCGAAAACGGACCACTGAGACCGTCGTATGCACCTGGCCGGGATGCGCGGCGGGACTGGACGAGATGGAATAGAGCCGGGGCGCGAGGCGCGGCAAAAACCTGATCACATCATGCGGCGTCCGCAGCACGCCGGGACACCCTTTCAGCAGATCGACGATGTCGCGCCCATGCAGGTACTGCTCGAGCTGGGCTTGCTGGCCGGGCGCGACCAGGCCGCTCAGATGGGCGCACTGCGCCAGGGCCGCGTATTCGGCGACCATTTTGCGTGTGAGATGCGTGATGGCGAGGTGCCGGTGCAGAGCCTCGCGGAGGGAGACCGGGCCGACCTTTGGAATCTCAACCGGTTCTTCGCCACTGAACTGGAGCAGGTCGAGGAGGGACTCGACCAGGCCGGGGCAATTTCCGGGGATCACCCCGCAGGCATCGCCGGCCTCGTAGTGGATGGCCGATTCGTCGACGGCGAAATCCAGGTGAATGGTCAATTTGCTGGAGGAGGGATGCGTGAGTGGGCGCTTGTCGCGGAGGGTGGACAAATACGGATTGTCGCGCGAATGAGCTTGCGCCGCCGGGGCAGGCGAGGCAACGTGTGTGCCGGAGATTGCCCCGTCCGCGCCCGACGAGGCCGCGGAGGCCGCAACCGGTGAGCCGGACGGAACGGCAAATTCGCGGAGCCGGCCGGTCACCGCCTGCTTCCAGGCAGACCAGGGTGCGTCCACTTCGACGTCGCTGTCCATTCGCTTTAGGATGCGTGTGGCTCCAAGGGTTTCGAGCTTCACGTCGAGGTCTTTTCCGAACTGGCAGAAGTGCTCGTAATGGGAATCGCCCAGCGCGAAAACGGCAAAGGAGAGGTTGCCGAGCAGGGGAAAATGCTCCACGCATAGCTGCTGGAAGAATGGCTGGGCCGGATCAGGAGCTTCGCCTTCGCCGTAGGTCGAGACGACGAAGAAAGCGCAGGTCTCGGCGGCAAGGGTTGCGGGAACATAGCCCTCCAGCGAATTGAGGGAGACGGTGTGCCCGGCGGCTTTCAATTCCTTCGAAAGCTTGCGCGCCAGGCCCTCCGCGGTGCCAGTTTGCGATGCGTAGAGCACGGCCACGCGCTGGGCCGGCGCTCCGTTCGCCAGGGGTTGCGCCGAAGCGTACGA
Source organism: Acidobacteriaceae bacterium (assembly GCA_030041435.1). Lineage (GTDB taxonomy): Bacteria > Acidobacteriota > Terriglobia > Terriglobales > Acidobacteriaceae > Palsa-343. The sequence goes on from JASHNW010000074.1 coordinate 52,077, forward strand.
GTAGAGCCCGGCGAGATAGCCGTTGAGCCAGGCACGCTGTGCGGGAGTGAAGGGAGCGTCCTCGGGAATATTGGGCACAAGCGTCTGAGACATGATTAAGCGGGGTCCTCCATCGCGAGCAGCTCTTTTAACTGGCCGATTTCGTGTCTGCGGGTGAACTCGAGGAATGATTCGTTGTCCGCTCGCGTTTTCAGGAAGGAGTGAAAGAGTCTCTCCATGAGCGGGGGCAGATCGGCGAAAGGTATCGCGGCGAAGAGCTCGCGGCCAAACCCCTGGCGGTCGTCGGTGCCGCCTCCGATCAGCACCTGGTAGCCCTCTTCGCCGCCAATCTTCGTGCCTAGGAGGCCGATGTCGCCGATGTAATGCTGCGCGCAGGAATGTGGGCAGCCGGTGACATGCAGGTTGACGGGTTGCTCGATTTTGAAGCGGGCGTCGAGGAATTGCGCCAGCGCCAGTGCGTGGGCTTTGGTGTTGGTGGCGGAGTAGCGGCAGCCCGCGTTTCCTGTGCAGGCAACGGTTCCCGCTGCGAAGGTGCTGGCTGCGTCGCTGAGGCCGGCATCCGCAAGCGCGTGGCGGGCGGCCTCCAGGTTTTCGGCGGAAATATTCGGCAGAATGAGATTTTGCCAGACGGTGAGGCGAATTTCACCGGAACCAAACTGATCGGCGATGGCAGCGACGGCACGCATCTGCGCGGCACTGAGGCGGCCGACCGGCACCGCAACGCCGATGTAGTGCAAGCCGGGGCGACTCTGCGGATGAACGCCGAGGTGGCCGAGGCGATCGATTGCCGGGCGCGGCTCGCAGTCGGCAAGCGGAAAGCGGACGAGGGGAAAGGTCAGCCGCTTCTCGGTTTCTTCAAGGAACTTTTCCACGCCCCAACGATCGATGAGATATTTCAGCCGCGCTTTCTTACGGTCGGTGCGGTCGCCATGATGGTTAAACACGCGAATCATGGCCGCGGCTGCGGCTACGGTCTGTCCGGGCGTGAGGAGGATGCCGCAGTCGTTGGCGAACTGCCGATGACCGGTGATGCCGCACAACTGGACGCGGAAATAGACGCCCTCGGGCACGCCGCGGTCTGTGGGAACACGCGTGGCGATGAAGGCGACGTCGTTCGTATCCGCCACCACACTGACCGCTCCGCCGCTGTCGAAGGCGACGTTGAACTTGCGTGGCAAGCCATAGAGGTCGCGCGAATTCAGGATGTAGAAATTGAGCGCCTGAGCGAGCGGGGCAACGTCGAAGAGCTCGCCCGGATCGAGGCCGCTGGTGGGCGTGGCGGTGATATTGCGGATATTGTCGGCGCCGGAGCCGCGCGAAGCCATGCCAAGGCTCTCGAGTTTCATCAGAACTCGGACGATGTCTTTTGGCTGCAGCTCGCGGATCTGGAGGTTGCCCCGCGTGGTGATGTGGGCCTCGCCGGCGCCCCAGTCCTCAGCCATCCGGGCCAGGCCCTGCAACTGATGCGCGGTCAGAATGCAGCCGGGGACGCGCAGCCGCAGCATGAACGAATCCTGCGCGGGGGCTACGTAAAAGAGGCCGTGAAATTTGAAGCGGAAGACATCGGCGACGTCAGGAGCGCGGTTCTCGTCAGCGTGAGCGAGGAGCTTGTCCCACAGGTCAAGGGGATTCTCTTCGTACTTCCAGCGTTCCTCCTTGCAGAGGTCGTCGACGGGCGTGCCGAACCAGGTTTCGTCGCCGGAGGGCACAGCAAGATTGGTAACGCCCTCACCGGGGCTGTTTGCGATGAGGCCGGAAGACGTATGTCCGGCGAAGAACGTATCGCCACGATTTGCCACGGCGAGCAGAAAGCCGGCCAGATACTCCTTCTGGTCCGCTGTGAATGTATCCGCGATCTCGCCGAGGACGATGCTCTCCGGTGCTGCCATTCCCGATTGCCTCCTGAGCGCGAAGGGACGACGGTCGATCCGCCGATCGCCTCTTCTGCTGCCGCACGACGAGAACCGACGAGAAAGGACCGTCTTCCTCGCGATTCGCGTGGACTTCTTTGTTCGTGATTGCTCAGCGGGGAGCGGCTCTCGATCGATGGCGCCGACACGGCACAAGGGATCAAGATCGATGGCACAGGGCAGGGTGCCGGAGCATCAGAGCGGGAAAGCGCGATCCGTGACAGGGGGACCGCAGACCCACAGGTCTGTGCTGCTATAGGGTTAAGGATACTGCGTCGCGCGTGAGCGTACAAGAGACGATCCCGACATAGTCATAGCGGCCCATCAGAATTATTTATCGCCGCGATTCGCAGATTCGCGCAAAGCTCTGCGAGAAGGGACATTTTTCTCGCACGCCGCACAATTTCTGTGAAGAATAGAGAATGGCGATCGGCAGTTTCAACGGAATGCGGGTTCTGGCGCTCGAGTCCCGCCGCGCCGCGGAGATCGCAAAGCTGATTCGCACCTATGGCGGCGAGCCGACGGTCGTTTCCGCCATGCGCGAGCTCCCCCTCGAATCGAACCACGAAGCCCTGGAGTTTGGAGGACGCTTGCTGCACGGCGATTTCGATCTGGTCATATTCATGACCGGAGTCGGGGTTCGCAGACTCATGGACATAGTCGCGTCTCGCTATGAGCGTGCCCGTATTATTGACTCGCTGCGACGCGTGAAGGTGGCGACGCGCGGCCCGAAATCGAGCGCGGCGGTGCGCGAACTGGGGCTTTCCGTCGACGTGACCGCGCCCGAACCCTGCACATGGCGGGAGATGATTGGCGCTCTGGACGGAGCCTTCGGACCGTCGCTCGAGGGCCTGCGAGCCGCGGTACAGGAGTACGGCGCCACCAATCCTGAGCTTCTGAATGCGCTGACCGAGCACCATGTTCAGTGGACGCAGGTTCCGGTGTACCAGTGGGCGCTGCCGGACGACCTGGAGCCGCTGCGCAAATCTGTGCGTTCCATCGCCGCCGGTGAGGTCGATGTCATCGTCTTCCTGACCGCGATCCAGGTGACGCATCTGTTCCGCATTGCGGAACAGATGGAAGCGACCGATGCGTTGCGCGCGGGACTCCGGCAGACGGTGGTGCTCTCGATCGGCCCGAGCACGACAGAAGAACTGTCGCAATACGGCATCGAGCCGGATTTTGAGCCATCGCACCCCAAGATGGGCTTTCTGATGAACGAAGCCTCGGTCTGCGCGGCGAGGCTGCTGGAGCAGAAGCACGGACCGGTACCGGGCAGCACCGTGCTCGAGCGGCTCGCGACCGTGTTGCAGGGAAGTTCGCCGGCGATGCTCAGCAAGACGCATCTGGTTCCGCAGGCGCCAGCTCCACAGCGCGCCGTCGAAGCGGTGCGGCAGCCCGATATGCGTCACCTGAACGCCATCCAGCAGGTGCACGACATCGGTCGCAGAATGGCAGCGTCCGATCCTTTGCATGCTGTACTGAACCAGATTGTTGGCTTTATCGAAACGCTGCTGAGCTGCGATTCCTGCTTTGTCTATGTGCTCGAAGAGAATCAGCTGGTGCTGCGCGCCTCGAAGAACCCACACCCGGATGTCATCGACCATCTTGGCCTGAAGATCGGGCAGGGCATTACCGGCTGGGTGGCGGAACACCGGGAGCCGGTGGCAATCGATGCAGGGGCCCTGCGAGATCCGCGCTTTCAGTCGTTCAAGGACCTTCCGGAAGACTCCTTCGAGGCGTTCCTGTCGGTGCCGATTCTGGCCCGCGGAGGTCTGGTGGGCGTGATCAACGTGCAGCATCGCCGGCCGCACCACTACACGCCCTGGGAGGTGCAGACGGTTTCCACGGTTGGGTTTCTGGTGGGTGCGGAGATCGAAATGGCGCGGCTGGAGAGCGAGAGGAACGATCTTTCGAGCCAGCTGGAGTCGCGCAAGCTGATCGAGCGCGCGAAAGGGCTTCTGCAGCGCGATCACGACATTAAGGAAGAAGAGGCGTATCGCATGATGCAGAAGGAAAGCCGCCAGCGGCGCAAGAGCATGCGGGAGATTGCCGAGGCAGTGATTCTGAGCGAGGAACTTCGACGGGCCGCGGCGGTCAAAGCCCCATGACAGCCGCGGCTTCGGGAACGGTTTATCTGACAGGCGCGGGACCGGGCGACCCCAATCTGCTAACCGTGCGTGCTCACCGGCTGATTGCGACAGCCAATGCCGTGTATCACGACGATCTCGTCCCGCGATCCATTCTGGAGATTTGCCATCCGATGGCCGAGGTTGTTTCGGTAGGGAAGCGGTGCGGCAGGAAGTGCGTGACGCAGGATGAGATCAACCGGGCACTGATTGCGGCAGCCCGCGCGGGCAAGAGCGTGGTGCGGCTGAAGAGCGGCGACCCGATGCTTTACGGCCGAGCCAGCGAAGAGCTGGCAGCGCTCGAGTGCGAGCACATTCCATGCGAGGTGGTGCCCGGCGTGAGCGCTCTCTTCGCGGCAGCGGCGGATCTGCGCGTTCCGCTGACCGACCGCCTGACGGCTTCGCGCCTGATTGTCCTGACTGGCCATCGCGCGGCGAACAAAAAGATCACGAGGCTCTGGGAAGGAACGCTGCCGCAGGACGCCACGATCGCTATATATATGCCCGGGTCGAACTATCGGCAACTTGCCGAATCGCTGCTCGGCGCGGGTTTGCCAGGCGATATGCCGTGCGTGATTGTCTCCCGCGCGGGAACAGGAGAACAGCAGGCACTACCGGCGACCGTGGCGACTTTGCCTGCACAGACGGCGTTGCCCGCCCCGACAGTGGTGCTTGTCGGCCGCGGTTGTGAACGATGTTTCCGGGAGAATGCGGCGATTCCCGCAATGGCCGCCGAAGAGCTTTGCGTTGCCGTCAGCGCAGGATAGCGCAGGGCTCAGGAAGCGAAGCGGCGCGCGCTCCGGCCGCTTTATTACGGCGCAGTCGTCGATCTTTCGACTCGCACGGCGCACTGCTTGTAATTCGGCTCGCGCGAAATGGGATCGAAAATGTCCTGCGTCACCTCGTTGATGTTCCATTCGGCGAAGTGAAAAGGTGCGAAGACCTGGCCGGGCGCGACGACTTCCGTCACGCGCAGTTCCACGCGGCGCACGCGCCCGCGGGTCGAGACAATGTCGACCAGATCGTGCGGACGCAGGGTTAACCGTTGCGCGTCCACAGGATTCATTTCCAGCCAGGCGCGCGGCGCCATCTGTTCGAGGATGGGGATGGCTCCTGTCTTGGTCCGGGTGTGCCAGTGCTCGACGGTCCTGCCGGTATTCAGCACGAAGGGATAATCGTCGGAAGGCTGCTCGGGAAACGGCTCCCAGTCGGCGCAGAAGAACTGCGCGCGGCCATCCGCAGTCTGAAAATTGCCGTCGGCGTACAGGCGCCGCGCAGCGCCCGGCGGCGAGTCCGTATTTTTCGAGAACGGCCACTGAATACCGCCGACTTCCTCAAGCGCCTCGTAGGTGATGCCGGAGTAATCGCAGAGCCGGCCTTCCGACACGCGTTTCCATTCCTCAAACGCGTCGCGCGGCTCGCGCCATCCGGGAAAGAGCTCGTCGCAACAGCCAAGTTCGCGTGCCAGCCGCAGAAATATTTCGAAATCGCTCAAAGCCTCGCCGGGAGGCTGCACGGCAGCTTTCACCCTGCTGACGCGGCGCTCAGAATTGGTATAGGTTCCCTCCTTTTCGCCCCATCCCGCGGCAGGCAGCATGAGATGCGCGAGTTCCGTCGTTGGTGTGGGATGGAAACAGTCCTGGACGACAAGGAAATCCAGCTCGCCCAGCGCCTGTTTAAGCACATCGATATTCGGAAAGGAGACCAGGGGGTTGGTTGCAATAATCCAAAGCGCGCGAATCTCCTTCTTCAGCACAGCGTCGATGATGTCGGGATACGCCAGGCCGCGCTGCGCGGGGATGCGCTGCGCGGAGATATCCCATAGTGCAGCAAGCTGCTCACGGTCGGCCGCGCTCTCGAATTTGCGGTAACCCGGCAAGGAGGAGGTGAAACCAGACTCCCGCGTTCCCATGGCGTTGCACTGGCCGGTGATGGAGAAAGGCGATCCGCCGACGCGTCCGACGTTGCCGGTGAGCAGGGCAAGATTGTTGATGGCGTTAACGGTCTCGGTGCCCTTCGAGCTGTGATTCACGCCCATGGTCCAGCCGATGAAGGCAGCTTCGGCGTTGCCGTAAAGGTGCGCTACTTCCTCGATCCGTTCGCGACGGAGACCGGTGATGGCGCTCACGCAGGCGGGATCGTATCTCTCAAGGAACGCGGATAGTTCGTCAAATCCATTCGTATGCTGGCGAATATAGTCGCGGTCGATCAGACCGTCCCGGATGAGAATGTGCGCAATGCCGTTGACTAGCGCGAGATCGGAGCGGGGGCGGACGGGAAGGTAAATGTCTGCCATCATGGCTGTCTTGGTCACGCGCGGATCGGCGACGATCAGCGTTTTCGAAGGGTTGGCGTCGAGGTGCCGGCAAAGTATCGGGTGATTCTCGGCAATATTGGCGCCGATCAGAAGCACGACATCGGCCATGGTCAAGTCCTCGTAGGCGCCCGGCGGCCCGTCGCTGCCGAAGGAGCGTTTGTAGCCGGAGACCGCGGTCGACATGCACAGCGTGGTGTTTCCGTCATAATTCGAAGTACCGAGGCCGAGCTGCACCAGCTTGCCCAGGGTGTAGAACTCCTCCGTGACCAACTGCCCGGTACTGACGATGCCCACCGCCTGGGGTCCATACCGTTCGGCCACGCGACGAAACTCCTGGGCCATGCTGTGCATAGCGACGTCCCAGGAAACCGGGGCCAGCGCACCGTTCCAGCGGAGTAGTGGGCGGCGCGCACGATTCTCCGCATCGATGACGTAGTGTTCGGCCAGGCCCTTGGGGCACAGCTTGCCGCGATTGACGGGGTGATCCGGATCGCCCCGCGAAGCGACCACTTTGCCGTTGCGCGTGCCGATGAGCATGCCACAACCGACGGAACAATAGCCGCACGTGGTCCTGACCCAACGGTCAGCGACCTTTTGCGCGGCGACATGTCCAACGGCGGGATCGCGGGAATAGGCGTACTTTTGCTGCGCGATATCGACTCCGAGAAAACGGCGCAGATTCATGCCGCGCGGATCTCCCCGAGATATGGGGCGGCCATGCTCTTCGGCACCACGCTGACGAAGAAGAGATAGCGGCCCAGCAGCTCTGTGGCAATCGCGGCAGCCAGGAAAAGCACGCGCGCCCAGGGGTTGCCGGCCAGGAATGTCAGAGCCAGCGCGGCGCCGCCGAGAGAGCAGAGGCGCAGGGCGAACAGGGAAAACAGCCTGAAGCGGAGCAACTCGCCCGCAGCGCGCAACTCGAATGCGCGCGAACGCCGCAGCCAGACGAACTTGACGACGTGCTGGATAGCCAGCGCCAGCGCGCTGCCCGCAGCCGTATGCGCAAGGGTGAATCGCGGGTGGCGGATCAACAGCGAAGCAAGGAGCGGCCCGGCGAACGCCGCGCTGAGAAAGAACTCAAGGACGGTGTGCACGCTGTTCCATGCGGGACGAGCGGCCACCAGGTACAGCCGCGCGCTGGCATATACGGCAACGACTCCAAGAACTGCGGCGATGACACCTGCAGCCAGGCTCAAGCGCGCGTTCATCCACAACAGGCCGGCGTAGACGATGGCGACGGATTCAAATAGGGAGAAGAAGAGCACCTCGCGGCTCAGCCAGGAGCGGCGCCACATGCTGAGCGCCCGGAAGGCGTAGATCGGCCTGCCGAGGTGCAGCGTAGAAGAACCGAGGGCGAAGAGCGCGATCAATGCGACACCGGCGGCAGGAATACGCGCGATACCGGAACCGGCGATGGACTGCATAGCGCAGAGAGATGCCGCGGCTCCCACGGCCATCTGCGTGAAGACGGTCATGAAGATGAGCGTCCAGTGCGGGTGCTGCGGCTGGATACGCGAAACATCCACGCGCCCCATGTCCGCAGGCAGATGCGGGTCGAGGGTGATGCGGGTGGTCGACATACTGTCGTCGGCGCTGGGCAGGCCGGGCGCGTTGGCCTGCGCGGCGTACTCGCGCCGCCACCGGGCCACATCGACGATCTCGATGCGAATGGCTTCTTCTGGGCACGCGGCTACGCAGGCCGGCTCGCGCCCCTCGCCCAGGCGCCCGTGGCACATATCGCATTTGCCCACTACGCCGCGCTCAGGATTGAATTGCGGCACGCCGTACGAGCAGTTCCAGGTGCAGTACTGGCAACCGATGCAGCGCTCCGCGCTGTGCAGCACAATCCCGGTCAACGGATCTTTGGTGTAGGCATTCACCGGGCAGCCGGTCATGCAGGTGGGCTCAAGGCAGTGGTTGCAGCCCATGGAAAGGTAGTGCCGCATGGTGTCCGGATAAACGCCGCCTTCGATCTCGCCCACACGGCGCCACTGAATCTCAGCGGGATTACCGTTCTGTTCGTTGCACGCCACCACGCAGCACTTGCAGCCGATGCACTGCGTCATGTCCAGGTGGAATCGGTATTGTTCTCCAGGGAGGGGCAGCCTGCCCGGAATTAAGGAGGCAGAGGGCGGCGGGGCCTGCGCGACAGTCGCGGCCGGCGTCAAAAGGAAATATCCTCCATCCTCTGTCGCCCGAGTGAGCAGGGGCAAATCCATCGTTCCCTCCACGTCCGGAGACGGGTGAGCAATCGCGAAAACAA
>JASHNW010000075.1 GCA_030041435.1 Acidobacteriaceae bacterium
TGCCTGACGGCTTCATCCCTGGCCGTGATTGCTGGCCGCTTTACCCCTGGCCGTATCTTGCCTGACCGCTTCTGCCTGACGCCTTCATCCCTGGCTGCTGTTGCGCTCTGTGCGCGATGTCACATAACTCACCGGCAGCCGCTTCCGTACAATTGACGGCATGGAATTTCCTGTTACCCGGATGCGGCGTTTGCGGCGGACTGAGCCGCTGCGCGCCCTGGTGCGCGAGACGCATCTGGAGCCTGGCGCGCTGATCCTGCCATTGTTTCTGTGTCCCGGCGAAGGGGTTCGGCGGGAGATCGGCTCGATGCCGGGGGTCTTCAATCTCTCGGTCGACGAGGCGGTGAAGGAAGCAGAAGCTGCCGCGGCGCTGGGCATCGGCGGACTGTTGCTCTTTGGCCTGCCCGAAAGCAAAGATGAGCAGGCTACCGGCGCGTGGGACGAGGAGGGTATTGTGCAGCTGGGGCTGCGGGCGCTGCAGCAGTCGTCCGCCGCGAAGAAACTGGTGCTGATGGCTGACGTTTGCCTCTGCGAGTACACCTCGCACGGCCACTGCGGCATGGTGAAGAAAGACGGCGACGAGTACGAGATCGAGAACGACTCGACGCTGGGGCTGCTGGCCAGGACCGCTGCCTCGCTGGCTCGCGCCGGCGCCGACGTGGTCGCGCCCAGCGACATGATGGATGGACGCGTGGCCGCGATCCGCGACGCGCTCGACGAGGCGGGTCTGGACCAGGTGCCGATTCTGTCGTACGCGTCGAAATTTGCTTCGGCGTTCTATGGGCCGTTCCGCGAGGCAGCCGACTCCGCGCCGCAGTTCGGCGACCGCCGGAGCTACCAGATGGACGGCGCGAATGTGCGCGAGGCGATGCGCGAGATCGACCTCGACCTGGGCGAGGGCGCGGACATGATCCTGATGAAGCCGGCGATGCCGTATCTGGATGTGATTCGCGCGGCGCGGGAGCGCTACGACGTGCCCATTGGGGCCTACCAGGTATCGGGCGAATACTCCATGCTGCAGGCGGCGTTCGCGCGCGGGTGGCTGGAGCCAAAGCGGGCGATGATGGAGTCGCTCGTCTCGATTCGGCGGGCGGGGGCGGGGTTCATCGTGACGTATTTCGCCGAGGAAGCGGCGAAGGTGCTGGGGTAAGTGGGTCGCGGCCCGGGACCGACAAAAATCGATTCGGGCCATCGCGCCCCATCTGCGGAATCGGACTTACTCCCCGCCAAAGTGCCTTGGGGGCAGCATTCGCTCGTGCAGAATGCGGATGACGTCAATGCCTGCGCCCCGGGGACGCACCCGGTAAAAGATAACGTGCCGCCTGTGCTCCATCCGGCGATAACCCTTGCGAACCTGCTCACAGGCGCGGCCCAGCGCAGGGCTCGCGGCCAGCATGGTCAAAATTCTCCCAGGATCGTCGAGATAGTCTTCGGCCTGCTCCAGGCCCCACTGCTGGACGGTATAGCGGCCGATGGATTTGAGGTCGGCAAGCGCAAGGCGCGACAGCCTGTATTCAGGCACTGCTCGCCCTGGGCAGGTCGCGCAGCGACGCGCGCACCTGCTCCAGCCCATCGCCTTCGACAAAGCCGCTTTCTTCGCCCGCAATCAGAGCCGAACGCAGAGCTTCAAGGCGGGCCTCGATTTCGTGCTCGTCGACTTCGAGGGCGCGCAAGCCGGCGCGGACCACTTCGCTGGCATTGGCGTATTGGCCACTGCGGATCCTGGCCTTCACAAAGCTATCCAGTCTGGGCGTCAGATTGATGTTGCGCGTGGGCACAGAAGCCTCCCTTGCTCATCCTGCCATGATTGGCAACAGTTGGCAATCGGTCGTGGCTCGATGTGGAACGAAAGTCGAAAGCCTGCCGCAGGATCGCGCTGCCGTCTGCGCCTGGCAGGAAGATTTGCAGCTGGCCTGAACCCAATGCCACCGCCGGCGCATCTCCAACTGCGGCGCCTGCTGCGTACAATATAGTGTTTGGGTTTTTGCGCGTAAGTCCTCCCCCATTCACCTCTTTCTCACCTTTTGAACGGAGTTTCCTTTGGCAGAAACCATTTATGACGCTGCGATCCTGGGCGGCGGTCCGGCCGGCTACACGGCGGCCATCCGCGCCGGACAGTACGGCCTCAAAGTGGCCCTGATCGAGAAGGCCGAAAAGCTGGGCGGCACCTGCCTGCACGTAGGCTGCATCCCCACCAAATCGCTGCTGTTCAACGCCGAGGTGTACGACTACCTGAAGCATGCGCAGGAGTACGGCATCGAGGGGCTGGGCGAAGGCCGGGTGAACTGGCAGGCGGTGCTCGACCGCAAGAGCGGGATCGTGGCGAAGCACGTGAAAGGCCTCGACTTCCTGATGCGGAAGAACAAAGTCACCGTCGTCTCCGGATGGGGCAAGCTCACCGGCCCGGCGAAGAACGGGGTGCTGACGCTGGCGATTGAGGGCGGCAAAGGCCCGGCGAGCGTCCAGGCGAAAAATGTGATCCTGGCCACCGGCTCGGACGCGAAGCTGCTGCCCGGCCTGACCGCGGACGACACCATCCTGACCAATATCGAAATCCTTTCGCTCAGGCAGATTCCGAAAACGCTGGCCGTCATCGGCGCGGGCGCGGTGGGCGTCGAGTTCGGATCGATCTACCGCACCTTCGGCTCAGAGGTCAGCATCATCGAGTTCCTGCCGCGCGTGGTTCCCAATGAAGACGAGGACGTGAGCAAAGAGCTGGCGCGCAGCTTCAAAAAGCGCGGCATCGACATTAATGTAGGCGCAAAAGTCGAGAAGGTGGAGAAGACCGCAACGGGCGCGAAGGTTACGTTCATTGCGTCTGACGGCAAGCAGGTGGTGAAAGAGGCCGAAAAGGTTCTGGTTGCCGTGGGCCGTGCGCCGCGCCTCGAGAATATCGGCCTGGAGAAGACGAAGATCAAGCCGGACCGCGGCTTCCTGAAGGTGAACGAGTGGATGCAAACCGAGGAGCCGGGCATTTACGCCATCGGCGACATCGTGGCTGGACTGCCGCAGCTGGCGCACACCGGATCGATGGCGGGCATGGTGGTCGCGGCAAAGATCGCGGGCAAATATGCGCGGCCTGTCCGGCGCGACCGGGTCCCCGCGTGCACGTACACCGAGCCGCAGATCGGGAGCGTCGGCCTGACCGAAGCGCAGGCGAAGGAAAAGGGCTACACCGTCAAGGTCGGCAAATTTCCATTCTCGGCGAACTCGAAGGCGTCCATCGTGAACTCGCATGAGGGATTTGTGAAGGTCGTGGCGGACGCAAAATATGGCGAGATCCTCGGCGTGCACATCATTGGCCCCCAGGCGACGGAGCTGATTGCCGAAGCGGTGACGGCGATGGATCTGGAGGCGACCGTCGACGAGATGATGTTCACCATCCACGCCCATCCCACGCTGGCGGAGGCGATGCTGGATGGGTTTGGCAGCGTGGAGGGGATGGCGATCAACGTGTAGCGCGTAAACTCAGGGGCAGGAGCACTTCGATGCACAACGAATTCACGGCCATTATCGGACGGGATGGAGACTGGTTCATCGGCTGGTCGCCGGAGGTCCCCGGTGCCAATGGGCAGGGAAGAACCGTGGACGAGTGCCGGGAGAGCCTTCGCAAGGCCATTCAGTTGATTCTGGAGGACCGGAGGCAGGACGGATTGCGGGGTGTCCCGCAGGACGCGATTCGTGAAGTCGTGACCGTGGAGTGAAACGCGAGGTGCGTCTCCGGCACCTTCGCGTTCATGGCTGTTACCTCCCGGATCCTGGTAAGGAGAAATGATTCTCTCCCTTCTCAACCTCGGCCGGGTTCCTTACGCAGAAGGCCTCGAGCTGCAGCGTCGGCTTGTTGAGGCGCGCCACGGCGGCAGCATCGGCAACACGCTCGTCCTGCTGGAGCATCCGCCGGTGCTCACACTGGGCCGCAATGCGAGCCGCGCCAACATTCTCGCCAGCGATGAGTTCCTGGCG
>JASHNW010000008.1 GCA_030041435.1 Acidobacteriaceae bacterium
CGCGATGGAAGGTGACGAACATCTTGCGCTGCTGTGCATTCCCGACACTCTGCACAGTTCCGATGAGCCGCGTTCCCTGCGGCATCAGGAGTTCCTGATGGTCGTGGGAGTAGTAGTCGGTGGTCAGCATGACCAGGATCGGCCCGCTAAAGCCGCCGTCGATGTGGTTGGTCACGACGCCCTCCAGCACCGTGCCCTCGAAAATGCGATAAAGGCGCCCCTGATACTGGTCGAAGCCATACGGTGCCATGGGATCGGTGCCGTTGGCGGCTTTAGTCGGTTGGGTAGGGACAGGCGCGGTATTGGCCGTTTCCGGGATCGATGCTGGCGAGACCGCCACGGCAGGTGCAGCAGCGCCGGAATGCTCAAAGTCAATCGCCACGGTGTCGCTGTCGACCGCATCCTGCTGCAGCTTCTCCTTTGCCAGTTCCCGTTGTTTCGCTTCCGCCCTGGCCTGTGAGGCGTCCGACGTGATGATGGGGGCATTGGGACTTTCGCCGTAGATGGCTGCGCGCTGCGCCGCAGTCATTGGCGGCGCATTGGCGTCCTCTGGCCCTGGCACTCCCTGTGCTGCCTCAAGCTGTTGCATCGCCGCGGCCACATGCTGCTGGTGCTGGCGTTCCTGAGCGTCCCGCTCGGCCTGCAATTGCTGCTGGGTCTCGAAGCTCGTCACCTGCTGGGCATTGGGCGCTGCGGGCCGGGTGATCGGGAGGCTGCCGGCTGGCGCTGCCCGTTTGCCGCCGCGGATCAGACTCGAAAGGTTCGCAATGCCAATCAGCCCCATGATGATGACGAGCGCGATCACCACCGGCATCGTCTTCCGCACCGGCGCCTTCGCCTCGGGCTGGTCGGGAACAGTGGCGGGCGTCGGGTTGTCATTCGGTTCCGGCATGGCTAGTTCCTTTCATCCGTGCGGTGGAACTCGACCTTCTGCTTGCCGATTGCGAGGTAGCCGCGGTCAAGCTCCTTCGGTACGGTGTAAAGGCCGTTGCTGAAATCGAAATTGATCAGAGATGGCTTGCCGTCCTTGACTTCGTAGAGCGCAGGCGTCTCCTGGAACAGGCCGCGCAGATACGTGAACTTGGCGTCGCGCCATATTTGCTTGAGGCCCAGCTCTTTGCCCTTCGATTCATCCCAGGTGAAGTCGAATTGGAGAGTGCCGGGATACTGGCTGCGGTACTCTTCCTCCTTTGTTTGTTCGGCTTTGAGCGCTGCGGCCTCACCGGCCTTGGCCGCGGCGATCTGTTGTTTCGCCTGGTCGAGTTCCGATGCCGGCACGAAGACGGGCAGCTCGATCAGCTTTTGCTTGGCCGCCTGATCTTCGGGCGTGATGAACACCTTGGAATCGAAGTGGGGATCGGAATCGGAAGAGATCTCCTGAAGTTCCAGCGTGTACTCGTTCCCGTGATCCGAAATGATGTGAACGTCGGTCGTGCTGTTTGCGAGCTTTGGCTTGATGCTGATAAAGCGGCTGGCCACGTGGCCGCCGTCGAAGACCCAGTCCACCGTGTCTCCTGCGAACACGTTGGCAACCTTCTCTTCCGGGGGAAGCTCGATCAGCGTCGATTGCAAAAGCCCCGCACGAACCACAGGGGGAGCGGAGTTCTGGGACACCACGATGGTGCGCGGTGCGTTCGGCTCCAGGTGCTTTGGGGCTGGCTGCGCATGAGTGGCGGACGCGGCGGAGAAGGCAAAGCCAAGAGTCACGGCAATGGGGATGAGCGGTTTCACGGGTAGTCCTTTCGGGTTACACAGCCTCACCCTGGGCAAAGCGTTCGATGCCCTCGGTGAGCCCGTATTTGGCGATCAGCTTCGACCGGCGCACCCGGTCCTTGGGCTTGGTGGAGAACGTGGCATAGCTGCGGGGATCAAGATTGAGAATCACGACTTTCGTAAGGCCGTCACGCCGGATGTACAGCGCCTCACGGTCCTGCAGGCTCTCGAACAATGCGATCTGCTGTTCGTTCATCTTGAACAGTTCGGCATAGCGCTTCCGATTGAAGGTTGCGTCCTTCAGGAACAGAAACGATGTGCAGGAGTTCACGATCGAGTCTGCATTCTCGCCAAGGTCTTCGGAGGACTGGCCGATTAGGGTGACGCCACCGAGATTCTTGCGGACAGTCTTGATGGACGAGAGCGCGCCTTCGAGCAACTGCCGGTTCTTCATCGAAGAGAAGATCTCCTCGATCAAGATGTGCTTGGGCACGCCGAGATTCGCCGTGTCATAGAGCACATCGTTGATGCGCCGCAGGAGCCAGACCATCAATGGCTCAATGAGGTCCGCGTACTGCTCGTTGTTGACACCCTGGAAGTCGAAGCACTGCAGCCGCGAGAGCGAGAGGCTGTCTTCGACGTTGTCAAAGATGGCGTGGTAGACGCCGTCGCGAACCCATTTCGAGAGGTAGCGATCGAGCTTCTTCGGCAGGTAGAGGTTGGAAAGCCGGCGATTCTCCCGGTCGAGCAGGTACATGTCCTGTACGGCCTTGTGGATCACATCGTCGTCTTCCGGTTCCAGTTCGGCTCCGCCGCTGGCGAGCAGGAGGCGGACGAAGGAATACAGGAATTTAAGGTTGCTCTCGGTCTGTTCCAAAGCGAATGGATTGACACGGGGACCATCCTTGCCGATCCGGTCTACGCGGCCACCGTACAGTTCGACGACGCTTTCGTAGCTGCCGCCGATGTCGAAAATGTAGCTGAAGCCGCCGTATTTCTGCTCGAGCGCGATGAGCTGGTTCCCGTGCACGGATTTGCCGGTTCCCGTTGGCCCGAGGATGAGCATCACGCGCACACCATCCACATACACGTCCTGAAAGAATGGCGTCCGGGTGCGTGTCTCGAAGATGTTTAGGTACTCGGCATCGAGATCCTCGGAGCGCGGATGTCCAAGGTGTGGAGCAAAGACGGAGCACAAGCGGGCGTGGTGTTCCTCCGACAGCCACAGCGGGTACACATTGAACTTTCCGTTGCCGGGGAACATAGCATAGAAGGCGGAAAGATTGCCCAGCGTTTCCTCGATGACCTGCGCGCGCGCATCGACGAAGATCCGGTGAACGGCCGGTATGGTGTCGCGCAGCTGCTCGGCGTTGTCGGCGGCCAGAAGCAGCCGAAGCGAATATTCGCCCTGGCCCTTCTTATCGAGCGAGCGGATGACTTCACTCAGGTCGTCCACACTGCTGTTGGCGGCTCGCGCTCCGGCCCCGGTTTCAAGCGACGACAAATCGCGTCCACTCATGACGCGCGTTAGCACGCCCACTTTGAAAAAGGAGATGAACTTTTCCTGCGCATCAATCTCATTGCGAGCGGCGGTCGTGGACCTGGGTCGCCACGTTGAGCAAAGAACGCTGTCGCAATCGAGTGCGAGTAGACCTGAGAAGAGGCAGGGCCGCGAGGCTTCGGGTGTCGTCTTGAGTGAGAGCATCTGCACATGGCGTTTGCCCACTCGCAGGTGGTCGCTGTGCCAGGCGACAGGGTTCCTGACAATCTGGCGGTCTACGCCTTCGTCGCTGCGAAGCTCTCCGACAGCGGCCCACTCTTCAAGGTTGAAGAGGTGGCTGAAGAACTGGAACGTGGCAGTCTTGTCGAGCAGGCGCAGCCCGAAGGAAGCTTCCAAATGTTCCACCAGAATCGAGGCCGTCTTTTCAAGCTCGGCCAGCAGTCGTGAGGTACTGGCGGTGTGTTCCTTTGGCTTCTGCTCGAACGCTTGGATCTTCGGCGGCTCCAGCGTGAGGCACCAATGAAGGTCTATCTGCCGAAAGCCTGCAATCTTTTCAAGGTGCTCGATCCGATCGCCTGCAAACACTTGCGTCACAGGGCTTCCGTACTGCTTCTGCCGGGGCAGCGCGAAGCCCGACATCACACGAACGTATTGGTACAGGCAGGAACCCTCCGGCAGGCCGTGCAGCGCGCCTTCTACCGACCGCATCCGCGCTTCTAGCTCCTGATCTGTTAAACCTTCTTCATCGATTCCGGCCAGCGCAAACAGGCACCCGTAGCCGCCACCTTTGAGGGCGAAGATGCTTGGGCTGACGAAGCGCGCAATCGGAACGATGCTGCAGGCCGCGCCTGCCTTCGCAAACCATGGGACGAATTTTGCCGGCTCAGTATTTGCGCGGGTCATAGTAGGACTTCTGGCTGAGGCTTAGGCCCCAGAGCTGAAACATCTTGGGGTGCTTGCGAGCGATGAGCCAGGCTCCAACTGCAAGCGTGGGAAACGCCAGCATCGCCACTAGGCGGAACCCAACGAGGAAAACCGTTACGCAGACGAATACGATCGCCATCCATGCTGAGAGGTCGAGACCGAGCTTGGTTCTCGGCCGATTCAGCGCCTGATTGATCGGAAGCGGTTCTCCTCGCCGGGCCATGGACGCGCCTCACATTGACTGGCCTGTGAGACTGCCGATCCAGCCCGCTCCCCAGCCCAGAACTCCGGCGCCGAACAGTGCTCCGAAGAGGCCGGGAATGGCGTCCTGAAACCTTCCCGTCATCATGCGGATCCCGGCAAAGATCAGGCCACCGAGACAGATGACTGCGCCAGCATACATCGCGAACGTTTTGAAGGTCCCCATGAGGGTTTGCGCCCCGGAGAAATCCATCGTCCCTTGGGCATGCGCGATGGCACTGCTAGTGCCCATGAGCACCATGGCAGTCAGTATCGGCGCCATCACATGAGCGGTGCGGAAGAAGGTCTCTTTGGAGAGGCGTTTGCCGAGCCGAAGGCGGCGCGGAATGGGAAGCCGAATCGGGATCTTACCGAATCGAAGGGGACGGCGGAATCGAATCACTTTGCACCTCCGCTGACTGGCTGTCAGCTATGGCGCAAAGGTAGGGCGCGTTTCTCGATCCAGTCCAATGAATTCGTGGCTGATCGTTATGCCATCGTGGAATGAGTGCCACCTGAAGCGCGGCGGCATCGGACTGTTCGCACCTGTCCAAAATCGCGCACAACGAGTTTCAGTATGCGAGCTGCTCTTGGGCAGCAGACAAAGCCAACCGACATTCGTAATCGTGGCGCCGGAGGGTTTGAAGAAATGACTCTGGGCTTTCCATCGCGGCTTCCAAGGAACTATTTTCTCTAAGCGCGAAAAACAACGCGACAGAACGTGCCTGACAATTGATGGACCGTTCCGGATTGAATTCGATGTCTGTAAAACCCACGAACTTGCTAAGACGCGAAAGCCACTCACGATGAGGGAAAATTGCCCCTATGTAGAGCCAGTCGTAGAACGCGGTTCTCGGTTCGAGCGGGAAGCGCATTGCTTGAAATTCAAAAGCGACAAGTCGGCCAGATTCCCGTAGCCGCGAATCCCGCTTTGCGGTGCGTGGATCGACTTCAAACAAGTCGGTATACGGGCCGCCGCGCTCAAAGACTTTGCTTCCCTGAAATGCACATTCTAACGGAATATCCCCGACGGGGCTCTGCACTCTCAGATGAAAGGCACTGAGATGTTGGCCTACCTTGTCTTCAGATTTCGTCGAAACCTCAAGCAGAGGCGCGTAGCCCAAGCGAGCTGCGGCCTCGTGAAGCGCCCGGATGTTCTTCTTTTTTTGAATCTCCGCAAATCCAGAATGCCAGGTCAACTTAACAGAGACTTCCTTGACCAGCTCGTCCTGTGTCGGCGTCGGAAGAAAGATGGGGCGCTCAGCCATCAGGGCAAATTCCTTATGTACTTCATTGGAACATGATCTGGGACTAGTAGTTCATATTTTTCCGCTTGCCGAAGGCGCTGCTGTATCTCGGGATCGGTCCAGTCCGTCCGGGTGTACAAGACTGTGAAATCAATGACTTCCAGTGCCGCCGCGAGAGAAATGACCTCGACACCTGATTTATTTGATACGTCCGCAGTGAACATGACTCCTTCGATGCGGAGGATGTCCGGGTGAACTTGAAGGTAAACGGAATCCGCGATCCGCCCCTCCTGTCGCGCGATGTATTCCATCGGGTGGTTGGGCCTGAAACAAAGGTGAACGTACTGATCCAGCCCCTTCATTTGGTCGGCGTCGTGGCTCCAGTCATTTCCCCCAGGCGCAGGAATGTCAACTCTCATCGCTCGCAGGGCTGCCAAGGAATACAACCCTCCAAGTTCCCGGATAGACGCCGTATTTCTCCGGTCGGTGAAGTGATAAAAGGACGTAACCGCGTACTGGACAAATGGATCTTGCGTCGTCATGGGCAGGCCCCGGAATGTCTACTTCCGAGTCTAAAAGGATCGAGTTTCGGAGGGCGCAATTTCCAATTGGAGGTTGGGAAATCGCCGGTTGGTGGGAAGCAACGAAGAAATCGTTGTCTGCGTTTGTCAATGATCGAAATCGACTCCCAACCGACTCCTAAAAGGATGTCCAGTGTGTACTTTTCCGTACTTCCGAGTAGCCATAAGTGCCGTAAAGTCCGTTAGATACGCGAGCGCTCGGTCGCTCATAACCCAAAGGTCGGTGGTTCAAATCCACCCCCCGCAACCAACACTGGACCGCGAACGCCTATCAGGTCCCACTCCCCACAGGCCAAGTAGGAACTATCGCTTTGTGGAATCATCCTGATTGCGTCTAAGTGCTCTGTCAGCTTTGCTTTGGCCTGTTCCGGGGCCTTGCGAAGATGAGTGGGAACGTCGGACAACGCTTGACAAACCGCCGTCCGGATGTCGTCTTCCGAAAGTTCTGCTCTCACGTCTTTGGCTGCCTTCAGGCTCCTCAGTTCCGACTGTCGCTGGCGCAGCGCTTCGATCAGATCATCCGACTCCTCGATTTTGGCGATTGCTGCGACGAGCCTCTTCACCTCGGCTTCCAACTCTCGGATTTTCGTTTCGCGCTGGTCCTTCGCGTCGCGCTTTCGGGCAGCGTCAAGCATGTGATCGGCCACGAAGTTCAGAACTTTTCATAGGCTGGATCATCCCGCTTTCCATGTACCGATACGTTAACCCGGAGAAGTGTGCGGGTGCAGGCGAATTTTCCGCATCCGGTACAGACCACTCATCTACCAGGAGTGCCAGAAGCCTTCGTGCTCCACCAGGCTCATTTCGACGCCAAAAAGCTCGCGCAGCTTTTCCGGCGTGAGCAGGTCGCGCTTCGCGCCATCGCCAAAGATGCGGCCTTCGCGCATCATGATCACGCGGTCGATTTCAGGCAGGATGTCGGCCAGATGGTGCGTGACCATCAGGATGCCGACGCCCTGCCGGGCGACGCGGCGCAGCGCCTCGCGGAGTTCGCGCTGCGCGGCCAGGTCGAGCGCGTTCGAGGGTTCGTCGAGCAGGAGCATCTCAGGCCGGTGGACGAGGGCGCGAGCGATCATGATGCGGCGCTGCTCGCCGGCGGACATCTCGCCGACCAGTTTGCCCTCGAGGTGCGTGGCCTGCATCAGGCGCAGCGCCTCGTGCGCGCGCTCGCGCATTTCCGGCGTCACGTGCAGGTTGGGCCACAGCGTCGACGCGGAGAAGAATCCGGCCGTCACCGCGTCCAGACCTGAAGTGACGGGCGTGCGCTCGCCGGGCAACTCGGCGGAGACGACGCCGAGATGGCTGCGCAGCTGGGATACGTCCCAACGCTTGCGGCCGAGCAGAAGAAGCTCCGTTTCCGGGGCGACGATGGGATAACACTGGCAGGTGATGGTCCTGATCAGCGTGGATTTGCCGCAGCCGTTGGGCCCGAGAATGGCAACGTGCTCGCCGTTGGCGACGCGCAGCGAAATGTCGTGCAGCACGATGTTGTCGCCGCGCGCCACGCTCACGTTTTGCATGAGGAGGAAGTCAGGTTGGTTCATCGGGGCTCGCTCTGCGGCATTATCGCAGGGCGCGGAGTTGATACATTGGATGATTGCACATGAGTGACACTTCTTTGATTGCTTCTGAAGCGTTGCCGCGCGGATTTAAGTTCGCGGCGGTGAAGGCCGGCGTCAAGCCGAGCGGCAAGCCAGATTTTGCGGTGGCGGTCGCGCAGCGAATCGCGAGCGCCGCTGCGATGTTCACAGCGAACCGGGTGCAGGCGGCTCCTGTCACCATCGGACGCAGGCATCTGGAACGCAGCAGCGGACTCCTGCGCGCGGTCGCGGTGAACGCTGGCAACGCCAACTGCGCGACGGGCGCAGCGGGACTGCGCGCGGCGGAGCGGGTATGCGCGGCAGCGGCGGAGACATTCGGGTGCGAAGGCCACGAGGTCTTCCCATCCTCGACCGGGATCATTGGAGTGCCGCTGCCGGAGGAAAAGCTGGTGAAGGCACTGCCCGAGGTGAAACGCCGCCTCGCGGCCACGCCGGAGGCGTTCTCACAATTCGCGCAGGCCATCCTCACGACGGATAACCGCGCAAAGATTGCCCATGCCACGATGGAAGCCGGCGGCAAGCAGGTGCGGGTCGCGGGTGTATGCAAGGGCGCGGGGATGATTCATCCGCAGCTTGTCTCGCCCAGCGCTCCGGGCGCGTCGGGCTCGGGACCCGGATTGCACGCTACGATGCTGGTGTTTCTTTTCACGGATGCGGCCGTCCACCCAACGGCTCTCGACCGCTATCTGCGCGAGACCGTGGAAGTCAGCTTCAACCGCATCTCCATCGACGGCGACACTTCGACGAACGACACGGTGCTGCTGCTGGCATCGGGCGAGTCGGGTGCGGACATCTGGGCGGACGATGCGGAATTTGCCCGGGCGCTGAAAGAGGTATGCACTTCGCTGGCAAAGCAGATTGTGGCGGACGGCGAGGGCGTGACGCATGTGGTGGAATTGCAGATCGAAGGCGCAGCCAGCGATGCCGATGCGCTGAAGGTTGCGAAGGCCATCGCGCATTCGCCGCTGGTGAAGACGGCGTGGGCGGGCTGCGATCCCAACTGGGGCCGTCTGATGGCGGCTACCGGCTACTCGGGCGCGGCCGTCGATCCGGAGAAGATCGCCATTTGGTTCGGCGATTTGCAAATTTGCGTCGATGGCGGCCGTTCGCCTGCGTACGACGAGCACGCCGCGCATCAGTATCTGCAGCAGCTGGAATATTCCATCCGCGTTGCGCTGGGCGTGGGCGAAGGCCGCTGCCGCTTCTGGACCAGCGATCTGACGGCGGAGTACGTGCGCATCAACGGCGAGTACTCGACCTGAAACGCCGATCAGTCCGGACGACAACGAACGCACGAAGAACTCGTATCCGGCAGAAATTGTCAGGACGAAGCGCGGGAATGGATCGGTGGGGAACCGCCGGCCAGTGTCCCGCATTGCCGCCGGAATTTCAAGAGAAATCGACAGCGCCGGCAGGTGCATCGCCGGGAGTGCAGAACGCTCAGGGGCGCATATTTTGCGGCTTGCGCGCGAGCCTGGACGGAGTTTGCACAGGGTTTTTCACAAAACTGTTGAAATCGGAGACGCCGCTCGAGCGGAGGCTCTGCGAATGTCGTTGCGGGCGCGGGCAGCGCCCGTCCGGTGGCGACGCTGCGCTACAATTTTTCTATAGCCGATTCTGTTCGTCGCGTCGCACGCGGACCGCATCCGAATCAGGCGGTCGCAAAGGAACATCTCAGGAACACATGGCCAGGAAAGCGAAGTCAGCGATCCCTTCTGCTGCGGCACAGGGCAAGAACGGGCACTCGCTCATCAGCGACGAGAAATTCCGGCAGCTCTATCGGCTGGCGTTGCGTTCCCGGTTGCTGACCCAGAGAGCGAACGGACAGGGAGCGATGCTGGCGGGGCGCGAAGCTGCGCTGGCGGGCGTTGCAGCGGATTTGCGCGAGGGCGATGCGCTGCTTGCGGATCGCATGTTCGATGGGTTGCGTGGAGAATTGTCCGCAACGGTGCGTTCGCCCGGGGCGATGTCCCTGGCAGATTTGCTGATTGACGCGCTGAGCAGGGCGGCCGCGGATCGGATGCGAAAAAATGGCCGGGTTACCGTGATCCTGTTTCCGCCGGACGGCCCGAAGTCGATATTGCATGAGGCGCGCGCCATGGCCGCGGACGCGAGGCTGCCCGTGCTGTTTGTGGAGGAGGCGCCCGAGATGGCAGAGCAGGCGCGCCGACCGCGTTCGCGCAGAACCGCAGGCGCAGGCGACATGACGGCGATTCCCGTGGACGCGCACGACGTGATCGCCATGTACCGCGTGGCGCATGAGTCGATTGCGCGAGCGCGCGAGGGGAGCGGGCCGACGCGCATTCTGTGCGTCCATCCTCCTGCGACGAACGGACGCAGCGAGCACTGGCGCGCGGGCGATGCAACGGATCGTCTCGAACATTGGTTGTCGGCGCGAGGATTGCCGGCGCAGCTGTGGCGGCAGGAGATTGCCGCGCAGATGGAACATGGAATCTGAGGCGCAGATGCGCCGGCCGCCGGGTGTCGATCGCGGCGTGAAACGACAGGATTGAGGATCATGACGACAAAGACAGCAGTACCCGTACAGAGCGATTTTTTCCAGGAGCTTCGCGAGTGGATCGAAGCGTTTGACGATGTGGTGGTGGGCGAGGGGCCGGAGCAGGGCGCCGAGCTGCTGACCGCGCTGAAGCAGCGCGCTCGCGAGGCCGGCATCTCGCAGGCCAGCGAGCTGACCACGCCGTACATCAACACGATTCCGAAGCACGAGGAAGTGCCGTACCCCGGCGACCGCAGGCTGGAGCGGCGGAT
This sequence comes from Acidobacteriaceae bacterium, assembly GCA_030041435.1. Lineage (GTDB taxonomy): Bacteria > Acidobacteriota > Terriglobia > Terriglobales > Acidobacteriaceae > Palsa-343. The sequence goes on from JASHNW010000008.1 coordinate 10,577, forward strand.
CGAGGCCCTGATTCGCTGGAACTCCATGGCGATGGTGCACGGGCAGAATAAGAAGGATCACGGAATCGGCGGACACATCGCGACATACTCCTCGCTCGCGACGCTGCTGGAGGTGGGATTTAACCACTTTTTCCATGCGAGCTACGGCGACCAGCCGGGCGACTTCGTGTATTTTCAGGGACACGCCTCGCCCGGAATCTATGCGCGCGCCTTTCTGCTGGACAGGCTCGACGAGCAGCGGGTATTGAATTTTCGCCACGAGCTGCGCGAAACCCCGGGGCTCTCTTCCTATCCGCACCCATGGCTGATGCCCGATTTCTGGCGCTTCCCGACGGTGTCGATGGGGATTGGGCCGCTGAACGCGGTGTATCAGGCGCGGTTCATGAAGTACCTGGAAAACCGCGGGCTGATTGAAAAGACGCCCCGCAAGGTGTGGGCCTTTGTGGGCGACGGCGAGACGGACGAGGTGGACACGCTGGGCGCGCTGTCGCTGGGACGGCGGGAAAAGCTGGACAACCTGGTCTTCGTGGTGAACTGCAATCTGCAGCGGCTCGACGGGCCGGTGCGCGGGAACGGGCGCATCATCGACGAGCTGGAAGCGGTGTTTCACGGCGCAGGGTGGAATGTGATCAAGGTGATCTGGGGCTCGGACTGGGATGCGCTGTTCGAGCGGGATCACACCGGACTGCTGCTGAAGCGCATGGAAGAGTGTGTCGACGGCGAGTACCAGGCGTTCAAGGCGAAGGGCGGCGCTTACATCCGCAGCGAGTTCTTCGGCAAATATCCTGAGCTGCTGGAACTGGTGAAGGATATGTCCGACGACGAGATCTTTCACCTGCATCGCGGCGGGCACGACGCCAGGAAAATCTACAACGCCTACAAGCGCGCGGTCGAGCACAAGGGCGGTCCGACCGTGATTCTGGCCAAGACCGTGAAGGGCTACGGCCTCGGCAGCACGCAGGCGCGCAACGCTTCGCACCAGGAAAAGAAAGTCGCCGACGATGCGCTGGTGGATTTTGTGCGCCGCTACGAGCTGCCGATTCCGGAAGAGGACGCGCGGGCGGGCAAGCTGTACCGTCCTCCGCAGGATTCTCCGGAGATGGTCTACATGCAGGCGCGGCGCCACGGACTCGGCGGGTATATGCCGAAGCGCGATGTGCCGCAGCTGGATTTCAATGCGCCGGCGCTGGAGGGTTTCAGCGAATGGACGGGAGGATCGCGTGGCCGCGCCGTGTCCACCACGATGGGCTTCGTGAGCATTCTGCGGCACCTGATGAAGGACGACGCGATCGGCAAATACGTGGTGCCGATCGTTCCGGACGAGGGGCGCACGTTCGGACTGGAGTCGGCCATCCGCCAGGTCGGCATCTACGCGAGCGAAGGCCAGAAGTACAAGCCGCACGACGTCGACATGCTGCTCTACTACCGCGAGGAGAAGAATGGGCAGATTCTTGAGGAGGGAATCACCGAAGCCGGGTCGATGGCGTCGTTTACCGCGGCGGGCACGGGCTATGTGAACTATCGCGTGCCGACGATTCCTTTCTACATGTACTACTCCATGTTCGGATTCCAGCGCGTCGGCGACATGATGTGGGCCTTCGCGGACTCGCGCGGCAAGGGCTTTCTGATGGCCGGCACCGCGGGCCGCACCACGATGATGGGCGAGGGGCTGCAGCATCAGGATGGACACAGCCACCTGCTGATGAGTGTGATTCCCACCTGCGTGAGCTACGATCCGGCGTTCGTCTACGAACTGGCGGTGATCGTGCAGGACGGCCTGAAGCGAATGTATGAGAAGGGCGAAGACCGTTTCTACTACATCACCATGTACAACGAGGATTACACCATGCCGGAGATGCCGGAAGGGGCGCGCGAGGGAATTCTGCGCGGCATCTACAAGCTGCGGCCGGCGGCGGGCGGCAAGCCCGTGGCGCAGCTGTTCGGCAGCGGTCCCATTCTGAATGAGGTGATGCGCGCCCAGGAAATTCTCGCTGAAAAATACGGCGTGCAGGCCGATGTGTGGAGCGTGACCAGCTACAGCGAACTCCGGCGCGAGGCGCTGGGCGTGGAGCGCTGGAACCGGATGCATCCGGCCGAGCCGGAGAAGACGCCCTACATTGTCTCGGCGCTCGCCAGGGCGAAGGGACCGATCGTTGCGGCGACGGATTACATGAAGGCCGTGCCGGACCAGGTGGCGCCGTGGCTGACGACGCGTTTGGTATCGCTCGGCACCGATGGATTTGGACGCAGCGACAACCGCGAGCACCTGCGCCGGCATTTCGAGGTGAATGCGGAAGCCGTGGTGACGGCGACATTGTCGAAGCTGGCGCGCGACGGCAAGTTCGATGCAAAGCGCGCGCAAAAGGCGTTCGGCGAGCTTGGCGTCGACACGGAACGAGGCGATCCAGCGCATCGGTAAGGGCCGCGATTGGACGCAAATTTCGCCATGCGCAGCGGTGCGTCTCGTGGAAGATGACAGCGCCGTCATGGCGGCGGCCGCGTGCTTGACATTGCGGAATCAATCGTCCAGGCTGAAATCACAAGGCAATCCAGCCAGAAGCGGCCCCCTTCAGGGTCTGCGGCTCCGGACGCAAGCACGAGCCCCGCTTCGATCGTTTACCCTGCCGAAACGGCAAAACCCGCCGAGGTGCGATTGAAATCCTCGATCTCCCTGTTTGCAGTCCTGTTGTCGGGCGCGATTTTATTCCAGACTCAGGCCAGGGCTCAGGCCCCGCCTGAGATGATCACCACCAGTGCTGAGGGCTCGACGTACGTTCCCATGGACAGCTGGATGTACCCGGCGCTGGACCGGCTGCACGGGATGGGCTATCTGAACACGGCCTTTTTCGGCATTCGGCCCTGGACGCGGCTCACTATCGCGCACATGCTGCAGGAGAGTGCGGACCGCATCGACAGCGACGGCAACGACGAGGCCCGCCAGATTTACCTGGCGCTGATGCGCGAGCTGCAGCCGGATATCGACAATGCCACCGAGCTCAGTCACCCGAGCGCACAACTGGAGAGCGTTTTCACGAATCTGCGCGGCATCACCGGGACACCCCTGCGCGACAGCTTTCATCTGGGCGCGTCGATCGTGGAGGACTACGGGCGCCCTTACGAAGCCGGCTTCAACAACTACAGCGGCTTCAGCGCCCGCGCTGAAGCCGGGCGTTTCACCTTGTACTATCGCGGCGAATATCAGCACGCGCCATCGGCGATCGGCTATTCTCCTTCACTGTTCACATATCTTTCGCATACGGTCGACGGAATTCCGGTTGCCAGCAATCCCGTGCAGGACACCATCCCCGCGGGAACCATCGCTGCAGCGGACAACGCGCGCGTGGTGGAGGCGGTCCTCTCGTACCATCTGCTGAATCATGAAGTCTCCATCGGTAAGAGCGATCACTGGCTGGGGCCGGCTCGGGGCGGAGCCTTGCTGTGGAGCACCAACGCAGAGAATACCTACAGCTTTCAGATCGATCGGGTCGAACCGCTGTGGATCCCGGGGCTTTCCCGGCTGGCGGGAAAATTCCGCTACGACTTTTATGTGGGAAGCCTGAAGGGCCACACGGATCCCAACCACCCGTGGGTCCACGTGGAAAAGATCAGCTTCAAGCCGTCGGTGAATATGGAGATCGGCTTCAGCCGCATGGTGATTTGGGGCGGCGCCGGCCACGAGCCGGTCACACTGCACACGTTCCTCAGGAGCTTCTTCAGCGTGGCGGCGCCGCCGGGGAATGTGAAGGCTTCCCCGAGAGATCCGGGTGCGCGGTTTTCCTCGGCCGATTTCGAATATCGGCTGCCCGGGTTGCACCACTGGCTGACGATTTACACAGATTCGTTCATCCACGACAATGTCAGCCCGGTGGTTGCGCCGTGGAGCGATGGTTTGCGTCCAGGCATCTATTTGTCTCACTTCCCGGGCATGGAGCATCTCGATCTGCGGGTGGAAGCGGCCACCACCGATCCGGGCCAGGTCGGCAGCCGCGATAAGCTCGGGCAGTGGCTATACTACGAGACCATTCAGCGGCAGGGACCGACGAACAAGGGCGTCCTGCTGGGAGATCCGATCGGGCGCCAGGACAAGGGCGGCCAGGCATGGCTGACGTACCATCTCTCGCCGGAAGAGGAAATTCAGGTCAGCTACCGTAATACGAAAGCATCCAACAAGTTCCTCACCGGCGGAACCACGCAGAACGATTTCGATGGGCTGGTGCGCAAGCGCATCGGCAAAGATATCGAGGTGCTGGGTACCGTGCAGTACGAAGGCTGGAAAGCGCCGCTCTACAAGACCGGCGCGCAGAACGATACCACGATAGGGGCGCAGATCACGTGGTTCCCGCATCGCAATACGCAATAGTTAAGCCGGTATTGCCGTTGAATTCCCGATAGACTGCAACGAACAGGTTTCATTCCGCCGGAAACTGCGTCCGTAGGATATGTCCCGCCGGCAAGGCGGAATCGGTTGAGGTGCTTTTGCGTTCGCTCCTGGTTTCTTCCGTCCTTTTGTTTACCGGCGCCGGCCTGTTGCAGGCGCAATCCACCGGGCTGACGCCGATACCTTCTCCCGACGAGACCTCGGCCGCGGTAACGACCGACAGCACGCAGGGCTCAACCTACGTGCCGATGGACAGCTGGATCTATCCGGCGCTCGACCGGCTGCACGCGCTGGGCTATCTCGACAGCGCCTTTGTCGGCCTGCGTCCCTGGACGCGGCTCAGCATCGCTTCCATGCTGGCACGCAGCGCGCCGCAGATCGAGGCCGATACGAACAACGAGGAAGCGCGGGAGATTTATCTTGCGGTGCTGCGCGAAGTCCAGCCGGACATCGACGAGGGCGGCACGCACCGCGTATACGAGCAACTGGAGAGCGTCTACACGCAGCTGCGGGGCATCGGCGGTACGCCGCTGCGCGACAGCTATCACCTGGGCCAGACCATCGTGAACGATTACGGCCGTCCGTATGAAGGGGGCTTCAACAATTACACCGGATTCAGCGCGCACGCCGAGGCAGGCCGCTTCTCATTCTATTATCGAGGCGAATTCCAGCACGCGCCCGGCGCGGCAGGATATTCTCCGGCGCTGGCGGCCTTTCTCTCCGAGAACATCGACAATATTCCGATTGCCGCCAATCCAGTGCAGGACACCATTCCCGAAGGTCCCATCGCGGCTGCGAATTTCGGGCGTGTCATGGAGGCAAGCCTCTCGTATCACCTGCTCGGCCACGAGATTTCCTTTGGGAAGAACGATCACTGGCTCGGGCCCGCCCAGGGCGCCAGCATGCTGTGGGGCAACAACGCCGAAGATAATTACGATTTCGAGATCGATCGCGTCGAGCCGCTGCGCATTCCCCTGCTTTCGTCGCTGCTGGGCCCGTTTCGCTATCAGTTCTATGTGGGCAGCCTCAAAGGCCACTCCGATCCCAACGACCCCTGGGTCCATGTGGAGAAGATCAGCTTCAAGCCCACCAGGAATGTCGAGATCGGCTTCGATCGCATGGTCATCTGGGGCGGGAAGGCGCATGAGCCGATTACGCTGCACACCTTTCTGAAGAGCTTTTTCAGCTTCCAGAATGTGACACCCGCGGTTAAGAACTCCCCTGAAGATCCTGGCGCACGATTCAGCACCTTCGATTTCGAGTACCGGCTGCCGTTCCTGCGCCACTGGGTCACGCTCTACACCGATTCGCTGGTGCACGACGATGTCAGCCCCATCGATGCCCCCCGCCGCGCTGCCCTGCACCCGGGCATTTATCTGGCGCGCGTGCCCGGGCTGCAGCATCTCGATTTCCGAGCGGAAGCCGGAGACACCGACCCCAGTGCCATCGGACAGCGTGCCGGGACGGGGATGTTCTATTACTACGAGACGGTCCAGAAGCAGGGTCCCACAAACAAAGGCTATCTTTTGGGCGATTGGGTGGGCCGCCAGGGCAAGGCTTACCAGACGTGGCTCACCTGGCACCTTTCGCCCGAGGAAGACATTCAGTTAACCTGCCGGAACGCGAAAGCCGCGAATCAGTTCATCCCCGGCGGCACCACGCAGAACGATATTGAAGGCGAAATCAGAAAACGCATCCATCAGGACATCGAGGTGCGCGGCTGGGTGCAGTACGAAGGCTGGAAGGCCCCCGTCTACAAAACCGGCGCCCAGAGCGACACGACGGCCGCTGCGCAGATCACCTGGTTCCTGAAACAAAAAGATAAGTAGCCGCCGGCTTCGCCTGGAAGCGGCTCAGTGCGACGGCTGCGGAGCGTAGTACCCGGCGCGTGCGTCGATCTCCACATCGCGCCGCAGAGTTTCCAGGTGAATGTGATGGAAGGCGCCGTTTGATTTCAAGTTGGCCGGCCGGTAGACGATGAGGTAGTAGCTGCGCAAATCTCCTTCTACCGTGCCAAGGTCGCTCCGAATGCCGGCAGGAGCCTGATCGAAAAAAGCGCGGCCGCCGCTCTCCGCCGCGAGTTCGCGCAGATTCTTCTCGCCGGCGTCGAACCGCGATTCCGGATTGCTGCTGAACACGTAGATCGCCGTGTTCGTGCGCTGGCAAATATCGATCACGTCGCTGAGCCGTGCGTGGCTGGCGTTGTCGTAGCCGTCGGTGAAGACGACGACCGCGTTGCTGTTCTGGCCCGGTGTTGTCTGCCGAACAATCTCGTCGCGTATCCCGCGGTAGAGCGCATCGTAGATCGCTGTTCCGCCCATGCGGCTGCGCCGGTCGTCGGCGATGGAACTGATGGCTTCCTGGATGTCCAGCGGGTTGTCGCTCCAGCCGCTCAGGAACTTCTGGTCGAAATCGAACTTCATCACGAACGCCTTGTCCGAGCGGGGACGGAGGAGATCCGTTGCAAAGAGCGAAGCGGTGTCCTGGCCGCGGATCACCGAGGACCATTCGATGGAGGGGCTCACGTCCAGCAGAAAGCCAATCCGGATGGGCTGGTCGGTTAGGTGGGTGTAGCTGAGAACTTTCGCGGGCGGTTTTCTGTTGTCCAGCAGCAGCAATTCAGGCAGGCGCAGATCCGCGACCGGACGGCCATTGTCGTCGTAGGCCCGGAAGGGCAGCGTCACTTCATTCACCTGCACCTGGAAGGTGGCGCCGCGCCCGGAGTTCTGCGCGTGCAGGGCCGAGGCCGGCAGCAAAGCCAGGAGGATTCCGCCCGTAGTTCGCAGCAGCTGCTTCACGTCGCAGTGCCAGAGTATCGCGTCTGCCTGCGGGGCTGCTGCAGCGGCCACGGATGCCGCTGGCCAGGAGCCGCTTCCACTTACTATAAAATCCATGTTCTCTCCCGGCTCGCGCGCTCGCGCCATCGTCTGCATACTCGGTATCGCCATCTCCGCTGCCTCCGGGGCGCAAACCGTCCTCGTGCCGAAAGAGCCGCCGAATCTGGGCAAGTTGCGGATCGAACTGGAGCAGTACCACGACTGCAAAGGCAACGACGGCTGTTACACGGCGGATCTGAACGGCGAGACGGCGAAAGCCATCAGGGAACTGGATCGCCTGGCCCGGCAAAGCCGGCCCGGCACGAAACTCGCCGTTGTGCTCGACATCGACGAAACGTCGCTTTCCAATTACGCAGAAATCCTGCAGGCCGATTTTGCCTGGAATCGGGACGCGTGGAATCAATGGGTGCAGCAGGCGGCCGCGCCGGCCATCCCGGGCACGCTGCGCTTTTATCAGGAGGCGCAGCAACTCGGGGTCGCAGTCTTTTTTATTACCGGCCGTCCTGAGGGCCAGCGCGCTGCTACGGAGAAGAACCTGCGCAGCCAGGGTTATGCGCACTGGGCGGGCCTGGTGCTGCGCAGCCCGGCGCAGGCGAACACGCCCACAACGATCTTCAAGTCTGCTGCCCGCCGGAAGATCGTTGCCGCCGGCTATCGAATCCTGGTGAATATGGGGGACCAGATGAGCGACCTGAACGGATCGCCGCAGGCGGAGGTCTCCATCAAGCTCTCCGATCCCTTCTATTACATCCCGTAGATCGGGACTACAGCAGTTTCGGAATTGGTGCAGACCGAAGGCACACGCTCAAGTGGCTTTTTAATCAAGAAAAAGCCACCCTGTACCAACCTCAAAAAGTCTACATGTATTCCGAAACTGCCCTAGCTCCGCAGGCGCGCCAACAGGTCCTGCGGGTGGACCGGCTTGGCCAGAATCTCGAACTCGTGCCCCTGCGCGCGCACGCGATCCAGCAGATCGGCTGTGGCGGCCTGGCCGGAGAACAGCAGAATCTTACAGCCCGGCAGCATGGCGCGAATCTTGATCGCCGCGTCGATACCGTTCAGGTCAGTCATAATCACGTCGCTGATGAGCATGTCGGGCTTGAGGATTTCGGCCATTTCAACGGCCTTCTCGCCGCTGTAGACGGCTGTGGCATCGAATCCTGCCTGATTGAGAATGATCGCCAGAGTATCGGCAATCACGCGTTCGTCGTCGGCGACCAGTACCCTGGGCTTTGCCTGGTTTGCCGCTTGCTGTTCGGCCATTCGTCTCTTACCAATTCCTTGTCTTCAGATGAGTCGGGAAATCCGGGACTTACAGAGGTCGTACGGACCACCGGGGACAGTGTACCGGGTGAACCTGCAGTTTATGATGATACGCTTGCATCGGGAGATGCTTCATCGTGCAGCAACTCTCCCGTCTTATAGTTGCTTCAGCTATAATTTGGCGCCGTCGCAGGCAAATCAGACCAGAGACTCAATCTCTGCCCGCAACCCGGGCAGAACCCCGAGCTGATTTTCATGACCGAACCGATCATCCAGGCCCGGCAGGTGGAGAAGTACTATGCGCAGTCGCGCGACGCGCGCATTCAGGTCATCGCGCCGACCGACCTCGCCATCTTTCCCGGGGAGATCGTTGCGCTGCTGGGGCCGTCCGGATCGGGCAAATCGACGCTGCTGCGCATGCTTTCCGGGCTTTCGCGCCCCACCGGCGGCAGCGTGCTCTGGCATGGCCGGGATCTCAGCTCGACCGAAATCAACGTCTCGATTGTCTTCCAGAGCTTCGCCCTCTTTCCCTGGCTGACAGTTCTGGAAAACGTCGAGGCGCCCCTGAAAGCGCGCGGCATGGAAGCGCATGCGCGGTACCGGCGGAGCTTGAGGATTCTGGATACGGTGGGTTTGGACGGGTTCGAGGCTGCCTATCCGAAGGAACTCTCCGGCGGCATGCGGCAGCGCGTCGGCTTTGCGCGCGCCCTGGTTGTGGAGCCGGAAGTTCTGTTCATGGACGAACCGTTTTCCGCGCTCGACGTGCTCACGGCCGACAATCTGCGCAGCGAGCTGCTGGAGCTGTGGCAGAAGAAGACCATCCCCACCCAGGCCATCTTCCTCGTCACGCACAACATCGAAGAAGCCGTTCTATTGGCGGATCGCATCATTGTGCTGGGCCGCAATCCCGGCCACGTGCGCACCGACTTCAAGGTCGCGCTGACGCATCCGCGCGAACGCAAGAATGCGGCATTCACCGCGCTGGTGGACTACATCTACAAAGTCCTCACGCGGCCCGACGTCGCGCCCGCCGAGATGCCGGTGCTCGAAGACGGGCGGCGCGTCCGCGACCAGCGCCAGATGCGCTACGAGATGCTGCCTCACGCGCGGCCGGGCGGGATTGCCGGACTGCTGGAGCTGATCATCGACCTTGGCGGACGGACCGATATCTATCGCCTGGCCGATGAGCTGGCGTTCGAGATCGACGACCTCTTCCCGATCGTCGAGGCCGCGCAGTTGCTTGGCTTCCTGAAGGTGGAAGAAGGCGACGCGGTGATCACGCCCGAAGGCAAAACTTATGCCGAATCGGAAATCCTGAAGCAGAAAGAACTCTTCCGCAAAGCCGCCGTCGATCATGTGCTGCTGCTGCGGCAGATCACCCGCGCGCTGGCCAACAAGAGCGATCATTCTGTTTCGGAAGAGTTCTTTCTCGACCTGCTCGACGAACAATTCAGCGACGAGGAGTGCGCCAACCAGCTGTCTACGGCCATTAACTGGGGCCGCTATGCGGAGCTGTTCGACTGGGACGATGCGCGCCGCCGCTTTATCTATCACGAGCACGAAGGCGAGGAAGCCCCGGTGCCGGCGCCGGAGCAGGCTGGATGAGGCCGCGGCTCACGCTCTCCCGCGCGCTGGTGGCGGAGCGCACCTGGCCGTTCTTCATCGACGTGAGCGTGGCCGCTGCGCTGCTGGCGGGCTTCTACGCGATTCTGTGGATCGCGAAGTTCTGGTTCAGCTCGGCCATCCCAGAAGTCGAAATCTACCGCTCCCCGTCGCACCTGCCGCTCTACGCCTTTTACTCGCTGGTGCGCATCTTCGTGGCCTACGCGCTCAGCTTGCTGTTCGCCGTCGCGTATGGCTACACGGCGGCCTACAACAAGCGGCTGGAATCGCTGATGATCGCCGTGCTCGATATTCTGCAGTCGATCCCGGTGCTCAGCTTTTTGCCCGGCGTCATGCTGGCCATGATGTCGCTGTTTCCTTCGCGGCAGCTGGGCATCGAATTCGGCGCGATCCTGCTCATCTTCACCGGCGAAGTGTGGAACATGGCCTTCAGCTTCTACACCTCGCTCAAGAGCATTCCGCGCGAACTGATGGAAGCGTGCACCATCAACCGCTTCTCGCGCTGGCAGCGCCTGTTCCAGCTGGAGCTGCCCTTCGGCGCCATCGGCCTCATCTGGAATTCCATCGTCTCCGTGGCCAACGGCTGGTTTTTTCTGATGGTCTGCGAGATGTTTCCCGTGGGCAGCCGCAACTTCCGCCTGCCCGGACTCGGCTCCTACCTGCAGACCGCCGCGTCGAACGGCGATTTTGTGGCCGTGACTTGGGGCCTGCTCACCATGGTGCTCATCATCGTGCTGGCCGACCAGGTTTTGTGGAGACCGCTCATCGCATGGAGCGACAAATTCAAGTTCGAGAACGTCGAGAGCAGCAACCGGGTTACCTCTCCTGTGCTCGACGCCCTGCGCAATTCGCGCGTCGTCGGCGTCATCAATCGCTACACCTTTCGCCCGCTGGTGGAGCGGGTTTACAGGGACCTGGCGCAGCGGCGGCGCAACAAAAAGCCGCGCTCCGAACGAAAGGAAGCGAGCAAAGTCACGACGGCGATTTATCTTGTCGTCGCAGCCGTGGCCCTGGTGGCGATCGGCATCCTTGCGTTTCATGCGGTGCTGCTGCTGAAGGATATTCACCGTCGCGAATTTTTGAGCCTGCTGGGCGGAGCCGGGCTTACGTTTGCGCGGGTCAATGCGGCGCTGCTCATCGGGTCGCTGTGGACCATACCCGTCGGCGTGGCCATCGGCTTCAATCCGCGCCTGTCGCACATTGCGCAGCCGGTGGCGCAGATCGCGGCGTCGTTTCCGGCCACCGCGCTCTTCCCTCTGATCCTGGTCGCGCTCATGCGGCTGGGCCTGGGGCTGGGTATTGGATCTGTGGCGCTGATGCTGCTGGCGGCGCAGTGGTACATCCTGTTCAACGTGATCGCCGGCGCGCAGGCCATCCCCTCGGATTTACGCGAGGTCTCCGCACTTTTCCGCTTCCGCGATGTGCAGCGCTGGACAACGGTCATTCTGCCCGGCATTTTTCCGTTCCTCATCACCGGGCTCATTACGGCCTCGGGCGGCGCTTGGAACGCCTCGATCGTCGCGGAGTACTTTCACCTGAAGGGGCAGACGCTGGCGACGCTCGGCCTGGGCGCGCAGATCAGCCTCGCGAGCGACCAGGCGAATTATCCCGTGCTGCTGGCCGCGACCATGATCATGGCCCTGATGGTGGTCACCATCAACCGGCTGGTGTGGCGTCCGCTCTACCACCTGGCGGAGACGAAGTACCGGCTGGACTGACGGCCATCGGTCAGCCATCAGTTATCTTCGCATCGCGACCTGGCGATTATGCGCTCACCGACGACCGGCGGAAGATCGGGGGCGTGAAGCCGGTTTTGTCGGGAGTAATCCTGTGAACCGCACGTAACTGAGGCAGGACGCCGGGTGCGGCCGACGATGAAGAGCGGCGCCCAGACGAGGCGAGGGACAACGACCCGGCGGCTGGACAGCCTGGTCTCCCACCCTGGAGGCTCGCCGCGTTGCGGGAGCCTTAGAGTGGGCGCCAGGCTGCTTCCCAGGCTCGTCTTGTCCGAAGAAAAGACCACGGCCGCCGTGGGATGAAACGCCTATTTCGGGCCGCCCTGATCGTCGTAACCATGATGATGCGGCTTTGGATTGAAGACGATGGATGCAAAGGTACCGGCCAGTTCGTTGGGGCCAATTCCCTGCCCCACGGTGACGAACAACTCATTTGCCGCCCCATTGTTGGTGGTTCCGCCACCGAAGGCGACTCCCCACAGGTTATTGAGAACAATCTTCCTCCCGCGCTCGTCCCGAATCGTACCCACAAACTCTCCGGTTTTAGGATTGAACCCGTTGATGGTGCCGTCGACGGAGTTGTTTGAAACCAGCAGCGTATTGCTCAGCGGCCCAAAATTGGCGGGAGCGAGGGCGATGCCCCAGGCCTGATTTAACGGCAGTCCCTGGATCAGTGTCTTCACGAAGGTGCCATCCTCCTGGAAAACGTCGATGTAACCGCCGGCGCCCACGTTGGGTATCGCATACGCGACGTAAACCATGCCATTGATGTCCTCGATGCCGAATACCGAGAAGTTCGATGGGATCGCCGGATCTCCAAACGACATCACGAGGTTAAAGTTGCCGTCGAACATATCGATTTTGTTGTTGGCGTTGTCCGCGGCGTAGAGGAAATTCCCCGAAGGGTTGCTGGTGATGGCCAGGCCCGTGTAACTGGCCTTGCTGGCCGAGTTGTCCACTACCAGGGTCGCCAGGTTCTTGTTCAGGCCCGGCCAGGCGCAGATCGTGCCGTCGAGGGTGGTAAAGATGAAGGCCGAGGCCACGCCCGAAACCTGGAAATCCGACTTCGATGCGTTGGCAACGATTCCCGTCGGTGTGCCAGGGCCGTTTGTGCCTGTCGCCTCCACCGGTCCGTTTCCGGCAGTGGGAATCGCAACCCTGAGTGGCACTTGAGTTCCAGCTGCATTGTAGAGGGTCGACCACCCGGTGTCGTTATCGCTGATCCACCAGGGCGAACCGGCGCTTCGGGCTAATCCCCACGGATTGGCCAGCAGTGGATCGATAGTCGGGGCATGCGAATCGACCTGATTCGAAACTAGATTGGTAAGTTGATATTGTGCCTGGGCCAGGGCCGGAACCATGAGAAGAACGAGCCCGAGGCAAGGGGCGACTGCGATCCTGCGGACCAGCATATTTCACTCTCCAGAGGAAAATTCAGGAGCAGAGGGGGGACCAGTCGGAGCGATTGCGCCCGGAACCTTCTCTGGCCTCTTAGCTCCACATCCTGGACCGAGTCGCGATCCGAAGTTGTCATCTGTTTGTCACCGCTTTGCTAATCTCTCGTCTTTGGATTAGCCCCGTCGAGCCTTCGCCGTAAGGAAGCGATGTGGCGAGCTCTTCCGCCGCGACCGCAAAGCGGCTTCGTTCAAGTCGGCTTCTGTCGACCGATACCGATCTCAATTGGCGATATTGGGCCAACGCACTCATCGAGAGCAGCTTGTTCGACTCGAGCAGATGGCTGCTCATCGACGCACCTGCGATCGAAAGTCGTGCTGTTGCGGCGATGCCGCTTACGCTTCCGTCTGCGCCAGCAGCCGCTTCCAGGTCTTCTGATTGCGGCGGAAGCTTTTCTTCAGATCTTCC
>JASHNW010000076.1 GCA_030041435.1 Acidobacteriaceae bacterium
GGATTCCTGATAGCCCGCCAGTAAGATGAATCTTCGCCGGCGCTGAGGTACTCCGTACTTTGCGGCATCGAGGACGCTATACGAGCATCGGTAGCCCATGGATTCCAATTCGGAGACAAAGTTCTCCAGACGCCCATCTTTCGCAAGCCCAGGGACGTTTTCCATCATGATGGCTTTTGGGCGGAGCCCACGAACGAAACGCAGAAACTGCAAAACAAGATCGTTGCGCGGATCGTCCTGGTCAGTGTGACCGTTGAGTGTGGTCAATGTGGAGAAACCTTGGCAAGGTGGACACCCTGCAAGGAGGTCAAGCTGGCCCCGGCGCAGTTTCAGTCGGCGCACCAAATCGATCGCCGTTACCTCTCGTATGTCCTTTTTCCAAACCTTTACGCTCTTGTGATTGGCCTTGTATGTTTCGACAGCTAGGGGATCGATCTCCACGGCTCCAACCACACGGAAGCCTGCCTGCTTCAGACCCAAAGTCAGGCCACCACATCCCGAGAATAAATCAACGGCTATCGGTTTCACACTCACAACCCCCTATTATATCAGCAGCTTATGGAATCTGCCGGGATTCTTGGTGGGGCAAGGCAACCAATTCAATTGCTAGATCGGTCGGGAAGGATGCTCGCGCCCTTCCCTCGCTGCAACCGCCGATAGTGCCGGCGTTTTCCGCTCCCCATCCATGCGGGTCCGTTCCTTCCCCGCAACGCCCCTCCCTGAAAGCCATGCGGTAGGGTTCCTAAATTTCTTCTTCGTTCACGTGCCCCCGCTTCAGGCGGCTTTATGGCAGAGGCGGTCGGAACCCGTCAAGGTCCTCCGCATTCGCTCCGGCCGCCGGGGCGGCGCCTGCGGCGACCTGTGACTGAACCCTCCTCGCCCCTGCCGTGCCGCAAGAGCCATGAAGCGGGGGCACTCAAACAAAGAAATTTGGGTTGAGGCAGACGCCCTCCTTCAGATTCCGCCCCCTCGCGGGCAGCGACAGGAGAGCAAACATCATGCCTTACGCATCCAGCAGCACAGCCGCCACCACCGCGCCGCACAGAAAAAATGCGGCGCTCCGTAGCACCAGCGAATCGCCCTACCAGCAGCGCACAACCCAGAAAGACAACCCCACACAGCAACTCATCAAGCAGGCCGTGGATTACCTGCTCAAGCAGCTTGAGGCAGGCAAGAGCGAAACACTGACCGCCTACCTTGCCGCAATGGCCCGGTTCCATTCCTATTCCTTCGGGAACATTCTCGCCATTGCGCGGCAGCGCCCGACCGCTTCTCGCGTGGCCGGGTTTTCGACGTGGAAAGAGTTGGGCCGGTTCGTCAAGCGGAGCGAGAAAGGCATCCAGATTCTCGCTCCCATCGTCGGCCATCCACGCAGGAAGAACGATCAGGAGCAGCGGGCGGACGAGAAGTCGCGCCCCGTCCTGATTGGCTTCCGCGCCGTGTACGTCTTCGATGTAGCGCAGACCGAAGGCGCGGACCTGCCCGAGTTTGAGCACAACATCACGGGCGACGTGCGGGAGCACCGGGACCGGCTCATCGCGTTCCTTGCTGGGCAAGACATCGCACTCGATTACACCGAGAACATCGCGCCTGCACTCGGCGTGAGCTACGGCGGAAAGATCGCGCTTCTGCCGGGCCAGTCGAAGGCCGAAGAGTTCGTGACGCTGGTGCATGAGGTTGCGCACGAGCTTCTGCATAAGACTGACCGGCGCACCAAGACCACCGCCACCGTGCGCGAGACGGAAGCCGAAGCCGTGGCGTTCATCGTGGGTCAGGGCATCGGCCTTGAGATGGGGCGCGCTTCCTCGGACTACATCCAGATGTACGCGGGTAACGCGGCGCTGCTGGCGGAAAGCCTTGAAGTTGTGCAGCGCACTTCCGCCGTCATCCTCGGCGCAATCACCGTGGAGGCAGTCCCGGAGGCGACTCCGGCGGCTGAGGAACCCGTCGCGGAGGTGGCCTGATGCAGACCGTTCTCCGCATCCTTGAGCGGGCCGGAAGCTACCGGCCCACTCTCTACCTCAAAATCGAGAATCCGCCTTACATGGCCCTCGTCATCGAGGCTGTGCCGGGACGCGGCCCACTCGGATGTCCGGCTCTCTCCGTCGCTCACTATGGCGAACAGAATGGCGACCTGATGCGCGACCCGGAGATGTGCTTCGAGTGGTCGCAGCCGCCGCTCTGCGGCCCTGAACTTGTGCCGTACTACTGGCGTAACGATTGGATGGGCGTCGAGCGGTATTCGCGGTATCTGGACGGCGCGGATTACGTCTTCGTGCCGCCCCTCTATGACGATCACCGGAAGTTCGCCGCGCTGTGGGACAGAAACCTCCGCGACCAGCGTTTTCTCGAAGCCTTTTCGGACAAGTCGATTCGCGGCTAGTCCGCTCCCACCTGTGGAGCGGATATTGGCCCGTCTCATCCGCTCCATGTCTTCACCCGCAACCGCTCGAAAGGAGCCAATCATCATGGAACCCCAGGTCCTCAATGCCACCGAGTACCGCAACGTTTCCCTCTCGCTGCTCAACGTGTCGAAGACCAACCCGCGCCGCACCTTCGAGGATGCCGCTTTGAAGGAACTGGCAGAAAGCATCCGTGCCCAGGGCGTTCTCTCGCCGCTGCTGGTGCGACCTCTCACCGAGAACGGCTTCGAGATCGTCTTCGGGGAACGGCGTTACCGCGCCGCGCAAATCGCCGGGCAGGACACCGTGCCCGTCCGCATCCGGCAGATGAGCGACGCCGAGGCGCTTGAGGCGCAACTCGTCGAAAACCTGAATCGCGCCGAGATTCACCCGATGGAAGAGGCGCAGGGCTTCCGCGCCCTGCTCGCACTGGAGGAACCGAAGTACAGCATCGACCAGATCGCCGCGAAGGTGGGCAAGTCGCCCATGTTCGTCGCTTCGAGACTCAAGCTCACCGATCTTGTTCCCAAAGCCGTCGAGGCGTTCTATGCCGATGAGATTGGCGTGGGCCATGCTCTGCTCCTGGCAAAGCTCCCTGCCGATCAACAGGAACAGGCACTCTCGGCTTGCTTCAAAGAGGTCTACAACGGCAGCCAGAAGCCTGCTCGGATTCTGCTGCCCGTCCGTAACCTGCAATTCTGGATTGACGCGAACATCCTGCTCGTCCTGAAAGACACGCCATTCAACAAACGCGATCCGCAGCTTGTCCCGGCAGCGGGCAGTTGCGCTGACTGCGCGAAGCGGACAGGACACAACAAGCTGCTCTTCGGTGATGACCTCGGAAGGCAGGGGGATCGGTGCACGGACCCAACCTGTTATCAAGCGAAGGTTTCGGCGCACGTCGCCCAAACCGTTGCCGCCAGACCGGAACTGGTACAGATCAGCACCGCCTACGGCGGGCAGAAAGAAGGTAGCCCGGTACTGCCACGCAACAAGTACACGGCGATTCGGGACGACAAGCCGAAGTCGAAAGATGACGCCAAGCGGCCCGAGTTCAAGGCGTGCAAGTTCACCGCCGACGCCATCATCACCGAAGGCAGCGATGTGGGCACCATTCGCAAGGTCTGCTCCAATCCTGCTTGCCCGGTCCACCACCCGAAGCAGCCAACCAGCCGCGATGAAAAGTGGAAGGCCGAGCAGGAAAAGCAGCGCCGGGAACAGGCCATCGCCAATACAACTGGCCTTCGCGTCCTCGCCGCTGTCAGTGCCGCCGTCCCTATTCGGCTGATGAAGCGGGACCTGCTCTTCATCCTTGAGAAGCTGACCAGCCTCATGGATGAGAATCGCCTTACCACGCTGGCACGGCAGCACGGCATCCGGCAGAAGCGCGATGACGGGGGTGTGGCTAAGATGTTCGCCGCCTTCCTCCGCCGCTCCGATGAGGGAACTCTCTCGCGGCTGCTGGTGGAAACGGCCATCCTGCTGGCCGCTTCCCGAACGAACGCGGCGACCGCGCTTCGCGATGCCGCCAGCTCCTACAAGGTGGACATCGACGCCATCACGGCCAAGGTGAAGCAGGAGTTCATCGCGAAGGAAAGGGCGAAGAAGACTGCACAGAGTGCAGAGAAACCTGCGAAAAAGGCCGCTGCCTAATTCGTCATTCACTTGGAGCCCGCCATCGGCGGGCTCCATCTCTTTTGCCCGCCTTCCCGCCCTTTAGTGTGCCGGCGTGAGGACGCCGGGGCAATCTCGGCCCACCCGCCGGGCAAATTCCCGACAATATCAGGAGAGATTAGCGCATAGCGGGCGATGATGTGCCTGAGCTCGCGGTACCGTCGCTGAACCTAACCGCCGACGCGAAATCCGGTCAGGATCAGGTGCTTTTCTTCGCCGCACCCTTCTGTTTCGCCCATCTGCGTTTCTGCGCCGCAGCGATCCGGGCCCGGGCCTCAGCACTCAGGCTGCGCTTCTTCCTGAGGAGCTTTGGTGGGTTGGTTGAACCTCGACCGGAGAGAAGGGTACGGACTTGCTGGAGGCGGGAAATTTCAGAGTCTATTTCAGCGATTAGCTGCGCTGTATCCGTGCCGGATAGTCTAAATGACTACTTCTCAGCCTGGCTGCGAATCGTTGGAACCACCCACTTTCGTTCTCCACCGGTTTCAACGAGTGACTCGGCGATGATGCGCTCGGTGAGGGACAGGGCATCCACATCACGAGGGCTTCATGGATATCGACACCTCCTCGCTTCGCCGTCGCGATTTAACTCGCCGGTCGATGCGGCAGGAGTCCAGTTCCTTGATCGTTCCTGAAGCCCATCAGCCTGCGCGGATACAATTTTTGTATGGCCAAACCCAGAACCTTCATTAGTTCGACGTGTTTCGATTTTGCCGACGCTCGCGCCAGTATTGCGCAACATCTTGAGCGACTGGGTCATGAACCTCTTCGTTCCGACTCTGTCAGCTTCGGAGTGAGCCTCGGCAAGCACTCGCACAATGCCTGTCTGGATCAGGTCGAGAACTCCGACTATCTAGTTTTGCTCATCGGGGGACGACACGGCGGGACCTTTGTGGGGAGCGAGAAGTCTATCACGAACGAAGAATATCGTCATGCCCTCAAGAGGCACATCCCTGTCATCGCCTTCGTCAAACGCGATGTGAATGACGCGCGTCCGCTGTACAAGAAGAATCCGGGCGCCGACTTTTCCCATGTCGTGGATGACGTGCGGATCTTCGATTTCATCGACTTAGTGAGTTCCCAGTCCGAGAACAACTGGATCAAGAGCTTCGATACGGCTGAACAAGTCAAGCAGGCTCTGACCGACCAGTTCGCCTACATTGCCCTGGAGTACTCAAAGCAACTCATCCGGCAGCATACGCCGTCCGCCAACGCAGAAGATAAACGCGAGATTATCCCGTTTCCGACGCAGCTTCCAAAGTTGGCAGATACCGATGATTCGTCAGCCGCTGCTCAAGCCATCGCTGCGATGAAGAAGCTGCACAGGGTCATCAAGAACATTGCAAACTCGACCGCCTCTGGCAAGGATGAGAAGCTGAAGCTTCTCTGGGTCATGGGTCGCTATGGTGATGTCGGCCGCAATTCAATCTCGATGAATAACGATCGATTCAAACAGTATGCTTGGAGCGTCGGGAAGGGACGAAAGGTCTTCAATCAGATCGCCGATTTCGGCGTCACGGGTGATTATGATGAAAGCGGCGATGGGGAGCTTGACGCGAAGATTTGGATAAAGGGCGATGAGAATGGCGAAACAGCTTATGCTTTGAAAGATTTCGTAACGGAACTCATCAAGGCCTCCGGGGATGACAGTATCGCACTGGAAAGGTTTAAGCGCGCCGATATGACCGTCTTCACTTGAGCCTACGGCTTTATATCGACCGTTTCGTTCAATCACAATTCAATGGGTTGCCATAGGGCAACGCATGCATCGAGCCCTGTAGCTAGTGACGAGGTCAGAACGGGGCCAAGTTGGCCGCCCTTTGCATCGGTTCGGGTTCGTTTATTGTCCTAGCAGCCCCCCTCGACCTGTGCCAATTGAAAGCCCCGAGTTTCCCGATATCCGTCGTTCGCCGCATTTGTTATCGCGACTACCAACCCGATCTGTTTCCTCCGGACGAGCGGCTGTCGCCTCAGTGTGATACGCTGAACCGCACTTCCTCCTTCACAATCCCAGCGTCGTCAGAGTCGCCGGTCTCCCGAGGAGTTGAGTCTGATGCTCTGTCGCCAGTTGCGCCGTCTGATCCTTCCGATGCTACTGGTCGTCGGCGTTTCCGGATGTCACCAGCCCAAGGTCCCTTCCGGGAGCGGATCGAGTGCCAGAGCCACGGCAACACAACCAGCCAACAGTACGCCTACGCACACCCGAGCCATCGTGTTCGTGCACGGAATCCACGGCGACCCGACGGGTACCTGGACCGGCGAAGGCGGGTCGCCGTACTGGCCGGATCTGGTGCGCGGCGACCGGACTTTTTCCGACGCCGACGTTTATGCCATCGGATATCCTACGCCTTATACGGGCAATCGCAACGATGTTACCGATATCGCGAAAGCCTTGAGCTCCAATCTGACGCCAATCTTCGATCGTCACCGCGAGGTCATCTTCATCTGTCACAGCTTGGGTGGCTTGATCGTGGAGGAGATGTTAGTCGATCAGCCGAAGTTGGCTGCCCAAGTTCCTTTCGTGGTCTTTTACGCCACCCCGCACGCCGGCTCCTTTGTCGCCTCATTCACTTCGGCCTTTGCCGGAGATCCGCTTCTCCGCTCAATGTCCAGTTCTGGAGACAACCATTATCTTCTAGATTTGGAAGCTCGTTGGCGTGGCGGAAGATTAAGCACGCATCGCTATTGTGCCTACGAAATGCTCAAGACACGGCCGCTGAATCTCCAGGCGATCGTGGTGGGAGGCGCACCGGGAGCTGCGAAGGAACTGGCGAGCTTCGTGGGCGGCATCTATGTCGTCGACCCTTACAGCGCGACGTACGGATGCGACAGCAACGCGCCCTTTACGGGAATTGCTGCCGACCATATTGGAATCGTGAAGCCAACCGGCAGTCAGGATCCGATTTACATCTTGTTCAAGGGTTATTACCAAAGCAATCCGCCAACGGTTCAACCCTCGAACCGAGTCGTCCACTTCGACAAGGTTTTGTGCGCATTCTACGGCGAGGCAGTGCAGGGCAGCTCTGCTTGGAATCAGGATGAATCCTGCCCGGTTCCTGACCGCGAGCATCTGGATCCCGATTATCATCAGGCGGCCTTCCAGTGCTGCGGTGGCGGTGCTGGCGCATCGCTCCAAGGCAGGAGTCTTCCCGCCGGAATCGAACTCGGAGTTGATGGCGGTCACTACTGGTCGGTTGATTTTCCTCATACTCCATCCAGAGCGTTATGGCAGGGGGATTCGTTCGTAGTACACACGTACTGCGGGCCGGAACCCGCACCCGGTCCCGGCTGCAACGTGAAGCTCAAGGTCGTCGGGCACTATCGGATCGTTGTTCCAGAGTCGGAAGTCAAATGACACGTGAACAGGGCATTCGGCGATCCGCAAGCTAGAAGTCTCCGCACGAAAGGGTCTGGGGATAACAGCCCAATTCACTCACAGAGATCAGCTGGGATGGCAAAGACGCGCAGGTACCGAGATACGGGTCAGCGGCAATGGTGGCGGCTTCCCAGCCGGAGAGCTGAAGCAGAGACGAAAAGTTGTTTCGGCGCGACGAGAGTGCGGCGGAACCATCCATCGATAACCTTCTGATCAACTGAATTCGCGCCATTGACACCATTCTCGCGGGCGCGAATACTGTAATTGAGCAATTGAGCGGGTGTTGGAGTCCACTCTAACCGCCCCTTCACCAGGGGAAGATGACTCCTACGAGATTGAACTCGGAAGGGGCCCGCCTTGCTCTCCCAAGCCATAATCGATGGTCTCCTGGGTTTCTGTGCGCGTGAAAATGACCTCGCTGGCAGGATGAGGTACGCCCAATGACGGTTTCTCGGTCTGGCGTATCCGGCTCCAACAGGGACGACCCCGTTTCTGATGTGAAGCGATTTCAGAGCATCCTCTTCCCTGACGGCCAGATTTTGCCGGAGATTGATCAGCAGGTGCAGCCCGACTGTTTCGCAGATTTAAATCTCGATCAGATTGTTGCAGCGGTGTCTGCCGGCCGCGATGATTACGCTCTGAAGCCGTTCTTTTATGTATCGTCACGAGACGTTGCGGAAATCCGATACCGACACGATGTTTTTCGGGACCTGGAATCCCCAACAACCGCCGATTGTATCCGCACTTTTGCAACTGAGATGCGGCGGCTGCGGGAAAATATCTCTCGGACGCAGAAGCTCTATTACGAGCTCCAGAGACAGCGTTGTCTTATAGATTCGGTCGACGGCTACTGCAGTTCAATGCGGAAATTCGCTGACGCTCTGAGGCGCGCGGATGTCCGATCAGACGGACTGACAACGTTCCGCCTGTACCTGGAGGAGTACCTTTCAAGCCCGCGATTTCGAAAAATGGAAGCCGATGCTCAACGCATCACCACCCAGCTTGGGGAAATCCGTTACGCGCTGCTGATCGCTGGAAAGCACATCACAGTTCGGCGCTATGAGCCAGAGCCGGACTACGGCGCCGACGTCTTGGAGACTTTTGAGAAGTTCCGCCACGAAGAGACGAGGGAACGCCTCTTTATTTTTCGATTCGCGTTGGAAATGAATCATGTCGAGGCGGCAATTCTCGACCGAGTGGCGCGTCTTTATCCGGAGGTGTTCTCTGCTCTCGCGGTTTTCTGCTCAGCCCACGCACATTTCCAGAATCCAGTGATCGCCCAATTCGACCGGGAAGTGCAGTTCTATCTTGCCTGGACTGAGCACATGCACCGGCTCAGAGACGAGGGGCTTTCGTTCTGCTATCCCACGGTCTCGGAGCAGTCGAAAGCCGAGAGCGCTGAAGAGGCATTTGACCTGGCACTCGCGGACAAGCTGCGCACTGATAAGGGTGGAAGGCGAGTCGTCACCAATGACTTCTCCTTGGCGGGTGAGGAGCGAATTCTCGTGGTCACAGGCCCAAACCAGGGCGGCAAGACGACTTTCGCTCGGATGTTCGGCCAACTGCATTATCTTGCGGGACTGGGCTGCCCTGTGCCGGCGAAGAAGGCGCAATTGTTCCTCGCCGATCAGGTCTTCACACACTTTGAGAAGCAAGAAGACATCGGAAATCTAACGGGCAAGCTGGAAGACGAGCTGCTCCGGGTTCGCCGCATTCTGGAATTGGCAACACCGGCGAGCGTCCTCATCATGAACGAAAGCTTCCTCTCCACAACCCTGAAAGATGCTCTGTTCCTGAGCCGGGAAATCATGATGCGCATCGTGCAGCTGAACATGATCTGCGTGTCCGTTACCTTCCTTGATGAGCTGGTGCCCATGAGCGCCAGCACCGTCAGCATGGTTGGCGAGGTTGATCGGAGAGATCCTTCGCTGCGAACATTCAGGATCCTGCGCAAACCCGCCGATGGTCTGGCCTATGCTACGGCGATTGCTGAAAAGTATCGCCTCACCGAGGGCGCCGTAAAGAAACGGATCGTCGGAAACGTCGCGGGGCAGCCATCATGAAGGCCTGGCTGATGCATGAGGATCGAGACTTCGACCTGCGCGCGCCGTTGCCTCCGAATGCCAACGATTTGCTGCAAGACCTGGGCATGGATCTGTTGCTGGACACCATGTCTGCGGGCGACCCCTTTCTGCGGGAGGTTGGCCGGCAGACTGCGCTGAGCTCTGTCAAGGAACCCGGTGCGATTCTATACCGGCAACAGGTTCTCTCTGATGCTATGACCCATCCGGGCCTCGTTCGTCAGCTTTACGCTCTCGCCGTCGAAGCCATTGAACGCGAGAAGCGCGTATGGGGCTGGATGACAACAAAGTACCCGAATGAGCTGCTGCATCGTGCCGTCGAAGTGCTGGAGATCTTTGCGGGCATGCTGACCAGCCTTCGGCAGATCGCGGATGGACAACTGCCGGGATTCCAATCAAAGGGATTCCGCCGCTTCTTTACGATGCTGCAAAGCGAGCTCAATGACGCCTACCTCGGCCGCGTCAGGGATCACCTGGAGCGGCTCGCTTTTCCGGGAGGCATTCTGATGAGCGCAGAGCTTGGGACGGGGAATAAGGGCACACATTACATTCTGCGCAGGCCGCCCGAGGCAAGAGAAGGTTGGCTGGCGCGGCTGCAGGATTGGATCGGGCGCTTCAGCAAGGACTCCGACGCGTTCACCTATGAAATTG